>CALODP010000020.1:0-107332 GCA_942492055.1 uncultured Ignavibacteriales bacterium | reverse complement strand
TGACATCGGTGATGATGACGTCCGGGTTAATGAAAGTCTTCGTAGTCCCTCCGGTGTTTGTCCTCAGGGATTCCAGTTCTGATTTTTCGAGTGCCATCAGGGCGGTAGCGTTGCTATATCATCAGATAATTTTCTTTGACTTCCTGGTTAGCGCTCAGTTCCTCTTTTTATCCCTGATATCGAATTCGGCCGTTGTCGATCACATAGGCGCGCCAGGTCCGTCATGGTGGCAAACCGGATATTCTGTTCGGAAAAGAGAATGGTTTGGCCCATTTTTTGTACGCCTCAGGATCTGTGCACCCAGATCCTTTACTATTGAAGCGGTGCCAACCCCTCAACCGGTTCATCCAGCAGCAGAATTTCGGGGTTGCCCATGAGGGTTCTTGCCACCGTGAGCATCTGTTGTTCCCCACCGCTCAAGGTGCCGCCATGTTGACTGTGTCTTTCGGAAAGAATGGGGAAGAGTTCGTATATCCTTTCCACTGTCCATGGTTCGCTCTCTAACTTTTTGGGGATCTTCTGCCCGATTTGAAGGTTTTCAAGCACGGTGAGGTCAGAAAATCAACCGGTTGTCTGGTACATACCCCATGCCTTTTTGAGCGATGTAGTGCGGCGGGCCGGCCCAAAATGGTTATCGTGGTTTTGCAACCCGCCTAAGAAACCAAATGCCTGGATTATTCTATTTCGAAGCCTGGCTCATTCCGATAAGGCCATTGTTGGAAAAGACAATATATTATTTGACGAATGGTATTTGAACGCCTGGACAGGAAAAACATTCATAGGAGAAGATTTCATTGATATTAAATTGCATAAGTTAAAAATGGTGCAGGATACCTTGCATGAATTGGGGACTGAACTTGTATTTGTCCTGGCACCAGATAAAGCTACTTTTTTTGAAGAAAAAATTCCAGGATATTATAAGCGTAAACGCAATCCATACAACAACTATACTTATATCACCGAACGAGCAGTTGATATTGGAATCAGATTTATCGACTTAAATAAGTATTTCCTTTCAATTAAAGAAAGCTCCCCCTATCCCCTCTATCCAAAAAGCGGTATTCACTGGTCTAACTATGGTTCATTCATCGCTTTAGATTCAATTATCCACTACATTGAGGCGGCTAAAAATATTAACCTGAACGATATTACAATTGACAGTATTGAAGTAACAACTTCCCCAAAACATCCTGATTATGATATTGGAAAAAATATAAATCTTTTATGTCAGATTCCGCAATGGGAAATGGCTTATCCTTCTCTAAAATATGAGGATAATCCAGACAAGCCTAAACCGAAAATGTTAGTAACAGGAGATAGTTACTACTTTAATATCTACAATTACAACTTTACGGATCACCTTTTTTCTAATAATGCCTTTTGGTATTATGCAAACTGGGTTTATCCCGAAAATTACAAAAAGAAAACAGAAGCTAAAGGCCTTGATATCAAGAAAGAAGTTGAAGAAAAAGATATATTGCTAATGATGGTAACAGGCAGGTTTATGCACAATATTGATTGGTTGGTAATAGAGAAATTATTTAATGCTTATTATCCCGGAATTGTATGGAAAAGCAATTATGATAGAAGGGCCGGTATTCATGTTGATCATGACTATTTTTACTGGCTGGTTGAAGAAGCTGACAGGAAGGGTTTAACTGTAGATGAAAAACTAAATTTTGATGCAGATTATTTGCTTTCATCTACCAATACAACGCCTAAGGATAAAAGTGTTTTTGATTATGTGCATGAAATGGAAAACAATTTGGAATGGTTAGAGAAAGTTATAGCCAAGGCTAATAAAGAAGGCCGTAGATTGCGTGACCAGAAAATCTTAGATGGATTGTTCCTGGTTCAAGAATACAACAAGCAGATAGTCATTCAAGAAAATGAAATCAAAGCTAATTCCGATTGGTTTAACAAAGTCGTGGAAAAAGCCCATGAAAGTGGAACATCTGTTGATGACCAGTTGAGAAATGAAGCTATATACATCATCAAGGGCGGCATTAAAGATGATGGCTCAGCGGAAGCGGCAAAAGAAAAAGCTGTTTATGATTTGATTCAGGAAATCAAAAATAATCCTGAGTGGTTGAAAAACATTGAGGCTAAAGCAATAAAAAACAATATAAGCACTGATGAACAATTAAAAATTGACGCAACATGGACTTTAGAAAACAAATAGTAAAGAGCATTCTCCTTGTTTTAATTGGTTTGTTAAGTGCTTGTGTGAACCAAAACAATCAGCCGGGTAATATTGAACTGATTGACTACATCGACAATTATACAAATTCGGTTATTTATGTTGATTATAATCAAGCCATCAACACAGGCTTTATAATTCCATCAGCATCTCAAACGGAGTCGGGCTTTTTCGAATTCAAGTTTAAGATTGTGAACAATACATCAGAGGCCACAAAATATTACTATAAAATATACTATCAAAACGAAACTTATAAGTTCAACGAAATTAATGAGGATGGAAGTTTTAATCCATTATGTGAAGAAAACTTTTATGGTAGTTACGAAGATGTAACGATGGGCTTTAAGTCAACAAAAAAATTACTCACAAACGAAATGGTTACCATCAAAGACTCCATAAGAATTATTGGTAATCCGCGAAACGAAGAAAAGTTTTTCGGCAGCCCTGTTCGTTATTTTGAGAAGGTTTCTAAAAAGGAGCTTGAATCAAAAATGCAACAAATCAGGAATAACAAAGACTGGTTCGATAATATCGTAAAAAAAGCAGAAGACCAGGGCATTTCAGTTGAAGATCAACTATTGGCTGATGCAGAATACATTATTAACTTTGACTTGATGCAGGGTGAAGATAATAACCGCTGGAAACGTAATCCACGAATGGGTAGCTATAATTTTTTGTTTGTCATCGTTCCTGAAAAATCTTTCCACCAAATACCCGATTACATTAAAAACATAAGCTTACAAAATGAAGGCCGCTTTGTAAATCCATATTATTACTTCAAGGCTGGCGACGGCAATAAGTTAGGCAATCTAGTCTTAAAAAAGCTTGCCAATGAAATCGTAGTAAAAGCAAAATTGCCAATTACCAATGGCGTTTGGGTGCCCAATAAAAACAATATGGGCCAATCATTTGATACCAGTTATTTTGCACCAAAAGTTAACAATTCCAAAAAAGTATTTGATGAGGCTCCATTCAAAGTTTATGGTAACTATCGACCCAAAGATGACTCCATTTACAATGTTCCGGTAACAGCTGACTTTTTTGGAAAAGGTTATACAAAGGCGGAATATGAGAAAAATGCAAGCATCCCATTAAACAAAAGGAAACCTATTATTTTTACCAATACTAAAACACCTGGTAAAAACATTAAAGTAGATACGGCCAATAAGCTCATTAAAATTTCTAATCCAGGTTGCACAATGGATGATCCGAAAAAAGAAAATGTGGGAATTATTACACAGCACGGATTAACTTATGGTAAGTATACAGTCAAGGTAAAATTAACGGAGCAATTAACAGAAGACAATGTTTGGAATGGGATTACTGATGCCATCTGGCTGATTACAGAATCATTAGAGCCCTATAATGCAAGAAGAGTATGTACAAAAGAAGGGTATATGCCATACTATGGCGCAGGAGAAGGCATTGATCGGGTTCCTCAAATAAGTTATACAGAAATTGATTTCGAGATTGTAAAGGCAGCCGAAACATGGCCAGGCTATTGCTACCCCGATAGACAGGAAAGAGATGAACCTGCATCAAATGAAGACAAGGTAATGGTTACCTGCACAAACTGGGACATGGCATGCAAGCAACCCGAAAAGTTCGGAACGGGTGTTCATGAAATTGAATATCAAAACCAGACATTCATTGGTCATAGATGGGATGAATGGTACAATGCCGTTACCCAAAAAACCCCGGTAAGTGATGATGAGCTTTTTAAATCGGAATATTATTATTTCCAAATAGAATGGAAACCCACTGAGATTATCTGGAGAATAGGACCTGAAAAAGATAAATTACGCGTTGTTGGTTATATTAATGACGAATATACCAGCATTCCTAACAACCAAATGTTGTTAATTTTTACCCAGGAGTTTCATTATTCAGCCTGGTGGCCAAAGTCTCCTTTCAAGCAGGAAGATGTTCCATTTCCGGCTGAGGATATGGAAGGTTATATTTATGAAGTTACCATTGAATAAAGAGTTTGGATATAAAGTATAAAGTAAAAAATGGTTTTTAGCAGCGTTGTTTTTTTAGCCTATTTTCTTCCGGTATTTTTACTGGTCTATAATATATTGCCACACAAATTCCGAAATTATTGGGTGCTTTTGGCAAGTATTGTTTTTTATGCCTGGGGTGCTCCGAAATTTATTTTTGTTGTTGTCGGTACCATTGCCGTCGATTTTTATATCGTAAAAAAGATTTTTCATTCAACCGATGCCAAATTAAGAAAACGACTTTTAGGTCTTTCGGTAGTGCTAAAAATTGGATTGCTTGTCTACTTTAAATATGTCAACTTTTTTATCGATAATGTTAATGGATTGCTTTCAGGCCTTGATATGGGTGAGATTCACTGGATAAAAGTGGCACTTCCTGTAGGCATTTCATTTTTCATATTCCAGGCTGTAACCTATTCGGTAGATGTGTATCGTAAGGTTTGTCCTCCCTTAAAAAACATAGGTGATTACCTTATGTACATTCTTCTGTTTCCTCAATTAATTGCCGGTCCTATTGTAAGATATAAAACAATTGCCGACCAGATAACCGACAGAAAAGACGACGAAACGATAGATAATAAATTGCTTGGTTTATATCGGTTTATCATTGGATTATCGAAAAAATTGCTCATCGCCAACGTCCTTGGTGCCGAAGCTGACCGTGTATTTGCAATGAGCGCGATACAACTAACCACTCCAGCTGCATGGGTTGGTATCATGGCTTATACATTCCAGATTTATTTCGATTTCAGTGGCTATTCCGATATGGCCATTGGCCTGGGTAGGATGATGGGCTTTAAATTTCCTGAGAATTTTAACAATCCATACATATCACAAAACATTACAGAATTTTGGCGACGCTGGCATATGACGCTCGGGCAATGGATGAGGGATTATCTGTACATTCCTTTAGGGGGAAACAGGGTCAGCAAGAACCGAATGTATTTTAATCTTTGGCTTGTATTTCTTTTATCCGGTTTATGGCATGGTGCGGCATGGAACTTTGTTATCTGGGGGGCCTTTCATGGTTTATTCCTCATTCTCGACAGGCTGTTCCTGCTCAAATTTTTTGAGAAAATCGGAAAATACCCAAGTATCATTATTACCTTTTTTGTCACTATCATTGGGTGGGTCATTTTCAGATCAGAGTCAATCGAGCAAATTGGATTTCTATACAAAAACATTGTTCTCGGGAAAAACGAATAACCAGATTTTCCATGTAAGTGACAAGTTTTTGTGGATACTGGGATTCGGATTTTTATTCTCCTTTATTACTTTGTTTAATTGGGGAAGGAAAACTGAAAAATACATTTTTTACAGGGAATTGCTTTCAGGGAAACAACATTTGATGATGTCAGTAATTGCACTGATTCTTTTTGTATTATCTTACAGCTCCATGGTTTCTTCAGGGTTTAATCCTTTTATATATTTTAGGTTTTAGAAAAAAATTCCCGGACGAAAATCCGGGAATCAAATATATAATTTCCTTTCGCTTAATCGTGTAATAGCACCTTGCCTGTTATTATGCTATTTTCAGCCATGATACGATAGTAGTATAAACCATTCGGAACTTTACTTCCTCCATCATTTTTTCCATCCCAGCTTACACGATTGTTCCCTTTTAACAATTTAGTAGAAGGTAACAAAGAATTAACTTTTGTTCCCTGTGCATTAAATATATCAACTGTTGTGTTGACAGATTGTTTTAAACTAAAATAGATCTGGGTAGCGTTTGAAAATGGATTGGGAATACACTTGTTATTAACAATCAAATTCTGTTCATCGACACCTACACTAATATCGAGGTTAAGTGTAAAGGGTATTTCATAAACATTCGACATATGATCTGTTACATTAAGAAATCCTTCGTAAAGACCTTCTTCAAGGTTAGTGGCGTCAAATGAAACATTAGTATACAACTCCTGATCAGGGTTCAATCCGCCATTCGTATTTTCAATGGAGATCCAGTCAATGGTATTACCTAAAAGATCAGTTGCATTTATTTCATATATGATGGGCCCACTTCCCTGGTTTATGAGTAAAATAGAATCCAGATAAACAATGTTCGTATCCAGATCAATCATAAAGTTTTCAGGATCGACACTCAATTGTGGAAACTGGTCGCCGTAAGGTGGAATGATAATATTATCAACCCAGGCACAATCCGACCCACTGCTAACGGAATAATCTTTTTCAAACGACCATTTAAAAGTATTTAATCCGGCAGAAATAGGGAAACTCACCTGGCCCCAGCCCTGTTCTCCTGCCCAGGCATCTTTTTCCATTCCATTAATATAGAAGTGCAGATAATCATAATTATTCTCACTTGAAACTTTTTTATAAAAACTAATATCTCCGTCACTTAAAACATATAATTCCAATTCCATAGCAGAGTATTCATCATCACCAATATCGCCTGATTTGGCGCTATATGATCCTTCATAGGTAACTCCATTATCAATCAACCAGAAAGCATTTCCACTAAAGGCCCAGGGAAAAGAATTGAAATTTCCGGACTCAAAGCCTTCATATAATAAACCACAGGTAATATAACTGTTGTCTGTGGCATAATAATCATTATCGGCCTCAATTTCAAAACTAATTTCTGCAACATAAGCCAAAGGAACGTCCTCTGCTGCGGTGACATTAAAAACAGCCTGGGCACTACCCCCCGAATTCAAAACATCCAATAAGGCATAGGATTCATTAATGGTAATATAGGGATCGGTGGTTGACATGTTAATATTAATATTGTTGGCACCAGCTCCGCCTGAATTTTTAAATGTAGCAATTAAATCCGCTGTTTCACCGGGATCAAGTCCACCATCATCTACAACCAGGCCATACACATAAATTTCGGGTGCATATGCCGTGAGATAAATATGGCTTGTCCAATCATTCCCCGAATCATCCAATATCAAAGTGTTTAAATCAATATTATGTCCATTTTCGATGTTCGTGCCGACTTCGAAAGAAAATACATTTTCAAAAGTAATTGCATCACCCGGATTAAATGATCCAAGAAATTCGGTGGTATCAATTAAGGTTAGGAAAACGTCATCACTAGTAATCTGCATATCAACATCCGCAATTGTTTCCATGCCCAAATTTTCGATGGTAACACTTATAAATACTGTTTCTCCAAATTCAATGATATCATCATTGCCTGCCACAATAGAATAGTCTTTAACCACAAGATAATTAGCACCATCCGTTGAAAAATAAACCAGCTTTGAATTTGTTAACAAACTTTCGTCGGTGACAAGAAATTTAATCGCCAATTCATCATAATTCTGAAGCGCTGTTCCGGTCAATTGGCCACTTGGGCTTATTGAGAAACCCTCTGGATAATGTGTAGCTTCCAGATCTATAATATGATTGACAGGAATAGTAGCGTCACCAGAAATATTCATAAACTGGTAATTCTTGCTATTTCCTCCAGAGATTCCAGAAAACCATTCCGCTGAAGGGAAACTATTATCTTCTCCAAAATAGTATTTAATATCGCCAGATGGAAACAATTCCACAGCAAAATTAATTTCTGTATCTGGATTTGAATTTATGGAAGCTTTCCAACGGAAAGTCGCTGAATTTTCATCACCTTCGTACCATATTCCATCACCTGTGTACAATCTTAAATCAGAATGGAAAATAGAAATAAACTTATTCTTTTGATAAATCAATTGGTCAAAAACCTGGTAAGGCCAACTTTCCAACAGGTCTTCAAATGTTAAATATCCATCAACATGAACCCTGATTTCGTCATAGTCGATTCCCTGAAATGGAAAGCTAAAATCAAGTTCTTTTGTAGCATAACCATCATTATTATTACTGGGGTTTAATTGCTCACTACTAACAGAGGGGAAGGTTCCGGTTGATTCTGTTTCTGTAAAATTCATATCATAATCCCATGTATAGGGAGTTGATCCACTTTCTGCCACTAAGGATTCAGCATAAGGCTCATAAACAGTGGCATCAGGTAATGTGTCTGTTACAATCGATACGGATTCATATTCTACCGTGTGATCAACCCAAAAAACGGAAAGATCGTTGTTGGTTAAAGGAACATTTGATTGTTCACAAACAATTTCTTCAACACCATCAGTATAATCCATAATAGCATAACTGATCATGTCACCATCTCCCCAATCAGGAGCTATTTCATCAACCAGTAAAAAATAACGAACCGGTGTTCCAGAAGGAATCTGATTTAAAAATGGCGAAAGGTCCAATCCAAATTCAATGGTTTGATCTTCAACTGCACTACCTCCCTGCATATAAAAGTTACCACCCTGGTGATTAAATATTGGATAACCAACTACAAAATCAGGATATTCGGCCGACATATCTGTTGAGAACCCCATCTTCACACCCACAGCATTTCTGCGTGTATGCCTTAAAGTAATTTTAGCTGTTAATAAAGGTTCGGTTGATTCCCTGGAATAAAGCACGTGGGCCGCATTGTTCCAAATACCTCCACCACCATAAGGATCTGCACATGATTTGTAGGTCATATAACTAAACCCATCATTACCAAAAGAAGGGCCTCCACTATAGGTGTTTGCAAATTTAAATCCACCAATTTCCCAATCCCTAACATTTACTTTACCATCGTTATTTATATCAATATTGTTGGTGTATTGTCCATCATTATTGTAATCCCAGCAAATGGAATCGTGGTAGGCGCAAATAGTCAAACCATGATTTGCAGAACTCCATCCTGTTACAACAAACAAACCAGCTTCAGGGGTTCCTGAAGGTAAAATTTGCATACCATAAGGGGCGTTTGTATAAAAATTGGCAACGCCTCCAATATTCGATCCTTCTAAATTATTATGAATCCAGTTTCGGAGAGTATTGATTCCATCTTCGTCGGATAAATCAATTTGGTATACTTGCGAAATACGGTTATGCATCGCATGATAATAATTATCGTATCCCGACATCCAACGCTGTGGTCCACCCTGGGTCATTCCGCCATAAACTTCTACAGTAGGATTACCCACTGTCCGCAAAATTTCAAAACTGTGAAAATAACTTACGCCATACCAGCCTTCTCCACCATGAGCCCAATTCCAGGTAAAATAGGCAGGATACTGATTTTCGGGTACATTTGAGGCTAAACCTCTTAAGCGATTAATTCCATAAGTAAATCCAAGGGCAACTCCGGATGCCTGGCCACATTCAAGTCCTGATTGTGCAAAAACAGGGCGCCAGCAGGGTTGTTCAGAATTATCGACGGTTGTTGGTAAAGTCGGTTTATTGGGGCCTTTTAACCATTCAGGCATGGTCAGTTTTGGTAAGCCAGATAGGCTAATAGAATCTTTTTTTGAAATTGGAGTTAAGTATTCAGCTCCATTGGGTAAATTATTTTTTTGTGCTACTGAATATATTGAAGATAATAATAGCATTACTAAAGTAATAAACGAAAATGCAGCTAGTTTTTTCATATAAGTATAATTAATCTATTAAAGTAAGACATTGCGTAATACAGATAAGTTGCAAAATAAAAGCCTGCCTGGATTTTAAACCCAAACAGGCCCTTGTTTTGAAGTTCTCTTTCTATTTTCTGATAATAAGCTTTTCAATGAAATTAAATTCTGATGAAGTAATCCTAATATAGTATAGACCTTCAGAATAGTTTTCGAAATTGAAATTTATTTCATTGCCATTTTTTACAGATTTATTCTTTTCGGAATAGATCTTTTTATTTAGGGCATCGAATACATCAATACTAACATTATTATGACTTCCAATATTCAGGCGAAGTGTAAAATTCCCAGCATTCGGATTGGGATAAACAATTACACCCTCTTTATCTATGTAACTGGTACGGTTAGTAATTTTTTCGGAGTCAAAATCGGCCGGTTCAAGCATCTTCCAGTAAAATTCCCATTCTCCATTTAATTTAACGGGGCCGTCTTTATGCAGGTCCCATGAAGTCAGGTCAAGGTAGCCTTTAACTGACTTCACACTGTTTTTGGGGAAGTAAATCCAGGCGTCGAAAAGGCGAGCAGTATTAAGATTATTGAAACCACCCTGTAAAAGGCGGGCTGAAAAAATGAGTAATTCAAAAATCCCCCCTCGGTAGTTTATTGTAGTAATAATTATAGAGGGGATTCCCGTTACAATACAAAAATTTATTCATTTGGTGATTTTTGTTTTCCCAGGGTAATTTTTAAAAAAATTTGAATATTCTCCCCTTTATTGGTTATTTTAAAGGCATAAAGATTCTTCTCTGTTGCCGTATAAGCAGAATTGTTATGGAAGAGTTAATCGCCAAAGATAAGCTGCGGTACCATTCAGCCAGGGTGATACCCTTCTGGAAATCAGCCGTCTGATTCAAAGCCATGAACAAAAATTAGTCCCTATTTTGCAGGAAGTTGTTCGACTTTTGCCTGACTCCCTTAGTGACGGGGATATAACCTCAGCCCGCATTATTGTGGATGGAAATGAATTCAAAAGTGAAAATTTTGTTTTCGGTGAAAAAACAAGTTCTTCCCCAATAACTGTTTTTAGCCGGCTTCGCGGAAAAGTTGAAGCGCATAAGCAGGAAGAAACAAATCGTCGGCTTCTGATTTCACCGAGGAAGAAAATCATTTTAGTGAAATTATTGCCAATGAACTTGGAAGTATTCTTGAGCAGCGCAGGACAGAAATTGAACTGGAGCAGAGCCGGGATGAACTCCAGTCTCTATTGAATAATATGGATGATTTTCTCCTGGTGATGGATAATGACGGAAACATTCTCCACGCCAACAGGACAGTACAGGAGAGGCTGGGCTATTCATGGGATGTCATGATGAAAAAGAAGTTCAGGGAAATTGTAGTCGGCAATAATAACAGTGAAGTTGATGAAATCAGCAGCCTTCCCCAGATAGAAATGTTATCCTCCTGGCTGCATCGGGTGAAAGAATACCTGTTGGGAAACCAGGATTACCCAGAGCAGGTGGAAGGGGAAGGAAAAGCTGATCGCAGTAGCCAGGGATATCACAGTCCGCTTAAAGGCACAACAGAAGCAGCAGGAGAGCTTTGTTCTGCTTCGAAAAATCTTGGTGGGGCCATCGAGGCAATTGTTCAGGGTGTGGAAGTAAGGGACTCGTATACCGCGGGCCATCAGCGGAGGGTGGCAAACCACGCCAGGACTATTGCGACTGAAATGGGACTTCCTGCGGACAGGATTGAAGGAATTAGAACTGCAGGCTCAATACATGATATTGGTAAAATTTCAATTCCCTCTGAAATATTGAGCAAGAGCACAAGGCTCCTGGATATAGAATTCGAGGTGATCAAAAGGCATACCAGTGTCGGATTCCAAATATTAAATACTATAGATTTTCCATGGCCAGTTGCGGCGATAGTTCTTCAGCACCATGAAAAAATCAACGGTTCGGAGTATCCCTTTGGTCTCGACGGTGACATGATGCTCGTCGAGGCAAAGGTTATCTGTGTCGCCGATGTGGTGGAGGCGATGGCTACCCACCGCCCCCTACAGACCTGCCCTGGGCATTGAAAAGGCACTTGAGGAAATTACAAAAAACAGGGGCATACTGTATGATCCAGATGTGGTTGATGCCTGTCTCAGCCTTTTTGATAGCGGCGAGCTGCTTATCTATGATGACCGAGGGCAGTTGCGACCGTTTTAGTTTCCTATCTGAATTTTTAAATTTTCTGAAACATTATTTCTTGACATGTATCTAAAAAAAAAGTTTTGCGTGTTATATTAAGTACAATATTTATTTATTGCAGCAAAATTCAGGTTAATATATGAAATCACCATGGTTTAATTTTTCATTGTTTAGATATTTGATGATTATCTTCGTTTTTTTACTTACAGTGGGAATTTTTTTAGGATGCGATACAGAGGGAAATGAGAATATTCCTGCTGCTAAACTGACGCTTCCTCAAGTTGAGATCGTAAAGGCCTCTCCGGGGAGTGGTAAAGTATTTATTGAGTGGCAGTCTCAAATCCCTGATGATTATACATCAATTGAAGTTATTGTTCAAAAATGGGGTACCCTAAAGGGAGATTATCGATTTTCAGGAATTGTCAAACCGGGTGGAAAAGCAGCTACACTGTTTCAAATCTTCAAAATGGTACCACTTATTTTTTCATTGTATCTCTTCATGTATACTCCATTGAATCAATTATTTCTGAGGAAGTAGAAGTGACTCCTATGCCAGGGAAATTTATTTCATGTTCGAAATGGCAGGATGAGGGCAGTTTTGATAACAGTGCCGGTTTCGCTAGCGGTGACGGGAGTAGGGAAATTCCTTATATTATATGTAATGCCAAGCATCTCGATAAAGTTCGAAGTAAACTGATAAACATTATAAAATAATGAACGATATTAATCTCTCCGGTTATGCTAGCTTCGGTATCCCATTGGCGGTGAAGAGGGCTTCAGCGGTAGTATGACGACTGCAACAATCACCGAGAGTGAAAATGTAAAGCCTGCCTACTCAATTCGTAATTTGAAAGTAAATGCCACTGAAAATATTTATTCATCTGATAAATCGGGTCTTTTCGGATTCATCAATGGCGGAGAAGTTCGTTATGTAAGAATAATCGATGCTAATATTTATAACTGGAGCAATGCTGGTATTTTGGCGGGGAAAAGCTTTAACGGTATTTTCTTCAACTGCCATGTTGAAGGCACAGTTGAATCACCTGTCTCTGCTGGGAATGCAGGGCTGCTTATCGGCGAGAACAGGGGCGGGATAGTATCGTCATGTTCTTCTCGGGGAATGTTGAAGATAAATGGTGCAATGGTTGGTGGCCTCATTGGTTATAATGATGGCGGCAATATTTTAAGTTGCGAGGCTGATGTAACGGTTGCCGGTTATGAATATCTGGGAGGACTTGTTGGCAAAAATGAAAATGCTTCAGTACAGAAGTGTGTCGCACGAGGATCCGTTTCAACAGTTTATTCTCACCCGGATTCAGCGGTAATGATTGGCGGGCTTATCGGCTGTAATTATAATTCAAGTATGTTAGAATCATTTGCGGTATTCTTGTCTCATCGGGAATGATTGTCGGTGAGGCTCTCATGGGAATAATCCTTGCGGTGGTAATAATGATGAAGATTGATATATCTTTTTCCCTGGCGGCTGTGTGGAGTATTCCACTTTCCCTCGGGGCGGTGTTGTTGACCCTGCTTTATTTGTCTAAGAAAGAGTAAGTTTGTTTTTTCTGAATTTATTTTGTCCAGTCTTCTATCTTTAAGCCTTTTTACTCTTTCAAATTCCTTTGTATTATTCGTAACAAGGATTCCATTATTTGCTCTCACAGTGGCTGCAATGATGAGATCGTTTGGTCCTATTATTTCACCTCTTTTTTTCAGGTCAGCCCTGATTTTTGAATATTCAATACTTTCATTATCATTAAAATCAACGGTTTCTAAAGGGAATAAGAATTGAGTAATTCTTTCTATGTTTTTCATCCTTTTTTTGACTTTTTTTTCAGCTCCATATAAAGTTCAGCTTTAATAATTGATGCAACCTTTAAATTGTTGGGGTTTTCAGCCAGTATTTTCTGCTTTAACCCTGTATCTTTACCTTTTAAAAAATATGCATATATTTAGTCCAAATAGTATTTCATAATTCTTCCCTTGGGGAATTAATTAGTAAAGTTATTGATTTCTTCTATTGTAAAAGTATCATCATCAATTGCTCCATACAGGTCTTCATAATGCTCCGGCCATTTTGAATGCATTGATTCATTTAACTTTTTAACTACATATTTAGAAATTGATAAATGTTCAATTTTAGCAACTATTCCAGTTGTCTCAGGGTTTTTTCATCTATATACAGCGATAACTGAGGCATTTTTTCTCCTTTATTCAAGTATGTTATAAAATATACTTGTTTTTGATTAAAATGACAATTCTTTTTTGCGGTAAGTATATGAAGATTGTAACTTCACCAGTTACTTTAACTCCTCTAGCTTTGGCTTCCCTTACCAATTCAACGGAACGTTTCGAACTGATATGAGCTATATGGATTTTACCTCCTGTATATTCAAAAGTATTCCTCTCATTACTATCAGATCTTCAGCAACCGTAGAAAGCGGAGGTAAGCCGAGTTCAGTGCAGACCAGACTTTCATTCATCGAACCACCGGCCAATGATTCATCTTCGCAATGCTCAATTACCGGAGCATCAAACATTTGTGTATATTCCAAAGCACTTCTAAGTAAAGAAGCTGTTTTTACAGCGGTTCCGTCATCCGAGAATCCAAGAGCTCCCGCCTCATACATTTCAGATATCGGAGCCAACATAATCACTAATCCTTTTAGTATAGTTTTCATTTTTCACCTATTTTTGTGGCATTGTTCCAAGTAAATATAATACAGCCATTCTAACAGCTACGCCATTAGTAACCTGATCCAAAATAATTTGATACGGGCCGTCAGCTACTTCGGAGGATAATTCTACCCCTCTATTTATAGGTCCCGGATGCAATATTACTATTTCCGGATTATTCCTTTCTATTCTTTCGGCCGTTACTCCGAAATAGTTATGATATTCACGAAGTGTTGGAATCGAACTACCGGCTTTTCTCTCCAATTGAATTCTTAGAACATTTAAGACATCATTTTCCGCTATCGCCTTATCTATACTATTATATACTTTGACTCCCAATTTTTCAATTTCCCACGGGATCATTGTTGCCGGACCGCATACTGAAACCTTTGCTCCCATAGTTTGTAAACCATAAATATTAGATAGAGCTACTCGGCTATGAGCAATATCTCCAACAATGCAAACTTTCAATCCTTCAAAAGAGCCGACCTTCTCTCGAATCGAGTACATATCAAGCAATGCTTGGGTTGGATGCTCGTGACGACCGTCTCCTGCATTAATAATATTCGCGTTGGAAATTTTCGTCAAATATGTGGGAACCCCGGCAGATTCATGACGAACAACAATCATATCAACCTTCATCGCTTCGATATTCTTTACCGTATCCTTAAATGTTTCCCCTTTACTGGTACTACTTGTGCTTTTGGAAAAATTAAGAGTGTCAGCTGAAAGTCTTTTTTGTGCTAATTCAAATGAAAGTCTGGTGCGGGTGGAATTTTCGAAAAACAGATTAACTATGGTTTTCCCTTTAAGGGTAGGAACTTTTTTAATTGGCCGTTCCAAAACCTCTCTGAAAGTGGTTGCGGTATCCAGAATTAATTGAATATCTTCCTTCGGAACACCATGCAACCCTAGTAAGTGTCTACTTGATAATGGCATTTATATTTTCTCTCTTTTATTCTTTTGGACTATCAATTAAATAAACGGCGTCTTCGCCATCAACTTCTTTCATTTTTACTTTTACTTCTTCATTAATCGATGTCGGAATATTCTTCCCGACAAAGTCGGCTGTAATGGGCATCTCTCTATGTCCTCTGTCTACCAAAACACAAAACTGAACTGTATTTGGTCTTCCGAGATCCATAATAGCGTCAAGAGCTGCTCTTGCGGTTCGTCCGGTATAAAGAACATCATCAATTAACACAATATCCTTTTCTGTGATATCAAAGGATATGTCCGTAACCGAAACTTCAGGTTGTTTTAATCGCTTTCGGAAATCATCTCGATATAAAGTAGCGTCCAAAACACCCAACTGCACTTCAGAGTTGTCGATTTCCATAATTTTATTTTGAATCCTATTAGCTAGGAATTCTCCTCTGGTTCTCATCCCGAGTAATACAACATTATCACACCCTTTATTCCTTTCCAATATTTCGTGCGCTAATCTTGTAACTGTTCTTGAGAGCCCAACTTCGTCGATGATTTTTGCTTTTATGTTCATATACAAAAAATCCTCTTTGACTGACGTCGCAGAGGTCTCCTATTATTGATATTATGTATTTTTTCTGTTCTCATTCTTCCCTTCTTTATCTCTCGGATAAAATTAAAGGTTAATAATTTTCATGCAAAGATATGAATATGACTAGTAAAATAAAACAAAAAAAAGTCCGGTTGTAAAACCGGACTTTTCAAAACTTAGTTTAGAACCTTAAATTCAATTCTTCTATTAGCAGCACGACCGTCAGCTGTTTTGTTATCAGCTATCGGTTGAGTTTCGCCATAGCCTTTAACCATAAGTCTATCAGCTTTAACTCCTCTGGCTACCAAATATTTCTTAACAGTTTCAGCTCTCTTCTGAGATATTTTCATGTTTCCTTCAGCGGAACCGATATTGTCGGTATGTCCTTGAATTTCAACTTTCATGTCAGGATTTTGCAGCAATACCTGTACAGCATGGAAAAGAACAGGATATGATTCTGATTTTAACTTAGCACTGTTAAAGTCAAAGTTGACACCAACCAATACCCATTTCTGATCGTGCCCCTTAACAGGTTTCTCAACAACAACTTCTTTAACTACTTCTTTTGGAATATATTTCTTTACGATATTTTCGATTTTATCGTAATCAACCGGATCGTAGTCAGTTTTGATTCCTGTGTAAAGTTGGCAAAGTTTTGATTCTTTTCCTTTATCAAAGAAGTAAACTACACCGATATCAAAAGTTACATAACTATCGGAAAAAGTTCCCAACATTCCACCACCAACTGTTCCATAAGCTCCATCAAAACCGGAACCAGAAATTGTATGATGACCTAATTCAGCTTTTAGCGCCCAATCAGGATCAAAGGTATACTCAAAGCCCAGACCGAAATTAAGGCTCATATCCAATTGTCCTTCATCTAAGGCTTTATCTCTTGGATTATCAGGAGTATAATAAGCGCCACCATATCCAGCTGAAATAAATGGAGAGATTTTTTCACAAGGAACAAAATAGTACAATAGATCAATACTTCCTGTTAAAGCATTTGTCTTAACAGTTTGTGTCTTGCCTGCATAATCGCCTTCAAGATGGATATAACTACCATGAACACGTATTGCAGCATGTTCTGAAAAGTTTTTCTGAATGGAAAGAAAACCACCGAAATTTGTATTACTAGCTACAACATTTGTCGAAGTAAGTCTCGGATAAGTAATACCAAATCCAAAACCCCATTTCTCTTCGACTAGCTGAGCATTAATTACACTACATGCTAGTAGCGCAACCAATACCGTAAAGAGTGTAATTCTTTTTTTCATAGGTTAGCCTCTTTTTGTTAACAATTAAGTTAAATTGTTGCTTCTAATTATTTATTTTATAACGTCTTACCACAAAGATAAAAAATATTATAACACAATAAAATATTTTTAAAAATATTTTTAGATGCTTAAAGCCGACTTAATACAAAATAATAACAAAAAGAAATGATGTGTATTTGCCCTCATAACACATAACCCGCTCTCCGAGTTTCTTAAAAGATAGCTTTTTTTTAAGAAAATTCAAACGTTTTTTTAACTATATATCTATTCTCGTGAAATATATTTTGTAAAATTACAAAATATATATAAATTTACAACCTGATTTTTCGGGGCGTGGCGCAGCTCGGTAGCGCGCTTCGTTCGGGACGAAGAGGTCGCAGGTTCAAATCCTGTCGCCCCGACTCTTCATTTGTTTTTCTTCCCCAATTTTCCTTCTACAAACCATAGTATAGTTGATTATAAGTTTAGATTATTATTTATTTGTTATACGAATCATAATAAAAAAACGAGAACACTATGGCTAAAAATTCATCTTTCGATATTGTTTCCCAGATTGATTTCCAAGAAGTTGATAATGCTATCAATCAGGCAATTAAAGAAATCAAACAACGATTTGATCTGAAAGATTCCAATACTGAAATCACGCTAAATAAAAATGATAAGATTATTACAATCCTTACCAAGGATGATTATTCACTGAAGCAGTCTTTCGATATAATCCAATCCAAGTTTATTAAGCGCGCGCTCTCTCTTAAAGCTTTGGATCCAAAGGATCCGGAATCTGCATCTGGAGGAAGTTTAAGACAGATAATTAATTTACAAAGTGGAATATCCAAGGAAAATGCTAAGAAAATAACCAAAATGATCAAGGAATCAAAAATAAAGGTTAATGCGCAGATTATGGATGAAACTATCAGAGTTCAGGGGGCGAAAAGAGATGATCTTCAATCAGTTATTCAATTGATTAAAGATGCGGATTTGGATTTTCCAACACAGTTTGTTAACTACAAATAATCTGACTTATTATATCGAACTCTTCTTTTATTAAATATAAAGCCGACCATAAGGCCGGCTTCCATTTTTATACTACTAACGCCAAAATCGCGAAAATATCAATAACAATCAGCATTGGAGTTATTTCTTTGAATTTACCGGTTACAACTTTGATGAATGTCCAACTTAAGAATCCCCAGATTATTCCCTGAGTTATAGAATAAGTTGTCGGAATCAAAATCAAAGCCAAGAAAGCCGGAATTGCGTCATCATATTTTGTCCAGTTTATTTTCATTACAGGCTTCATCATAAATGCCCCTACCAATACTAATGCCGGAGCAGTAGCAATAGCCGGAACTACTGATAACAAAGGACTTAAGAACATAAACGGAATAAATAATAATCCTGCAACCACAGCGGTTAATCCGGTTCTACCTCCTTCTTCAATACCTGCAGCTGATTCGATAAAACTTGTTCCGGAAGATGATCCGAATAAACCAGCCATTGAAGTAGAAATTGAGTCGACAATCAAAGACTCCTTAATATGCAATGGTTCACCGTTTTCATCAACCAAATCTGCAGCCTCCGCAACACCAACAAATGTAGATAAGGAGTCGAACATATCTGTAAACAAGAACGCAAAGATTACCGGCCAGATTGCCATGTCGAGTGAATTGATAAAATCCAACTTGAACAACAATGAGAAATCAGGTGAAGCAAATAGTCCTTTCCAGTTAACAATTGCATCGGCTCCATATAATCTTCCTATAGGTATTGCAAGTAAAGTTGTAATTGCGATACCGACGATCAAAGCACCTTTCATTCTTTTTACTACTAATACGGCTGTAATAAATAAGCCGATAATAAAAGTAACTGTAACCGGAGTTAATTCACCCATTCCAACAACTGTAGCCGGATTTGAAACAATAAATTTCGCGTTGATAAATCCGATAAGAGTAATGAACAAACCAATACCTGCAGCAACTGCATATCTGATCTGCTTTGGAATTGCTTTTACAATCTGTGTGCGGATATTGAATACCGAAAGAATCATAAATACAACACCGGACCAAAATACAGCTCCTAAAGCAACTTCCCATTTGACACCCATTCCCAAAACAACGGAATAAGTGAAGAAAGCGTTTAATCCCATACCAGGAGCTAATACAATTGGGTTCTTGGCATAAAGCCCCATTGCGATACTACTGAAAGCACTTACCAATACGGTAGCTGTCAATACTCCGCTAAATGACATTCCGGTTGCGCTTAAAATGCTCGGATTTACTACTATTATGTACATAGTTGCCAAAAACGTAGTAATACCACCGATTACCTCGGCTTTTACACTTGATTTGTTTTTGGCTAACTCAAAAAACTTTTCCATTTACAAATTTCCTCTCTGAAATTAAAAGTTCCACTTTAGAGCAAGTGTAGGATTTACAGTTAAATCATTTTCAAAAGGGATAAATTTATTGCTTATTTCTACTTCCCCACCAACTGATATGTGTTTATTAATGTTATACCAGATCTGTGGCTCTGTTAAGAATACAAAATCTTTTCCGTCCTCTCCAACTTTGTCTTTTGTCCAGACATCAACAAAACCGTTGAATGAAACCTTCCCCTTGAAAAACGGTACAAACCATGTAGTAGTAAGCTGAACATCATTTCCTTCTACTAAATAGTCTTTTCTGTACAAAAGATCTGTATTTAAGGTAACTACGCCCAAATCGATAGGATAGCTTAATCCAGCTAATACCACATGACCAAGAGGAGCGTCAATAGTTGCACCAATTTTCGCATTATAAATAGCGACCTGTCCATCATTATACTGAACGGTAGCAGCTAATCCCTTTACCCATGGAAGATTTATATATCTGGCAATCTCAAAATAGGATAGTCCGATACTGTTATTACACTTTCTGTTATAATCAAAATCAACGAAGAAGAAAGTTGAACCGTATTCGTCCGGTTTGAACATTTCTATTGTGGATGTAAAATAATCTCTCTCTTCACCTAAATCATAATGTAACTGAATATTCTGCGCAAACATTACGCTAGAAATAAATAAAAATGCGATCGCAATGATCTTTTTCATCTGAGTAGTCTCCTAGTTTTTATTTTTTGGTAAAATAATATTAAGTAATACACCAATAATTCCTGACAAACCTATACCAGCCAATTGAAAATCGCCGTATCCGAGAGACATATCACCGATACCGAAAATCAAAATGACCGCTACAATAACCAAATTTCTCGGAACACCGAGATCTATTTTTTCTTTAACCAAAGTTCTTACACCAACTGCAGCAATCATTCCGAAAAGAAGAATCATAATTCCACCCATTACCGGAACAGGAATGGTTTTCAAAATGGCTCCAAGCTTTGAAAAGAAAGCTAAAAAGATTGCAGCAACTGCAGCAATTCTCATATATAAGGGATCGAATTTCTTTAGCAACGCAACTGCTCCGGTTACTTCGGAATAGGTAGTATTAGGAGGACCTCCTAAGAAAGCAGCCAAAGAAGTGGCCACACCGTCTCCCATCATCGTTCTGTGAAGACCTGGTTTTTCCAAATAATCTTTTCCGGTAACCGATGATATTGCAATAATATCCCCTACATGCTCAATTGCCGGGGCAATTGCCACAGGAAGAATATATAAAATTGCGCTCAAGTTAAATTCCGGCCATGCGTAGGCACCGCTCTCCATAGCTCCGATCCATGGGATTGAAAACCAAGGAGCGTTGATAACCGGAGTAAAATCAACTTTTCCTAAAACCGCAGAAAGTAGATATCCGGCCAAAATTCCCATAAAGATAGGAATCAAACCGATTATTCCCTTTCCTTTCATTACAACAAACATCGTAACAGCCAACGTTACCATAGCGATTACAACAGCGAGCGAATCTACTTCTGTTGTTCCACCGAAGTTTTTCGTCATTCCTACAGCGACGGGAGCTAACTTCAAACCGATAACCATAATTACAGGTCCGGTAACTACGTGCGGTAAATATTTTTCAATAATCTGAGATCCTTTTGCCTTAATCATAAGAGCAAGAAGCATATAAATGATACCGGCTGATACCAATCCTCCCAAAGTAGCGCCAATACCGTAATTTGCTATTCCGAATTGAATAGGAGCGATAAAAGCGAATGAACTTGCGAGAAATATTGGAACCGAACCTTTTGTGATAGCGTGAAAAATGAGGGTGCCGATGCCGGCGGTGAATAATGCGATAGAAGGGTCTAATCCCGTGAGTAGTGGGACCAGTACGAGGGCGCCGAAAGCTACAAAAAGCATCTGGACCCCCAGAATACCCTTCTTTAAAGGGGTAATACTTTCTTCCATGTTTCTCCAGTATTATATTTTAGTTGTATGAAATACATATGCAAATATCTTTTTTTTTTAACGTTTTTCCTTTTGATTCCCAATAGTGCTTCTTTTTTGCACACGCAAATCTAATAATAATAATACAAAAAACACAATAGAGTTTACTTCCTAAGTTATATTTTTTGTTATACCCTCATAAAAAAAGTTTTTTCCGCAGTTTTGTATTATTTATTAAAATCACAGATTTACCTTACTTATTAATTTTAGTCTGAAGTCGAGTGCAAAAAAAACGCCCCTAGAAAGGAGCGTTGCAATTTTTATATTTGTTCGGTTTGGGCGCCCAATATTAATTCGGCTAATTCTCTGAAAGCACCGCGCCCACCTCTTTTTTTACAAAGATAATCTGCCATTTCGGCTATCTCCGGAACTGCGTCCGAAGGAGCGGCGGTAAATCCGGCAAGAGCCATAATACTTTTGTCGTTCACGTCATCACCAATAAATGCAACGTTCTCCTTTAATATACCCTGCTTTTCGCATTCTTCGTTCATCTTTGTTTCTTTATCCCAAATCCCCGTATAAACGAAGTCCATCTTCAGGCGTTCCCCTCTTTTATCAATTATTTGGGAAACATCTGTAGAGATAATGCCACATTTAATTCCATGCTTTCTCAAAAGCACTACTCCCATACCATCCTTAACATCAAAACGTTTCATAACCATACCGTCACCGGAATAGTATAGCCCACCGTCGGTTAATACTCCGTCAACATCGGTTATCACCATTTTTATCTTTTTCAGTTTTTCCTTCAAACTCAATACATCACTCATTTTTATTCTCTCTTGATTAACAGTTTTCCCACTTAACAAAAAGATAACTTTGCATTTTTCCCCCGATTATTTAACTTTCCATCGGAAGTAACAAAAAGCAACAAAAACAATTCATGAAAACTTCTCTTGTTTTTGTTGAGCGAAGAATATCGTAATTATTATCGTTATTAGCAACTTTTTCATTACTTGAAGAAATGGCAATGACTCTTAGAAATCAAATCGAACTTTTTTATACACGCAGTATTAATCCACTATCTAATAACTAACTTAGAGAGACAAGAATGTCTAAACTCTACAAATTCCTTTTTGTTTTCTTTTCGTTTTCACTTTCTCTCTTTGCCCAACAATATTCTATCTCCGGTAACGTTTCCTCGGCTCAAACCGGTGAGAAATTAGTTGGCGCAAATGTTTATCTTCAATCTACTACAATTGGAGCTCCCACGGATGGAAACGGAGATTTTGTTATTTCCGCTCCGGAAGGTAGTTATATCGTAATTTGTAGTTACATCGGATTCGAAACCCAAAGAGTGAATATTGATCTTTCAAATAATATGGAACTCGATTTCGAATTGAAAGATTATGAATTCTCTTTATCGGTTACCGTTTTGGCTGATCGCGCGAAGGAAAGAGAAACACCTGTAGCTTTTAGCAACATCGACAAAAAAGATATGCAACTTAAACTCGGATCACAGGATATTCCTTTGGTCCTTAATACTACTCCTAGTGTCTATTCTACCGCACAAGGTGGCGGATCGGGAGACGCTAGAATAAATGTTCGTGGATTCGACCAACGCAACGTTGCGATCATGATCAATGGAGTTCCGGTTAACGACATGGAAAACGGTTGGGTTTATTGGTCAAACTGGGATGGTGTTGGTGACGCAACCAGTTCTATTCAGGTTCAGCGTGGTTTGAGCGCTGTTAACCTCGCTACCCCTTCTATCGGCGGAACAATGAACGTAATAACCGATCCTACCGAAGCAAAATTCGGAGTTAAGTATAAGCAAGAATTCGGTAGCGGGAGCTTCCTTAAATCTACTTTCGCGGCTAATACCGGAGTAATTAATGGGAAATGGGCAGCAAACGTTGCAATTGTTCGCAAACTCGGTGATGGGGTCGTAGACAAAACATGGACCGACTCATGGGCTTATTATTTCGGTTTGGGTTACAATATTAACAAAGAAAATCGATTAGAGCTTTATGCCTTGGGAGCTCCTCAACGTCACGGACAAAATTCTTATAAACAGAATATCGCCGCCTATAGCCATGAATTGGCAAAAGATCTAGGTTACTCTCAAGCTGCTCTTGATAAATTCGAAGAAGCAGGAACCGATTATAACCAAAATTGGAACAGAGTAAGTTCTTCATACAAAGGGAAACAATATTTCTCTTCTATCTTTAGCTCGAAAGCAAGTGAACATGACAGATACGATCCCAATTTCATAAACGAAAGAGAAAATTTCTTTCACAAACCTATTATGAACCTGAACTGGTATTCTCAGTTATCCAATAAATTAAGCTTATATTCTACTTTCTATTGGTCAGGAGGTCACGGTGGTGGTACCGGAACATTCGAGAACAGACTTCCAAGCAATAACTCAGCTGGTATATATATTAATTCCAGTCCTTCCAGATTAATCGATTGGGATGCCAATATCGCTATGAACAGAGGAGCAAAGGACAGAATAGGGGACGCAAAAACTCCCGGAGAATCTCTCTTTATATTGAGAAACAGCGTAAACAATCAGTCTATGTTCGGATTGATCTCGAAAGCTTATCTGAAGATTAACGAAAACCTGAAAACTTCATTCGGAGTTGACTGGAGAACAGCTGACATCGATCATTACCGCGAAGTAAGAGATTTACTTGGTGGCGATTACTTTATTAATAAGGACAACGTCTTTTGGGGACCCGCCGGGAAGAAAGTTGGTCTTGGTGATAAACTCAATTATTTTAACACAAACACTGTTGACTGGTACGGATTTTATGCTCAGGCAGAGTATTCCAAAGACTTATTAACAACTTACGGAATGGCAGGCTTCTCAGCTGTGAAATACTCTTTTGTAGATCACTTCAATAGTACAACAGGAGACGCTTCAGGGAAAAAGATAGAAACCGAGTCTGATTGGATTAACGGATTCCAGGTTAAAGGGGGCGCTAATTTCAGAGTTACTGAAAACGCCAGTGTTTACGCCAATGCAGGGTACGTTTCGAAGGTTCCTATCTTCGACGCGGTTATAAATGACTTTGACGGTGAGATGATATGGAATGATAAGAACGAAGAATTCATTTCATTGGAAGCCGGAACTAACGTTTCGTTATTAAAAAACAAATTGGCTATCAGCGGAAATTTCTATTATACAATATGGAATGATCGTGTTCTTACGAAAAATGATTATAAGCTAAGTGGTGAAGAAGGGATTATCGTTCTTACCAATCTCGACGCTAATCATTACGGAGTAGAATTTGAAGTAGCTTATCAGCCTGTAAATATTGTTAGACTGGACGCATCCGCTTCTTTCGGTAATTGGGAAAACACAAATGACGCGGACGCTATTCACAAAGATTACTCTACTCGAACAACCAATAATGTAAAAATATATTCCAAAGATTTGAAAATCGGAGATCAGCCTCAAACAGCTCTTACTTTCTCTGCCTCTTTCTTCCCAGCAAGAGGTTTGGCTGCAACTGCAGTAGTTAGACATTACAGAGATCACTACTCAAGTTGGGATCCTTTGACACGAACAGATCCCACTGATAGAACACAAAGCTGGAAAGCTCCAAATTATACTCTTGTTGATTTCCATGCTTCCTATGATCTGCCGGTTAAGCTTGGTGGAGTTAAACTACAGCTATTCGCCCATATTTTCAACCTTCTTGATGAAATCTATGTTCAAGACGCAGTTGATAACAGTAAATACAATTCATTCAAAGATAATGGGCTAACACATTCCGCAGATGATGCCGAGGTTTTCATTGGCTTACCTAGAACTTTTAATTTGGGAATTAGCTTAAGTTATTAAATATACTTTCACTCCGGCTCTTTCAAAGGGTCGGAGGATTTTTGTTGTATTCTTCCCTTCATTATCTTCTTGATTATCTCTCTTATCAATTTATTGCTAAAGCTATTTGCGAGTTCTTTGTGAACTCTTTTCAGCCAACTCATAGGCAATATTATACAATTCTTCCAACGAGTACTATCTCTCAAAGCGATTTTACAGCCGTTCAAAACGATTTGACATTCGTGCAAAGCGAAGTGGCAGTCGTTCAAAGAGAGATTACATCCATTCAAAGGGAAGTGACATTCATTCAATGCGAAGTGACATTCATTCAAAGAGAAGTTACAGTCGTTCAAAACGAAGTGGCAGTCGTTCAATGGGAAGTTACACTCGTTCAATGAAAAGTTGCACTCGTTCAAAACGAAGTTACAGCCGTTCAATGCGAAGTGGCAGTCGTTCAAAGAGAAGTTACATCCATTCAATGCGAAGTTACACTCGTTCAAAGGGAAGTTACATCCATTCAATGCGAAGTTACACTCGTTCAAAACGATGTGGCATTCGTGCAAAGAGAAGTGGCAGTCGTTCAATGAGAAGTTACACTCATTCAAAGCGAAGTGGCAGTCATGCAATGGGAGGTGACAGTCGTTCAATGCGAGGTGACGTTCGCGCATTGTTCAGTAAAAAGTGCAAATTGTTATCGATTTTTGGGGAAATGGGCTCGGTGTATCGAGAAATGGGATGTATGGGTGGAGAAATGGCTTTGTTAGGTTGAGCGGAGGAAAAGTGGCCTTGAGAAATGCCCCGGTGTCCGGAGAAATGGAATATTTGTATCGAGAATAGCGTTCTCTGTATGAAGAATAGCCTTTTACAAATGGAGAAATGGAATCTACGAGTCGCGCGGAGCTTCCGTTATATGAAGAAATTCTCTATAACTTTAAGTAAATGAAAGGGGTGAATTGAGAAATGGATGGGGAAGGTGGAGAAATTGCTTATTACTTTAAGTAAATGGGATGTACAAACGGAGAAATGAACGGGGAGAGTGGCGCGGTAAGCGGGAAGGATGAAGAAATTCGTTATGAGTTTAAGTAAATACCCTCTACGAGTAGAGAAGTGCTTGCTACGGGTGGAGAAAAACGAAATGCGATTGGAGAAATAGGATGTTTGTCCGGAGAAATTACATAAAGGTTTAAGGGATTGGGTTAACGAGGTGGTTTACCACAGTATTAAAGAAATACTAACCACTGAGGGGACCGAGGTCACAGAGAAGAAAATAGATGTTTGGGATTATCTCCTTTAGGTGGTTTCTCTTAGTAAGATTGTTTTTGAGGATTAGCCAATTAAGCTGAAACAGTGCGCTATCCCTTATCCGGAGAAAGGTGAGGATTCCGAGGGATAGGATGTATTTTCCCCGATCGGATGCTCGGGGGAAGCTCATTTATTAAGGAAATTCCAGAACCCAATTATTCTTTACCATGTCTTCTTTTGAGGCCACAATTGTTTTTAATATTTTATAATTTCTTTCACTTGTTTTATCCCTTTCCACATCCTCCCATTTTACAAAATGGAATGTAATATATTTTCTATGCGCATACAGATACTCCCATCCACCACAATAGCATAGTGACTCAAAAAAGCATATAGTCTCTAAGCTTCTACCTTTTACCATAAAACTACTACATCTTTCAAAAGATTTATCAGGATAAAAAGGATTCGCCAATACTCCAATATTATATTCAGCTTTATTATTTATCAATAATTTTGATTCGTCGTTATTACTTAGAATACATTGACATCCGGTAAGGATTGTCAGACTTATTATCAAAATGAAGATTTTAATGATTATACTCATCCCAAAACTTTGCCCTAGTGTATTCATTCGTTAATCTCTCCCATGTCCTGTTATCTGAAATAATTTCACTTCAATCCCTCCTTCTAATTCACAATTACTATCATAGAAAATATGAAATTACAAGGAGTTAATATCAACGAAAGCCAAAAAAAATATTTTATGTGCTAGTTTTGTATTCAATGGATCCTCTTCAAAATACTTTACTATTTTTTTCATATTTTTTTTGTACAAAAAGAAGAATAAGTTCCATCCTAGAATCGATAACACAGAAACCGCTACAGAGTAGTGCCCGTTTACGTGCAAATAAGAAAAAATATCTATAGAAAATATTTCATTGATATAAAAGGATATTGACATCATATTGACAATCAAGAAAAAGATATAATAAATATTGGATTCCCAACAATCTCATCTTTGGCTGTATTAACCTTTTTTATCAACAAATAAATTCGATAATATAAATATTAGTAAAACATACTCCTCCTAATATAGCGTACCCTAAGGTTTCGTATTCTTTACCGTTGTATTTGATCTCCGAGAAATTGCATGCTTTTCTTGCGAAGAACTGTGTTAGTTTATCTTTTGATAAATATATTAATATTTTTGATTAATTGGGAAGAAAACAGGCATGTCGCTCCATCCGGAGCTAACAGGCATCACGCGCCTCTGGCGCTACAGGCATTGCGCTCCTCCGGAGCTCTTTTTGCTTGATTGGGATTATCTTCTTAAGGTGGTTTCTCTTAGTAAGATTGTTTTTGAGGATGAGCCAGTTAAGCTGAAGCAGTACGCTATCCCTTATCCGGAGAAGGGTGAGGATTCCGAGGGTTAGAGTCTATTTGGATATATTTTCCTAAGAAAATTGGCTAATCTGAAGATAAATCTGTTTGCTTATATTTATGAAGATACTTTCTTAACGAATCAGGAAAATTGTTTTTGTGTTTGTGTCCGAAATGTTCTGTAAATAAATCATAAAGTCTGAAATTATCCGGATTGGTCTTCGAATAGATAATAACTACTGTATCCCCGATTTCATAATCCAATGTTAAATATGTATAATTCCAATACCACTTCCCTTCATAAGGATAGTGAAAATATAAAGCACTTCGACTCCCGGCCAATCCTTCTTTATATATCATTCCCAAAGTAAATGAACCGATTTCTTCTAGCTTATTTGTGTTATATTCTGCAATAGCCATTTTAATAACAACAATTAAGAAAATAGGAATGAGAATAAAACAATTGATCAATTTATTCCGTTTTAGTTTCTTCTCTTCCTTAATGCGCCATTCCCTTTTTCTCTTTTTCCATGATGTCTTATATTTCATACAATTCCTTATTATCGTAAATTACGCTCATTACTGCAATTATCTATAATTTCCATTCTGATCAATTTCGTTGATTATTTCACTGTAAAGATTCTTTATAAATGCTAAGAAAGAGTTTTCCTCAATATCAGGTTTATCCGTTTTGGTATAGTTGTAATAATCATGTTGCCAAAAAACAACATCGCATTGTTTTCTATCTTCTGACATTGTATCGAGATCGAGACAATAATGATTTCCACTGTAATCAGGAGAAATTGGCAAAAGATTTTTCGTAATGGGATTATCGGCTTCGTTCAATTCCCAGAGATAATTTTCAAGCAAATCATTTTCGAGGTTATTGGGATGGATTCCGTAAACCGTAAATCCCCCTAGTTCAAATCCATTAAGTACTGTTAAGAAGAAACGGAAATCTTCCGGTAGCCTAAGCCCGATTTCATCCTCAAGCTGAGTAATTTCACTCTCTTCCACTTTACCGAATGTTGTTAATACCGAAGAAGAGTAGTTTTTAATCTCCTCAGTAATCGAACTAATATCTTTTTTCATGTTATTCATTCCAAACTTTTATGAGATAGCAACACGCAAAAAGTTTATAGTACTTATGAAAGTCACTTGTCTGTTCTTAAGTTCTAAGACTTCGTTACGTTACTGGTATATCGCAATGTGTTATAATCCGTATCTTTCCAAAGGCAATTATCTTATTTTATAGTTTGATAAATATATTAATATTTTCGGTTAGTTGAAGGGGAAAACAGACATGACGCGCCGCTGGCGCTACAGGCATTGCGCTCTTCCGGAGCTCTTTTTGCTTGTTTGGGATTATCTCCTTTAGGTGGTTTCTCTTTGTATGATTGTTTTTGAGGATGAGCCAGTTAAGCTGAAACAGTACGCTATTCCTTATCCGGAGAAGGGTGAGGATTCCGAGGGTTAGGATGGTTTTCCCTCGAGTGCGTGCTCGGGGGAGAAAATACTTTGATTGACAGCTGGGGACAAGAATAAACTACTTTGAATGATTTTCTCAAACAAGTTTTTGCAAATCATCGTAAGCTGTTTAGAAGGACAACTTGATTAACAAGCGGAATTCAAAGAATTACTACGGAGCCCCCAAAGGTTCTCCGTAGTACCTTCGATTTTACTTCATAATTGGAATCGAAGGTTTTTCTATGTCATAAAAATAGTACTGATTTCCTGTAATTCTTGAAAATTCGACAAATAGTGTATCATTCTTCGGCACAATTCTATAACAGCATAATACTTCAAAATTTACCGAGGTACGAATTCTCTTTATTCCCATGGAAATGCTATCATATCTGCATTTCATCAAATCTGATATTAATGAGGAATTATATTCCACTTTATATCCGATGTCACCGTAAAACTCACTATCAGATCCATCAAATACTTCATTATATTGATAGGATGAATCCCTGCAATAAATATTTACATCTTGAGCATCGATGCACCCGTCAAAAGGTAACCGAGTAATAATTAATACAGTATCTTGCCCAAAATTTTCTAAGAGTTCCAACTCATCATAAAAACGCTTCACTTCCTTTTCCGGGTAAGAAAATTCAGCTGTATTAACCCCATCCTTCGTAATCGAATATTGCTTTACTTGAATAACCGAACACCCTATCATCAATAAGGCAGTAAGAAATATAATTATGTTGCTTTTTTTCATAAAATTCCCTCAAAATATATTACATATATGAGATCCCATGTAAATGTATCCGACAACTGTTTCATAATGTTTCTCGTTTTATTTATTCTACAAAGTGTTACCGGTTTTCCTTGCGGAATACTGTGTTAATTTATTCTTTGATAAATATATTAATATTTTCAGTTAGTTGAAGAGGAAAACAGACATGACGCTCCTTATGAGTTCGGATTTAAAGTTTATGGAAGGGATGAGTGTGGAAAAAATATTTTCAATGTAGAACCATTTCCAATGTGATAATGTTACTTATGTGAAACCTTTTTGGAATTACTCCGGTACGAATGGTAAGTTTAACTAACGAATTTAAATTAACAGGTGGCGCTAAGAGATGAGTGAATTATTAAAGATAAATTACGATAAAATAAAACTGCACAACGGCCTGGATGTGGTTCTCTACAAAGATTCTTCCCTTCCCCTTACAGCCGTGAATATCTGGTACAAAGTCGGGTCGGCAAATGAGAGAAAGGGGAAAACCGGTTTTGCCCACCTTTTCGAGCATATGATGTTTCAAGGGAGTAAGCATGTTCCTAAAGAGATGCATTTCAAATATATCGAAGAGGTTGGCGGATCTCTTAACGGATCGACGGGCTTAGACAGAACCAATTACTATGAAACCGTTCCTTCAAACTATCTTGACCTGGCTCTCTGGCTTGAGAGTGACAGAATGGGATTTCTTCTTCCGGCTCTTACACAGGAGAAATTGGACAATCAGAAGTCGGTTGTTATGAACGAAAGAAGGCAGCGTTATGATAATCAACCTTACGGATTGGCCTGGGAGAAAATATTCTCTAATCTGTTTCCTGAGAATCATCCTTACCATTGGCCTACTATCGGTTGGATGAAGGATATCGAGGAATTTAATCTGGAAGATGTTAAAGACTTTTTCCATACATACTACTCTCCAAGTAACGCAAGTCTGGTAATTGCGGGGGATATCGATCCGGTTGCGACAATGGATTCGGTAAAAAAATATTTTGATAATATTCCTCCGGTCAATTCTATTCCGGTTATCGAAGCACCGGTGACTGAATTAAATGAGAATATCTTCATAGAGTACAATGATAATGTTCAGCTCTCTCGAATATATATGGCGTGGCATTCCGACAAAGCATACAATCCGGATGACGCGAAACTGGATATACTTGCCGATGTAATGAGTGGCACCAAGAATTCACGATTGCATAAGTCTCTTGTATTCGAAAAGCAGTTGGCTCAGGATGTAACTTGTTTTCAATACTCAGCATCTCTGGCAAGTGTATTCGTAATAGTTGCCACAGCCCGACCTGGTATTTCTCTTGAGGCTATAAAGGATGAAATATTCGCGGAAATAGATAAACTTGTGAAAGAAGGGGTTGAGGAATCGGAACTGAAACGCTCTTTGAACGCGACAAAATCTTCCTTTATATATTCGCTTCAGAATCTTGATAATATGGCTAACCAGATTAACAATTACAATTGTCAGCTCGGGAATCCAGATTCATTTATATATGATTTGGATCGTTACGGGAAGGTTACTTCGGGAATGATTGCCGAAACAGCTGAAAAATATTTGGGAAAACCTTATGTGCAGTTAAACATTATACCAAAGAATAACGGATGAATAATATGATTGATAGAAGTATAAAACCGGAAGGAAAAGGAAACATTACGTTCTCTCTTCCTGAGATAAAAAGATTCGAGTTATCGAACGGAATGAAAGTTTTGTTCGTGGAGAAAAATAGCATTCCCGTTATTCAACTGACATTATTGGTAAACGGAGGGAGTCTTTATGATCCGGAAGGGAAAAAGGGACTAGCCTATTTAACATCACTGATGCTGGATGAAGGGGCGGGAAACTATAATTCTTTGGAACTGGATAATGAAATAGAATCGCTGGGAACCATATTCGGAATATCCACTGACCACGAAGGAATATATCTTTCGATGATGGCAATGATGGAAAACGCAGAACGCTCTACGGAATTACTCTCAATGATAATGAGAGAGCCACATTTTACCGAGGAAGATTTCGAGAGAGAGAGGAATAAATTATTCGCCAAGCTACTACAGTTCAGAGACGATCCGGGGTATATTGCTTCTGTGAATATGGAAAAGATTATCTTTGCCGATTCCCCTTACGAATGTCCGACTATTGGCTTGTTGGAAGATGTAAAGAGTATTTCCACCGAGGATGTTAAGGAGTATTACAAAACCAATATCGCACCGGATACCTCCACAATGATAGTAGTAGGAAATCTTGCCGAAGAAAAAATTAAGAATCTTCTTGAGAAGTATTTCGGAACGTGGGAAAAGAAATCGACTCGCACTCCACTCGAAATAAGATTTGAAAAGAGAAAGAAGAAATGCTATTTCATTAATAAACCGGAAGCGGCTCAGTCTGAAATAAGAATGGGACACATTTCCTCCCCGAGAAAGACAGAGGATTATTACGCCAAAACCATTATGAATACTATCCTCGGAGGACAGTTTACGAGCAGAATAAATTTGAATCTTCGTGAAGACAAGGGATATACATACGGAGCCAGTACGAGTTTCTACTTCAACAGAATAAGCGGAAGATTTTCGGCTCAAGCTTCAGTACAATCGGAGCACACTTACGACGCTATTGTAGAAATGATGAAAGAATTGAAAGGAATAACGGAAGGAATAAAAACAGAAGAGGCCGAACTTTCGAAGGCATATCTGATAAAAAGATATCCCTCCATGTTCGAGACTTACTCGCAAGTCGGTAAAAACATGGCTATGCTTTCGGTTTTCGATTTACCTCATGATTACTTCAATACATATATTGAGAAAATGGAATCAACTACTCTCGATGAAATTGAAGCAGCCGGAAGAAACAATATCTCTTTGGATGATATGAATATCTTGGTTGTAGGGAATAAAGAGGTTGTTATACCACAGTTAGATAGTCTTACGGGATACGAAATAGAAGAGATAGAATCTGTTTAATTTTTATAGACCATTCGGGGAGATACAACTTTATCTCCCTTTCTCTTTCTCACAATCAGAGCTTCGCCGATTTCCAGAAAGTTTTCGTATGAAGTATAGATAACCTTAATCTCCTTCCCTTTGCTACTTTCGCAATGAAAATCCAATCTGGAAGCAAGATCTTTTCTGTTGTTTCCGTAGAGACTGGTCATTTCGGATAATTTTACGAGTGTAACACCGTATTCCTCAAAAGCGTCTCTTACAAAATTATATAATATCGACTGATATAGCCCGGAAGCTTCATCAATCAGGTATAGGGTTGATTTTCCGTAAACGTTAATCAGGTTTTGGATCCCCTTTTTCAAATCATCGGGGGGAACATCCTTGTTTATCTTAATGCTTTCATCAATTTCGTCATTGAGCAAAACAGCGTGTCCTTTCAAATGGGAATTGATTTCCTTAACCTTTTTCGTTCCATTAAGAGCTGGAATAACAGTAATATAAAAAGGGTATTCACTACTTAATATTCTTTGATAAAGAAATTCATCCGGTTTTGGGGGAACAAAAACCACAAAAGCCAGCGAAGCAAACGAACGGGATATTTTCTTTTTGTGATTTAGAAAAGCCTCGAAAACTAACTCATCATTATCCATTATTTTTAATATGGAATCGCTGAAATTCTTTTTCTCTTCCGAAATCAACTTGCAATTCCGGTCGATCATTTTTTCATTCATCAGGGCGACAATCGAAGCGATGGGAATATCCATAGGAATATCAACATAATAAACGGTCGACAAAGCTTTGTACTTTTTATTGTTTACTTTTTTTACGGAGACCCATTCCTTTTCGATACCAAATTGCTCCATAACATTCATGAAAGTAGAATCGAGATTTTCCTTTTTAACTACAGCAATAGAATCTTCCTCTTTCGAAGATGCTATTTTTTCCACGCTGATATTAACGAAGAGCAGGAAAATCGCAATGCCGACAAGTATATATATTAACTTAGTTTTGTAGTTTTTACTTTCCATAATACTAACAGATCATTTCCCTCTAAATTTGGGAGATACTTTATTCAAAAACGCGCTTGTCCCTTCTTTGAAGTCTTCTGTTCCGCAACACTTACCAAACAAGTTCGACTCCAATTCCAAACCATCCTCCAAAGTTTCATCGAATCCTTTAATAATCGCTTTCAGAGATTCTCTGACTGCTATCTGGCCTTTGGATGCAATTACTTTTGCTAATTCATAACCTTTTTCACTCAATTCCTCATTCGGATAAATTGCGTTAACCAATCCTATCCTCAGAGCCTCCTTGGCGTCGAATAGTTTTCCCGTAAGAATATATTCGATCGCTATTCCGGGGTTTACAATTCTGGCCAATCTCTGTGTGCCACCATATCCGGGTATTATTCCCAGATTAACCTCAGGTTGCCCGAACTTGGCTCTTTCGGAAGCCAAACGAATATGACATGCCAATGCCAATTCGCAACCTCCTCCTAAAGCATATCCATTTACCAAGGCGATAACAGGCTTACCAAGATTCTCGATAGTATTGAAAACATTTTGCCCGAATTTAGCGAACTCTACTCCGGTTTTAGTATCGCATTTGCTAAGTTCTTCAATATCGGCACCCGCCACAAAGGCTTTGCTACCGCTTCCTGTAATAAGCAGAACACTAACCGAATCATTTTTACCAACTTCTGCTACTGCTGATTTGATCTCGGACAAAGTTTCCTCATTAAGAGCATTCAACTTATCCGGACGATTGACTGTTAAAAGAGCTATATCCTCTTTTACCTCTAAAAGAATGTTACGATATTCCATAAGTCACCTATATTTTAACAAATATTGGGATTCTTACTCTGAGATCGAACGAAAGATATTGGTGCGCCCGGAAATAATTATATGTCCCGACCACATCCATCAAAAACATCGAAAAGCCGGCTCCCATATGAAACCCGAACTTCGTTAACTCCGTAGAATAATTTTTAATTCCGCTTCCAATCTTAAACTGATGATAATCTTCGGTTAATGTCCATGAAATTCCTCCCTCCAGTAACGGCATTAGAAGAAACTCTTCATCCACTACCGGCGGGAAAAAATATCTCACCCCCGGATTAATAGTAATCATATTACTCGAAAAAGAGGCGTAAGAAGTGGTTTTATAAAGTGCTTGCTTTCCCGGATGATGCTGATATCCGATTTTCGTGTAAAAGAATACTGGTAAAAATTTATTATCCGTGTAAGAAAAGATAACATCAAAGCCTACACCTAATTTCCCTTTATCGGAAAACTCACCGACCGGAACCCTAGGACCGATCCCCACAGCCATAAAGGAGCCCTTTGCTTTTCCCAATTCATAAAACTGAGCAGATATAATATTGCATAGAATGATCGATATAAAGAGTATTTTTTTTAGCATATTATTCATAAATCTGACAAGGAAAATTTCTCCGGTAAGATAAGAAATATCCGATTGATAATTATATTAAACTTTGCTTTGATTCCAGCAACCGCAATTAGTATTTAGTATTTTACTTTATAAAGAAAGAGCCCTTCCGAAGGAGCTGCCATTGCTGCTTTACAACGATCTTTAGCTTCCAAAACTTCTCGCAAATAGTTTTCATCAAGGTCATTATCAATAGCAAATAGAAGTGTTCCTACAATAGTACGAACCATCCCGTGTAGAAAACGATTCGCTTCTACGTAAAAGAAGATCATATTTTTAGATCGTCTCCATGAAATTCCGTAGAGATTACACTTTTTATTTTCAACCTCAGTTTGCTTACGGGCAAAAGATGTAAAATCTTTCTCCCCTAACAAATATCGGGAAAGTGAATTAAGTCTTTCCATATTATAATTCTTCGCCCTGGGAATAAAAGCCGAATACTCCTTATAGAAGGGGGATTTCTCAGTATTAATTACATACATGTAACTTCTCTTCTTGGCGTCGAAACGAGCGTGAAAATCTTCTCCGATCTTTTCCATTTCCACTATCGCAATATCGTCGGGCAATATACTATTTAAAGAAAAGGATACTTTCCTACAATCCAGTTCCTTATTAATTCGGAAATTCGCTACTTGCCCTAAAGCATGAACCCCGGCATCCGTTCTGCCCGACCCGATAAGATTTACCTCCTCACGGGTAATGGTTCTAATAGCTTCGGATATTTTTTGTTGAATGGTTACAGCGTTATTTTGAATTTGCCATCCGCTATAATTCGTTCCATTATATTGAATAGTAAGCTTATAATTATTCATTAGTTTTCCGAGGATTTCATAGTGCCAAAATAAAAAAAGGTGACTGAAAGGAAAAGGAAATCATGTAAAATACTATTACCCCAATACCAAGTTCGGAATTTCCGCAATTGAGTTTAGTATCTTTTTCGCCTTTGTAAAATCCGATCCTTCAGTTAATTCGTTCGGAATAACAAAGCAATCGATTCCGGCCGCATGCGCCGCGGTTAAACCTCTAGAAGAATCTTCAACAGCCAGACTTTCCGCTAAAGATGCCTTAGCTATTTTAGCTCCCAATAGATACGGTTCAGGAGAAGGCTTGGAATTTTTATAATCTTCTCGTGCCAAGGAGAAATCAAAATATTTATTAAAACCGGTATTGGAATGTATGATTTCGAAATGCTCTCTTGTAGAGGAAGTAACTACTCCCATTATAATCTTCCCGTGTAAAGCTTTCAAAACATCTTCCACTCCATCAATTGCCGAATTGTGACTGGAAATATACTCTCTGTAATATCCGTTCCTTTCGGCACGGATTTCATCATGCTCAGCTTTACTCATTCCAAGGTCGAACACAAGTTCCAAAACACTCTTTCCCTTCTCCAGAGAAATATTCTTGTACATTTCATCAGTAAGCTTAATACCAACTTTCGCAAGTACTTTCTTATTTGCTTTCAGATAGTACTTTTCGGTATCAACCAAAACACCGTCGTTATCCCACAGAATTACCTTTTTATTCATCGTAGCTGCTCATATTGTATTGCGGAAAAGGAAAGGCTGTTTTACTTGGAAATAAAACAGCCGATATATTAAAATGATGTATGAAAATTGAGAGTAAGAAATGGTTGTGTTTCGGGAAGCTGATCTACACCGAAACTAACCTGCCACCCCAAATCTTTTTTCAGTTGTTTATTATGCTTTGATACAAGCCTAACAGCGTTTATCGCACTAACTATTCTATTAAGGACTAAAGCTCCGGCAGCAAAACGAATATTGTTGTACGCGTTTTCACTCGATTTCCATGTATTACGATATTCCTTCCTTTCGCTTTGAGTATGCCATTTCCAATAATGAGTATCTTCCGAATAGACCTCATTCAAAGTACGATCCAGTTTTTTTTGATTGTTGTAATTCTCAAGACTCATAAAGTTGCCTATATCGGCAAAATATTTATCATCTTTACCAGCCGGATTTACTCTTGCATGAGATTTGGCGTATGCTTTATAATTGTCTTCCTGACGAACCGCGTAAATATTGAATCCGGCCAAAACACCCCAAAAGACACCGTCGGCTATTGTAAAATATTTTCCGGTACTGTAGTCACCGGCATAGAGCTCACCCATTCCCGGAAGCAACACAGAATACAGAATAGCAAGCCCAGGCTTTTTCTTCTTCAATTTGAACTGAGCCTCAATTGGGTTCTTTTCTTCGGGTTTTATTTTGCCCAATTCGGTTTTTAACTCAAAAAGGTTTTTCTCCGGAAGTTTCTGACCACAAACAACAACAGAAAACAGGAATATCAGTAAAATAAACTTCTTCATTTTTTAACCGGCTTTATTAGAAATATTTGATGATTTATCCACAGTACAAAAATTATCTTCAATTCCACCAATCTTTACGGTAGAGAATTTGTTATCCATCTCCGCATTCATCGGAGCTTTAACTCTTACATAATTCGAAGACCACCCGTACATAGCCCCATTGTGATTCTCATGTTCCCACAAAACTTTCAAATCCTTACCAATCATTGATTTGTAAAAATCAGCTCTCTTTTTTTCGCTGAGTATTCTTAACATGCTGTTTCGTCTTTTCCTTTCGGAATGTTCAACTACCCCATCCATAAGAATCGCTTTTGTATTAGGTCTTTCCGAGTAAGTAAAAGGATGTAAATACGTGACCGGAAGTCTATTCAAGAGATTATAAGTCTCGATGAAGTTTTCTTCTGTTTCTCCGGGGAAACCGACTATCACATCAATTCCGATTCCCAAGTCAGGAATACGACCGGCAATCTTATGAATCAGCTCCTCGAAATACTCAATATTATACCTTCTCTGCATCAATTTAAGAACATTAGCGCTACCACTTTGCAAAGGGATATGAAAATGCTTACACATCTTTTCCGATTGGGCAGTAAGATTAATAATATCATCAGTCAACAAATTAGGTTCGATCGAACTAATCCGAATTCTGAAATCACCTTCAACGTCAATCATTTTTAATAATACTTCATAGAGACTGGAATTTATTCTATGTCCGTAGTCTCCAACATTTACTCCCGTTAAAATAATCTCTTTAAAACCTTTATCCAATAATTCTTTGAAATTATCAATAACTAAGTTAGGAGCAACACTTCTACTCTTTCCTCGAGCCATCGGAATAGTACAATAAGTACATTTATAATCACAACCGTCTTGAATCTTAAAAAAGGCTCTGGTTCTTGCGGAATTCTCTCTCGAGGCTGCAAAATGAAAGCTTTCCAACTCATCCGTCGGAGTAACATAAACGCATGAATGATCATGCTTTTCGAAGTCCTCAAGAAGTGAGAATATCTTAAATTTCTCATTACTCCCGAATACTGCGTCGACTCCTTCGATTTGCGAAATCTCTTCCGAACTCAACTGAGCGTAGCATCCTGTAACAGCAATAAAAGCGTTAGGATTTTTTCTTAATGCTCTTCTTACTATCTGGCGACACTCTTTATCGGCAGTTTCTGTAACAGTACATGTATTAATTATATATATATCGGCCGGTTCTTTAAAATCAACTACTTTATAACCGCGATCTATGAATTGCGAACTAATGGTGGATGTTTCGGAAAAATTTAGTTTACAACCTAATGTATGAAATGCAACTTTTGCAGACACTATATATCCTTTCATAAAAATAAAGGGCTGAATGCCGCTAACATATTAATATTAGCGGACAATTTCAGCCCCAAATTCTATCACAATAAATTACTTGCTTTCTTCTTCGCTAGCTTCTTCGGACTTTGATCCGTTAGCAGCTTTTTTCTGTTGATCTCCTTCGTACAAATTGAAATCAGAAGAATCGAATTTACCGGCATCAGCATTTTTTATATCATCAACTGATACTTTTTCGAGTTTGTACTCTTTGATGTAAGCATCTATTTCTTCATCTGATTTTTCTTTCAAAGAAGCAATAGCGCTCAAAACGATCTTCTTATTGTCTTTGTCGAATTCTACAACTTTCATGTTGATGTTAGCTTCAACAGGGAAATTGAAAGAAAGGTTTTTGATTTTGCTTGTTGACAATTGAGTTGCAGGAACAAATCCGTCAACACCAAGTGGCAATTCAGCAATAAGACCTTTTTCAATTATTCTGACGATCTTAGCTTCAACTTCGGTACCTACTGCATAAACAGTCTCAAAATTATCCCAAGGATTATCGTTGATCTGTTTGTGACCCAAAGAAATTTTTCTTTGATCGGTATCGATGGCTAAAACAACAACTTCGATCTGCTCACCTTTTTTAACAACTTCACCGGGGTGACGGATTTTCTTAGTCCACGACAAGTCTGAAATGTGAACCAAACCGTCGATACCTGGCTCTAACTCAACGAATACGCCAAAGTTAGTAAGGTTACGAGCAGTACCTTCATGTTTTGAACCGACAGGATATTTCTTCATTAATTCTTCCCATGGATCAGGAGTAAGTTGTTTCATACCGAGAGAAATTTTCTTCTCGTTTTTATCCAAGCTAAGAATAACAGCTTCGATAATCTGTCCCATAGAAACAAATTGTGAAGGATGGCTGATGTGTTTAGTCCAGCTCATTTCGGAGATATGGATAAGTCCTTCGATACCCTTCTCAATTTCAATGAATGCGCCGTAGTCAGTAAGAGAAACAACGCGACCGGAAACTTTATCGCCAACTTTGTATTTGTCTTCGATATTTTCCCATGGATGTGGTAATAATTGTTTCAAGCTGAGAGAGATACGTTTTTTCTGAGTATCAAAATCAGTAACAACAACTTTAATTTTTTCGTCCAATTTAACAACTTCACTAGGATGGTTAATTCTTCCCCAGCTCAAATCGGTAATGTGGATCAATCCGTCTACGCCACCAAGATCAACGAATACACCGAAGTCTGTAATGGCTTTAACGATACCTTCAAGTATCTGACCTTTTTCAAGACTTTCAAGAATTTCTTTTCTTTGATCCGCAATTGTTTCCTCGATAAGAACTTTGTGAGAAACAACAACATTTTCAGTAGGAACGTTAACTTTAACAATTTTGAAGTCCATTGTGCGACCAACATAAGCGTCGAAATCTCTGACAGGTCTGATATCGATCTGAGAACCTGGTAAGAATGCTTCGAGACCCAATAAGTCAACAACCATACCACCTTTAATTCTCTTAAGGATTCTACCCTGAAGAATTTCTTCGTTTTCGTAGGCGCCCATAATTTTGGCCCAGATTCTGAGGAAGTCAGCTCTTTTCTTGCTAAGAACAAGATTACCTTCTTCGTCTTCAACACTTTCGATAACGATTTCAACATCATTACCGATCTTTAGTTCTTCATTCTCGCCGAATTCGTTGCGAGAAATTGAACCGTCGGATTTGAATCCGACATCTAATACAACTAAATCTTCGGTGATTCCAACGATTTTACCGCTGATAATTTCACCTTCTTTGATGTCTTTGAAAGACTCTTCATAGAGTTTTTCAAGTTCTTTAAGTTCCACTTCGGAATATTCGTCAGAGTTGAAGAACCTAACCTTGCCTTTTGGTTTCTTGGCTTTGGGCTGTTCTTGTTCAACAGTCTCTTTTTCTTTTTCTGACATTTATCCTCCTAGTAAAGATATTTATTGCTCCGATTTTCAAACCATCAAACTAATCAAAGCATTGGGTTTAGTTTAACATTCGTGAACTTAGATGGTTTCTATATGTTATTTATTAGTTCGCATATTTTGGCTACTTCTTCTTCTATCGTCATGTAAGAAGTATCTATTTCGATAGCATCCTCAGCTTTCCTTAAAGGACTAACTTCACGACTACTATCAATTTTATCTCTCTTTGCAAGATTATTTTTAACATCTTCCAAAGTTATGTTTACGTCCTTTTCCAAGAATTCCTTCAAACGTCTTTCCGCACGAACATCAATATTGGCGTTAAGATAAATTTTATAATCAGCATCAGGAAATACAACTGTTGTAGTATCCCTCCCGTCTGCAATTACACTCGAATCTTTTCCTATCTTTTGCTGAATATTAACAAGTTCATAACGAACTTCGGGAATTTTACTGACTTCACTTACACGTGAATTCACCTCAGGTGATCTTATGAAATCAGTTACTTCTTCATCATCAACAAAAACTCTTGTTAATCCGTTCTCAAACTTTAGTATCAGTTTTATTTTTTTTACTAATTCGATAATGGAATTAGTGTCATCTACTATGTTATTTTTAATAGCCATGTAAGTAATGGCTCTGTACATTGCCCCGGTATCCATGTACACCAAACCTTTTGCCTCGGCAACCATCTTTGCAACAGTACTTTTACCTGATCCGGCGGGGCCATCGATCGCAATAATAATTTTTTCCATAGTTCGCCAATTTACCTATTTTTTAGTAATTTATCAATTATTTTGTTTCCCAAAATTGCGTTATAACTACTGAAAAACAAACAACTTACAGCATAAAGACAGAGGTCAATGATTATGGGATTTTTTTCGTGGGTCATTCTCGGAGCTATTTCGGGATGGCTTGCAAGCAGATTATCAGGATCGATTGAGAGAAAAGGATGCTTCTTTAATATCTTTCTGGGGATCGTCGGAGCAATTATCGGTGGATTCGTTTTTACGATTCTTGGAGGCACCGGAGTAACCGGATTCAACATCTGGAGTATTTTGGTTTCTACAACCGGTGCCCTAATACTAATATGGATTGTTCAAAACATCAAAAGATGATTGCGGGGATTCTAGATATCCCCCAATTTTCTAATCATCTCCTCATGCACTCTTCGGTTAGTAGCTAGTATTTGCTTCGAAAAAACATCAATCTCATTTCCACGAAAATCCGTTACTTTTCCTCCGGCTTCTTCAACTATTAACTTCCCGGCGCATATATCCCAAGGATGAAGATGAACTTCCCAAAATCCATCGAATACTCCTTGAGCTACATAGCAAAAATCTATTGCCGCAGACCCTAATCTCCTTACAGCTCTCGACGATTTCAGAAAATTGGTGAATCTTTCAATAGCGTGATCAGGATTATCACTAATATTGTAGGGAAATCCCGTAACGAGAACGCTTCTTTTCAAATTTGCGTTTTCACTAACATGAATCTTTTTGCCGTTCACAAAAGAACCGCTCCCCTTTTCAGCTGTGTAAAGAGCATCCCTAATCACATCATAAACGGCTCCGGCAATTGTCTCTCCATTTTTCATAACACCTATCGAAACTGAGAAAAGAGGCAAACCATGAGCAAAATTCGTTGTCCCGTCCAAAGGATCAATTACCCATGTAAATTCCGAGGAATTATTCTCTTCCCCACTCTCTTCCGCTAAGATGTTGTGCTTTGGATACTTCGATTTAATAAAGGAAATTATTTCTCTTTCCGATTTCTTATCGATTTCTGTCACAAGATTCGACTCATTCGTCTTAAACTCTACGGAAAAATTTCTACCGAAACCTTCTCGTGTTACCTCTCCTGCACGCTTTGTTATTTCGATTACGTCATCAATTAGCATCTTTATCTCCCTTTTTTCAAAAGTTACAAATTCCAGATATTAGATGAAACTTTTATTACCCTTCAATTTCTTGATAGCCCACTTGATATTTAGTATCTTTGTTGTTTATTTCCAGCAAAAATTGGAGTCGAATCTTACGAATGGCTGAAAAAGAAAAAAAAGTATCCATAGATAATACTGAAGTTCAAGAAATACCGGAAATACTACCGGTATTACCCCTCAGAGACAATGTGATTTTTCCTTATATGATTTTCCCCGTACTGGTTGGTCGTGAACAATCTATCAGAGCGGCGAATTACTCATTGGACAACTCCAAATATATATTCCTGTCTGCTCAAAAGAAAGGTAACATCGAAGAGCCGACCGAAGATGATATTTATCGTGAAGGTACAATCGCGAAAATTATTCAAATTTTGAAACTACCGAACGGATTAATGAAAATCCTTGTGGACGGAGTTATCCAAGGTAGAATTGTAGAATATACAGAAAACACATCTTTCTTCGAGGCTAAGGTTGAAGTAGTTCTACCCGAATCGGAAGATCAGCGTGAGCTTTCCGCTCTTATTCGTCAAATGTCTTCTCTCTTCAAGGAATACGCAAAAATTAATCGCTCCGTCCCTTCGGAAGCACTAACTTCATATGAGAATATTGACGAGCCTGATAGGAAGCTGTTTTATGTCGCGGCAAATATCAACCAATCTGTTGAGGTAAAACAATCTATTCTTCAGAAATTCACTTTGAAAGAGCAGATCTACGAAATCATTAAAGTGCTCAATTCCGAAGTGGATATTCTGAAAATCGAAAAAGATATAGAGAGCAAGGTTCAGGAGAATATCTCTAAAACCCAGCGAAAATATATTATACAGGAACAAATCCGGATTCTTCAGGAAGAGCTTGGGGAAGATGAAGAAATCTCTCCGGAACTCGCAAAGATGAAAGAGAAAATCCAGAAGGCCAGAATGCCTAAGCTGGTAAAAGAAAAGTCTTTGGACGAATTGAACAAGCTTAAGAAAATTCCGACCAGTTCCCCGGAATCTACTGTATTGCGCAACTATCTCGACTGGATAACTGATGTTCCCTGGCACAAACAGACCAAGGATAATCTCGATATTGTAAATGTCAGAAAAATTTTGGACGAAGACCATTTCGGCCTTGAAAAACCGAAAGACAGAATTGTTGAGCATATTGCCGTTCTGAATCTTGTTAAACAATTACGCGGGCAAATTCTTTGCTTCGTTGGCCCTCCCGGAGTCGGTAAAACTTCACTCGGTAAATCAATAGCCAGAGCTCTCGGACGTAAATTCATCCGTATTAGCCTTGGCGGTGTAAGAGACGAAGCCGAGATCAGAGGACACAGAAGAACCTATATCGGTTCTATGCCAGGTAAAATTATTCAATCGATGAAAAGAGCGGGAACCGTTAATCCGGTTATTCTCCTCGACGAAATTGATAAAATGAGTGCCGATTTCCGCGGTGACCCTTCTTCCGCTATGTTGGAAGTTTTGGATCCGGAACAGAATCATTCTTTCAACGATCACTATCTTGATGTTGACTACGATTTGTCGAAAGTTATGTTTATTACAACCGCGAATGTAAAATATAATATTCCTCTTCCTTTGCTGGACAGGATGGAAACTATCGAGCTCCCGGGATATTTGGAATTCGAGAAGGTTGAAATTGCAAAACGACACATTCTTCCGAAACAAATTAATATGCACGGCTTAGCTGATCACAATGTTTCTCTTGGTGATGATGAAATAAGAAAAATTATTACCGGATACACCAGAGAAGCAGGCGTTAGAAATCTCGAAAGAGAAATTGCGGCAGTCCTCAGAAAATCTGCCAAAGATCTTGTCTTTGATATGGCAGAGACAAAAACTAAGAAAAAGAAAGCGGAAGGAAATGTTACTCTTACTTCCGAAAAAATAGAAAAATATCTCGGTGTTCCGAAATTCAGGAAACCGAAAGCTTCCAATGTAGACAGAATCGGTAGTGTAACCGGTCTGGCATGGACAAGCGTCGGTGGCGAAATCCTTGAGGTTGACGCGACAATAATGAGTGGCACCGAAAAACTTGTTCTCACCGGCCAAATAGGGGATGTAATGAAAGAATCGGCTCAGGCTGCTTTAAGTTACCTCCGTTCTAACGCAAAGGAACTCGGATTACCCGATAATTTCCAGAAGAACAAAGAGATTCATATCCATTTGCCTGAAGGAGCTATTCCTAAAGACGGGCCTTCGGCCGGTATTACTCTTACAATGGTTCTTTACTCGGTATTCAAAAACATTCCGGCCAAAGGGGATGTGGCAATGACCGGCGAAATTACTCTTCGCGGAAAAGTAATGGCTATTGGCGGACTTAACGAAAAACTTCTCGCGGCAAAACGTAGCGGTATTAAAACCGTTCTGATTCCGGAAGATAACGAAAAGGATCTTCATGAAATTAAACCGGAAATTAAAGACGGATTGAAAATTATACCGGTCAAAACGGTTATCGAAGGAATGCCTTATGTTTTCGGCAAAATGCCAAAACCGAGAAGAACGACAACAAAGAAAAAAACAGAAGAGAAATAAATGTCGAGCGAGCTAAAGATAAATAAGAATCTTTCGGATGAAGAAATTTACCTCTCTTTGAAACCTCAGATAGAGAGTTTGATTTATTCCGGCGATTCTATCAGCTCCGGACTTTCCAATTTTGTAGCAGCATTAAAAGAAGCCTTTCCTAAGATAAGTTGGATAGGCTTCTATTTTGCCGATAACGATCTTTTACACCTCGGTCCTTTTCAGGGAAAAGTAGCTTGCACTCAAATCAAGCTTGGCAAAGGAGTATGTGGCACTTCGGCTTCTTCCCGGGCAACCGTTATTGTTGATGATGTCGACAAATTTCCGGGGCATATCGCATGTGATTCCGGATCAAAAAGTGAAATTGTAATCCCGATTATTGTAAAGGATCAACTTATCGGAGTGCTTGATATTGATAGCTATCAATACTCCTCTTTCAACAACACAGACAAAAAACATCTTGAGGAACTGGTCGAGTTACTCAAAAGTAAATTGGATTTTTTGAAATTCATCCGTAATTTTGTCTGATTTATTTACCCAATAAATAGAAGAAATATGTCATATTTAGTTACAGCACGAAAATGGCGCCCACAAACTTTCGCTGAGGTTGTTGGCCAGGAACATATCGCTCAAACAGTAACAAACGCCATTTGCAACGAAAGAATCGCTCACGCTTATCTTTTCGCGGGACCAAGAGGTGTTGGTAAAACTACCACCGCAAGAATCTTCGCAAAAGTTCTTAATTGCGTGAATCCGAAAAACGGAGAGCCTTGCAACAATTGCGAAATGTGCGATTCATTCAACAAATCGCAATCGCTTGATATTATTGAGATTGACGGTGCTTCCAACCGAAGAATCGAAGAGATTCGTTCCCTTCGTGAATCTGTAAAATACGCCCCTACCAAAGGGAAGTATAAAATATATATCATCGATGAGGTTCACATGCTCACTACCGAGTCTTTCAACGCATTGTTGAAAACTCTCGAAGAACCTCCCGGACATACGATCTTCATTTTCGCTACTACCGACGTACACAAGGTGCCGTTAACTATTATTTCCAGATGCCAGCGTTTCGATTTCAGAAGAATTTCTATTGCGGCAATTAAAAATCTTCTCTCGAAAATCGCCAAGGCCGAAGGAATCACCATCGACGACGAATCCCTTACTACTATCGCGAAAAAAGCAGATGGCGCTTTGCGCGACGCCGAAAGCCTTTTCGATCAGGTTGTTTCTTTTTGCGGAACAGACGTTACTTCCGAGATCGTTTCCCAAATGCTCAACCTTATCGACGACGAAATGTATTTCCGTGTTTCCGACGCGGTAATTAACAAAGATTTCGGCGAGGCATTTACAATAACAAAAACCATATACGACAACGGGTGGAACTTCATCGATTTCGTTAACGGATTGAATGAACATTTCAGAAATATCGCTACCGTTGTAGTTCGTAAAGATACTACCTTGGTTGAGGCTTCCGAAACATATCTCGATAGATACCTTCAATATTCCGAACAGTTTACCGAAGGAGATATTATTCGAATACTCGCTTTCATCGGCAAAATTCAAAACGAGATGCGAAGCAGCCAAAACCATAAAATAAAAGTTGAGTTGGCTCTCTTCCACATTATCGGGCTCGAGAGATCCTCGACCATCGGGGAAATATTAAAACAACTATCGGGGTCTCCGGAAGGAGAGGTAAAAAAAAAAGCAGTAACCCGAACTCCGATAACTCCTAAGCCGGCTCCTAAACCTGTTGAGAATCGGGAACCGGTTGCTCCACCTCCCGAACCAAAAGAAGAATATATTATATCCGAACCTACGCCACCCCCTCCGGCTCCACCGGCGCAGGCTCCAATGGGAAATACTTCCCTCTCCATTTCCACTGTAGCAAGCAGATGGGACGAATTTATTGATTCCATTAATGCTGAAAGAATGTTGCTCGGCTCGCAGTTTTGCGGATCGAAACCTCTTTCTCTGAAACAAAACGAGCTGAAAATATTGCTCGAAACTCCCGACTCGGTTTCAATTATAAAGGGAAATCCCGACTACATGAAATATTTGTTGGAAAAAGGGGAAGCTTTTTTCGGAACGAGAATCTCATTCGAGCTTACGGCAAAAGGCTCAAACGGAAACGGCGAGCATGCTCTGAACAATGTTGACGGAAACCTTAGCAACGACGAAAGCCAACTAATTAGCGCAATTATGGATCAACTAGGCGCGCAAGAGCTATCCAGATAGAAAATTATAATTATCGGCATATATTGTGGGAACTTCATATGTTTGAAATCATGGGATTATTTTTTGGAGTTGCCATTTTCGAAGTAGGAGTCACGATTATTTGGGTAGGAGTTGTCATTCCCGAAGTAGGAGTCATGATTATTTAGGTGGGAGTCGCGATTTCCGAGGTAGGAGTCATGATTTTTTGGGTAGGAGTTGCCATTCCCGGAGTAGGAGTTGCGATTATTTAGCTGGGAGTCATGATTTCCGGAGTAAAGCTCTCTACCTAGGACACTTGGGGGCTAAGAGACGATTTGGGAAATCACATTTTAAGGCAATGTTTTGCATGATATATCATTCATTAAGGGGCTAAATCGGGTTTAGTGAATGATATATCATTCATAGAAGTGGGTTTATTCGCAATAATATTCGGTTAGATAAATATTATGTCACAGTATAGAAAATTATCAATTATTCATTCCCAATTACATCATCAGACATTCCAAATCCAACAACTCCATTCTTCAACAATTATTTACACTTGATCTTATAATTAAATAAAAATAAATTACAAAGGAAATATTTTATCAAACAAAGAATAAGCACAACTTCACAAAAACGTACTGTATACTCACATAATTATCAGGATGGATAATGAAGAAAAAAGCTATTTATATCATGATGCTGATCTCCTTTTCTTTTTGTTTAGCCCAACAAAAAGATATTAGCAAATACCTGGATAAGAGAAATGATATCCATACGGTTTATGAAAGTAAAAGTAGTATCCTAATCAGAACTAAAGAAAATAAATTAGAGCTAGTAGACTTAGAGACCGGTGAAAAGAAAATATTACATTCACCAAAATTCGATGATGGCATTATTCACTTCCCAAATGATAAATATTTATTATCCAGTTTCATTAGTGATTCTCGTAGGCTTGGGATTATTCTTGATAAGGAAGGAAATCAACAAAAAATCTATTATTCGACTTCTAACGTCGAAATCTCAGAAAACGGGAATTACATTATTACTACTCAACCATCCGCGCTTGGGGGGTATTTTCAACTTTTCAATGCTAATACATTAGAAGAAATAAGTATTCCTGTTCCAAAGTATCCGTCCTTCGGCGCTAAATTTCTTGATACCAATCGTATCTTTATTGTTTATTCAGTCGCCAAAACTCAATTACCAACCCTTAATCTCGATTCACTAAAAACAGTAAATATTAAACTACTCCATACAAAGAAAATAGATATTAGAGAATACCTCAGGAGAACTCGTCCGCTCAGATATTATCTTTCGGAAAAAGAAGAGCAAGAATATGTTGAAGCCTACGTACTTTGCACGGAAGGAGCAAAACTATTTAATTCCGGCAAAATCACGGAAAAAGAATATTCCGAAAGAAATCTTCGCGGAAGAAACATCCGTAGAGAAGCCTCCGAAAAAAGAACAGAGAGAAGAAAGAAGCTATTCCAATCTGATGAGTTAGGTAAGTATCTGGTTTACAATATCGAACGGAATAGAATTGAAACAGAAGGATTTCTTGACATTGAAGGAAAAACTTTCAAAATATTCGAGGAAAGATTTATGGTAGGTATATCCCCCGATAAAGAGAATTTGCTTCTTGCCGCAAGTAACAATAGCAAGGTTAATACTAACTCTCTAATTCAAATTAATCTGAAGAAAAATAGCATAAAAGAACTTACGAATATTTATGGATTGAGCTCATCATCAGATATTTCTTTCATAAAGTATTTTTCGGAAAATGAAATATTTGTCAGTTCATTAGAGAATAGAACATCAACATTTTGCCTCAATAAAAACGGAGAAGTAATATTTGCGAAATTGGATGATTCTATCCGTCCTGATCTTATCACTTCAATCCGGTACGCAGAGGGAAAAGTTGTTATATCCGATTATGATAAAATGATGATCACTTGGGATACCAGAACCAAAAGTGTTGCCTCTTCCCCCAGCGTAAAATATATAATACATGATAGCACTTTGGAGAAACACGCCATAATGGAGGAAAAAGAATGAAAATCTATTTATCATTTTTGGTGTTATTATTAATATTATTCCAACTCTTACGAGCCCAGTAAATCTTTCTCTTTTAACGTGGAGGGGATATTTATTTTTTCCTTTTTTATTGGATCTTTGATATGGGTTATATTGCATTTGGATTAATTGGAATAAATATTTTATGAACTCGATTGAAGAAAGTATTTTTAATCATTTTTTTATTAACTCCAACTCTATTATACATATTTGAGATCGCTTTTTCCCAACATGTTTTATCTTCTGGACAAACAACTTTACCAGAATAATTTTTAGCATCCTCTCCACAAAAATAAACAAATAATAAATGTGCCTTAATTCCATTCTTTAATAAAAAATGCAAAAAAGCTAGTCTATTAGCAAATTGGTAATATGGCGAAAACCAATCAGTTGAGTTTGTTTTTCCCAAACCAAAGTAATTAATGGTTTCAATGAATGCTTTCTCTATTTGATTTTTACTATTAGAAGATGCACCACAACTACTTTTTATTTCATCTAAATGAGCTTTAGCCTCAACAAATACAATTTCATCAGTATCTTTTCCAGTAAGTTCAACAATCGCATCCCAATTTTGCACATTCCCGGTTTGTGGCCAATACTTCTGCCAATTTTCTAATATTTTTTTTGATGAATAAACATCAATTCCCTTAAATTCATTCTCAAGTTCAAAAATATTATTAGATGACGAAAACTTGGTATCTTTTATATTAATTTTATATCCTTGAAATGCATTAATTTCACTTGCTAGTTTATTGAGTAAATATTGACGATGATAACCTAGAAATCTAAGTAGATGCCATTCACTGCCATACCCATAACCAATTTTACCCATTTCACACCTTTTACTATTATGCAATATAACGGCGTTGCCAATAAGCCGCCGCCCAAAAACAGGAATACCGCATTTACAACCTACGCCAAAGTTTATGCAACCGGATTGTAAATTCAACCGTACAAGCCGGTTGCAACACTTGCCCGCCATCTTGTTGGGCGGGATTTATTTAATTAGTACAATGCCAAAAGCAATGTTATTTATTACACTAAAATTAAGAACTACTCAAATGCCACATTGAAAACGGCGTCCAGCTGAGTTGCTGGTTATGTTTTCAATTTGGCAACCATATTTTTCACCCATTTTTCTTTATCAGTTTGCATTGCAGGTAAAGGGTGATAATATTTATTTGCTGTATCCTTCTTTAGAAGTCCCTTTAATTCATTTTTACTTTTAAGTTTATTTAAGCACCTATTTATTAAAAGATCTAAACATGTATTAGTACCCCAAGCACAAACAATAGGTGCATTATCCTTCCTCTTAAGTTTTGATGATAGTTCCTTCGCTCTATTTTTAGAAAATATTGAATGCACCTTAAGATTGATGCTTTTTTCTTAGAGCAAATATTTTTCTATGAAATTTCCACTCTCTGCATCTCTTAAGTCAGAAAGATTAATTACACGGATATGTTGCCAGTTTAAGTATTTCATAACTCGCATCAATTGGTATTGCGTTGTATCGGGTTTAGTAGGAACAAGAGATATTTGAAGATCACCAATTTTTTGAGGAGAGATTAAATTATTTGTTTTAGTTAATGGTTTTGATGAACCGGGATTCATCATAATAAAAACAGCATTAGGTAAACGATTTGACAATTCATCAAATTCATTTACTTGATATTTCTTGTTAATTACTTCAAGAACGCTTCTACATTCGATTCGACAAAATGACTCAATTTCTATTGTATAAAAATGACCATACACAGCAAATTCTTTTTTCAATTCTTCTGCTGGGATAAATTTAACCATTTGAAAATCTCCGAAAACATAACGCCGCTAATCAGCGGCGCGGCTTTTTGCGTCCGCTGAATTAGCCTTGTTAGGCGCATATAGCTGTAACCGTGCACCTTTTTCCGGTTGATTTTGATGACTTGTCAAATGATATTTTTAGTTTCTGCACTGAAGAGATGACAACTTGAGATAAAATGACGTTTTCTATAACAAAGCAATTATTTAATTCGCATCTTTTATCGAAAGCAATGTGTTCTTCTCCGTGAGCACCAATGCCATAGCTGTCGATAACAATAAAAGCAGGCGACTTTGAAAGAATGAAATCAAGTGTATTACTCTCTAAAACGGTATGCATAGCCCCGTACTCTGGAGTTCCATAACCATTTTTCTCAAAATTGCCAGTAAAAAGAACAAGTGCTTTATCTGAGATATCAAGAGACTCCAGGTCCTTTTCGGATGGCATTTTATCTGTGCAGTTGATTATAGCAGCACTCACTTCGTAAGTTTCTTTTTCTGGTTCTGATTCATAACAGTCAATATGCGTACCAATGTGACCGAATGCGCTAACTGAATCAGATTGTTTTTTTGCCCATTCATAAGCAGGATGACCGGATTCAATGACAAGGCTTAATTGTTTTTCATACATAAATTGTACCTATTTTGTTTTTTAGCACCTAAGTGCAAAGATATTCAACGTATTGTTGCCTAACGGCGATACAACTAAACCGCTGCCGCAAGGTTTAGCACGCCAAATATTACGTTTTACTGATTATGTTAGTTTACTTACTTAACACTTTTCTTAAAAACACTACACACTCAAACTACCAATGTCACGACCGACTGAAGCAGTCGGTTTGAGTTGTTGGTTATATGCGTCTATTTTTTTCTCGATGATCTTTTAATGATTTTCCCAGTATTATCCATTACACCAACGGAAGTTCCCTTAGTAGCTTCAAGTGCTTTTTCTACAGCACTCTTGTTTGCCCCAGCAATATATACCGGCTTCTTATGACCTTGCAATTGTCTAAATCCATCTGAGACAGTATTTTCAGTTTCTACCTCAATTGCAATATTTTTTGTTTTGATATCGGCACCTTTCGCAGTATTATATTCAGCATTGTATTTTTTTGCTATTCTATTTGCTGCAGTTTTATGAGATTTGCTTTCTGCCATATCATAACCCCTTATTTTATTTTACAATTATTAACTTACAAGAACAACTTGAAGTTGTCCCTCATCGAGCTCTTTTAATTTATAAAATGAAATATTCATATTGACTATAGAATCATTTGGAAGTACTAATATATGACCAGGAATTGGTTGAGAATGATTATTTGATTCAGAAGCATCATTATCGCATCTGATAAATTTTCTTTCGGCTTCTTTAAGGACAATGTAATTTAATCCACCATTTTGAGCTAGTTCATAATCGACCAATATTCCCTCATACAATGCAACACGACCGCCGATCTCAGAAAGCACATCAATATAGAAAAATTCAATATCCTCAACTTTGTCCTCAAGTAAGTCAAAGGCTGCCTTAGGGAAATCAAAAAACTCACCTTTAAATAAATAATGCCAAGAGTTCTGATATCTAAATATTTTTTTTCTTCTATCCCACTTCTTTTTTCTAACAATTAATTTACTAATATATCCAGCGATAGCTGAAAAACTAAAAATTGAAATGTGGTAAAATATTATTTGAGGAGTGTAGTTTTGTAAGTTAGCAAATACTTTTTCTGAGTTTGTGGACGAGAATATGTAACAGACAATATTAAGATCTACCTTATAAGGAGTTAACTGAACTACATAATACCACAAAGAATGAAATAGTAGGCTTGGAAAAAAAGAAGCAAGGAATAATTCGAAAAAATTTTGCTTAACGTATTGTTTAGAAAATTCTTCAGTATAGTATAGCCTTCTGAAGATTAAGCCAGGGGTTAATAAGATAAAAATGGCAAAGGTAGAAAGTGCAAAATTCATTTAGCTAATTTTCGTAAATCAGCCTTTATGTGAGATTGTAAATACTCCTATTGTATTGCCTTCTTTTGGGTGTGTTTTTGCACTCCTTACTTCTCGAACCGCTTTTGCCAATTTTTGAGAGTCTTTAGGTTCACTCAAAATATTTCTCACCCTTTGACTAGTTAGCGGTGCATTGGAATGCCAAAAATCACTTTTTCTTGTATTTACTTTTTTAGCTCTCATAGTGCAAAGATACGAAATCCTATATTTATTTGGAAATTATTTTGATTACAATTTTAGCATATAACATATAATTATGCGGAAAATTTCGGCATATCATCCGCATATTAAAAATTAGTGATTACGGAATTAAGTTAAATTTTTTCTTTATCACTTTCAACATTACAACTCTATTTTCATACAGTAAAGCCGTTTTTTATTATGCTGAAACTCTTGTATCTCCTTTTTTAGTTTTAATAAACAATGAACTCTTTCGGGATATCATTCCTATTTTCTCCATAATAGAGGCATGGAAACAAGACATGTCGCTCCATCCGGAGCTAACAGGCATGACGCGCCGCCGGCGCTACAGGCATGGCGCACCGCTGGTGCTACAGGCATAACGCACCGCTGGTGCTGGCAAACATGGTGCTCGTTAACAAGTTCTATTGTTCCGGGATTTCCGGTTATCTTTCACACCCCCTTTGTCGGGATCTACGATCTACGGTGCCGATAAATACTAATAAAAAGCTCACAAATAATAAACTCCTAACTGAATAGGAAAAGTCCTAAGACAGAAGAAATCAACTCCACAGATAAATAAAAGAGCAACAAAGCAAAACCACATAGAACGTCCATCCTTCTCCTGCTCTTCCCCTCAAGCAATGCTGTCAACTTAGGCTAATTGCTTTAGTGTCTGCATGGATATAATATGTCGCTCCCCGACTTTGTCGGGATCTACGACCTATGGAGCTCAAATATCTTCTTTGAATCCATTATCTACCGAGATACCGGCACCTATGGCGCCGGATATGCTTTGATGAAAGCAATTGACTAATTCTTTATTTATTGCGTTAGGGCTTTATAAAGAAACGATCTAGTTATATTTTTTAATGCGCTGTAGGTTTCGGATCCCGACAAGGTCGGTGAGGGGATGAGTTTGGAGTAAATACATTATGGGTCTTTAATTTCAAACAATCCCCCAACAATATCAGCTCCCTTAGGTTGTAAATCCGGCAACTGCGGGGAGTGACCCATTAACACAAATCACCATGACATGCTCTCCCGGAATCATTAAACTTTACTCTTTTGAACGGAGGGAAATCTATTTTCCTTTATTAAGCCCCTTTGATATGGGGTATTTTGTACATGTAAAAATATATTGCATTCATGATGGAGAACTTTTATATTTGAGTAGATTTTCAACTACCCCTATGGTTTCGACCTAGGGCGCAGAGTCACTTCGGTGGCTCTAGCTTTTTTAAATAAACTTCGAGTATCCATGCGCACAATAATTTATATTGATGGATTTAATTTTTATTATCGTGCGGTAAAAAATACTCCCTACAAATGGCTGAATTTTAAAGAGCTATTTCAAAAGCTGCTCTCCCCAAAGAATAATATCGTGAAAATAAAATACTTTACAGCTCTCGTATCCGGCAAATACAATTCTCAAAAACCGGTAAGTCAACAGTCATTTTTAAGAGCTCTGAAATCATATATCCCGGAAATTGAAATTTTCTACGGACACTTTTTAACCCACGAAGTTAATGTTCCATTGGCGAATCCAACCGAAAAAAGAAGGTCGGTAAAAATTATCAAAACGGAGGAAAAAGGTTCCGATGTTAATATTGCTGTACATATGCTCAATGATGCTTGTCTAGACCAGTATGATTGTGCAATTGTTGTATCGAACGATAGTGATTTAGCTGAATCAATGAAACTCATTAAAGAATATCATCCGAATAAATTACTTGGCTTTTAATGCCGGGTAAAGGTCATCCTTCAAAAGAACTTATGAAACATGCTGATTTTATTAAGCGAATAAGAACTGGGATTTTGAAATCATCACAACTCCCATCGCCAATTCCCGGAACAAATATTAATAAACCTAAGAGTTGGTAAAAACCAACTAACGACATTGTAAAAAAGCGGTCGGTCTTGATGGGCTGGTTATGTTGCAAGCTAAGTGATGTTATAAGTTATTACCTTTTATATCACCAAGCGCAGTATTGATATAATTTGTGTCAATTTTCTTTAATGACTCTCTTTTTAATAGAAGATAGACCCAACCACCAAGCCCCAGAAACATTTGGATTATCTCGTATACATCAATTTTTTCAAGACCAACTGAAATGATAAGTGCGATCATTGTAAAAAGAAAAAGCCCTAGGATGGCTATTAGAATGTTGTTGTTTCTTCTTTTTCTAATAACCCAATTTAAAAGTTCATCCTCAGTTGGATTCTTTTTTATTTTATAAGGTAGATTCTTAAAAAACTCTTTTGAATCAGGCGCCTTGCTGTATGAGCTAAGCAAACTTGAATCATCAAACTGTTCCGCGTAGGTGACAAGTTCTTCCGGAATTGAAGAAATATCTATTCCATTTTTCTTTAGTTTTCTTAACACGAGTAACATTCTCTCACGTTTTGGGAAGGCAAGTCTAACAGTTAACAGAAATACCGAGATAAAAACTAAAACGGGTATCCAGTAAAACATTGATGTTGTTTCAAAGATTACAAATGCATCATTATAGACTTGACTAAAAATGAGGAAAGATATTAAAATAATTCCCGTTGAAAAGACATTCTCCCAAAATGAATTTACCACAAGCATGACAGATAAAATCAAGCCGCCTAATGAATAAAACACAGGCATTGAGAAGTAACTAAAATCTACATTAGCAGTGGGTGAGTCTTTGGCCAAACTTGCAAAAAATACGACCAATAAAAGATTTATTATAAATTGTAATAAGACAACAAATGACAAAATTCTATAAATAATTTGTATTCGGTCAACTTTCTTGAAGTATTTTACTGAACCTAAGTCTTTAATTAGTAATTTGATTTCATTCGGCAAATAATCCTCTTCAAGTTTTGAAGGTAAATCTTCTACTTTTACATCTTCGCTAATTAATGAAGATATTCTATCATAACACTTTTCGAAAATTTCGTTTTCACTATAAATGGATTTTCTCATATTACCTTAAATTCTTTGCAACATAACGACGTGGCAAATAACCGGCGCCCCAGAACTTCAATGCCGCATTTACAAACTACGCCAAAGTTAATGCAACCGGTGATTAACTTTCAACGCCGCCGGTTGCAACAATTTTATTTATTTGTACACTGCCGAACAGCAATGTTTTATTTTCAACGATATTTAATAACTACATAAAAGCCAAATACATCACGGCGTCCGTGTAGATTTGCTTGTTATAAATCAGCCCTAGTTCTCTTCAATACTGCATTTATTAATTTTATTATCCAATCTTGCTCTGCATCTGAGGCAAATTCAAAGAAGTTAATTGTCTCGTTTCCAAAATTTATTGCAGGAGTTTGAATTCCCATCATGTTAAATTTGGACATTATCCTAAAATTTGCCGCCATTGAAAATGGATTGTTCATTTTTAAATCACTCATCTTTATTGAGTAAATATCACCATATTTGACAGAGCAATTTTTACTATTAATCGGCCTACTTTTGTTTAATTCTAGCTTGTCTTTGTGCAAAGTTAGAATATGATCTTCATTAAAAGAGTTAACTAAATTAACTATCATAGTTATTCCAACAATCCAGAAGGGGACAGAAAAAAGAGCAAATATAATACTGCCTTGTGCTGCACCAACTGTCCAAAATGTAACAAAGCCAAGCCAAAAAATAGAAAAGAAAAGAGGGAAAATATCAGATGCGCAAAATTTCTTCGCAGGTAACGTTATTTCAACTGAATCAACTTCCTTAGTAATAATAATTCTTGAACCATTAGGAGGTGATGACAGTTTAGAAAAATCACTACTACTAATTGATTCACTTAATTTGAAGACATTTTCACAATAATCACATTTCCCCAAATCTGTGTTGATGTTAATAGACGAGCTAGCTACTTCTTTACCACATTTAGGGCATTTGATTTCCATAAAACTCCAAAATATTTAATTTGTCATATAATATATAATTATACGGAAAATTAGTCATATTATCAGTTTGTTGAAATTAGTATTTTGTAAATTAAGTTATTTATTAAACTAATTCAACTATATAATTACACTATGAGTATTCAACATGTCTTAACCCTCGGTATTATGCCTTTCATTTGTCTTGTCTCTTCCCCTTCCCCGACATTAAAAAAATCTCCGTCCCGGAAATTTTGCAAAGTGAGCGTTAAAAAAGAGATACTCTCTGAGCGGAACGTCCCTTGTTTCGGGAGTTTATCTCCTTTAGCGAAGGAAGTGGAATTTCATAGCAGAGACTTTATTAGTTCATTAAATTGTTTTGCAATTTTATCTTCAGCGGGAATTGGAGTATAAGCCAATGCCGAGAGTTCTGTTCTGTAGATACCGTTTACCTGTTTCCAGATACTTTCAAAACCAGTCAGCAAAGGAGATTCATTCAGAGCTTTCTTTTCCCATCCGTCAGGTTCATCAAACACCTGTTTGTCGTGCTCAAGAATTTCATCAAATTTAGTTCTAAACTTATCCGACTTTGCAAATTCGGCGCACATCGCATCATTCATTAAAAAATACAAATCGTAAAAGTGTCTAATCTTTTTTGATATACTTTCAATCGGGTCTGCTGCAAATGAAAAACAAATAAGCGAGGCAAGTTTCTCGAGCATAGTCTGCTCTTTATTCAAAACATTCACTTCAAACGGTTCTAATCTGTATTGCTCAATATATTTTTGATTGTTTGTCTTCGTAAAAAAATCGAAAAGAAGGCTGTTAATTGTTAGTTGCTTATACGGGAACGGGTTGGCAAATGAATTTATTTCAACAATTGTTTTGTCCAACTGAAAAGTGACCAAAAATCCAACTGAAAAGTGACCAGAGGAAAAAAGAGAAAATAGAGTTATCCTGAGTAGACAAAACTCAGGAGGGAAAAAAGGTGATCAGTATGGAAGACTGGGTAACAATCAAAAATCTACGATCCAAAAATCCGGGAATGAGTCTACGTGAGATAGGTCGGATATTGGGCTTAAGTCATAACACCGTAAAAAAAGCCTTGTCAAAAGAGAGTCCTCCGGAGTACGTCCGGAAAGAGTCAATAAGTGACTCCTTGTCTCCCTTTACGGAATTGATCTTTGAGATGTCTAACATTAAGAGATATCGGGGCTCCCGGATTCTCTATGAGATAAGGAGTAAAGGTTACACCGGCAGCAGAAGCAGCTTTTATTATTATCTCGGGAAAATAAAACAGACTTCCAAGAAAACATTTCAACCATACGAGACAGCTCCCGGGGAACAAGGTCAGTTCGACTGGAGCCCATATACTGTTTTAATCGGAGGGGCACGGGCAAAAATCTACATATATCAATATATCTACGGTTTTAGTCGCTATAAAATATTGGAAGTATCCTTGTCGGAGAATCAAGGGGCAGTATTTGAAGCGTTCGAAAGATGTCTTCAAGCCTCCGGAGGAGTATGTCAAAGAGTCCAAACCGATAACGCGAGAGTTTTCATAACAATTCATTCAAAGGATAACTGGCGGTGGAATCCAAGATATCTTCACTTTTGCGGTCATTACGGGTTCGCTCCAAGTCGTTCGATGCCAAGTCATCCGTGGTCCAAAGGGAAAGTCGAAAAACCGTTCGCCTATATAGAAGACCATTTCATCGACGGAAATACCTTTAGTAGCTTTGAAGAGTTATGCTCAAAACTGAAAGAGTTTCAGAATCGGGTCAATAACGAGCTTCATTCGGTAATTAAGCAAAAACCGGAAACGGTGTTTGCCAAGGAGAGGGCTTCCCTAATGAATCTGCCATCATGTCGTTATGTGGGGATAAAAGAAGAGATAAGAAAAGTAAGCTACGATTGTCTGATCTCTTACAATGGGAACAGATACTCGGTGCCATGGGCTTTTGCCGGAAAGCAAGTATGGATAAAGATATCACAAGGGTACTATATCGAGATCTACTCACAAGCCAACAAGAAAGTAGCCTCCCACAGACTCTCTTTAGGAAAAGGGAACGTAACCATTAAGGATGAGCACTACAGAGGGAATAACACTACGAAGGGCAATTTTCAACGCTTGTCGAAAGAGTTTATGGAGAAATTCCCCGATCAATCTTTGTTCTTGGAAAAACTGTATGCGCAGAAAAGATACAACAGCGGATACCAATTGCGATACATTATGGAACTCTCGAAATTCTATTGCGCGGAAGATTTTCTTTCGGCACTGAAAAAGGCGATGGAATATAACGTCTTTCATTTTTCCTTCATATCCGGTTATCTGGAAAAGAACTGTGAGAGAACAATTATCATAGAAAATATGAGACTCAAAGAAAACTACCCGAACAAGGATATAAAAAGAGACCTTAAGGAGTATCAATTCAACTTTTAACCTAAGTAAGGAGAAGTGAAAATGGGAAACGACAGAATGGAAGAACACATGAAAACACTCGCTCTGGAGAGGATTAAGGAGATTTACATTATCGAAGCGGAAAAAGCGGCCAAAGCAAAAATGAGCTTCCGTGAATACTTGGCAAGGCTGTTGGAAGAACAAGTTATCGCTAAATATGAGAGATCGGTCAACAGAAAAATGAGAATGGCGAACTTTTCACAGATTAAGAAACTGGACGAATTCGATTTTTCTTTTCAACCGAAGATAAACGAGCAACTAATAAGAGAACTGGCTAATCTGGAGTTTATCTCCAAAGGGAAAAACGTATTGTTCTTAGGCCCTCCCGGGGTAGGAAAAACACATCTGGCAATCGCTTTGGGGATTAAGGCCATTGAAGCCAGAATGAGAGTTCTCTTTTACTCCGCAGAGAAACTAACCGAGGAATTGGCTGCGGCAGAGATATCCAATACTCTAAACGCAAAGCTCGAATCTCTCGGGAGACTTGATTTACTTATTATCGATGAACTCGGATATCTTTCCCTAAGCAAGCAAACAGCTAAACTCTTTTTCCAGTTAGTGGCCAAAAGATATGAAAGGGGATCTATTATTGTTACTTCAAATAAGGCTTTCGAGCAGTGGGGAGAGATTTTCAATGATGATGTTGTGGCTGCAGCTATTTTAGACAGATTGCTCCACCACAGTTATCCGTTTTTTATTAACGGAAAAAGTTTTAGATTAAGAAACATGGTGCATAATAAATAATTGTACTGGTCAATTTTGTCTGGAATATTGGTCAGTTTTCGGCTGGAATTAACAACAATTACTCTATTGCTCCTATTTTTGGTATCAATACCGTCATATTCAAAAACCGATTTCCGGAACCTAGACCCTTTACTTGTTACGCTCTCAACTTCTATTTCATTCAAATCAGCGGTTATTGCCTTTTCAGTTGAGCGGATAATGTTTTTAATTACATTACCGGTTTGATTATCCTTATTGATAACTGCGATATCCACGTCTTCGGAAAAGCGTTCTATTAACCCGAACCCTTTTGATAATGAAGTGCCCCCCTTAAATACAGTCTGTTCAGCATATTCACTTTTTGATAATCTTTGCAAAACCAACGTTATCCAATAATCTTTTTCTACAAAAACTTCGTTAATTTTTAATTGAGCCGCCGTAACCCTTATTGTATCGCTGAATAATTTCTTGTCTGAATGAAGATTCATTTAATATTCCAGTTTTCAGTCGTAGATAGTACGCTGCTTATTCCGGTAAATTTATAAACTGTAATCGGGTTCAATGATTTTTTTAACGGCTCTATTTGTTTTGTATTACCCAACTCATCCATCATCGCGCCAAGTAAAGCTCTTGTTGAAGGAGGATATTTTAACGCCAACTTTACAATTTTTGTTTTATCATCATGGGATATCCATTTTATTATTACCAATAACCTTTTGCATGATTCGGCGAGTGAAGTATCGGGTATTTTTTTTATGTACCTAATTGTATCAAGTATCTGAAGTAGAGGTATATTTTCTTTGGTTATGTTGTTCTTTTGTTTGACAAATGAAATTTTGTAACGGTCTCTTTTAAATGCCGGGCGTATTTCATTCTTACCTATTTGTATTACATTACTAACTTGTGTTGTTACCCCAAATTGATTATAAATGCTGTACCCCGTTAGATAACCGGTCGTTTTACCCTTTTCTTCCAATAAATCTTTTACTACTTGCCTTTGGTTAGGCGGCAGTTCTCCAAAAACACTCTTTTCCGGTTTATAATATTTCCCCTTGGATAGCTTGGCTATTTTGCCCGATTTAACCATCCGGTTCAACGCTTTTATTACGGCTTCTTTCTTGTTTACCTTTGTTATAAAGTCGGCATATGTGAACACGTACCCTTTGGGGAACCGATCTATTGTATACGCTATGTATTCTGTTGTTTTCATGCCTTTTTATAAAGCAAAGATAATAATTTTGTCCAGTTTATCAACATAAAAACTGGACATTTATGCTTCAGTCGATTCCGATTCAAAACTTACTACACCACCACGCATTAACATCGGGCAAAGCGGTTTAATGGCATTTTTTAATTTTTCATTTAAGCGTTTGCGTGTTTCCAACGCATGGAATATGGTCACAATATTGCCAAATGCAAAAACAGCGTCCGGTTGATTGGCATGTTTTGTGTGATATACTATCATCTAGAATTATTTCTCAATTGCCAAACTTAGCATCCTAGAGAAATCTCTAAGTGCTGATAACTCTTCAATCCTATAAAAGTATTGCAATACTCCTTCGCCAAAAAGAACAGTGCCCAGAGGACCATCGTAATTATTTTGAAAATAGAATTTGAATGTAGAATACCATACAGCAACATTCTCGCTTTGTGGTACAATCCTATTTTCAGGCGATACTAAAAATTCGAAACTGATTCCATCTTTTGCATCAAATTTAGTATCCCATTTTTCAGCAGAGGAATTAAGTATCCGGATTAATTCCTTAACTTGTGCAGGTAACAAAGGAATTGCATGAGATAAATTCACATCTGTCAAATCGCCAACAGATTGCGTTAGTTCTAATGGTGCCAATAAAACATAGGATAAAGTATCATTGTCTTTGGCTGATATAACACCAAACTGAAAAGAATTTATAGCCTTATCATCCTTAATTAATTCAAAAACTGTTTTGGTCGAACGATGAAAAAATGGTAAGCTTGCTTCTGAATGATAGCATATTGGCTTTGTCGCACAACCTTGCAATATCATTATCAATGCAATTGCATAAAAAGAAAGTAGGTCTTTTTTCATTTTGAACCTTTGATTTAATTACATATAACTATGCGGAAAATTTCGGCATATTATACGCATATTGAAAATCAGTAATTACGGAATTAAGTTAAATTTTTTCTTTATTACTTTCAACATTACAACTCTACTTCCATGCAATAAAGCCGTTTTTTATAATGGGGATGCTCTTTTGTCTCCTTTTTCAGTTTTGATAAACACTGAACTACTTCGGGATATCATTCCAATTTTCTCCATAATAGAGGCATGGAAACAAGACATGTCGCTCCCTCCGGAGCTAACAGACATGGCGCACCTCTGGTGCTACAGGCATAACGCACCGCTGGTGCTGGCAAATAGAGTGCTTGTCAATAAGTTCTACCGTTCCGGGATTTCCGGTTATCTTTCACACCCCCTTTGTCGGGGACCGAGACCTACGGCGCAAATGCAATTAGAGAAGTAATAGCTAGTATTAAGCTTGACAAAATTCAATAGTTTGTTATTTTACTCAAACTAGATATTTGACAATATTGCAAATTCATTAGAGGAAATAAATGCTATATACCGAACCGGCTAAACTTGAAGACTTTGAGCCGCAAATTATCCAAAATGGACTCCGAGAATTAAAAAAGACTAAACCCCTTGTAGTCTTCTTGGAAGAAGATATTGCCATTGTAAATTCGTTCATCACTCCCGCAAGAGCAGAAATGTTTAATATACAATGTTATGACTCAAAGGGCATTGTAACAAGATGTGATAATTTGAAAAAGATTTTAGATGAGAAAGGTATTAAGATTATTCGTACCGTAGTCTAAATAATCATTTTTTTAAAAGTGGAAAAGGAGCCGAGAGCTCCTTTTTTGGTTTTAAACAATCAACCGATAAGGAAATAATATGTCGGTTACTACTATTTCAGTAACTACAATTTATGTGGAGAAAGGAAAAGACGGAAATTATAGCTGATAAAAATGGCCTTATTCCGGTAAACGAAAAATTCGAGGTACAAGGAAATGGTAATTTCGAGTCTGTTAGCGATACTCTTTTCAATAATAGCGGAATACATGGATTACTTGATGACGGCTTGCTATTTTAAAATATTTTAATTTTCATTATCTTATGTGAGTGGTTTTGGTTGTATATGACAATTAGAGGTTCCTTATGACAGCAGCTTATGTTTTACTTATTATTTCGGTTGCAGGCTTATTATTCGCCATATTTATTCCAATGGGTTCATTTATGTTTCTTGTAATAAGAGAATATTATAGGAGAAAGAAAGCGGAAAATAAGAATGAATAATATATTTTGGTTACGGAAAACATATCAACCCACTATACGTACCAAGAGCTTTCCCGCTATCCACTCCTTAATTTTTCAAATCGCTCCTTCCATGCCGAAAATAATGCTGTCAACTTAAAGAAGTAGATATACACGATGGTTAAAGTAGCATGTTCCCCGAGCTTTCCTTGAGCTTGCTGCAAGCCACGCTTTTGACTGACCATCGGTTATTTCTATTGTACAATTTCGTTCACGCCCTCTTTTCTTCGCAAGTAATGTTGTCAACTATTCAAATTGATAAAAGATATAATATGTCGCACCTTCGGCGCTCAAAGATCTGCTTTGAATCCGTTATCTACCGAGATACCGCACTTCGACAGGCTCAGAGACCAACACCTATGGCGCCGGATATGCTTTGGTGAAAGCAACTGACAATCTTTTTATTACTACGTTAGGGCTTTATAAGGAAACGATCTAGTTATATTTGATAATGCGCTGTAGGTCTCGGATCCCGACAAGGTCGGGGCGCATTATCTCGGTAGATTATTGGCTTTACAAGATTATTTCCGCACTGTAGGTCTTGGCTCCCGACAAATAGAAACACTCATTTCCGGAAATTAATATTGCCCCACTCGGTGAATCCTCTTCTCCGTAATGCTTGTATCTTGCCTCTTGCCTCTTGCCTTTCTCCTTTTGTCTTTTTCCTTTTTCCCGAAGACATTTCACATTTTTTACATTAAATTTCCCCATCCGATATAGGACTATTGCTATTACTAAAATAACCGGCGAGGAGAGATGAGATATTTTACTTTATTACTGTTGGGATTATGTTTGTTTGTTGCTTGCGGCGACGAAAATGTTGTCGATTCGAAAACCGCGGCAAATGAAAATTCCGCAACTCTTGAGAAATTATTAAAAGAAACAGTTGACGAGCATAAGGTTCCCGGCGCGGCAATGCTGATAAGGTTCGGGGACGGTTCCATTTGGGAAGACTCTTACGGATTCGCGAATATCGCCAACACGGAAATTGATCCTATGACAACCGGAAAGCAATTCAGAATCGGAAGTGTTTCGAAAACATTTATCGGCACCTCAATTCTTATTTTGGTTAAGGAAGGAAAAATCAATCTCTCCGATACCATCGAAACTTTGATGCCCGGTTTGCTTGCACACGGAAGCGAGATAACTCTGGAAATGGTACTCGATCAAACCTCCGCTATCCCGAACTACACTGCCACAGATGGTTTTGTTGATATTTATTATTACAATCCTACTTACAGCTGGACTCATGAAGAGATTTACAGTCTCTTTAAGGATGCCCCTCTGCTCGATGTTCCGGGGAATAAAAGTTATTACAGCAACTCGAATTATTATCTATTGGGAAGCATTATCGAAAAGTATTCGGGAATGTCTTTGGATAGATTTTTGCAAGAGAAAGTATTTCTCCCGCTGAATATGAAGGATACTTATTTCCCAACCGAGAATGATTTGCAAGAAGATTACGCGCACGGTTATCTTGATGTAAATCAGGACGGACTCTTTACCGAAGATGAGGACTACAGTTCTCAAAGCCCCAAAGCTATATGGGCCGCAGGAGGCATTGTTTCCACTATAGAAGATCTGCTCCTTTGGTCAGATGAGCTTTTCACTGGTACTCTTTTGAATGAGGAACTGCAGGCACAGAGGATGATAATAGATAAGCAGATGGCAGGAGCTCCGGAAGGGGTTAATTACGGTTTGGGGATAGCGAATCTTTTCGGTGCCGTTGGACACACAGGTGCAGTCGCGGGATATTCCACAATTCTATTCCGCTACAACAACGCCACGTTCATAGCATTCGGAAACGGTTACGCCACAACGGGGGAAAAAGGATTGATAGCCGAAGCGCTTTTCGAAAAAGTAAAAACAGCCTTGTCCGAATAGGTGTGAGATGATATTCGTATCACAAATAATGATAGCCGATATTTAATAAACGACTTGCTTCATATATCGGGGCAAGTCGATTTTTTATACGATTTAATTTTCCTCAATTTTGGAAAGTCCTTTGAATTCGAATGTAATCGGTTTTACTTTGTTGAGTTCGTAAAACTCTATTTCGTACTCGTTACGCTTTTCATCAACGCGCAAAACTTTTCCCCTATTCCAAATAATATGATTAACAATATCCCCGACTTTGAATCTGTTATCCCCGCACATTCTCTCTTCGGAAAAGAAAATAAAATTCTTCGCTTCCTCAATCAATTCCTTATGAAGAGTTCCTTTGCGCACATAAAGATTTTCACTAATCTCAAAAAGAAAGCGGGAAGGATATTTGTTCATTCCGGTGCTGAAATTGAACCCTTCCGACTCTGTAAGATAAAGTCCCCTTTCGGCGCGGGTAATAGCCACGTATGTAAGACGTCGTTCCTCTTCAAGGGCGCGTCCCCTTCTCTCTTTCAACGACATCGCGCTGGGGAGTATTCCTTCGGTAAATCCGGCAAGGAAAACATATGGGAATTCCAGCCCTTTGGAAGTATGAATTGTCATAAGCTTCACACGTTCTTTCTTTTCATCCTCAATGTCGATATCGGTATAGAGCGAAATATCCTGGAGATAATCGGCCAGCGTAGGTTTTTCATCTTGCGATTCCGAAAGTATAATCGAGTTTTGAAGCTCCTTTATATTTTCGAGACGCTCGGTATCCCCGTCATTTCTATACATATTGGTAAGCCCGGTCTCATCCAGAATTACTTTTACAAGATCGGAAATGTTCAAAGTTTTCTTCAGCTCTTTGCAATTTTCAATAATCTCGAGAAATCGAACAGCCCCTTTTCGACCAATCCCTTTAGTGGTTATGTTACTCTTCAGAGCGGAGTAGAGTGAAATGTTATCCTTTCGCGCCAGAAAAGAGAGCTCTTCTATAAACTTCTTCCCAAGTCCGCGCGCCGGAGAATTGAAGACCCTAAGAAAAGCCATATCATCCCCGAACTCAATCAGTCGCAAATACGCAAGAACATCTTTGATCTCTTTCCTCTCGAAGAATCTGATTCCGCCGTAAATGGAATAAGGAATCTCCTCTTTTATAAGGGCTTGCTCAATGCTACGGGAAATAAAATTCGCTCGGTAAAGCACCGCGATATCGGAATGTGTCGCTTTGTTGTTTTTAACAAGTTGCTTAATCTCCCGAATAATCCAAAGCGCTTCGTCGAAATCGCTGGGAGCGTGATAATGAACAACATCAACCCCGTTGGGATTGTTTGTGAACATATCTTTGTCGACTCTGATTTTATTGTTCCGGATGATGTGATTCCCGAGCGAAAGAATATTCGGAGTAGATCGATAATTCTGATCCATTACGATTGTCTTTGCCCCTTGAAACTCAATATCGAAATCGACAAGTATTTCCGGCTTAGCTCCGCGCCATTCGTAGATAGTCTGATCGGGATCCCCAACAACAAATAAGTTTTGATGATATTGCGAAAGTAGATGAACAAGCAAAAATTGTTTCGGTGAACTATCCTGAGTTTCATCTACCTGAATATAATGAAGACGTCTTTGCCATTTCTCAAGCACATCGGGAAAGCTTTGGAGAACATGCAATCCGAAATTAATCAGGTCATCAAAATCGAGAGCGAAATTTCTTTGTTGCTTTTCGAGATAACGAAGCCAGATTTTTTCCAACATACTATTGGCTTGTTTTTCTTTTTCGGCAACCACGTATTGGAGATAATCGGTAATTCCCTTTTCCATCGCGATAAAAGAGAGAGCTTCTTTGAAAGTATAGTCACGGGAAGTGATACCGAGCTCATTGTATATTTCACGAAGAGCTGTCTTCTGATCGTCGGTATCCATAATTACAAAACTTCTCGGATACCCGATTTTGCTGATATCTTCCCGAAGCAAACGAACACAGAATCCATGGTAGGTAGTAATAAAAGTCAGGTCGGCGTTCTCCCCGATCAATTCCTTGACTCTCTTTTTCATTTCGTTTGCCGCCTTATTTGTAAAGGTAACGCACAAGATGTTTGAGGAATTAATTCCAAGAGCTTCTGCAATATAAGCGTATCTGGAAGTAAGGGCTTTAGTCTTTCCTGATCCGGCGCCGGCAATTACTCTTACATAGCCTTCGGTTTCTGTCACAGCCTCAAGTTGTCTTTCGTTAAGATTTTTCTTTATTCTATCGATGTTATTCATATAGCTTCGGTTATTCGGTTTTCGTGAAAACAAAAAGGTACCCAATTCGGGAAGGGATAATATACTAATCATACTATACTATTCAAATTAACTTTCGGGTATAAGGGAAGTATTGCTATTACACGGGATTACGCAGAAAGAATTCTCCCGCCCCCATGAATAGGGACGGGAAAAGAATATTATAATTTTGTCATAAGGTCTGTCATTTCGATAGCTGTCATTGCAGCGTCCCAGCCTTTATTTCCGGCTTTTGTTCCGGCTCTTTCGATAGCCTGCTCAATAGTATCGGTAGTAATAACCCCGAATACAGTAGGCACACCGGTATCCAAACCAACAAGGGCAACCCCTTTGGCAACTTCACCGGCAACATAATCGAAATGAGGAGTGCCTCCGCGAATAACAGCACCCAGGCAAATAATAGCGTCGTAATTTCCGCTTTGTGCCATCTTCTTTGCTGTCATCGGAATTTCAAAAGATCCCGGCACCCACGCGATAGTAACATCATCATCGTTACCTTCGTGTCGCACCAGACAATCGATTGCGCCTGAGATAAGCTTACTGGAGATAAACTCATTAAACCTTCCGGCAACAATACCGAATTTCTTCCCTTTGGCCGAAAGATGACCTTGAATTACTTTAGGCATATTACCCTCATTTATTTTTGTATATCAACATTGTCATTATCCAAAATAAAGTGTCCCATCTTCAACTTTTTTGTCAGAAGATACTGCTCGTTCTCTTCCGTAGGTTGAATTTCGATAGGTACTCTTCCTACAACCTCAAGCTCGTAACCTTTCAGTCCGATTAGTTTTTGAGGATTGTTAGTGAGAAGTTTTATCTTCTTTAATCCGAGATCCTTTAGAACCTGCGCCCCTATTCCGTAATCACGGAGATCAGGTTTGAACCCAAGTTCAATATTTGCTTCAACGGTATCACGTCCGTGCTCTTGCAACGAGTAGGCAAGAAGTTTATTAACTAATCCGATACCTCTTCCTTCCTGGCGTAGATAAAGCACAACACCGCGTCCTTCTTTTTCAACCATCTGCATTGCTGCTGCCAGCTGATCTCCGCAATCGCATCTTCTCGAACCGAAAACATCTCCGGTCAAACATTCGGAATGCACCCGAACCAAGACTGGCTCGTCCCCACTAAGGTCACCCTTAACAAGTGCCATAGGAGTATCAGCTTTATCCAAAATATTCTCATAAAGATGTAATTTGAAATCGCCATATTTGGAAGGCATATTAACAACTACTTTCTTTTCAATCAATCTTTCCGACTTACGTCTGTATTCAATAAGATCGGCAATGGTAATTAACTTAAGATCATATTTCTTCGCGAACTTTTTCAACGAAGGGACTCGCGCCATAGTTCCGTCTTCATCAACGATTTCACAAAGGATTCCACATGGTTTCAGACCGGCAAGTTTTGCCAGATCAACAGCCGCTTCGGTATGACCGGTTCTTTTTAAGACACCTCCCTTCTTGGCAATAAGTGGGAAAATATGTCCGGGACGGCCAAAGTCCTCCGGTTTAGCGTTGTCGTCAGCCACTGCGAGAATAGTTTTGGCTCTGTCGTAAGCGGAGATACCGGTAGTAGTTCCGATATTATAATCAACAGAAACAGTAAAAGGAGTTTCGTGCATCGAAGTGTTATCCTTCACCATAAAATCGAATTCAAGCTCAGCGGCTCGTTCGGCGGTAAGGGGTAAGCAAAGCAATCCGCGCGCTTCCTTGGTAATAAAATTCACCGCTTCGGGAGTAACCTTTTCGGCGGCCATAATGATATCACCTTCATTCTCTCGATCTTCATCATCAACAACGATAATCATCTTACCATTCTTAATATCTTCAATCGCTTCTTCAATAGTATCAAATATCTTTTCGTTATTTGTACTCTTTTCCTTCATTTTAATAACCTTTCTCTTTAAACCAATCGTCTGAAAACGTTTCGGTTTTTGTGTTATTCTTAGTTGATAAATATTTTTCAATATATTTCGCGAAAAAATCGACTTCCAAATTTACATAGTCGCCGATGTTTTTATTTTTCAAAATTGTGTTAGCCCAAGTGTGAGGGATAACGGATATCCCGACTTTAACTCCATGCAACTGAGCGATTGTAAGGCTAATTCCGTCAATGGCTATCGAGCCTTCGGGAATCAAGTATCTTTCCACTTCGGAAGGGACATCAACTTCCAGAAGATAATTCAAACCTCTTTTGATAATACCGGATATTCTTCCGATTCCATTAACATGGCCTTGCACGATATGCCCGCCGAGTCTGTCGGAAAGTTTTAACGCCCTTTCCAGATTCACCTCCGATCGGGTTTGCAAATCACGCAGAGTCGATTTGGTAAGAGTTTCCCCAACAGCGTCAACCCAGAATCCGTTTGGTTCAATTTCCGTAGCGGTCAGACAAACCCCATTAACCGCGACAGAGTCGTCTATCTTAAGATCATCCATGATAAGGCTCGCGGAAATTTTTATTTTTTTTCCACCCGATATCGGAGTGATCTTTTCTATTCGTCCTATTTCTTCAATTAATCCTGTAAACATAAACTCAAAACTAAGTAATAAATTAGATTAAATCCGTATAAAAAGTTATACGCGTTTTCTGTAAATATAAAGAGAATCCTTTCCTACATTTCCGGATTCGACAATTTCATACTCATCTGGAATATCTGCTGATAAAGCCTTTAGCCCGGCTCCTAATTCTTTCTCTGCCTCTATAATAACAATTTCGTCGGCGAGATTATTCAATACAAACTGATTGAACAAAGTTGCTCCCCCTTCGACAAGAAGAGAATTGATATTCATTTTCCCTAGTCTTTTCAGTACTTCCGCCATATCAATTTTAGGCGAAATGCTATTTACACGCTCAATAACTATGTTGTTTCTTAAAAACAATTCTTCTTTTGTGTTATCCTCTTTCGCCGAAGTAAAAAGTATTGTTTCCGGGGAATCTGCGAAAAACAATTTGGCTTTTGGATTCACAGAGAGCTTTCCATCAACGATAACCCGTTTCGGGTCTCTTCCTTCGACGTATCTCACAGTCAACTCAGGATCATCAATATTAACAGTATTAGCACCCACCATTACCGCGTCGTGATTGCTTCTAAGTTGATGAACAAGTACTCCTGCCTCTTTCCCTGTTATCCATGTTTGCTTTCCGATTTCACCGGTTATCATACCGTCTTTCGATCGAGCAATTTTCACAGTTACATAGGGAAGTTTTGTTCTGATATGCTTGAAAAAGAAACGGTTAAGATACTCCCCTTTCTCTTCTTCAATTCCGGATATAACCTCAATTCCGTTTTCACTCAATAAACTTAGACCTTTTCCGGCAACATTTGGGTTAGGATCTACATTTGCGACAACAACTTTTTTTATTCCGTTTTTAATTATTGCCTGAGCACACGGGGGAGTTTTCTTGTTGGTATGACAACACGGTTCCAGATTACAATAGATAGTAGCTCCTTCCAAAGATTCGGAAGCTTTGGCAATCGCGTTGGCTTCGGCATGAGGTTGGCCGAATTTCTCATGCCACCCTTCCGATATTACATTTTCGTTTTTAACAATAACAGCCCCAACCAAAGGATTAGGACTAACAAACCCGCTGCCTCGTAAAGCTAACTCGAAGCAGCGTTGAATAAATAACCTATCACGGTTTTTCAATTCTTCCTTCTTTCCGAAATATTATGGCAAACAAATTTTCCCAAGAGAGGTAGCTCTGGAAGCCCCGGTAGTTCTAGGGATATTTGATGTATTGCCGTTTATAGTCTCATTTGCCAGTACGGCAAAGCATATAGCTTCTTTAGCGTCCGAAGAAACACCTATTTCATCAATTACTTTCACATTAACACTCTTTCCGAAATAATCGTGAAAGCACTTGTAAAGATAATTATTTTTCGCGCCACCGCCACTAATAATCAGTTCGTCAATCTCGGTTTCTTTCTTCACAAACTTCTCATAATTACGATAAACACCGTAAGCCGTAAAATTTGTAACAGTATTCAACCAATCTTCGGAAGGAACATCAGCGAATTCTTCAAACAGATCCGATAAAAACTCGTATCCGTAGTATTCACGACCGGTTGATTTGGGTGGATGCTTTTCGATGTAGTTATCTCTTGTTACGAGAGCATTAAACAGATCTTCGTTGAATATTCCCGATCTGGCTGTATCCCCGTTTGCGTCGTAGAATTTGCCATAGAACTTATTCATCAGGATATCAATCATCATATTTCCCGGACCGGTATCAAACGCGAGAACATCATCTTCGGTGCCGAGTTTATTGAGAATTGTAAAATTGGAAATCCCGCCGATATTTAGGAGTGCTCTATTCTTTTCGTTCGAGTGGAAAAGAATATAATCGAAATAAGGAACCAGAGGAGCTCCTTGTCCTCCGAAGGCCATATCACCGGTACGAAAATCCCCGACGGTATGAATTCCGGTTAGTTTAGCTATGATAGTCGGATCACCGATCTGAAGAGTAGAAATAATTTTCTTTCCGAACATCTCATACTCAGCCGGTAAATGCTGGATAGTTTGCCCATGACTACCAATCAAATCAATATCCTCAAGGGATATATTGATCTTTTCACACAGTTCGTTTATGGCATCAACATAAATCTGTGGTATTAGAAAATTGAGACGGCAAATATCCTCGACATTGCTTGTTTCTTTCGCGGAGTTGCGCAATACAAGTTCTTTCAGTCCATCGGGAAAGGGATATTCCAGATACCCTTTCAAATCGATCTTTGTATCAATACTTCCGCCGGAGATTTCCACTAATGCAACATCAACTCCGTCAAGAGAGGTACCGGACATCAGCCCGATTACGAGCCTCTTCTCTTTCTTTGATAATTCAACGATCTTTCGCATATTTGAGCCCTATATCAATTAGAAATATATCGGAGATAACAATGACCCATCTATTGGGAGCTCATACATCCATATCAGGCGGCGTATCAAAATCGATCGAACGAGCAGAAAAGCTCAGCTTCAACGCAATGCAAATATTCACCAAAAACAATAACAGATGGTCTTCGAAACCTCTCGACGAAAAAGAAATAAATATTTTCAGAGAACAACTTAAGAATTCTTCGCTAAAATTTGTAGTCAGTCACGATTCTTATTTAATAAATCTTTGCGCTAAAGATAAGGAAAATCTTGAAAAATCCCGCTTATCCTTTATTGATGAGTTGGAACGTTGCGAAGTTCTGGGAATTCCTTATCTGAACTTTCATCCGGGAGCTCACGGCGGCCAAGGAGAAGAAGACGGATTAAAAATAATTGCCGAGTCTTTGAATATCGCTCATGAAAAAACAATCGGCTTCAAAACCGGTAGTATGCTTGAAATGACAGCAGGCCAAGGCACAAACGTCGGATATTCATTCGAACACATGCGAAAGATAATAGATATGGTTGAAGAGAAAGAACGAATGTCAATCTGTATAGATACCGCACACATATTCGCGGCCGGTTACAACATTAAAGATTCTGCAGAATACGAAAAGGTAATAACTGAATTTGATGAGATTCTCGGATTGAATCTGTTGAAATGTTTTCACATTAATGATAGCAAAAAAGAGCTTGGAAGCAGAGTTGACAGACATGACCATATTGGGAAAGGATATATTGGATTGGAAGGGTTCTCAAATATTATGAATGATAGTCGCCTTGAAGCTGTTCCCATGGTGCTGGAAACCCCCAAAGGAAAGGAACAGCTTGAAGACTTGGAAAATTTGGAAGTCCTAAGAAGTTTGATCCGATAATTATATCGGGAAATCGTCATCCATTGGAGGCGGAGGCGGAGCATGTTGTTCATCGAATGCCGGAACATCGTCATGAAAAATGTCCGGATTCTCGAAACGGGCATAGTCCTTTATGAATTTCAATCGAACATCACCAACAGGACCGTTTCTCTGTTTACCGATAATTACTTCAGCCATCCCCTCGGTTGTTTCACCGTTGCTAAACTGAGTTATCCCATAATATTCGGGACGGTACAAAAAGATTACAACGTCGGCGTCCTGCTCAATAGCTCCCGACTCACGAAGATGTGAAAGCATAGGACGTTTATCTGTTGTCGACTCAACCGAACGATTAAGCTGCGACAAGGCAATCACCGGAACATCAAGTTCCTTTGCCAAGGCTTTTAAAGACCTGGATATTGTAGAAATCTCACGCTCACGACTTTCTAATCGAGAAGAAGCGGTCATCAACTGCAAGTAATCCACTACAATAAGTCCTACATTTTTTTCTGCTTTTAATCGACGACATTTAGCGCGCATCTCCAGAACATTTAATCCGGGAGTGTCATCTATATATATCGGTGCCTTACTGAGTTTATGGACTGTTCGGCTAATTCTTGCTCCATCTTCAGCACGAAATTTACCGGTTCTGATATTGTGAGCATTTATTCTCGCCTCTGCGGATATAAGACGAGTAGCAAGCTGAACAGTGGCCATCTCAAGACTAAAAAAAGCTACTGAAACATTAGCCTCAACAGCAGCGTTTCTTAAAAAAGAAAGAGCAAAAGCTGTTTTACCCATTGATGGACGAGCCGCAATAATGATTAAATCCGATTTCTGCCAACCACCAAGCATATCATCAAGATTATAATATCCCGTAGGGACGGATCGCGAAACATTTTTATTCGCGTGTATCGCCTCGATAAGTTCAAGCGCTTGTTTTACAGCTTTGTCCATTGAGGTAAACGACTCTTTAGTTCCTGCTTCGGAGATTTGAAAAATTTTAGATTCAGCTTCATCAAGCAAATCAAAGACATCAGTATTCCCTTCATATGCCGAAGAGGCTATTTCCATGGAAGTATTTATTAGCTTGCGTAAAATCCACTTTTCAAGGACTATACGGGCATGATAATCAACATTCGCCGCAGAAGATACATCTTGAGTTAATTTACTAATATATGCGGCTCCTCCTATTTCATCAAGTTTGGCTTCCTTTTTTAGCTCTTGATAAAGAGTTACCGTATCAATCGGTTCACTAGCTTCATACAACGACATTAATGCATGAAAAATTATTTTATGTTTAGGATCATAAAAATGCTCTGCCTTCAAAACCTCGATTACTTTTGGTACAGCTTCCGCTTCCAAAAGCATCGCCCCTATTACGATTTTTTCGATATCAACCGCTTGCGGAGGCTGTTTCGTTGCAGCACGCAAAGTTTCTATATCCAGTTTTTTTACTTCTTGTTCCATTATATATCACTATTTAGTAAGTTCATCATAAAGTTTTCTTACTTTTTGCACATCTTCCCAACATCCACGTTTCCAATTTGGATTCCTCAGTAAGGCAGCCGGATGATATGTCACCATCATTCTAACACCGCTAAAATCGTGAACATCTCCACGCATTTTTGTAAGTGATTCCTTATTATCGAGCAGAGCATTTGCAGCAACTTTCCCTAAACATAAAATAATCTTCGGCTTAATCAACTCAATCTGTTTCATCAAATAAGGCTGACAAGCTTTACGCTCGGAAGGTAAGGGATCACGATTGTTAGGAGGACGACACTTTAGAATATTCGCTATGTAAACATCTTCTCTTTCGAAATTTATTGCCTTTAGAATATCTGTCAATAATTTACCGGCTCGGCCGACAAATGGAATTCCCTGAGCATCCTCATCGGCACCAGGGGCTTCACCGACTAACATTAAATCTGCATTCGGATTTCCGACTCCAAATACAAATTTATTTCTGGTTTTGCCTAAATCACATTTCTGGCAATTACAAATCTTTTTGTTCAACTCTTCCAGAGAAGTGGATTCCACAAAGTCTTCTTTCACGGTTTTTTCTATTTTACTCACTTCTTTTTTCTCAATTTCGATTTCAGGCATGACTTCAGTTTCCGTGATAGTAATCTCGGGAATATCAATTTTAGAAAAGAGTGTATCACCGAAAACTTCTTTTTGGTCTTTAAGGCATTCTATTAATTGATCGGTTAAAATTTCTTTCACAATATTTTCCGTTTGAAGAGATAATATACAAAAGGCAGTCAAAAGAATTTAACTGCCTTCGCGTAAATTATCAATATTCGGTCAAAAAAACTTATTAATTTTCTTTCTCTTCTTTGAAACGATAATCAACAAAACCTTCTAGAACTTGTTGAATAGCGTTCAAATGTGGTTTAGGTCTTTTTTCAAATTCTTTCGAAATTTTGATTTGATCCGGATTACTTCTGCTATCTTCGAACTCATCTTCCGGTCCCGTAACCATTGCGTTCAAATAAGTGTTAAACTCTAGTCTGGTTTCATCATTGATCTGTCTGGCCTTTTTTCCAGCAACAATAACAGCTTCGTAAACACTATCTGTCTCTTGTTCAAGCTTCCTTAAATCAATCGGATGCATTTCCATTTTCAGACCTCCCGGTTAAGTATATTTATAATATTTTTCACTTCTTCTACTGCTCTTTCCAATTCGTCATTAACAACTACATAATCAAAGTAGTTTTCGTGTTGTAATTCCATTTCCATTCTGGCAAATCTTTTCTTCAGATCTTCTTCGGTTTCAGTTTGTCTGTCAACAAGTCTTTTCTTAAGAACTTCCAAACTCGGAGGCTTGATGAAAATCATTATTGCCTCTGGGTAGCACTTTTTAATATTCAATGCCCCTTTGACATCGACTTCCAAAACAAGATCATTTCCGCTAGCTAAGGTATCATCAACAAAACTTTTCAATGTACCGTAATGATAGCCATAGAATTGTTCCCATTCCACAAATTCATTTTTTTCGACTTTACTTTTGAAATCCTCTTCGGCAATAAAGAAATAATCCTTTCCGTCGATTTCCTTCTCTCGTCGATTCCTTGTAGTAGCAGAAATCGAAAAAACTAATTCGGGGAAATTCTTTAATGTCCTTCTGACTATAGTTGTTTTGCCTGCTCCACTGGGGGCAGAAAAAACAAATAATTTACCTTTATCCACAAAAACCTACTCTATATTTTGAATTTGTTCTCTGATTTTCTCCAATTCTTCTTTTATAAAGATTCCGTTATAGGAAACATTCGTTGCAACGGATTTACTATTAATCGTATTAGCTTCTCTATTCATTTCCTGAGTAAGAAAGTTCAATTTTCTTCCGACATCAATTCCCTTTTCCAAAGTAGACAAGAACTGGGCAGTATGACTTTTTAAACGAACACATTCTTCCGTAACATCGTATTTTTCGGACAGAAGAGCAAGTTCCATTCGGAGGCGCTCATCATATTCCGCTACGCCTTCAACCAATTCTTTGGCACGTTCTTTTAGCTTACCAAAATACTCATTAACTGATTCGGGGGAGGCTTTTTCAACCGTCTCAACTGCCGAATTTATATTCTGAATTCTCATTCTCAAATCTGTAGCAAGGGTTTCCCCCTCTTTTGCTCTCATTTCCATCAATTGATCAAGAGCCTTTTCAATAGCCTTAATTGCCAAATCAAATTCCCTACTATTGTCGTGATCGTTATCGACAAAAAAGAGATGCTGAAAATTAAGTACATGACCAATGCTTACTTCCTCAGTCGAGCCGGAAGTACTCTTAATCTGTTCCAGAAGATTGATTACTCCTTTCAGAGCATTTTCATCGACATTAGCGAGTTTATAATCAATCCCATCTTTTTTAATAAAGAGATTAATGGAAAGCTTGCCTCTCTTGATTTTTCTTTGAACAACATTCCTAAGTTCAATCTCTTTATCCGATAGAACTCTTGGTAATCTGATTGACAAATCAAGATACTTACTGTTCAAACTTTTTGCTTCAACTTCAACTGAAAGCTCTTTATCAACAATAACGGCTTTTCCATAGCCTGTCATACTATATATCATTAGGACTCCTTAAAAAAAACGATCAACAAAAATACTTAAATTATCGCTCTGAAACAAAGAATTAATAGCAGAGTAGCTTTTCAAGATCCTAAAAAGCTTCTCCAATCCCAAGATGGAATTGTAATGTATTTAGAAAATCCGAAACAAATTTTTTCTTTAGATAGTTTGTTTTTGAATTCGGGTCGTAAACTTTGAATCCGAAATCAAATCTAATTGGTACAATATCAGAATAGTATCGTAATCCTAGTCCGGCTGCAATTGCGATTCTATCGAATCTAAAATCTTTTTTATCAATAAAGGTATTTCCGTAGTCAATAAAAAAAGCAGATCCCAAATTTCCGATTAGTCGATTTCTTGTTTCAATTGAGCCTTCCACAACAAAGAATCCGCCGGAGGTTAAATTCTTAAGAAACAAGTTTTCCAATTCTTCAGGGGAAGGTGTTTCCAAATTGATTGATGGTTGATTAGGAGCTAATTCTCTGGAACTCCACCCGCGAACGGAGTTGCTTCCACCGGAATAGAATCTCTGGTTAAAAGGAACTTTAGAAATCTCTCCCTTATATTCTTGAATCAATCCGACAATAAATTTTGATCCAAGAGAATTATCCTTTGTCGGGAAAACAGGAATAAAACCTGTTCCGGAAAACATAACTTTATAATAGAGAACTTCTTCAAACGGAAAATTAAAAATCTTACTAGCCAAATATGGCAACGCATTTCCATCTTGTAGCATTATCGATAAAGAATATCCTTCCGTCGGGAATAAGAAATCGTCGGTTTTATTAGCAAGCAAATCAACACCTAGAATGCCGATATTTCTTTTTGAAACCGGAAAACTTCCACTTTGCTCTTTTGCAATTTTAATCCTTTCTTCTTCGGTTAATGCCGGATTTGCTTTAAGAGCCTTATAAAAAATATCGTACAGGTATTTTTCCCAAAAGAAATATTTTGAGTGCTCAAAATTGAATGAAGTCGAAAGAGCACTAAGATATACTTTCTTGGGCAATTCAAAATCAAGGGTAATTTTCGAACCTATTAAAGTTGCGTTCCATTCGTTTTTTCGCTTTTGAAGAGTAATATAATTTTCAAATCTTGTATTGATTACCTCTCCGAAGAGAAATGGTTGCTCGATGGAGGCTCTGAAATCGGCAAATCCGAGCACAGCGGTATCGCTTAAGACAGGATGTTGCAAAAATTCAAGAATATTTTGAGCGGCTGCCGAAGCGCTGAGTGTAAGTTTTCTGGCTCCACCAAGAAAATTCTTCTTCGAATACCCAATACCCAAACCGATATTCAAACGATCATCTTCGTTGTTAAGAATAAATTCAGGAGAAATTTCATTTAAGGGACCTACGCTTGCAGAAATACTCAAAGGAACATTATGCCCTGATGTATCAGCTACAACAGAACTAACAGTAGCCGAATTGAAAAGATTTGTTCTGTATAACCTTGCTTGCCCTCGCTGTAAATCGTAAAGATTGTAACCATCTCCGGATTTAATTTCTACAATTTCTTTAAGAAGACTTTCGTCAATATGATCTGCTCCCTCACCTGTTTTGGTTACTCTTATATCACTGATCTTATATCTCAATCCGGTATCAATATCCAAATTCACCGACACTTTTCTCTTCAAAGTATCAATGGTCACCAAAGTGTTTTTGGAATAGGCAAGCATCATCCCCTTTGTTTTCAGATACTCAATTAAGCCCTTATTGATTTTTTCGATTTCGGAAGTGTTGTAGATTGCATTAGTGTCAATCGAAAGAATGCGATTTATATCTTTTGAAAAGACTTTCGGGATCTCTTCCAAACCGGATACCTCAAGTTCTCCAAAATATGAAGGGGTTTTTTCATTAATAATAAACTTTAGGGTGGCCTCTTTGCTCGAAGCATCCAATTGATATTTAGCCTTTATATCTGCCTGAAAATAGCCTCTATTGAAATAATAATTTTTCAATGCAGCAATATCATTTGTAACATTCGTGGAATCGAACATGATAGCCTCACTACCAAAACCGGTAAAAGAATTTAAGAATTGTGCAAACCAATTCGGAGATTCTTTTGCATTTATTACTGATTCCAGTTCAGGAGTGCTAATATATTCATTCCCTTCGAAAACAAGTTCTTCTAACTCGTATTTCTCATTTTGGGCAAATAATAATATGCTATTCAAAAAAAATATTATTAGTAAAGTCTTTTTCATAAAGGGGGAATATTGTCTCTTAATGTCTAATTTCCACTTCAGTTCCGATATCTACAACACCAAATAATTCATCTATATTATCATTTGATAGGGCAATTGAACCATTAGTCCAATTAAAAGCAAATGGAAGATTCCGAAAAATGAAATCATATTCACCGATTCCATGAATACCGATATTTGCCCCAAGTACAGTATTTGCAGGAGGGCACTCTTTATTCTTCTGCGTTTTTGCAATTCTAACATAATCTTCGTTCCTGATAATATGATTTCGTAAAGCTTCTGCCGCATCATTACAGTTGGGAAAATTCAGCATTAATAATTTGTGGTATCGAGTACTATCAGCAATGTTACAAATATAGTAATTTCCCTTCGGAGTAATGTAGTCTTCTGCTGAAGTTTTTATTTCTCCGTTGCTTCTTCCGAATACCACTTTGTAAGATTTCACCATAACAGTATCGGAATATAGCATCAACCGATACTTGCTTCTATCAATAACAATATGAGGCTTTTCAATACGCTCGAGACCTTTCCGGAGCATCGATTCCGTTAAAGTGTATTCTCTCGTATTCAAAATTATTCCGTAAGTCAGAACTCCGATCAAGAATACCAGTACACTTCCACTAAAATATATTACGTTCTTTATCACTAAATTTTTATCGGATGAAGTTTAGTCTTTTATTTAAACAAAATAATATAATAACTATCCGTTTGAATTGAAATCTGTTTTTTATTTTCATTGGGAAAAGAGTAGTTCCAAACAACAAACTACTCTTTTCGAATATGAATAAATTTTATTATTTAGTAGCCTCAACAACAGCGATTGCAGACATTGTTATTATATCTTCAACCGATGCCCCTTTTTGGAGAACATGAATTGGTTTGTCCATTCCCATCAAGATTGGCCCGATTACTGTTGCTTTTGTCAATCTTTCAATTAGTTTGTAAGTAATATTTCCGGAGCTTAAATTCGGGAACACCAATATGTTGGCACCACCTTGAATTCTGCTAAATGGGTAATCCTTTTCCAATAATTCAGGCACAACTGCTGTATCTGCCTGCATTTCTCCGTCACAAATGATATCCGGTCGCTTCTCTTTAACAAGTATTGTTGCTTTCCTAACTTTTTCAGCCTCAGGATGTTTTGCGCTTCCGAAATTACTAAAAGACAACATTGCAACTTTCGGTGTGATATCAAATTCCTTTACAGTATCCGCAGCGTTGATTGCGATTTCCGCAAGCTCCTCGGCAGTCGGATCAATATTAACAGTAGTATCTGCAAAGAAATATGCCCTTCGATTTATTATCACCACATATAAACCGGATACAATCTTGTATTCAGGCTTTACTCCGACAATTTGCAAAGCAGGTCTTATTGTTTCGGGATAGTGAGTCGTCAATCCGCTTATCATCGTATCGGCATCACCGGTAGAAACCATCATGGCGCCGTAATAATTCGGATTATGCATCTTTTGCATAGCCGTTTTTTGAGTTATTCCTTTTCTATGGCGCTTTCTGTAGAATCTAATAGAGTACTCCTCACATTTTTCGCACTGCTCAGGATCTCTGATTTCAAATTCTTTTCTGTCGAAGCCAAGCACTTTAATCTTATTTTCTATCGACTCAATGTTTCCTAATAAAATAGGCTTCCCAATTTTCTCTAAATAAACCGAATGTGCGGCACGAATAATTTTCTCTTCTTCCCCTTCCGGATAAACGATTTTCTTTGGATTTTCCTGCGCCTTATGAATTATCATTCTCATCAATTCCTGAGAAAATCCTAAGCGCTCTTTTAATTCTTCCTCGTAGGCTTTCCAATCTGTAATCGGATTTCGAGCTACTTCTGTATCCATTGCAGCCTTTGCAACAGCCGGAGCCACTTTCCACAATACCCTCGGATCAAATGGTTTAGGAATTATGTAATCCGATCCGAATGAAAATTCTTTACCACCATATGCCTTTAAAACTACATCAGGAACTTCGTCTTTTGCCAAATCGGCAAGTGCTTTAACCGCTGCCATTTTCATTTCTTCATTAATTGCTTTTGCTCTAACATCCAAAGCTCCACGAAAAATGAACGGAAATCCCAAAACATTATTCACTTGATTCGGGTAATCACTTCTACCGGTTGCCATAATCAAATCATCTCTTACTTCCTTGGCAACTTCGTATCTTATTTCAGGATCCGGATTAGCCATCGCAAAAATAATCGGCCTTTCGGCCATAACTCTTACCATATCTTGAGTAACCAAATCACCTCTGGATAAGCCGACAAAAACATCAGCCCCTTTCATTGCTTCTTCCAGTGAATAGTAGACATTATCTATTGCGAAGGCCTTTTTATATTCGTTCAGATCTGTTCTTCCTTTATGCAACAATCCTTTTGAGTCGAACATCGCAATATTCTCACGTTTTACTCCCGCTAATAGATATAGATTACAGCAAGCTATTGCAGAAGCACCCGCACCGGAAACAACAATTCTGATATCTCCCATATTCTTTCGTGCAACTTCCGTAGCGTTTAATAACGCTGCGCATGAAATAATTGCTGTTCCGTGTTGGTCGTCGTGAAATACCGGGATATTCATTGTTCGCTTGAGCTCTTCTTCAATCTCAAAGCATTCCGGAGCTTTTATATCCTCAAGATTAATCCCTCCGAAGGTAGGTTCAAGTAGTTGGCAAGTTTCTATTATTTTTTTTGGATCTTTCGTATCAAGTTCAATATCAAAAACATCAATATCAGCAAATCTTTTGAAGAGAACTCCTTTCCCTTCCATAACAGGCTTTCCGGCAGAAGCCCCGATGTCTCCGAGACCAAGCACTGCGGTTCCATTTGAAACAACCGCGACTAAATTTCCTTTAGCAGTATAGTTAAATACTTCTTCCTCATTTTTGTGAATCTCTCTACATGGTTCTGCAACCCCCGGGGTATAAGCTAACGACAGTTCTCTGGAGGTATAACATGGTTTTGTCGGTATAACTTCCACTTTACCCTTCCTACCCTGACTATGGTAGTTTAGAGCTTCCTCTTTACTTATACTCATTTTACCCTCATAATTTGATTGAAAGATACGGATGTATGTTAAAGAACATTCATAAATCGGAAAGATCGTCCATTGTGGCAAGTCATTTAAACGAAAAAAGCCGGTTATTAATAACCGGCCTTTTTATCTATAAGAACTATACTTCCATTATTTCTTTTTCTTTTACTTTGAAAACTTCTTCAAGTTTGGAAATATAAGAGTCTGTAATCTTTTGAATTTCATTTTCAGCATCGCGTCGAAGATCTTCCGATAATTCCTTACTCTTCTCAAGCTTTTTCAATTTATCATTTGCTTCTCTTCGAACGTTTCGGATAGCAACTTTAAATTCTTCCCCAATCTTTTTTACGTGCTTTACTAATTCTTTTCTTCTCTCTTCAGTCAAGGGAGGAATTGGAACTTTAATATTTGTGCCATCATTAGCTGGATTTAATCCAAGATCAGCAGAAATTATCGCTTTCTCAATTAAAGAAACCATCGATTTATCCCAAGGAGTAATCGATAAAGTATGGGCATCGAGCACCGAAACATTAGCGGTTTGTGAAAGATGAGACATAGTTCCGTAATAATCAACTTTAACTCCGTCTAACAGCGCAGGAGTTGCTTTCCCGGTTCTTATCCTCGAAATATCAGTGCGAAATGCTTCGATTGTTTTTTCCATCTTGGATTTAGCTTCGTTAATAACAGCATCCATAAAAACCTCTATATTAATTGTTAGATTTATCGTTCAGATCGAACTGCCCAACTGCAGTTCCAACGTTACCGGCAGTTACCAATTTATGTAGATTATCTTCTTTATTCATATTAAAGACAATTATCGGCAAATCATTTTCCTTACACAAGCTAATTGCGGTCAAATCCATTACGCGTAAATCCTTATTAAGAACATCCGAGTATGAAATTTTCGTAAATAATTCAGCATCTGGATTTTTTTCAGGATCGGAATCGAATACACCGTCAACTCGTGTTCCTTTAATTATCGCGTCAGCCTCTATTTCGACAGCTCTTAAAGAAGCCGCAGTATCTGTGCTAAAATATGGATGTCCGGTTCCAGCTCCGAATATTACAATTCGGCCTTTCTCCAAATGCCTAATTGCTCTACGACGAATATATGGTTCGGCAATCTCATTCATCTGTATAGCACTCATTAAACGAGTATACATTCCATGCTGTTCACAAGTATTTTGTAGTGCCAAAGAATTGATCATCGTAGCCAACATTCCCATCTGATCACCTGTAACTCTATCGATTCCTTGTTCGCTTGCGCTCAAACCGCGATATATATTTCCGCCACCAATTACAATACCAATTTCAACGCCAAGGCTGTGAATTTTCTTTATTTCAGAGGCAAAAAATTCGAGCATTGACGGATCAATTCCATGCCCTTTTTTTCCCATAAGGGATTCTCCGCTTAGCTTAAGCAGAATACGTTTATATTTAAGTCTCTTTTCCATATCCACTTCCAATATAATAAAAAAAAAGGTCTTATTAAAAATAAGACCTTTTTTTTAGATTTATAAATAAATTATTTGTCGCCAAGACGATATCTGTAGAACTTCGTCAGCTGAACTTCAGAAGAGTTTTCTTTATTAAACTCTTTTATAAGATCGCCGACAGCCTTTGAATTATCTTTAACAAAAACTTGTTCTAACAAACAGATTTCCTGATAGTACTTGTTCAATTTACCCATAGCTATTTTTTCAAGGATCTGTTCTGGCTTACCTTCTTTTCTAGCTACTTCTTTATATATTTCCATTTCTTTATTTATAGCATCCTGAGGAACTTCTTCTCTGCAAACATACTGTGGCATCATTGCAGCTGCTTGCATAGCAATATCTTTAACTATCGCAACAAGTTTCTCTCTATCAGCCGAGCCAACTTTTTCAACTTTTACCATTACGCCAAGTTTAGCACCGTGGTGAATATAATCAACAAACAATGCGTCATCGTCTTCTTCAACATTGAATCTAGCTACTTGAATTTTCTCACCGATTTTGCCTAGTAAAGAATTCAATTCATCACCAATATTCTTTCCATCAAAAGACAAGGTTAATAATTCCTCAACGCTTGTAGGTTTATTCTCAATAGCTGTATTCAAAGCCAACTCTGAGAACTGAATGAAATCATCACTCTTTGCAACGAAGTCAGTTTCGCAATTTACTTCGATAATCGCGCCTGCTTTACCTTCGTTCCAAATCTTTATCTGAACAAGACCTTCATTTGCATCTCTTTCAGCGCGTTTAGCAGCTACAGAAGCACCTTTTTTTCTTAGGATTTCGATTGCAGATTCAAAATCTCCGTTTGCTTCATTAAGCGCTTTCTTACAATCCATCATTCCTGCGCCGGTTTTATCGCGTAGTTCTTTTACTTGAGCTGCACTGATTCCCATGGTAATTAGTCCTTTATTTTATTTATAATTTATTCTTCGCTTTTAGGTTCGTCTGCTTTCGGAGCTTCAGCTTTCGGGGCTTCTTCCTTTTTTACCGCAGCTGGAGCGGAAGCATTATTCTTTCTATCTCTTTGATTTCTTTTCTTATCAAAACGAACTCTTCTAACTTTTCCTTTGTCGTCCCCTTTTGATTCTTCGCCACGTTCTTTTCTTAATCTTTCCTTCTCAGCGGCTTCTTGAGCTCTAAGCTCTTTTGACTTTGCGTTACCTTCGATAACAGCATCGCCCATAACTTTAAGAATCAATTCAATTGTTCTTACGGCATCATCATTTGCCGGAATAACATAATCAACATTATCAGGATCACAGTTAGTATCTACGATAGCAAAAATAGGAATATTTAATCTTAAGGCTTCTTTAACTGCTATCGATTCTCTTTTAATATCAACGATGAATAATGCACCAGGTAATCTATTTAGTGTTTCAACTCCATCCAAAATTTTTCTGAGTTTGTCTCTTTCTCTACTAAGCTGTAATCTTTCTTTCTTTGTTATTTTTTCGAAAGTACCGTCATTTTCCATCTTATCGATATTCTGAAGACGTTTGATACTTTTTCTGATTGTAGAGAAGTTAGTTAGCATTCCACCAAGCCATCTTTCGCTAACCCAGTTGCTTTCGGATCTTTTAGCTTCAGTACCAATTACACTTTTAGCTTGTTTTTTGGTCCCAACAAAGAGAACGCTTTTGCCATGAGCTGCAATTTCATGAATAGCTTTGGCAGCTACTTCAATGGATTGCTGAGTTTTTTTGAGGTCAATAATGTGAATCCCATTTTTCTCCATGAAGATATAAGGCTTCATTTTAGGATTCCATCTGCGGGTAAGGTGCCCGAAGTGCGCACCACTTTCAATAAGTTGTGTCAATTCAACTTTTGCCATGATATTTACTCCTGTTTGTCTTCTACTTCCTTCCTCTTCACCTTTCATCTCGTTTTCATGCCGAGACACAGGGGGTAAATCCGAAAGTATGAATAATTAAATAATAATAACCAATTATCTCTTTGAGAACTGGAATCTCTTTCTTGCTTTTGGTTGACCGTATTTTTTTCTTTCAACCATACGTGGATCTCTAGTAAGTAATCCATGAGGTTTCAATACAGCTCTGAATTCTTCATTAATTTCAACCAATGCTCTTGCAATACCTAATCTGATAGCTTCCGACTGACCTGTTGTTCCACCACCATTTACATTAGCTAAAATATCATATTTCCCTAATGTTTCTGTTAATTGTAATGGTAAAGTAACAGAATCTCTGCTGTCTTTTAGAGGGAAGTAGTTCTCAAATTCTTTTTTATTTACAGTAACCTTCCCTGAGCCATTTCTCAAGATTACTCTTGCTACAGCGTTTTTTCTTCGTCCGACAAATATTTTATCAGCCATTCAATTCCTCTTATAAGCTTAATTGTTCTGGTTGTTGCGCAGCATGCGGGTGAGTATCACCGGCATAAACTTTAAGTTTCTTAATTAACTGTCTGCCAAGTCTGTTTTTTGGAAGCATTCCTTTTACAGCATGCTGAATAACAAATTCTGGTTTTTTCTCCATCATTTCTTTGAATGATAAAGTTCTTACTCCACCCGGATATCCTGAGTGAGAGAAATATTCTTTCTGTAATTCTCTCTTACCGGTCATTCTGATTTTATCAGCATTTATTACTATAACAAAGTCGCCAGTATCCATATTAGGAGTAAAGATAGCTTTGTTCTTTCCTCTTATTACCCTAGCAACTTCGGCTGCCAATCTTCCAAGGACTTGATCGCTAGCGTCAACGACATACCATTTTCTGTCGGCATCTTCAGTTTTTACAAATCGTGTGATTTTTTCCTGTTTCACAGCGTACTCCTCCAATTGGGCAGTTTATTTTCACAAAGTCTACAAAAATAAACGTATTCTCGAATAATGTCAAGAATACATAGCTATTTATTGGCTTTACGAACCTATTTCGTAGCCTATTTATTAAATATTTTTAAAACCAGCGTGTAAGATACAAATTTTTCATGTATATCTCTACTTATTAATCTCTAAATGGAATAAATGCCAAAATTGTTTTTGGGTAATAATCACTTACAACAAGAAATCCTTTATCCTCATATCGTACTATTCCTTCCCAATTTCTACCGCCGTTTTTATCTAGTACAAATTGTATACTATTTTGTTGTGTTCTTCGGATTCCATCATGCATTATTACAAATTCCAACAACCTTTCTACATGCTTATTTTCGTAATGAGTTTTTCCTATTCCCTCTCCTTTAAAATTTGCATCAATTACAGGTTTCAGATCTGTAAAATCCCCTTTATAAAAATAGTTTATTACCCAGAATTTTCCGGAAGAATCAACTGAAGTTGCGTCGGTTATCCTGTACTCAACATTTTCCATCGGAAGGCTCCTCTTTTCATGCATATCACATCCAATAATATGGGCAACCGGCACTTTCGTAATATTCACACCGTTTCCTTCGTGTAGCGTAATAAGAAGATCATCCTTTTGAAGTATTGTCTCATCGGACAAGTTGTGTATTCCCGATTGAGAATCAATTTTAACTTTGGATTTAGTTGTTATAGTAATAGTACTAGTTGCCTTATCGAAAGAGCCTTTTACCAAATAACAAAATGTTTTTCCCTCGTCCATTGATTCAACAACAAAATATAATTCATTTCCATCGACAACCACACCTTCGAAACCACCGCCGTCGCAAGAAAGGAAATCTTTTTCCCCTTCATATATGACTTCAATTCTTTCGGCCGAAAGTGGTGCTTGATTCCGACCGGTAAGATACTCCTCAATTTTCTCTTTCTTTATTATGAAAAAGGCTCCGTCTTTACCATTGGAAAACTTTTCGGGGAATTGAGGCAAGATCATCAAATTCCCATTGAACCACGAAAGACCTGATGCTTCAAGCTTTCTGCTGGCTACCTCACCCTCCAATGGAATAGTAATCACATCAGCTTCTTTGGCTCTTTTACTAACAGCTTCTTTTGCCTTATAATAATCTTGGCCGGTGTTGCAGCCGAACAAGAATGTAACGACTACTAGTATTCCAAAATATTTCATAACTCCATTCTCAACTGTAGCAGAATTCTTTCTAATTAAACAAGCAATGAAATTACGATAATCTTCCGAATAAGAAAAATCTATTTTTGGAGAACCTTATTATTGAGAACTCTGTTATTCAATCTAAAGGAAAGAATTATATGCTCGATCTTAAAGTAACATATTTTGAAAAAGTTATTGCCAATACATATCGTTTGAATGCTAATGATGTTAAGCACAGTACTTTTTCTTTCATTGCCGGACAATATATTAATCTGTTTTTCACTATTAATAACAGAATAATTAAACGCTCATATTCGATAATTTCATCACCAAATGATCTCCCCCAAATAGACCTTTTAATCAAGCTTAATAATGAAAGTGAATTGGAATCCTATTTTGAGGAGAAGCTGAAAATAGGTGCACGAATAAGAGCTTCGATGCCTACAGGAAACTTAACATATTCCACTTCACAAAAAGAAATTACCGATATTGTGTTAATCGCTACCGGCTCGGGAATTACACCTCTCTTTTCCATTGCGAAAGAGTTCCTTGCTTCGCCGAATTCGAAATCAGCTATTCTCTTTTTCGGAAACAGAAATGAAAATAGAATATTATTGTATGAGGAAATACTCAAACTCATTAATAACCATAAAGAAAAATTAAAAGTAATTCATTCCCTTTCAGCACCGGGGAAAAATTGGAAGGGCTCAGTCGGAAGACTAACCCCGGAATTCGTATTAAAAAGTTTACCAACTGATGGCATTAAGAAATATCATTACTACTTATGCGGACAAAAGGAAATGATTTCCGAAATGAACTCATTCTTTAGAAAATCTGGAATCAGTAAAAACCATATTCATTTTGAGGATCATGTTTCCGACTTCATAGAAGCCGGAACATGACTTCATGGCCGGTCCGCCATTATCACCCTCATGACGGACCGGCGCCCGTTTTAACTTATCTTTGGAAAAAGGAATTCACAATTGTTTCCAAGTGAAACTCATCCATCTCGCGCAAGATCCCTTTATATATAGATTTCCCTTCCTTTTTTTCGATATCTTTAACATACTTTCCGATTTTGTGCATCGTTGCGATAAAATGCTCAATATCATTCTGATAAAATTTAACCGCGCTCTTCCCTATTTTCAATTCCTTAAGTTCGGAATCCAAATCATCAGCATCAATAAGACAGAACCAGTTATTTCCGTATACCCCTGCTTCCAATTCATCAATGTTATTATTCAACTCATTGTTTACTTTTATTACTTTACCTGAAACGGGTGAGTCAAACGGAATCTTTCTTTTCCCTTGATCAACATTGAACAATCTCTGTCCCGCCTTTATTTCCATTCCAAGATTGGGTAGTTCAAGAGAATCTATTTTTCCGAGAATCTTTTTGGCGAAATCATCCAATCCTACTTTAACTCTACCTTCCGAATCGACGCTTGCCCATGTATGCCCTTGAGAAATAAAGACCCCACCGGGTATCGCAAAATCACATTCACTGGCATTCACTTCCTGTTCGGCTGCTGTAATCATTACTTTCGGTTGCAAAGTTGATTTTATATTACTCTGTCTTTTCGTGAGGAATTCTTTAGTGTGTTGAAGCAACTCTTCCTCGGTAAAAGGCTTTTGCAAATAATCCATCGCTCCGTATTTCATACACTCAACCGCCGATTCCACGGTTGCGTATCCGGTTATGATTATCACATCAATATCCGGGCGAAGGTGTTTTACTCCTTTGCAAACTTCTTCTCCGCTCATCTCAGGCATCTTTAAATCGGTAAAAACAAAATCGTAATGATGTGTCTGAATCAACCCGAGCGCTTCTTTTCCGTTTAATACAGTATCGATGGAATAACCATCCAAAACCAATATCTTTCTGAAACTATCCAGAATGACTTCCTCGTCATCCACACAAAGTATACGTGCTTTGGGATTATCGACGGTGACCCTTTTTAACGACTTGGCTTCGCTTGTATAATCGAGTTTGATACTCTCCTCAAGAATAGCCGATCGTTCTTTTTTCTTTTTTTGCTCTTTAAAGTATCTTAACAAATATCTGATGCTGATATCAATAATTATAAATAAAACTAATATGAGTAGAATATAGAGTGCCATTTAAGCCTCCCTTATTAGTATGTTAGTTTATAATCTATCGGAAGCTGCCAATATTAGATTCTCTTTTTCATTTTGATTATCGGGAACTACTTTTACGACCCATCCATCAAAGTAAGGATCCTTCCTTTTTTGCATAGCTTCCGAGTAGGAATCATTTAAGAAAATTATCCTTCCGCTTATGGGTGCAGGGTAATAATGTTCAGTTCCTTCAATTGTATTTATCTTGATAAAACCTTCTCCTTGCTTAACAGCGTTCGTATTGACCATTTCGATTCCGGTAATATCGCCGGCTACTTTCCACCCCAGATCGGAGAGCCCGATAATTGCTTCCCCTTCTTGCGCAAAGGCTACCCAACAATATTCCCCGAGACGATAATAACTTGATGGAATTGGGATATAATTAATATCTCCCTCCTTTATATCGGAATACTTTAGTTTATAATACTCCTCCGCTCTTTGCATCATCGCCAATACTTCCTCAAAAGAAAACGGTTTAGGAAGGAACTCCAAAGCCCCCAGCTTGAGACCGCGAATCGCATTATCCAAAGTAGAATATCCCGAAGTAAAAACAAGTGGTATTTGCTTATTTGCTCTAATCAGACTTTCCATCACACGAAATCCGTTCATGTCAGGCAACATGATATCGCAAATAATCAATTGATAATTATTCTTTTCCGACAATGTCAATCCGTCTTCTCCGTTAAGCGCTATATCGCACTCTATTCCCAAAGTCCGGATTATTCGAGAGAGAGAATCTAGAACTATTTGTTCGTCATCGATAATTAATATTTGCGATATTTTATTCATTTATCGGTAACCTAATAGTGAATGAAGTCCCTTTATTTATCTCGCTTTCAACCCTTATCCGCCCGTTATGATTTTCAATTATTCCCCACACAACAGATAGCCCAAGTCCGGTTCCCTTCTGCCCCTTTGTGCTATAAAAGGGATCATATATTTTTTCGATATTCTCTTTGGATATCCCACTACCATTGTCTCTAACGTTAACTTCGATATACTCCGCCAATCCTTTGCGATCAATATATTCCCACTTTTGCCAATTTGCCCCGACCATCGGGCATCCTTCCAAAATACCTTTCTCCGGAATTTCTATTGTGTAAATGGGAGCTTTCCCATCCGGACATTTGGTTCCTTCACTTATCAATGATATTCCGCACTCAGGACATTTCATCGCAAACCATTCATTCTCTGCAAGTGGAATTCCATAGTGATTCTTAAATCTCCCGTATATCGGGTCCAAATGAACATACCCTTCATTTCCACCATATGTGGCAATAACTTTGAGAGAAGGTAATCCGTCGATCCGGTGATGGCGATCAATCAAATTATGTCCGTTCGGGCAAACCGCATTTCTGATTTGTTTGTATCCGTAAGGGGAAAGGGATACTCGCCTACTTTCTATTCTTATTTCCCCGGCTTCCGATTCAATTGCGTCAATCCCATTTATTATCAGATTTATAAATACCTGCTGAATTTGATTCGCGTCCAGAGTAATTGGAGGTAACTCCTCTTCCAGATTCTTATAAAGCGAGATATTCCTTAACTTCAATTGGTTAGCTACAACGTGCTCGGCTCTTTCGATAATTTCATTAATATCATGGCTCATCTTTTTCGGAACAGTTTGTCGAGAAAAATCCAAAAGACTCTTTACAATTTCCCTGCATCTTTTGGTTTCCCTAACTATCACTTTCAAATCATTTTGCGCCTCCGGATTATCATCCATCCTCTTCAATAAAAAACTGCTGTAAGACAATACCCCGGTCAAGGGATTGTTGATTTCGTGAGCAACTCCGGCAGCCAATTGCCCCAACGATGCCATTTTATCCGACTGCACTAATTGTGTTCTCATCTCGGCAAGTTTCTTTGTCATATTATTAAAGGAGTCGGCCAGTTTACCGAGTTCATCTTCGGAATTGTTTTCGATTCTGTGATTCAAATTACCGGTCGCTATTTTGTTAGTAGCTTCCACAAGACTCTTCACGGGAACCGTAACCCAACGACGCACAAAGAACCAAATTATTCCCCCCAACACCAATACGGAAACAAAAAACAAACCGATTATCTCAAGTTTGCTTTGCGATAATTGTTTATCAATTGTTTTCAGACAAACAGTAATATCCAAAACACCCAAAACCGATTGTTCCTTCTCGTGAACGTGGCAATCAGAATTCCAGCATGATTCCTCATTATATATAGGATTGATAATTCCCATAACCCGCGCTGAATCGGGGTATAATTGATATATCCTGGTTTTGTCCTTTCTGCTCAAACGTTTTATCGGTTCATCGGCTACGTGGCATACATAACAACTTTCTTCCTTTTTATCGATCACACTCCCGATCTCGGTTGTATCGGCAGAATAAGTGATCTCGCCATCTTTGTTAAACACTCTTACCTTTTTAATACACGGTTCTTCGCCGATAGAGTTTATCATCGCGTGAAGATCATCCCTACGATTGGCTAGCATGTCGTAATATGTACTTTTCTTTACGGTTTCGCTTAGCTGTTCAACATGACGCTCCACTTCGGAAATCAAAACCCTTTCCTGATTATCTATATTCATAACCGCAAATAGCCCAATAATAAGAAGGCTTGTAGCGCTCGTGAAAAGAATTAGCCTTACTCCTATTCGCCTTAATAGCTTACGCTGCATTATTTGGCTCCGGGACTTTGTTCGGGATACTTATAATCTTCGTGACAATTACCGCAATCCTTCTTTAGATAGTTGTTATCCGCATGGCATTCTTCGCAATCGAACTCAACGTGGTTATCATCCAATTTCAAACCGGTAACTTCGTGTTTGAAATTCTCCGGTGTCCATCCCTTATGGCAATTGTTACACTCCTTCTTTAATCCGGAAAACTTTTTGGTCAGATGACATGATACACAACTTGCCTTCGAATGATATTTCTTTAACGGGAATCCTGTTCGCACATAATGATTGAATCCGGTTTTCTTCTTTTGTGAATGGCATCGCTCGCAATCATCTTCGGTATCGTGACATGTTCCGCATTTATCATGCAAATCCTCTTCTTCCTCAATTACGTTCTTCTTTTCATTATGACACTTAACGCACCCCTTCTCCGAATGGCAATCAACACATTTCAATCCAAAAAGACGATTATGATCGTTATGCAGGAATGTTACGTTTTTACCATCGTCGTAATCAGTTTCGTAATTAATAATTTTCGGAGATGTAATTTTCGGATGAAAACTTTTGTACCCTTTCTTCGAAACTTCTTTTGCTTTCTTTTTGCCATTTGGGAAATGACAATAAGAACAAGCTTTCCTTTCGCTCCATTTGTCATGGCAACCCAGGCATTGCTGGTGAAAAGCCCCTTTCAAATCAGGTTTGCTAATATCAGTCCGAAGTCTGTTAACTTCGTGGCATGCACTACACGGGGCAATTCTCCCCGGCGGATTGTAGTGATGACAAATCTCGCATCCTCCGGCTATGGAAGACATTTCCGAATGATTGTAATGAGAGAAATAGACCGGGCTGTATAGCTCTCTGGTATCGTAACGGTTATCGAGTTTTATTTCATCCGGTGCTTCTTCGTGAGAATGAAATACGGTAACTATTTCTTCCCTTGGACAAAGCTTCAAACAAGGATCCACTTTGGTGGGAGTTTCGCATGCGTGGCATAAACCGCAATGGTATTGAACTGTTTCGTGACTTTGAGCCGACAGTGTAACAGAAAAGAGAAAGAGAAACAGGAAAATGTTTTTCATCAAAGCCCCCTGACTCGATATTTTGCTTCGGGAATTTTTCCTTTATCAGGCAAACTGATAATAGGAAAGTGTTTTACGAACAAACGATAAAGCAGAACTTCAATTGCAATAAAGCCAATAGTAACCGATATTTCCCCGATCGATGGGAAATATGCCCCCGTAGAATAAGGAGGATCGTAAGCTACAATAAAATTATTCACTCGATTGATCAGCACACCAAAGATCACAAGCATTGAGGCAATAAATAATAATAACGGAGAGCGAAGAACTTCTCTCGATAAAAACATTCTGAGAGGAATGATTATTCCGATGATCATCTCCACAAGAAACATTATGGTAACGGTATTGAATTCGTTCAGATAGACAAAGGTTTCACGGATAAAGATATCCCCCAGTTTGAAAGCGAGATAAATACCCAACAAAGGACCGACAAAAGAGCCGAGACGAGAAAGGACTTCGGTTTCCGGTTTTAAGTCGAATGATCTAGAAGCTGTAAGGGATTCCATTATTACCATCGGGAAGCCAACCGCAATAGCGGATAACAGAAAGAGCAAAGGCAATACCGGAGTTTGCCAAAGTGGATGAATCTTCGGGCCGGCAATTATCATCAATGTTCCCAGCGAGGATTGGTGTAAACAGGAAAGTACCACACCGGCAATAATAAAAAGGAACATTGTTTTGTTTAAGCCGGCTTCCAGAAAAAGAAGAAGCCTCTCAATTTTATTATTCAGAAACTTCAGACTCCCTTTCAAGTTAACTTTACCTTTGAAACGCTCCACTACTATCGGAAGGAACTCGATATACAGCACAGTAAGATAGGTCATCACACAAATGCCAACTTCGAAGAGAGCCGATGTTCCGTTCCAATAGATTAAGGGATGCCAAATGGAATAGTACCTCCCCAAATCTACCGCTACGCTTATTGCCACAAATGTATATCCGAGCAATGCGGTCAATAGAGCCGGGCGGGTAATGAGATGATACTTTTCCCGATGCATAATATGCCCCAAAGCGGCGGTTGTAAATCCCCCGGCAGCCAGCGCTACTCCGGCAGCAACATCCACTCCTATCCATATTCCCCAAGGGTATTGATTATTGAGATTAGTAACCGCCCCTAGACCAAACAGGAAGCGGGCTCCGAGAAAGATCAATCCGTTTAAGGCCAATATTGCCAGAAGGATAACGCCGGATGTGAAATATTTTTTCTCCAGAGGAATCGGAGTCATAATACCTGTTGTCATTCTTCCCCCCGTGTTTCTCTGTTTTTAGAAACCCACATTATCCCACCGAGTAAGGCGTAGAGAGCTATCGGGGGAATAAAATAGGCAAAGATTCCGTGCTGTATCGATTCGGAAACACCGGGAGCGGGATCGTTCCCCAAGCGGGGCATTCCCAATTTATTCATCGAAGGGCCGGAAAGATAGATCCAAGACGTTCCTCCGACTTCCGTTTCTCCGAAGACATGGGTGTTGTATCTTTCAGGATAGTTTCGAATTTTATCATGAGCCAGTTTCAGAAGATCGAGCCTTTTTCCGAATATCAACGCTTCTGCGGGACAAATATCAACACACGCCGGTAGCTTTCCCGCGGAGATTCTTTCGAAGCAGAAATCGCATTTGGTTATTCTCGGCTCCAAGGCTTTATGGTATTCGAAGGCAGGAACCTGAAACGGGCAGGCAACCATACAGTAACGACATCCGATACATTTGGCTCCGTCCCATGTTACCGCACCCGACTCTGTTTTTGTAAAAGCTCCAACAATACAGGCCGAAGCACACGCCGGTTTATCGCAATGCATACACTGAAATTTAACATTGATCTCATTGTTATTTGATGGTCTGTATTGATTAACGATAGTTAATGAGGTGTGATCAGGTCTTCGTTTAACGGATTGGGTTAATTCGATATCATATTCTTCGGGGTTTCCCGCTTCAATGTTGTGAGCCTTTTTGCACGCCCACTCACATTTACGGCAACCACGGCAGACAGTAGTGTCCACCAGAACCCCTTTCCTATCTCTACTAATCGTACTGTTATCCTTAGCTTCCGTGGCTTGGGGAGAAAGAAGAATATTTCCAAGAGTCGCGGCACTAACGGAAGCAACGGATTTCAAGAACGTCCGTCTGCTTGCCCCTGCCATTGGGTTACTCTCGACTTAGTTTATAATATTTTCAAATAGAAATACGGATCTGTTTATCTTTGGAATAAGCTAAATAAATTGAGGCTCTTTGTCAATCCTTTTAGGCTAGCAAAAGAAAAACTTTCTCCCCTTTTCCGGAAGAAATCGAATAAAACAAGACTTATCCGCGGGAATAATAATGTTATTCCAAATTGAAGCGGAGTATCGCACATACTTATTCTATAGAAGGATTAACAACAAAGGTCACTTAGTACACTAAGATAAATGAGAAGAAATTAAAACCAGTCCGTAAATATAATTTTAGGGATGTTCGAGCATTGCTTCGGAAAAGTCTTGAAATGAGGAAGGGGTGTCATTCAAAGCGGTGTGACGATCGTTCAAAGCGATTTTACATTCGATCAAAGGGAAGTTACATCCATTCAATGCGAAGTTACACTCGTTCAAAACGAAGTGACAGTCGTTCAATGAGAAGTTACACTCATTCAAAGCGATGTGGCAGTCGTGCAAAACGATTTGACATTCGTTCAATGCGAAGTTGCACTCGTTCAAAACGAAGTGACAGTCGTTCAATGAGAAGTTACACTCATTCAAAGCGATGTGGCAGTCGTGCAATGAGAAGTTACACTCATTCAAAGCGATGTGGCAGTCGTGCAAAACGATTTGACATTCGTTCAATGCGAAGTTGCACTCGTTCAAAGCGAAGTGGCTGTCGTGCAAAGGGAAGTTACACTCATTCAAAGCGATGTGGCAGTCGTGCAAAACGATTTGACATTCGTTCAATGCGAAGTTGCACTCGTTCAAAGCGAAGTGGCTGTCGTGCAAAGGGAAGTTACACTCATTCAAAGCGATGTGGCAATCGTGCAAAACGATTTGACATTCGTGCAAAGCGAAGTTACACTCGTTCAAAACGAAGTGACAGTCGTTCAAAAAGAAGTTGCAGCCGTTCAAAACGATTTGACATTCGTGCAAAGCGATGTGGCAGTCGTTCAAAACGAAGTGGCAGTCGTGCAATGGGAGGTGACATTCGTTCAAAGGAAAGTTACAGTCGTTCAAAGCGAAGTTACAGTCGTTCAAAACGAAGTGGCAGTCGTTCAAAGAGAAGTGACGGTGGCGCGGTAAGTCGGGAAGGTAAAGAAATTCGTTATGAGTTTAAGTAAATACTCCCTACAAGTAAAGAAGTGCTTGCTACGGGTGGAGAAAAACGAAGTGCGATTGGAGAAATAGAATGTTTGTCCGAAGAAATTACATAAAGGTTTGGTAGTGTCGGAAAAAAATAAATTATAAAAAAAAAGGAGAGGTTAATCCCTCTCCTTTCTCAAATACATTCGCCGCAAATATTATTTGATTAATAACATCTTCTTGGATGAGACATAATCGTTCGCGCGGATTGTGTAGATATTGTAACTAAAAGAGTCATTAAGATTGCTTTGATGCAAACAAATGACATATAATAAATTTTTATATTCTATTTAATATAATAACTATAGCCTTTTTTAGTACCCCAAGATGTTCAACACCAACCCCTACAGCCATATCTTCCTTTATATCACCCACCCAGCATTTTCGACTTAACGATGAATATTGATTCCCAAGTGGCAGCCAGTCTTTTCCATTATAGTGCATGATTGTATTAAAACAACCAAATGCAATCATGTCAATTGAAGAATTGCCTCTAATTCTTGAAAAATAACTGCGGGACTGTATGTCATTTGTTTTATTTCCATATCCCCAATAGTTATATTTATTTGTATATACATAATTGCCTCCAATAAAAATAAATCCTTTCTTGTCCATCCATACAGTACTAAAGAGCCCAATAGGAGAAATAATTGTCGAATTTGATTCTTCACCAAAACATAATTTTTCTATTTTATTATTGGTTAGTCTTATTAGAATAGATTTTGTCATTGCATCTTTAACTCCACAAACACAGACATCCTCCCCATAGCCGCAAATATCTGTAAAATGATAATCAACCCCACTCAAAATATCTTTCCAGTTTTGACCATCATAACAGGCAATTCCACCATTATCTCCCACTGCGTAAATTTTCTTCTTATTATTACCCCAAATCTGGCGCACATTAAACGGAAGAAATTTAGTGTCGACCTGTTTATTTCCATTAAAGTGAGTTATCTGGTTACCTGATGAGATCCAAATATCATTTTCGTCCAATGCAAAAATTGAGCTTGTAGCATACGGATGTGTATGAGGATGGTTCGGGAAAGTAAAAAATTGTAATCTATGATACGACCAATTTTCTCCATTCCAATGAGTTAAATTATAGGGTGTATAATCCTTATTGCCCAGAGAATCATCAAGAAAAAGTTCTCCAACTGCCCAAATATTATCGTCATCAATAATAACTACATCAGATAAACTACTTGATTTATTATCACCTAAATAAAAAAAAATCCAATTGAACTCATGACTTGTAGGCGCAAGAGTCATACAATCTGTTTTTTCACTTTTAGCTGTAGTTTCCTCCCCTTGCTTCTCAAAGACTTGGTAAGAATAGAGTGTGCTTTCGGTTAATCCGGTATCAACAACAACAGTGTCGCTACAAAGGGCAGCAAAACGGAGTGCTTCTTCACCGTTGCGGGTTAAGATAATTTCCTTCTTTTTGTTTGGGGTCTCATTCTTTATTCTGAGAAAGGATTCCGTACATGACGCGTCAATTACCTCAAGTGCCAAATCTTCACTTATTTTCTTTTTCGGTTCCGTTGTATCGCATGCAGATAAGAATGCTATAAATAGAACACCAATTGCAATTAGTCGAATTTTCAAAGTTACTTCCTATATTAAGTTGCATTATTATAAACTTATTAATTGAATACGAATTTCGCAACTATAATATTTATTCCGGTTTTAGGATTACACCTTTTCCTTCCCGGCCGTTTATAATTATGGATAGTGGTTTTTCGAGGGAGACGTGGTAGACTTCGCCCCGTTTTTCGTTTACGGGGAGGTTTTCCAACCAGCTCCAGTCTATGAATGAGCCATGGTTTAGGTGAGAGTTTACGGTAAAGTATCCAACTTTGAATGAGGTAAGGTTTTGGAAGAAATGTGTTCCTTGTGACGGGGTTACATCGAAGTCTTTGAAATTCGATTCGATTATTGTTTTCACTCCGGAGATTTGTTCCCATTTTACAGGTATTCCGAGCCACGGATCGAAGGTTCCCCAGCGTCCTACTCCAATTAGGAGGTATCGTTTGTTTCGGGAGATTATTTTGCTATTGAAATATGCTACATCCTCAGCCACTTCTCTGCTTTTGCTTCGGTCGAATCGGTTGATATCTACAAATACAATTTCGTCGATTCCTTCGATAATTCCGTTTCCGAGAACATTGGAGCTACGGCATAGTATTTTCTCGATCGGATGTCCTTCAACTTCAAGTTCTTCCATTTCGTTGTTGATTACCAATGGGCGCATTTGCAATAGCCCGAATTCTTTCGAATGTCCTTTTGGGACAGAGAGATTAACGGCGAATTCAATTTCCACCGGGGATCCCATTCCCCAGCTCCCTACTTCCAGAAGCAACTCAATTATTTCGGGCAATGGGAATACTCTGTATTTCAGAATCGGCGCCAGTGAAAAGAGACGAACTCCGTCTCGTGAAGTGCCATCGTATATCGTGTGATTTTCTTCCGAATAAGTTGATCCGATATAGGAGAGAACTCCGTCTTTATCAGCTTCTTCGAGGGGGAGTTTTTTCACCACTTCATTTTCCGTTAATATTTTGGCTTTCTGATCGGGAGCAAGATCGAGAGAAAAAAAATCTTTCTGGCTATATTTTAGGGTATCGTCTATAGTAGCATATTGAAGAAGATGATGTGGAAATTTCGGACAAAACCGGATAGTCGCTCCTCCTTCAACAATAATTTTTCCAAGTCCCAACGCAGCGGATACAATACCGTCTTTGGCCGAGAGTGGCGGAGTAGGATAGAAATTGTACGATTTAGCCACCCCTGAAATTTCCGGGTAGAATCTATTTCCGTGCGGAGCCCCGACGGTTTTTTGAATTATCACGGCCATTTTTTCTTCTTCTAGCCGGTAGGAAGTTACCTTAATATATTCCTTCGATTTTCTATAGAAGGTTGAAGCGTAAATCTGTTTAATGGCACAGCACATCCTTTTGAAGCGCATTTTCTTATCGGGATGATTATTCGGAATCATAATCGTATCATAAACACCGGCGAAGGGTTGGCCTTGGGAATCTTCGAGGAGACTTGAAGAACGTATTGCCAGCGGTTCGGTCATCACATCCAAAAGTTCATTCAATTGCTCTCGTATCTCGGAAGGAAATTTCTTAGCCTCGATGAACTTGCGTAATATTTCGGAATCATCGTTGCATTCCAGGGCAAACTTTCTAAGATTATTATCATCAAGAAAACGATCGAAAACATCAGTGGCCAGAAGAGCCGAATGAGGAACAAAAATATTGGCGTCGGGATATTTCTTGTTAATTGCAAAATTACTAAGGAGACTATTTACAAAGCCAAGTCCGCGTCCTTTTCCCCCGATAGAGCCGTTTCCGATACGGGCAAAGTTACCGAGTGATCCGAAAGTCTCTTTATGGAAATCGGAAATTACCCCTTGAAGCCTCTCTCTTCTAAATTCATTAATAGAGAGGATGAGCATTTGCCTTAATTCTTCAATAGAGTTGTATTCGGTTATTTTGCGAGGTCTTAGTTTATGCGCGAGCCAGAATTCGGTTCTAGCCTTCAGCCAATTTGAGAAATGATTTCTTGACGCGTGGTATTCAATACATTCCTCAGGAACTTCCTTCAACTTGAGTTCCAGATCCTTTAAGGAACTGGCCCGGGCTACTTCTTCACCGTCAGGCTTACGGAAAATAAAATCCCCGAAACTAAACTGATCTATCATAAATTTCCTTAACTCTTGCAAGAGTGTAGGAGAATCTTTCAAGGCAAATCCGGTTCCTAGCTTAAGCGCAATCTCTTTGTTTGCCCCGTTATTCGATTGTAGCATTATCGGAATATCGGGATGTTCCTTTTTTACGTTTTCGGCAAAAATAAGTCCGGCTTTGGGATCTTGAATCCCAATTCTAGAGAAATCGATATCGGAAATAATACCCAGAACATATTCTTCGTACTTTTTATAATATTCCCACGCCTCTTCGTATGTAGAGCAAAGAATAATCTTCGGTCGGGCTCTCATTCTAAGAAATTTGTGAGATAGATTTATCCCTTCGGAGATAAGGCTTTGAGCTTGCCGAACAACGGTTGAATAAATAATCGGGAGATAAGAGGAATAGAACCGGATATTATCCTCAATAAGAATAATAACCTGCACCCCGACATTTGCCGTATCTTCTTCAATATTCTGGCGATCTTCGATATACTTTATTATTCCGAATATAATGCGAAAATCTCCTTGCCAGATGAATACTTTATCGAAAAGGGAAATATCTTTGTGGCTTAGCAAATCGCTCATTTCTCTGTTATCGTATCCGAGAAGTATTACAGGAATATCGGGCTTAATAACTTTAATTTTTCTAGTAAACTCGAAGAGGGACATATCCTCAATATGTAATGTGACAATTACCAGATTGAATCGGTTCTCTTTTTCCGCTAATTCCAAAGCTTCCTTGCCGGATGGAACCTGGCGAAGTTCCGGGGAATGGCTCAGGTTTAGGCCCTGGTATTCACCGCGAAGTTGTTCGTATAAACGTCCGTCTTCTTCGAAAATATAGGAATCGTAAAGACTGGAAACCAAAAGGATATCGCGCACGCGAAAGCGCATCAGGTTGTGAAAATCCTGAAATTTCTGATACTTACTCTTTTTGATAATATCTTTATCAAATTTCGGATGAGGCTTTCGCATACTCCCCCGTCGATTACAATAAGAGATAAATAGTAGAAAGATAAGGGCGTCCGCAGACGCCCCTTATGGCTAAAGCAAACGACTAAACTATCAGACAACTCCTTGGTCTAGCATAGCGTCGGCAACTTTTATAAATCCGCCGATATTTGCTCCGTTAACGTAGTTCCCTGGAGTTCCGTATTTTTCGGCAGTATCAAGACATGTTTTATGGATATTCTTCATAATAGAACGAAGTTTGGTATCTACCTCTTCTCTTGTCCAGCTAAAGCGCATGCTATTCTGGGCCATTTCCAATCCGGAAACAGCAACACCGCCGGCATTGGCAGCTTTTCCGGGACCGTACAGAATACCTTTATCCAGGAATCTTCTAACTCCTTCGATTGCCGTAGGCATATTTGCACCTTCGGAAACAACGTAAATACCATTCTCAATAAGGTGTTCCGCATCCTTCGCGTTAATTTCATTTTGGGTAGCGCTTGGAAAAGCACACTCGGCTCGATGGTTCCAGATCGGATTATAATCGAGATTAGGATCGGTAGAAGTATAAACCGCACTAGGATATTTCTCGATATATTCTTTCATTCTGCCACGACGAACATTTTTCAGTTGTTTAACATAGGCTAGTTTCTCTGCTGTTATTCCTTCTTCATCGTAAATATATCCGCTGGAATCGGACAGAGTTACAACCTTACCTCCAAGCTCAATAATTTTCTCGGTGGTGAATTGTGCGACATTTCCACTACCGGAAACAATACAAGCTTTTCCGTCAAGAGTTTCCCCTTTTGCGGCAAGCATTTCGGCAGCGAAGTAGACAGAACCGTAACCGGTAGCTTCGGGTCTGATAAGCGATCCACCCCAGTTAAGTCCCTTACCGGTAAGAACTCCGGTGAATTCATTTTTTAATCTTTTGTACTGGCCAAACATAAATCCGATTTCTCTGCCACCGACACCAATATCACCAGCAGGGACATCGGTATTAGCGCCAATGTGTCTATGAAGCTCTGTCATAAAGCTTTGGCAAAATCTCATAACTTCATCATCACTTTTACCTTTCGGGTCGAAGTCGGATCCACCTTTACCTCCCCCCATCGGGAGACTGGTAAGACTATTCTTAAAGACCTGTTCGAAAGCCAAGAATTTCAGAATACCAAGATTAACAGAAGGGTGAAATCTTAATCCTCCCTTATAGGGTCCAATAGCGCTATTCATTTCAATACGGAATCCACGATTAACGTGAACATCTCCTTGGTCATCGACCCAAGGGACTCTAAAAAGGATTACTCTTTCCGGCTCAATGATTCTTTCGAGAATCTTAGCCGAACGATACTCGGGGTGTTTTTCCAGAACGAGAACTAAAGATTCTGCAACTTCCTGGACAGCCTGATGAAATTCCGGTTCGCTCGGGTTTTTAGCCTTAACTTCCGTCATCAATTGTTTTACGTATTCTGACATATTACCGCTCCGTAAATTGTGAGACAATTTAATTTACTATCTTAACGTTTGCCTTAATAATCTTTTTCTTTGAATTATAAAAGTAGTATTTTGGTAAAATACGGAGGCATCCATGTAAAATCGGATATTGATTCGGATTTTAGAATTATTATGAGAAATTGGAGGAATATTTAATATTTTCATGCCCGCCTCCGATTTAATCTTTAAGATAATAAGGAGGAGTACTTGGAATAGACCTTGAATGACAAGGTAAGAGATTAATGAACTTTATGCAAGAAGAAAAAGACAGACAAACATGTTTTTAATATTATACTTCACTTGGAACTTATTAGTTCAAGTTCCCGTGACAAAGAAATATTATAATTCGAATTCTTCTCTTAAAAATTCCTCCGAAAGTTTGAAAGGTCCGATTTTTCTATTAGCAACAATAGAATCCCTATTAGAAGCTGTAAAAAGAATATATAAAGTAATAATCATGATTTTTGTGTCGCATAAAAAAGAGCATTTTCTTTCGTAAAGGGTGTCGAGCAAAAGTAGATTGTAGTATCCTTCTTTTTTGTCATTGAGAATTTGCCAAAGTCCGGTAATCCCCGGCTTAAGATTTAATTCTTCCCTTTTTTTATTCAGAACAGGATAACTCTTTTTCATTATTTCGAGATCGGATAGCATTAATGGACGTGGGCCGATAAGAGTCATTTCTCCCTTTAATACATTAAAGATTTGTGGCAACTCGTCAATTCCGGTTAATCTAAGCCATTTACCTAATTTAGAAACCTCTTGGTGTAAATGATTATTAAGAAGATCATGAGTAGTTTTATTTACATATGATTTTTTTTGGGAAGACATAGTTTTGAATTTGTAGACTACAAAACGATTCTTATCCAAAGTAATCCCACGCTCCTGCAAAAAGAATGGGTTCTCCTTTAGATCAAAGAAAACAATAATGGCAATTAGGGTCATTATCGGAATAAGAACCGGAAGAGAGATCAAAATAAGAGAGATATCCAGAATTCGTTTAATTATTCGATACATTAAATAATCCTTAAAAAACCAGAGTCCACAAAACATAATCAAGAATAAGAATGGAAGCGGATGTAAGAACGAACGATCTGATAGTTGACAATCCGACCCCTTCCGCGCCCCCTTCTGTTTTAAATCCAATGTGGCAACCTAAAAGAGAAGTAACCCCACCGAAAGCAATTCCTTTAACCATTCCGAAAAGAAAATCACCGAAATAGAAAAACTTTTTAACCGAATCGAAAAACACAGAGTATGAAATCCCTAAAAAGAAATTGGAGATTACGTAAGCCCCCGCAACAGCGATAACATTTGCAATCACAACCAGAATAGGCATCATTATTATTGTAGCATAAAATCTGGGCATAGCCAAATATCTCGACGGACTTATTCCCATTGTTTCCAACGCGTCAATTTGCTCGGTTACTTTCATCGATCCCAATTCTGCCGCAATTGAGGCTCCTACTCTTCCCGCAATAACAATTGCAGTTAATACAGGACCCAACTCCGTAATAATGGCTCTGCTAGTGGCCGTACCCAAAAAGGAAAGTGGTGCTACTCCTTTAAGCTGATAAGCAGCCTGCCAGGCAGAGACTGCCCCGGTAAATATTGCTATAACAACTACAAGGGGAAGAGAATTCACACCGATATGTTCCATCTGGAAAAAAAGCAGATTTCTGTTTTTAGGTAATTTTGGAGTAAACTTGACTATTTCGAATAATAATCGGCTCAATTCTCCGACTTCTTCCAAAAATGCCAGAGTTCTTTCGCCAAGCTTTTCAAGTAATTTCACGGGAATCCGAATTTGTTTCTGTTTCAGCAATTCTAAATTTACAAAAAAAATATTGAAAATAGATTTCATTTATTTTGAATAAAAATACTCTTTTTATTACGCTTTATTCTTTTCGACTAATTCTCCACGTAATTTGGAGAAAATCATCCCGTTTTTCTTATTGCCAATTCGGATGAAATTATTATATTAAGTTACAATGAATTTCGAAAATAAGTTGAATCAGCTAACTCAAATAGCGCTTTTACCTCAGCTTGGAATTATTGCTGCAAAAAAATAATTGGCTCGAATATAATTACCCGGACTATAAACCGGGTTTTTCTTTATAAAATTTTGCGATTATCAGCAATTAAATGGTGGATAAAATGAAAGAAATAATTTATGATCTTGAACAGAATCCGACTATTCAAATACCGGAAAATTTGATATTCGGAAGAACATTTACTACCCATTGTTTTGAAATGGATTACGATAAGGAAAAAGGTGGTTGGTACAATCCTACCATTAAGAAACTGGAGAATTTAAGCATCAGTCCCGCCGCTATGGTTTTTCATTATGGACAGGCAGTTTTCGAGGGATTGAAAGCTTATAAGCATGATGATGGGAAAATAGTGCTATTCCGCCCTGATAAGAATTTTGAGCGATTAAATAATTCCTCCAGAAAGATGTGCATTCCAGAAATAGATATTGAATTGGCTCAAAAAGCATTAATCGAGCTTGTACGAATTGATAAAGAATGGATTCCTACAAAACCGGGATATTCATTGTACGTAAGACCTTTCATAATATCAGTAGATCCTTTCTTAGGAGTACGCCCGGCAGATAACTATAAATTTATTATGCTACTCAGTCCGGTTGGTCCTTATTATCCTGAAGGCTTCAAACCGGTTCCGATATTGGTAACAGACAAATACGTCAGAGCCGTAAGAAAAGGTATCGGTGATTGCAAAACCCCTGCAAACTACGCAGCCAGTTTGGCAGCACAGGCAGCCGCTAAAAAAGAAGGCTACTCACAGGTATTATGGTTGGATGGAATCGAGCAAAAATATGTTGAAGAAGTAGGTACAATGAATT
>CALODP010000019.1:0-746262 GCA_942492055.1 uncultured Ignavibacteriales bacterium | reverse complement strand
TGGTGACGACTCCACAGCACTTGTGACCACCAAACAGCTCACTTCACAATAATAATTATTCTCAATAATACCTTTCTTGGACGTCACCTGAAAAGAATTGAACATGTGAAGAGTTAACAAGAGTGAGATAATTGTTTGTTGCAATTGTTGACAACAGAATGACGAATTTCAAAAGACGTGCCATTATTGGCTTCTCCTCCTTCAGTATTCATGGATGCACTGCTACCTGTAAATAACTTAAAGAATCATTATTGGTGAGAGTTCATATCTTTTAATGGCATACCATCGAGCTTTGACAGCAGTGGCGCGCCTTTGAAACGGCATGTCGTCGGCGCCGCGGTCATTTCACTGAACAAGACAAAACGATCGCTTTGTAAGTTTGATTCGAATTCCGTTACAACATGCAATCATATACTCATCATATCTTACCATTGTTAGTCATCTATAATGGCAGGAGGGGCCTTGGCTGGGTCATGGTCGCTGTCTCGTTTGAATTGTGATGAGGGGAATCCCTCTGCGGGGTTGTCGTTCTGTAGGATTTCTACGTAAATTTCACGTAGAACAGATTCAAACTTTTTGTTGCAGTGCGTAGCCTGTGGGTACTGATGCATTCCAGACGAAAACACGACTGACCCCCCTCTTCCCAGCGCAGTGCTCCGGTGCACATAACTCAGTTTGTGGCCTTGCTGCCTCCTATCATCTTCTCTCTGGCTGCCACAGTGTGGAGGCTCACCTGGATCGCTGGTTAGCTGCAGGCTTGCTGAGAGTGGCAGCTGCAGGGGGGGGGGGGCAGCCTGGCTAAGTTACGCAATGGCGGGGTAGCTCGAGCTGACTTGCACAGTAGGGCTGCTCCAGATAGGCAGGAATAGGCTGAGCTGGTAGGAGGCCACAGCTAGACAGGCGTGGGGTGACAAGGGGCAACCAAAGGCGGGAGGGGCAGCATGGACAGACGCACGGACTGAGCTGCTGCCACCACAAAAACATGACGACCATGGGGGGACGAAGCATCTTTATTGCAGCAACACCATAATGATAATGCTTTCTCCTCCTTTGGCGTGCTAGGAGATGTCTCCCAATGCTCAGATAAGATGGAGGCAGAAGCCCAGTTGAGCAGAAGGCGCGCCTTGTGGACGAGTCAATCACGAGCCGCCGCCGCCGGCGCCACCTCCCTCCGACAGCACTTTTGCGAAATACGCGGCATGTCAATCACAATCTTGTTACACAGGGATATCATTTCGTCAAACTCCATGTAATATATATCAAAAAAAAAAGTTGTCTTTGGAAAAGTGCTCGCATTTTGTTGATTTACGCAGGAGCTCAATTGTCAGATCGTCGGCATTTCGATATCTGTTTTCACGAATCCAGAATGTCTTTAGTCAATGCTGCAAGTGTTTGCATCTCAACGATCAAGTTCAGAGCCGATACTCATTTTGTATGATGTTGTCCAGTGATGGTCGGTGCTGCTTTCTAGTGCTGTAATCGAGGGGGCGACGTCCTTATCTTTGATCGGCTCACTCTTTGTTGTCAGACTTCTCCATCAAATAAAGCCTTGGCCAGCATAGTATTTGGGTGGTTTTACTAGAAAGCATGAAGCTTGTGAGTGAAGATATTCCTATTAAGATGTGCAGCAAGGCATGGTGCTCTCGTTTCTGCTTAGGAATCCTGTGTAGTGGTGCTAAACCTTCCTTACATGACAACCAACAGCTGAAAAGGGGAAGGTGTGCATAGCTCAGGAACTGCTAAGCTAAGCCAAACAGTAACATTCAATGCCGTTTATTAGTCCATTAGGTTGTTTGTGTATCGCATCTGTGCACGCCATTAGACATAGTCTCTGCTGTCAATCTCTCAAAGCCTTGTCCTGCTTTCCATAGAAAAAGGGGTCTTGGACGCCAACCTCCTCTAAGTGGATTGTTTGTGTGAAGCTGGCTATTCAGAAAGCACATGTCCAACTATTCTATGAACGCACATAGAAGATGAGCTAGAAAGACAACCATACAGAGTATTCAACCATTTCTTATAGATATTAGCTCCCTCTTGTACTTCATTTCTGGCACAACCTTGGTGGTGTCGGAACATTTCGGCGAATGGGCCGCCATAATGCACCCAATACGTCCATAAACACAGTTCAATAGTTGATGATGGTATATCAGGCCAAGCTTCACTGACCCCTACCTTGATTAATTGCATTCAGCACTCTTGTACTGACCAAAAGGTCACCTGGGCCGAGACAACTGAATCACGACAATGGATCTGCTCTTGCATTGCTCCAACACACCTGTAGACCGTCTAACAACACACAACAAAGTAAAGACCTCCATCACACATACCATGAATGGAATACTTCCAACAGAAGTGTGATTGTCAATCGTTGACGCTGTAAAGAAATGGTTGTACCGAATGCAAGAGCACAGACTCATGACCACCATCAATAGCACCAAGAGAAATAAGTATCACTTGAAACAGAAACTGGCAATGATCTTTGAAACGAAATGGTTGGTTGTTTCGGAAAATAACTGATACAGCATGCCTCGGCGCCCACCATGCGGAAGCTTCACTTCTCTGACAGCAGAGCAAAGTATGACCACCACTCGATCGTACCAAGAAAAGAGCACTTCCAACAGAAACATTCTCCACATCACAATAATAACATAGCTCGCTGTCTCACTGACATGAAAAGAGCTGATGCTCAGCAACCCTTGACTCGACCGCGTCTTCTAATATACCGCTCCGCCAACAGCAACAAACAGCCAAATCAATGGTCGCGTAAGTCGCAGACGGACGTGCCAGTCTACGCTCAGCCCCCCCCCAACCTTGATTCGACCGCATCTGCTATCATAACTGCTCCATCAACAGCATCAGACAGCCAAATCAAAGCTCGCGCAAGTCGCAGATGGGCGTGCCGTCTACGCTCAGCAACCTTGACTCGACCGTGTCTGCTAACATAACCGCTCCGTCAACAGCATCAAACAGCCAATGCAGCTGCTGAAGATAACAACACCAATGCACACTCTGCAACACAGTTACATGAAAAAGCAATGCCGCAATGAAAAGAAGAGCTCACCTAATGCTGCATGGTCCACACGACAACAGACGCAGAAGCCACCATCCAATGACACGAGTCGTCACGATTACAGAGCAGCTGCATGAGGCTTACAACCACATCAGCTGATGCTAGCATGCTCATGACATGTTTGTGCCAATAGACCCATGCCATTGGATGTCGACTTCTGCTCTGAAAGACGTTTTGACCATTGAGTTTGAAATTTTGGAGGCAGACCCGCCCCACTCCCCAACGTTCGTCTCAAAATTCGAGTGTACGTACGTGCGTACGTTTTGACTCTCTGCCAGAGACTCCCAAAATTAGCTTTCCAAAAATCTGGGATTGGACGCATTTTGCGGAGCTCGAACCTCGCACCTCCGTCGTCAGACAAACATCACGATAATGATGGAACAAAAACACATCAAATCGTTATTCCATCGCATCCATACGACCATAATATTATGGGCGCCACATTTGATACATTTGAAAGTGGAAGAACGGCTGATTGGAAGCCAAGATTGACGGCAGAAGGCACCACGCCGTGGAGGTGCGTCGTGGAAGCAAAATCAGTCCCGTGTACGACTGGTTTGAATCTCACGTAGGATTTCTACGTGATCCGTGAAGAATGTCTGAAGAAATGTCGTAGTTGTTAAGTAATCATGCAATCCCAAAATTAGTGTAATTTTTTGGTAGTTAATTTTGGGAGTCTCTATAGAGAGTGGAAACGTACGTACGTGCGTCCCCTCGAAAATAGAGACGAACGTTGGGGAGTGAGGAGACCCCCAACTCTAACCACTCACTCGCTCTAATCGAATGAGTCGACCAGCAAAATGGCCGATCCATGTTGGGGACTCCCCAAATGGCGACAAAGCAAACTACATGAATTCCTGCAACATGCTTGCCTGCATTGCTCAGACTCAAACCTTCACTTCCTTTTCTCAAGCAAGTGGCGAAGATAAAGTGAGTCGATTGAGTCGAATTAATTTTGAGAAGTGGTTTTCTGTCTGCACCCCAAAACGAGGCCCAAAAGGAGCACGGATTGGGGCAAAAATTGACCCCAATATTTTCAGATTTTTATTGGGTCCCCCCAATGCCACGTCACGAAAAACATCATTTATTTGTTGGGGGAGAAAATCGTCGATGCTGGGTGAGCCCGCTCCCAGTGCATGACCGACAGCCTCTCTGGCCAGAGTCTAATTAAAAGTTAACACCAAGTTTTGGAGGTAGCTTGGGCCCCCCAATTTCTTGAATTTACCACGAATGGCTTTTTGCATTAGCTGTCATGTTTGGAGTTTCCTGGCACTCACGGGCCCTCACCAGCGCGCACAATTTTCTGTGGCAGAGGCAGCTCGCGCAAGGCAGCCCGACACCAAGCACCTGACAACAGCTGAGCCCCATCTCCTTCTCAAGGGCAACATGATCACCAGAGCTGCAATCACGCACTTGGTGGCTTGATGCCCAAGTCACCCATGGGCTTGTCGAGCGCAGCACGCAGAGCCTCCTTCGTGGAGGCGTCATCCTCAGCGTCGCAGCGCAGAGTGCTCTGCATCACCTTGGCGAAGCTGAGGAAGACAAGGAAGGTGCCAATGTGCAAATCAGGCACAAGGCAATCTCTTTGGGCATGGCGCACAAGCAATACCAGCCTAACCCTGTCGGCAGGACATATGACCCAGTCATTTTTTGAGAATGACTTTTGTCTTCCCATAGTATAAAATGTCCTTTATTTATCTTGATATTTTAGTTTCCGTTGTATAACGTCTGTTTACCGTTTTTGTCTTGTCTTTTGACGCCCAACCGACACTTGGCCGACGCGTCTCCCTCCAATGCTTGACAGCAAAGAAAGTGTCGCCACGGCGGTCGTCGATTGGGGGCCACTGTGCCGAAGAAAATGAATGAATTGCTCACCCATATTAAACCATTTAATCATAGAGTCGCTCCTGGCACTTTTATTATGTGGAAATCTCAGAATCGTGTCGACATCGGCCGCATTGTTGGGGAGGCGCACGGCAAGTCTCTGGTGAGTATCAACGTGTTTGTTCGAGAGGGCGATGATAGACTCTCATGTGCCTACACAAACGGAAGTAGATTGATTGATGATACAATTCAGCACATAGTGGAGGTAATTCAAACTCCCATGATGGTGGAGGTGAATCCAGACAAGGTGAAGGATCTTGCTTTCGTGTTCAGACCTGACGATGTAAAAGGCCGGGCGCATCAGGGCATGACGAACCTTTTTATTTGCCGAAAACGCTCGGGCAATACCAGAGTTGATAAGCTTTATTCATTTCCAGTTGAAGATCCAGCGTACACGTACCCTACTTGTTACGCCTCTATGATTTGGTATGGGTTGGAGCGCGTAAGAAAAGCAGTTCGTAAAGTTTTGAACCGCAAAACGGAGAAACAAGGAAGCTACCAAAGTGCTTCATCTGTAGCGTACATTGCATCAGAAACATGGGAATATCTGAATCGCTATTTGAAAGATTTTGCTGACAAGAAGATCAAACGTACACTTAAGCGAGTTCGCTGTGAAATGACGGCCGGCATTACTCTCCAAAGCTTTCGAGATAAAGAGAAATGGGATTGCGTACGGCTTGAAACAAATGCTGATCTACAAGGTCTTTGCAATATTCTTGGTGAAGCTATTCTTACGTAACCAACTCTTGGCCTTCATCACGATTGGTTCAACCAACATGCCGCCAGCATACTCAAAACACCAGATAGATAGCTGCTTCCCGACTCGTTTCGGTTTCCACTTCTTGAATGAACTATCCGATGTAATTACACCATTCACAGCACTGGTTACTTCTTGCAAGAAACGCTGGTTCTCGCTTTTGTCTCTCTGGCGACCTGGGAAAGTAGGAGTGGATCCAGGAGGTTCTTGAGTCGCGGAAGTACTGTCAACTCCGGAAAGGGGTGTGCGAGTAGCTGATCTGGCAACGGCACCACGGACGTTTGAATCATATTGAAGCTGCAGTCTCTGAGTAGCATACACCTGTTCCTTAAGCATAGACTCCTTCATATCAAGCTCTTTGCGTAGCTGTTCGTTCTCAGCTTGGGAATCAGCAAGTGCCAACTGCTCTGGCGTTTCAACCGGATTTGTACCCTCTAGATTGGAATCATCAACATCAGCAGAGTCACCTTCTTCAAGATATTGTTGCCAGTTTTCAATCGTCATACCACCAGAGATGTCTTGACCGCCGCCTTCGCCGTCGTCATCGTCGTCGTCGCCGTCGTCGTCGTCGTCGTCGTCGTCGTCGTCGTCAGCAGCGATATCGTCAAAAAGTCCGAGCAGACGACAGTTCACTTGTGGCATTGGTTTGGATGGCAAATACACAGTCGACATAAAACTTTCCTTCAATGTAGATGGAAATATGAAGCTATCATGTCCAGCTTCACAGGGTGTGCGTTTCATTCGACCGTCACGGGGAGTCTCAGTGTCCCAAAGTGAACAAGGATCACAGAAGAAGTGAAGTGGATACTTCTTGTATCGATTACATCCGAAGTGACAACAGGTGACCCCACCTTGACTCCTTCGAGTAGGCCCAGTATTCTTAGGCGAGTCGGCTTTTTCCTTAGCAGGAGACTTGTTCTTTTCTATATCCTCCTCGATCTTCCTCCTTTTTTGTGGATCGTCTGTCTTTTTCAATTGCTTGTGCAGACTCCTTCGCCTTTTCCTTCGCCTTTGTCTCTCTCGACCAGCTCTGCCACAATCTTCTGCATCACACGTCCTTTCACGTGGTTTTGAACGAGGCATGGTGAAGAGAATGCATGAAATGGACGACAAGTACAGTGGTAAGACGTCGATGATTGGTGGCGGCGGCGCCTTGGCTCCATCCAACAAAATGACCATTTGAATGACTTTTGTGTAGGTTTTCTACGAACAGTGACAAAATACTATTTGTCGTTGATAAACTTATCGATGACTTTGATATTTTCATGGCCAATCCCCGTTTTGCACTTTGAGAACAACTCTGTATGGAGTTGATTAGAAACTTCTAACATCATACTGCAACTCCGTACGAGTTGTTCTCAAAGGGTGCAAAACGGTGAGCGAGCTAAGTTTTTCGCACCCGTTAAGTAAAATCATTACTTATGAGAAAACAGCCTTCGCAAGCCGGCCCGATGACAGGGTTTGGCTGGTATTGGCACAGCAGCCAGGGGCGCAAGGGCACCAAAGGCTCCGCTTCAAGCCACCAGCGCAGATCTCAAATGGCGATGTGCCCCAGTCGGCATGGGGAGTGGCTGACGCTGCAAAGGCAAAGGCAATGATGGAAAGCACATGGCAACAACTTGGGAGGCAATCTTGCACCACCCAGCACAAGTGCAAAGGGCGTTGCTGACGGCCTGATGGGGGTGCTCACCAGGGCCACTCTGATGGGAAGAGCTGGGGGCTGTGGGCTCAGCCTGGTGCCCAGTGCTCTCAAAGCAATCAACAACCTCTCGACAACCGCCAAGGTCACCACCACAGCCCAGTCAAGCGCGCTTGCCCGCAGCGTCAGCGGCAAGGCTGCGGCGAAGGAGCCGCAGGCTAAGGCAGGCGCAACTGCCAGAGCCTTGGAGCTGATGGCGCCACCACAAAGCTTGCTGCTGCAGCGCTGTGGTGACAAGCAATGAGCACGCAGCAGCCAAGCCTTGCCTCTTGGGCCCATCAGCCACTTCACAGTGTGACCACCATCAGCGGAGGAAGCTGGAGCTATGAGCCCAGCGCCAGCGGAGGCGCCTTGGTTGCATGGAGCTGCTGCCTTGCAGAGCCCTTGCCACAATTAGCCTTGTGAAGCTTGGCTTGGGTGCGAGCCAGGCAGGCACCAAGGCAAAGGCCTTGGGGCATGTGGGTCGCGGGTGAGCTTTTGGGCTTGGAGGCTCTCCGTGTGTGCAAGGCCTTGGGCGGCGCAGGTGAGCATTGCTCCTCATTGCAGACAGGGCAAATGAAAGGCTCAGAGCGCAACAGCCCACTGTGTCAGTGAAATCTCGATGCTCTCGGAGCAATGACAGCGGTGATGAAGAGCCAGCCGGCGGCTGACGCAGCCAAGGAAGCACGAAGCGCTGGTGTGCCCGTGACGGCCAAGATCACAGCCAAGGTGCCTGGCAAGATGATGGTGACACCCAAGGCAGGAGCAAAGCAGCACTTGACCATGTGACAGCCATCGGCACCCTGCGCTGGCAAGTGAGCAAAGGTGGCTGGCCCTCACGCGCAGGGAGGCGCTGGCAGCTGTCGGCGGCCTTCTTGGCCTGAAAGCTGGTGGGCGGGTGACCTTGCAAGTGCACCACAAGAGGCATCAGGCCTAAGCTGTGTGGTTGAAGCATAGCCATGAGAGCATGGAAGTGCCAGCAAGCCCTGGCACCCGCTCTGCGATGGCGCTCTCCTGGCCCAAGGAAGCCAGCATGCCTGGCTGGCTTCGACTTGGTGCCTCGCAGCGCTACTTGTGACCTCCAGCACAAGAAATGCTCCTGCAAGTGGACCCTTGGCCTTTCTTTCTGATTTGCAATTACCCGCTGTTAGAGCCATGCCTTGGCAGGCAAGCGATCTGCCGCGCTTTGCCCAGCTGATGGAAAAAGGGGAGCTCTTTTTCTCGGGCTTGACCTCCACTTGCTGGTGACAGAAGCCACTGTCACAGAGAGGGCTGAGAGCACTTCCGTTAGCAGCACAAACACCCTCAAGGCTCATTTCAAGTGCGCACCAATGCAATTTGTGCTGACGCGTGGCAAGAGCCCCGCCTCCTCGCGCGGTCGTCAACATCAGCGAGTGACGCCCGCGCTTGCGCTGACGCTCTGTGATGCTCCATTGGTCCGCAATGACAGTCCTTGCTGCTCTGCTGGCCCAAGAAGCCGGGCCATCAACAAGCAGGTTGAGTCATGAGCTGCCGGCGAGCTTTCACCCCCAGCATGTCGACCTATTTCCAGCTGCACAACCCACTAGAAAATGTGGGGCAGCCCCACCCATGAGTGCAATGACATTTTCTGAAACCCGAGTTCAAGCCCTTGGGGGGGAGGGGGGGCTTTTTGTCAGGGGCGCTCCGGAAAAAATCGGGAATCTGCAATTTAGCTGAAAATTGTCAAAGCAATTTGCGGCTCCATCAACTGACACTCCATCCAAAACTCACTCCAGACAATTCCCAATTTTTCCCAATTCGGGAGTTATCGGAGCAATCGGGATCTTCATTGCTCCCAAGAATCCGATTTTCCTGATCGCCCGATAATTCCCGATAAGCCCCGATTTTCCCCGATTGGGATTTGGCGAGCCACTTTGCCAGGCTGGCGCTTGTGAGTCGCTAAAATGATGCTCGATCAGCTTAGCGTGCCACATTTTTTGACGGACAAAATTGTCATGTGTTGATCATCGCATGCACCGCCCAGCCACCCATGTGCAAAGCGTTGCTGTCGATGATGGCGGATGACGGCCGCTTGTGGCCGCACCACCATGCCAAGAAGCCCTCTCTCTCTGCATGCTCATATGAAGCACCAACTCTAGGGCATTGTTGCGCTTGAATAATGCAGAGGCGTTAAAAATCACAACAACGCACGCATTTCAGCCCATGATCTATTTGCATGCAGCTCAAGCAGCGCCGACATGCCTTGTGGAGTGGCTGAGCCCTTTCTGCGCAACGCAGCTCAAGTAGCGCCGACATGCCTTGTGGAGTGATTGAGCCCTTTCTGCACGCTTTGTTGCCTCTTTACTCATTTTGTTAACAAAAGATTGATTGTTGCTGCATGGTGTGGAGCACGCGCCCATTGGCAGCCATCACTCTCACGTTGCTCAAATGAAAATGAAGTGGCGCCTTGTCAAGCCGACATTGAAAGCTGCCTAAGCTGCCAACAAGCTACCTTCAATGTAAGCTGTGATGCGCAAGATGCATAAGTGACAGTGAGATGACAATGGGCACCTGCTTAGAAGAGCCAGTGCAATGCAGCTGCGCGCTTTCAGCTGCAGTTGTCGCGCTTGGCTCCTGCATGACATCTTGCAGTTTGCCGCGGGCCTTTCTTGTTTGCAATCAACCTAAATGTTGTCAACACGTTGTTGTCAAGGCCTGGCTAAGATGGGCAAGTGCGCTCCATGACATTTGCCTTCAAAGCGCCATTTTGATGGCTGGTTGATGTCAGCAGCAGCGGTCGATTATTGCCAAAAGTGTCACCAAATTCCACTCCCGATCGCTCCCAATCATTCCCGGTTATTCCCGATTCGGGCAAAGTCATTGGGAAAATCAGATCGTTTGATTATCCTCAATTCTTCCGATTACTCCCCGATTGCCAACTCACTCCTGATTATTCCCAATTTTTCCTGAAACGCTCACCAAAGCAATGGAATCTCACTTGATGGAGTTGCGAACGTTTTTTGTGATTTTCAGGTGAAAAGCCAAATTCTCGACACCTTGCGGAGTGCCCCAGGTGGAAAACGCAGCCAATCAGAGGCAAGAAGAGCCTCAATTCCGTGAGTTGGCACCTGCTGCTTGTCTAAACACGCTCTCTGGTGTCGCAGCTTACATGCGCACGCACGCTTCTTAGAGCACAAATGCCAAAACGACAAGACGTGGGCGCGACGTCCATAGCGCCTCTATCTTGTCTGTGCCCACCATCTGATGAGTGAGTTGAGGACAGAAGATAAATTCGAGAGCTGCGTGAGATCAAAGTCAGAGCCGCAAAGGCTCTTTACATGGCACAAGTGTCAGAAGAGCGTGCGCACAAAAGTGAGAAAGTTTCAGCACTGCCTTTACAGGGTAGAGGAGCACAATACAAGAGAGGCCACGCCATTAAATGCCCCAAGAGATGCACATTCACTGGATCTGTTGCCGCTATCTATCAAACTTTTCCAAAAGGCCAATGGTGCTGCCGACAGGAGCGTCGTTTCAAATGCTGATGCCGCCGAGTTGAGTGTAGCCGTCGAAACCATTGACAAGAGCACCAAGCATATGGCTGAGTAGATTGTGGTCAAAGATTAATCAAATATTGCTACTGAACATTTAGTTGAAACAGATGTGAGCACAAATATTTCAGATGCTAGCTAGGGCCATTTTCGTCGACGTTGTCTCTCTTTGCGTGAAACGCAACAACAATGTCTAGCCATGGTGGAAAGAGCCGTGTCCAAGAGCAATTTGATGATGGAGCACAATGTTATTTCACAAACACTCAATATTATTTGAACGTAATCATTGCTGTAGCTCGAAGCGACATGTCAATGCCCAAGCAAGAAGCTTGGCGACCACAAAACTTGGTGGCAGGCAGGAGCGCAAATTGAGCCTGGATTTCCGCATTGAAGTTGAAGCAGCTGTGACATAGTGCCTATTTAGACTACTTTACATGCAACTTGTTAGTCTAGCGGCATCTAGTTTGCTCTGCCTTCATCTGTCTTGTGTGTCGTAGCTCCATGTGCCATGCGAGCGGCGAACGAAAGCACCCTAAAGAGACCCGGAGTCGTGCTTAGTGGAGCATTGGTGGTGCGCTTCTCCTTTCTCCTCTTCCTCCTTCTTTCCTCTTTCCTCTCTCCTCTTCTCTTTTGCTCCCTCTGCCCCCCCTCTGCCCCCCCACACTTGCCACCTTGTGTCCCCCCCCTAGCCTGGGAGGAGCTATAATGGCAAGAAAGCTGTCATTTGTGACTGCTGCTCATGGCTTCATCGCAATGCTGCACAAGACAAGAGAGACATTGATACGCCCAATGGACTTGGTTTCTGAGTCACGCACAGCTCTTGCATCTTTGCTCCGAGTTTGAGAGCACAAACAATCACACGAGCAAAGAGAGCAAACTAGACATCAACAAGAAAAGAAGAACAACTGTTCAAGAAGGAAAAAAGAGGAACCAGGTGAGCGACTCGTTCATTCATATTACTTGATCTCTGTCTGTTTTCTTTCTAGCTAGCCAGCTCATCGTTCGCGTGCTGAAGCAGGGTTTGCGCTGCTGCCGCGCACAGTAACGTGACAAGCAAGCGTCACAACAGATCAGGAAGATTGTTGTGTGCTGGTGGCTCAAACGAAATGAACCAAAAGTGACTCTCGTTCGGGAACAGATCGCATGACCTGCCCCGTGACTGGGTCACTGATAGACTATCGCCCTTATGCCCTCAGCACGACAGACGGTGTCTAAGCCCATGACTCTCACGTTACATCCCCCTTACTCAATTGAGAACTAACTCAAAAGAGCATGACGTTTCACGCTTTGCAACTCAGCAGGGTTCAAAAATGTAAATCATAGTAGCCTGCCATGCAGGTCATGAATGCATCGTAAATGAGTCAGGCGTCACATAGATCCACAACCCCCCGCTTCTGTTCTCCCCAGATGCTAGCGTATGCTACTGGTCGAACCGGGCAGTGTCGATCCTGACAATACATTCGGACAACATCCTCCCCCATGCACGGAGCCAGGTCTTAACACTCAATACACTCTATGTAGATCCAGCTTCGTATACAGGCCTAACAAACAATCCTGCGCCGTTCAGAGTGCGTCCACTCATAGTCGGTACGCTCAACGTCTACTATGGCCATCATTATCAGGCGCTACAAGCCATGGCAAAGACGAAGAAACAACATGAGAAGTTACACATATCATGCATTGTTAGTAGTTACCTGTATATAAATAGAATAAGTTTGGGGTGTAAAGTAGAGTAGGTTCATTCGTATCATTCATTCATTCATTCATTCATTCATTCATTCATTTTGTGTTTCGATATGGTCGTTTCACATAACTGTTTCCTCTCTTCATATCCATATAGCCGTTGCTATTGCTACTGTCGCCAACCAAGATACATTGTCTGTCCATCTGTCCACATGATTCTAAGTCGTAACTCAACTCGAACCCTAATCATTTGTTCGCATGATTCTCAACTCTCCAACAACGGTGTCCCCAAGATATCAAAACCGTTAAATAGTATCAATTGTCAGTAGTCGTTTGTTCTCTCGAAATGATAGTGCCATCGCTCTTCGAGAACAAATCCTCAATACCTCCAACGACGTTCCAATCAATACAACTCTGGCAATACAATACAAAGCCATGTAACTCCGGTAGCTAGAGTGATGTCCTTTCAAAGGCAGACTCCACATCTAACTTTTGTTCTGCAGCCTTTATCCGAAGTTGATCCCATGCCGCATTTGGTATTTTGTGATTTGGAGCAAAGTCAAAGGGTCCAACCAATCCATTTTCTGCCAAATTGATATCCAGTTGGTACCATCCAAATCGATTACCCTGTTTTTCCAATGTCTTTGCCACCTTATGAGGTGATACAGGATATAGCGGTCCAAAACCTCCGTCTGGAATTATTTCATGTATTTCAGGCCAAAAACGACAGTTACACTGTAGCATTGATTTTGCATCTTCATGGTGACGAATATACCATTTGACATGATATACCCCCCAATCCTTAGCTACCAGAGGGTCGGTTTCATCGAGGTCTACCTGTACAACATACCAGGTCGGCAATACTTGTCCAACAGGAGTGTGTTTGATCATAAAGAGTCTGTCCTGAGATTGCTCAATTCGATTGTATAATCGACGTAAAGCCGTAGCCGTAGAGACAGTTTCATCTGGACCTTCCAAATCACGAAACCTTGCTGGTCTTCTTTTGCGACGTCTTTTTCTGGCTTGAATCGGCGTAAATTCTTCAATATCTGGTTCTCCCTCCGTGAGATCCACAGCATTCTCAGTATCTGTCTGAGTAACTTCAGAGATAGGTTCTACAGTTTCATCATAGTTGTCGTCAGCTTGTACTTGAGTTTCATCAACAATAAAGTCGTCATCGTCATTCTCAACAATAAAGTCGTCATCGTCATTTTCATCAAGTTCTTCTTGCCACAAGTCTTCCACCCGGTCGAAAGCAAAGGAATCATCTTCTGCCTTCTTATACGTGCCGTAATTGTGAATCCGTAGGTACTTCTCAAGAGGATTTGATACAAATGACGTATCAAGAGTAGCTAGCCTGGAATCGGCACCATCCACTTGTCTGTGAATCACTAAAGTCGACGGTAGCTTTTCCATTCTTGCCGCAGACTCTTTCACTCATTTACCTTTCCTCCCCAAGCCTTGAATGAAAGGTATACGTTGTAACCAATATGAATTCGGATTCTTGGCAGTAGGTTCAATTACATGGTAGGGTCCTCTTGCTTTCATCATTTGTTTGGAAGGAACTCCATCTCGTGTCTGCACTTGTTTTCTGACTTGTACAATATCGCCTGGAGCGAATGTTGTCGTCCGTCGTCCTTCATTCTTCAATTCGACATGAGTACGATGTCTCTCAGACTGTAATAACTCCAGTAGTTTCCGTTGTTGAAACAATAGCGGGAACGTAGACTCGACATGCTGCAAGGACGCATCGCCAATACTGGTTCGCAAACGTGGGACGCTTTCCGACGCAGAAATATCAATCGGGAACAGAAATTCTCGTCCAACGGCAGCAAACGATCGAATGATATTCGTTCCATCAATGGGCAAAGCATTCCAAGCATATTGAGCAAAGCAAGCTCCCATCATCCACTGTGATAGAGACTGACAATCTGCTGCATGAATCTTTTCAACTTTATTCAGGTACCGGTGGAAACGTTCATTTCGTATGGCTTTATGATTCTCTGCCGATACAACATGAAATGGTATCAACAGCAACTCACACATTGCCTTCAATTCTCCTTTATTCTCACTACCATCATCCAATAGAATCAATTTTGGTAATCCATGTTGAGTGAAGAAGTTATTGAAAGCTGCTACTGCAATAGTCTTTGAGTCCACTTTCGTGAGGAAAGCCAAAGAAGCAAATGTCGTCATCACACAAAGATTGGTCAGTATCTTGATTTCTCCAAACTTTGTCGGTATATCACCTGGAGAGTAGACATCCAAGCATATTACATCAAACGGCACATCACTATCCAAAGAGCGCATGATCTGTTGGTTTTCATGACTCGTCGCATTGGCGAGACGACAATGTCCACAACCAATCACAGCCTCTCTTACATCTGTTGAGAGCAACGGCCACCAGAAACGTGTTGCTACTCGATAGTAAGTCTTGTAATATCCTGTATGTCCTGACATTGGTGATACATGTAATGCTGAAATCACGATGGATCGCAAAGTCATAGGTACAACTCTTGTTCGAATCTGTCGAACCCTTGCACGTCGTTGAGTTTCATATCTGTATACTAACCCATCTTCTGCTTCCAAATGATTCTGCTTCCATTCGGAATAGTAAGTCTTGTTTCGTAACACTGCCTTCTCTAGGTCCAAATTGTTCTCTAATGCTTGCAAGACAAGACTCAAGTCTTCATCCTTTACTGTTTCTCTTTGCCACACATGAAGAGTAGGCATCGGAAGAGTTGTCTGACGATTCAGAACAACTGCTGGCATTGCAGAAATAGGAGGTATAATACCTTGGGTAGCTTCTTCAAATTCGAACTTTTGAACGTCGATTCTACTATCACTCACAGTTCTCTCAGCAAGGTACAGTGAGGTGAGCACTTCTTGTAAAGTCTGCCACGGTGGCTGAAACTCGAGTCATTTCCATAGTGCATCTCGATCGAGTGTGACTAATTCATTCCTTTCTTCCTCTTGAAATCCATATAGGCTCAAAAGTTCTAATGGACGGATACCTCGAATTGTAGTACCATAGATGTCATCGTCGGTACAAATGACAAAGGCTGAATCTAAGGCTCGTAGCTCTCGTCGTTCTAACCTGGGAGCTGGATAATCAACGTCAAAGACTGGAATTGTTCGACAATCATCGTATGAAGTGTCGGCAAATTCCATAGAAACTCTTGGTTGGTATGACAGATTCTCTCCTGCTGAATACTGTAGATAACGTAGATTTTGTAAATCACGTGGCCACACATAGTCTTCAATAGGTGAACTCGTAGGATCTAGGTGATCTTGTATAGCTTGGGATCCCTTCAATGGTTCCTTCGGCATCTCAATTTCACCAATCATATCTTCATCTGGGGACATTATCACGACCCAGTGATCCGACTGTATAAAGCCGCCAAGCTTCGTATTAGCTACCTTGAAGAATACTGCCTCCCAATGAAGCACGTCCTCTGCAACTTGCATCCAATCAACCACTCTTGCTGGCATTTTAATAGTTTCCCCTTCTCTTTCTGCACAAGACATAGGAAGAAACACGACAACGGCTTGTAACAATCACTTGTTAGCTGCCAAAAGAATCAAATCCTCGAGTTGCTCTCGAGTATCAAAAGACACGTCTCGCGGTTCTGTAATCACTATCCAATCCACAAATTCTGGTGATCTTGCTACTTTTGTACGTTTAATCATTTCCGAGAGAGAAACAAAATCTTGTTGAACTGATCTTCTAGTCCATTCAAAATCTGTCTCGATCTGTACTGTGATTTCCGCATGAATACCAAGATAACCCAAAGTCGAGGGTAAAACCGAAGCTCCAGCATTTACATTCCATATCGTGCGAGCTACTTTTGCTGCTGCTGCCATTTCCGAAACAGGTGCTTCAGCAGGTCCACAAATCATAATTGGCACGTTCGAGAATCCGAGTGCGCTCATTGCATCATCTCCCTCTACTGGAATCGCGAACATACTTGAAAGAGTGTCATCCTCAGAAACTAAGCTAGCCGAATCCCTTGTGGCTTGTGCATCATCTTGTCTCCACTGCTGCATCCAATTATTGTATCGAGACAATGCGTCGACTTCTTTTACCATTCGAGCCGGGCGAGGCGTGCACGTGAACCAAAATCGCAACAACTGTTGACGCCAACGCTGAGCTTGGTGGGTAGGCAAGTCATCACGGTCAAAGAACCACTGCATAGCTGACATGTCACCAATGTCAGTGAACTCGGCTCCAAACAAATAGAATCGCCATCGTTCAACAGCCCAAACAAAGGCAGACGCTTCTCCATAATATCCGTGGAAAGAATGCTCTTCCTTGGTCGTGCGACGGGAAATGAACTTGACTGGATGGAGTCGTAGCCCTGACAGCGTTTGATCAAATTCACAAGGCCCACCTTTGGCTTCTCGCTCTTCAGCCGCTGCTGCCTCCGGGGAGTCGTCTCGTTGACATAATGCCGCAGCCATGCCGTCACGGCACCAATCATGTTTGACGTAGTAACGCTTCCTAGGGTTTGGGCGCTGAAGAATAGGTTCACTCAAAATAGTCTCCTTCAAATCTTCCAAAATACAATCATCTTCTTGTGTCCAAACAGCATCAATCTGCCCTGCTTCGACATGTCGTGGAATCGTGCCAGGCTTCGTGGCATAAACTTTCAAATACATGTGCCATGGAGCGATACGAAACTCAAAAAGAACTATCCATTCTGCATAAAATCCAAACATTCCTATACTGATTCGCAAATCTGTCCAAGAATGAGGTCTCTCCATATTCTTAAATGCATCGTCCTTGGATTTAGCTGGTTGATTTCCTGCAGTAGTAATATCGACACCTGCAAACTCTGTGTCGGCGGACAGGAAACGACACTTGCATAGTTTGACGGTCCATCAAAAATGCTGTAGTACTTCCAAACAGCAACGGTAGTAACCAAGAAGAGACCAACACCTGGTTTCCATGAAGGACGATATCATCAACAATGCACTCCAGAGTCGTACCCATGATTCCTCGTTGATCGCGTTTTGGCTCACAATTCTTGCTGCATAATCATCATTATCACTACAAAGAGTGTAATAATTGTTTTTATTTCATGCGGAGTTAGATTTTGCGCTTCGTCCACAATAAAGAAAATTCTCTGAAGACTTCTTCCCCTAATGTAGCTGAGAGGTTCGATGACGAGTTTGCCGTCTTTAAGTAAATTGTTAATAGTAATAAAATGGTTATCGGTTTCCTTGTATTGATCCTGGATTACTTTTAGGTTGTCCCACAAAGGTTGCATATAAGGGCCTATTTTACTCTCCACATCCCCGGGAAGAAAGCCAATATCTTTATTACTAAGAGGAACGATAGGGCGGGCAATAAAAATCTGGCGATAATATTTCCTGACATGCAAAGCGCTTGCTAACGCAAGCAACGTTTTTCCGGTGCCGGCCTTTCCGGTAAGGGAAACAAGAGGTATTTCATTATTTAGCAAGGCTTCGATCGCGAATGTCTGTTCCGCGTTTCGAGGTGTAATTCCGTAAACCGGAGCTTTCTCTATTCTGCTAAAAAGAAGTTCTTCCTGATTTAGAGAGGCTAAGACCGATCTGTGGGGATTGCGTATTATAAAAAACTTGTTCGGGACTAATTCGCAGTCACTGTTGCTTTTTATCTCATATTCGGGAACTTCATATGGAGACTCATAGAATTTTTGGAGAACTTCATCATTAAAGTCTTCCAAGACTTCTTTTCCGCTATATAGTTCTTCAACGTTTCTTATTCTGTCCGTAATATAATCTTCGGCCATTATACCAAGAGCTTTGGCCTTCATTCGAAGATTTACATCTTTGCTTACTAATATATTTTTCCCCTTTGTAATGCTCTCTCTTTCCAGTTCGTATGCGACATTAAGAACTCTATGATCTGTTGTATCTTCTCTGAATACTTCTCTAATTTCAGGGCATAGCCCTTTTGTAATCGCAATTCTTACTTTCCCCTTCCCTTCTCCCAAAGAAATTCCGCCGTTAAAAAGGCCGTCTCCTGTCAGAGAATCAAGAGTTCTGGCAAATTCCCTCGCGTTGAGATTTATTACCTGAGTTCCCCTTTTAAAGTGATCTATTTCTTCGATTACTGCCAAGGGAATTACAATATTGTTTTCTTCGAATTGTTTTATACATGTGGGATCATGAAGAATAACATTAGTATCCAAAACAAATGTTTTTGATGATTTTCTAGGCATAATGATTTCCTCATTTCTGTAAATATTAAGATAAAATATAATCTTTCAGAATCAACCGGAATAAGATAAGGAGTTATTAACATATAAATAACATGTTGAAAAAAAACTTGATGAGATGGAATTTTCAATACTCAATAAAGCGAAATTTCTTAAATTGCCAATCGGTATAACAAAAGCGGAGGGAAAATGTCGTTAGAGTCAATTAATCCTGCAACCGGAAAAGTAATAAAGGAGTTTTCGGAATACACCGAAGAAAAAGTAATCTCGGAAATAGAAAAAGCGGAAAAAGCTTTTTCAGCATGGAGATTAACAACTTATCAACATAGAAGAAATCTACTTCTTAAAGTAGCTGCAATATTGAAGGACGAAAAAAGAAAGTACGGCGAAATATTAACGCTGGAAATGGGGAAGCCTATTAAGCAGGCTGTAGCTGAAGTAGAAAAATGTGCTTTGGTTTGTGAATACTACGCGGAGAATTCCGAAAATATTTTGAGAAAAGAGTATATAAAATCGGATGCTTCAGAGAGTTATGTGAGGTTCGATCCTCTGGGGGTAATACTTGCGGTTATGCCTTGGAATTTCCCATTTTGGCAAGTATTCCGCTTTGCGGCGCCGGCTCTGATGGCCGGGAATGTCGGTATTCTTAAACATGCTTCCAATGTTTCAATGGCAGCTTTGGCAATAGAAGAGATATTTCTCAAAGCAGGATATCCTGATAATGTTTTCACTACTCTGCTAATTGGCTCCACTGCTGTCGGGAAAGTAATTGAACATCCGGCAATAAAAGCAGCTACACTCACCGGTAGCGAGTTTGCCGGACAAAAAGTAGCAGAAGCGTGCGGAAGGAAGCTAAAAAAAACGGTAATGGAGTTAGGTGGAAGTGATCCGTTTATAGTTCTCAAAGACGCTGATATCAATCAGGCCGTTTCCGAGGGAATTACATCAAGAATAATTAATAACGGACAGAGTTGTATAGCGGCAAAGAGATTTATTGTTGTCCCAGAAATAGCTAATGAATTCGAGATGAAATTCGTAGAGGGGATGAAAGCTCTTAAGATGTGCGATCCGATGGAAGAAGATTGTGATTTGGGCCCTTTGGCCAGAAAAGATCTTTTGGTTGAACTGGATGAACAGGTAAAAGCATCCGTTAAAGAAGGGGCGAAAATACTTTTGGGCGGAAATCCCTCTTTTGAGAAAGGATACTATTATCCTGCTACGATTATAACTGATGTAGCCAAAGGATCAAAAGCTTATAGAGAAGAGATGTTCGGGCCGGTAGCTTCCGTAATCAGAGCCAAAGACGAAGAAGAGGCAATAGAGATAGCAAACGATACAGATTTTGGATTGGGGGCTTCCCTGTGGACTAATAACACAAAAAGAGGAGAAGAGTTAGCAGCCAAAATAGAAGCAGGTTCGGTATTTATTAATGGAATGGTTAAAAGCGATCCCCGTCTTCCCTTCGGAGGAATTAAAATCTCCGGTTACGGAAGAGAACTTTCTCATTACGGAATAAAAGAATTTGTAAATATTAAGACGGTGTGGGTTAAATAATGGATAACAAGCTTAAAAGATGTGAGTGGTGCGGAGATGATCCGTTATATATAAAGTACCATGACGAGGAATGGGGTATTCCCGTACATGATGAGAGGAAATTATTTGAGATGCTGATTCTCGAAGGAGCTCAAGCCGGTCTTAGTTGGATAACAATTCTAAGAAAACGGGAGAATTATCTGAAAGCATTCGATAATTTTGAGCCGGAAGCGGTGGCAAAGTATGATGAGAAGAAGTTTAATGAATTAATGAGTAACCCCGGAATAGTAAGAAACAGATTGAAGATACGTGCGGCAATAAAGAGCGCAAAGCTATTTCTTGAAATCCAAAAAGAATATGGCTCGTTTGATAAGTATATTTGGCAATTCGTTTATTATCAACAAATACTCAACAATTGGAAATCGATTAAAGATATACCTGCCACGAGTGAAGAATCGGATAATATGAGCAAGGCGCTCAAAAAGAGAGGGTTTTCATTCGTCGGATCTACGATATGTTATTCCTTTATGCAGGCGGTGGGAATGGTTGGAGATCATATTGTGGATTGCCATAGATATAAAAAAAATTAGTTTATAAGCAACATTTAACAATCATGGAATTTTTATGAAGCGTAGTTTATTCGGAAGTATTGTTCTATTATTTGTTTTATCAAGTTTTCTTTATGCTCAGGAAAAACTTGTTTTGATCAACCTGAAAGATCATCAGGGAATAACATTCTTAAATTCGATGAAGTTACCGGTTGTTCATGAATTTCGAGACGCTCTTTTGACAATTGTTGATGAAAGAGCAGAAGAAACAATTCGCCAAAGAGGAATTGAAATAAAGACTCTTGGTGAAAAAGAATCTCTTGGCAATTTTTATTTGCTTGAGAACAAAGGACTGGTTGGAAAAAAAGTAAAAATAAAAGAATCGGTCAAAGTGTATACCGATAAAGATAACTCCATTTTGGAAAAGCCGGAAAATCTAGCTGAATTGCAGGAAGCAGGGTATCCTATTTTGAAGTTGTCAGTAACCATGAACACATTTTTCAGAGGGATAAACAATACAAAAGGGGAAATCCCTGTCGTTGTTAATCCTGAGATAAAAGCAATTACAGAATCTGTAAATGTTGATAGCCTAAGAAGTTATATCCAGTCCTTGCAAGACTTTAAAACAAGATATTATGATGCTCCAAACAGAAAAAAAGTGGCTGAATGGATAAGGGACAAATTGATAAGTTTCGGCATTGTTTCGGCCAAATTGGACTCATTCTACTGTAGTTTCTATACTGGTGATACATGGCAATATAATGTTGTTGCGGAGTTGAAGGCTGAGAATGAAACGGACAAAACAATTGTAATTGGTGCGCATCATGATTCTATTTTAAGTTTTGGGAAAGGAGATAGAATGGTCAATGCCCCCGGAGCTGATGATAACGCAAGCGGAGTAGCTGCTGTACTTGAATCGGCCAGAGTTTTAATGGCAAATAATTACAAAACAGAACATAATATTATCTTCTCAACCTACGCAGCAGAGGAGATTGGTCTGATTGGAAGCGATGTTCTAGCGGAAAAGTTGCATAATGCAAACAGGAATATAACTCTAATGATTAATCATGATATGATTAGTTATGCCCCTTCTGCTAATCTTTCCGATTGTTCGGTTGATATAAATTATTATGCAAACTCAATTGAATATTCTAATATGGCAATGAATATTGTAAAGAAATATTCCTCAATTAAATGTGTAGAAGGGGATTTTAATTCTGTTTCATCCGATAGTTTCTCTTTTTACGAAAGAGGAACAAATATAGTTTACTTTTCGGAAACTAAATTTACTCCCTACTACCACACTGTAGATGATCTGATAAAATATTCGAACATTCCTTATTGTGCGGAGGTTGTAAAATCATCTGTTGCGACATTGCTGCATGTTGACAATATACCGATTAAAGTTAGTAATTTGAAGATTTATGATTGCGGAAGCGGTTCGGATCTTTTTCTAATGTGGAATCAAAACAAGGAAAAGGATATAAAAGGGTACAAGCTATTCAGAGGGGAAACAAGCGGGAATTATTATTCTGGAGTTAAAGACATCTCAGATACTGCAATTGTTGTCCAATATCTAGAAGAGGGAAAAAAAATGTTTTTTGGTGTAGCTGCCGAAGATCAAGATGGAAATTTATCCTTTATTCAAGAAGTTAGTTGTACTCCTTTAAGTATTCCTCGTTCCCCCCAGGAGTTGGTTGCTTATACAAACTCAAAGGAGATAAAACTTAAATGGAGAAACGCTCCGGAACTTGATAAAAGAGGATACAATCTTTATAGGGGGACTCGGAAAGAGGGGCCGTATCTCAAGTTAAACGAATCCGAAATAATCGATTCATTCTATGTTGATCAGAATATCACTAACGGTGTTACATATTTCTATAAGATAAAAACAGAAGATGATGCCGGTAACGAGAGTGAGCCAAGTAATTTGGCAACCGGAATGAAAGAGAGTCGTGATCAGGGAGTGCTGGTTGTAGAGCTTACCAACGGAAAAGGAACGAATCTGGAATTAAGTGAGATAACAAGTCGCTTGGATAATGTCCTAAAGGATTTTCAATGCAATAAATATATATTGGGAAGTTTGGATCATTATTCGATGAATTATTTGGGTGCCTATAATACATGTCTATTTGTAATAAACGTAACAAAGGTTTCAACAATACTAAGAGACCATGAAGCAATGATAAAGAAGTTTCTTCAGGGGGGAGGTAATATTGTTTTCTGGGGATATTATCCGTCTAAGAGCTTAGAGGAAAAAGCATCCTACCCATACGAATTTAGTGCCGGGGAAATTGCCTACGATTATTTCAAGTTAGCAAAAGTTGAAAAAGGATTTAGTAGTAAATTCAATCTGGGAATAAGTGAAAATTCCAAGTTTGCAAATGTTAGAACAGATACAAACAAATGTTTGGAAATGTATAATTATCATGTCCCGAATGTTGAGGCCATTTACCCGACTTCCGAAGGGGAAATACTTTATACATATGGAACTGATTACGATACAACATCTACTGCGGGAAAGATGAAAGGGAAACCTGTTGGGATAATGTATAACGGTGATGATTATAAAACAGCATTGTTAAGTTTTCCCCCATATTATATGGAAGAAGATGGAGTGCGACAGACATTAAAGACATTGTTGGGTGATATCTTCGGAGAGGCAACGCCTGTAAAGGAAAACAAAACGGATATTCCGGAAAACTACACGTTGTCCCAGAACTATCCGAATCCTTTTAATCCAACAACAACAATAAGCTTTGGATTACCGAAAGCCGCGAATGTAAAATTGAAGATATATAATTCGTTAGGGGAAGAGATAACAACGCTGGTAAATGAAAACAGACCGGCCGGAACCCATAAACTAACATTTAATGCCTCTTCGTTTGCAAGCGGAGTCTATTTCTATCAAATAACCGCCGGCAAATTTGTTTCCACTAAGAAGATGTTGCTGATCAAGTAATTGAAAAAACAAAAGCTCCGTATTCCCCTGTTGCTACGGAGCTTTTTCTATTAATCACGAAGGAACAACTATCCCCATTGCCTCTAATAATTGTGGCGAATCTACGGTGGCGATGCGGGCAATTACCAAATAATCACTCATCCAATTCTCCAGTTCTTAAAGAGCTATCTTCTTTCTGAGCGATACTTCAAGCTGCTTCCCTTTCACTTCCTCTCTGTATAATTTTGCCTCAATAGTTTTTTCGTAAAGAGATTTTCCTTCCAGTAATTTTTCGCGAGTGATGCCGAACTCCCCTATTGCATCCAGAGCCTCATTGTTTTTAAGCAGTTCGTTATAGAATTGATTTACCTTTTCTGACCATCCGGAAAAAGTCTTGTTATACGACGTTGAAAGACCAAGTTCCGTTAGTATTCTTCTGTTGTCTTTAATCGCAATCCTACCGATCTTCGAATAACGAATATAAGCCTCGTGCGCAGCTTCTCTGGCCTTGTGGAAATCATCAGTTGCCCCGAGCTTTTGCCCCTGGACCGAGGTGTGAAGAAAAGTGAGCTTTGTTGCCTTCTTGTAGAGTGCTAGTCCCTCTTCGATCTTCTCTCGCGAATATCCATATTTGCTTAACCTTGTTGCTAAGCCTTCGTGTGAAATACCATTGGTCAGAGCAACGTTCCAAAAGCTCAGGAGATAAGATAATTCTTTTCTTGGATTACTCATTTCAATTCCCCCTTTGTTTATAAAGTGTGGAAAACTCTGTTGACAACTTGTGAAAAGAGCATTTCAGAAGAGAGAGGAACTATAAAGTACACGTGAGTAACTTAATTCTCATAATGAGGAGTATAGGAGAATAACCGAGAAAATAGAATAGTATAATGAGAAAATGAGGAACAATTATGAGTAATAAGTTATCCACATTGTTATCAACATCTTATTAACAAAAGATAAAAAGTGATTTCTGAGATGCAATAAAAAAATATTGAGGAACAGGAAAATTGCTTTGATTTACTCTTCCTCACCCGAAGATTGCTGTTTCTCAGATAGGCAATAAAACTACTCAATTAAGATATGTTGTATCTCAACATGGAAGTGATGTATCTTATCAATTATTTGACGTTTCTCATGCAATCTATAAAGCTTCTCAGTAATATTTCGTAGTTCCTCACCTATGCATTGTGATATCTCTCCTCTTCTCCGTTGTTCCTCATAGGATGGCGAGAGGCAAAGATCTCCGAATAAACTTTATGAAGTTATCTTGGTTCGTTTATTATTTATTACTTAGCCATAATCTGCGTTAGCAACTAATAATAGAATTATTAATCAGCATGGTCTATTCTCTGTAGGTCGGGCATTCTGACAAAGTCCGGGTGAAGATAATCTCGAACGATAATAGTCCATTCACCAAACAAGAGAACTCAAGATGGCAGAGTTGACAGCATTGCTAGAGAAAAGTTTTTGCACCGGTTTTGTAGTGGTATTTATTGTGGTTCCGGTTTTTGGAATGGCTGTTCTTATTTGTGTCTTTGTATTTTAACATTAAACACAACTGAGAATAAGCTGTTCGAATCTTAGTTTTCTTCCACAATAACTAAAGAGGTATTAATGAAACACCTGCTGATAGTATTCTTAATTCCATTATTGAATGTTTTTTGTCAGAGCCCCGATACAATTAAGGTAAAGTTGCATAAGGAAAAAGGCTTCGGGCCGTTTCCTAAAAGTGGAGGGATGCTTTCCAATATGTCAGATGATAATTGTTGGAAAAATGCCATTTCTGAAATAGGAGGCAAACCGAAAGGAATTGATAAATATCTGTTTGCTATGGATTACGCTGATTTTTTTCAGCATACTTATCAAAGCTACTATTCGAATAAGATATCTGATTGTAATTATGAAAATTTGAAAAAAGCATGGAAATGGGAGCCGGATTCTTTATTGTATACCAAGAAGAGTATCAGAGTAGGGATAGCTTTTTTCGCTTATTATGATTCGGAGGGGTTAATAAGATATAAGATTGACAACAATAACAATTATGATTTCAGGGATGATCCGTGGCGGATACTTCCACCTAAGGAAGAAAAGGAATTAGAGAATGATTCGTTGTTAAATGAAGTAAAGTATCAGTACTACAACGGAAAATCGGTTGAAGAGGGAAGGACCTGGGTTTATGTTAATCATTTACGTTTTGATGTGAAATTCGGATTGAATAATGATGTCCCTACCCTATTTTACGGATACGCAGAGCATTACATCGGAGAAGTTAGCTTAGGGGACACCAAATACTCTGTTGCGTTAAAAGGAAGCAGATTAGTTATAAGGGATGAATATAGTGTAAAAGTAAGGGAAGCGAATCCAAATAATTGGGAGCATGGTTCCGATAAGGGAGTTTTAGAGAATGAATTGGTGAAATTAGGGAATGATTATTATTATGTTCGACATTTTGAAATGAAGGAGAACATATTAACACTCGTAAAGGGAAAAGATTTGGAGAAAACGGGGGGAACAATTGTCGGATTAAAGGCTCCTCAATTTGCTGCTACATCGATTACCGGGGAGAAGATAGAATTGCGCGCTTTGCGAGGGAATTATGTTTTATTGGATTTTTGGGGAAGTTGGTGCGCTCCTTGCAGAGAAGAGATTCCACGATTGAAAAAGATCTATGAAGAATACAAAGAGAAGAATTTCAAAATAATAGGAATAGCCAAGGATAACATGGAAAACTTGGAAAAATGTATTGCCTCCATGGGAATTGAGTGGCCGCAAATAGTTCAGGATAGTGATATGTCGATTATTTCCGCCTATAATGTAAAAGCTTTTCCTACGTTATTTTTATTGGATGAGGAGGGAAAGATAATAGGGAAAGGTCTTAGAGGGGAAAGATTGTCGGAAAAGCTGGAAGATATATTTGGTGATGGAATAGATTAGGTGGATAAGAGTTTTAAAATAAAAAAGGCCGTCTCGAGAGAGTCGGCCTCTTTTCTATAGAGAAAAAAAATTATTTTTCTTCGATAGCGTCAACAGCACAAACATCAGCACAAGCTTTACAGTTAGTGCAAAGTTCAGGAACGATGAAAGTATGTTCGTCTGAAAGAGGCTCTTTGGTTTCGCCGTTTAATTCGAATTCTTCCCCAGCGTTGTAAATAGCGTTGTTTTCGCATTCGTCAACACAAGCTGAGCAGTTGATGCATTCATCAGTAATGAACATCATGGTATATAACTCCCGTTTTTAAAGATATTGTTATGTTAAAGATTATCTATTAATGAAAAAGATAAAATCATCCCAAAATTAGGAAAGTTCCTATAATTATCAAACCTGTAAGAACTAATTTTTTGTAAATTTCGGAAGAAACATACTTAAAAAGCTTATCCCCGAGAAATACTCCTAGAAGAATCAGTGGAATAATTTTCATGCTATCCCAAATAATCTCCGGAGTGGCTATTCCGGTATAGATATGAGAAATAACCACAGCGATAGCAGAGATAAAGAAAAAGCCGGTAATGGAAGCTTTTTGTTTGTATTTATCGTCCGATTGAAGATAAACGAATATGATAACCGGAGGACCACCGACGTTGATAGCGCCACCGAGAATTCCGGAAATGAGTCCGACCGGGTATCCCCAGAGATCGTTTATCTTTTTTGTTTTAATCACATTGAAAATTGTCAAAAGAACAAAGAGTAAAATAATAATACCCAGGAGAATTTGAATAATTCGGGGATCGGCGGAAGAAAGAATTTTCACCCCGATAGGTACACCTATTATCGAACCGATTATCAGATTCTTTAACTCTTTGAAAGAGAGGTGTTTTCTTAAGCGTATCAAGAGATATCCGGTTATTGCCAAGCCGGAGATAGCGGTCAGCGGGATAGCTGTTTTGATATCGATAAGTAGAGTAAGAAGCGGAATAGCTATCATAGGATAACCGAACCCCGCAAAGCCTTGAGTAAAGGCGGAAAAAAATAGAATTGCCAGAATGGCTACGTAAATCCAATCCATAATACATCCGATCAAAAAAAATAAACAGCAAACATAGGGAACTATAAGGGGAAACTCAATTTTATATAAGATTGGGACATTAGAAATCTTTCGGATAATGGAGTGAGTGGTTATATTTGTTCTTGAAACCAACACGGGAAGAAAGAATGAAAAGATTATCATTAGTTGTTGCCATTTTATTTGCCATAATACTGACAGGGTGCTCGTGCAATTGTGGCGCCGAAGAGAAACCGGGTGAAGTGCCTGAGAAGGTATTCAAAACTGCGGATGAGTATTTGTCGGAGTTACTGGGGCAAAAATTTTTCACCCAAAATATATATCCCAATTACGCGGCGAGCGGAAAGAGAAACGAAAAGTATGAATTACATTATTATTTCACACATCCGGAGTATTCCTTTATAAGTGAGGATGTGATGTTAATAACCGATTCGACCGGCACTCCCCTTCAGACAAAAGGTATTCCCGAAAAGATTGCTTACGAAGCAAAGAAAGGATTGATAAGTGAGGCAAAGGTTCTGGAGATAGCAAGAGAGAATAATCTGCCCAAAGGGGTGAAAGATTGGCAGGTTAGTTTCCGATGGGAAGGTTCGTTGGGTGAATATATCTGGCATATAATATCGACCGAAAAGGAATTAGGTGAAAGAGAAAATTACAAAGCCGAAGGGGTTGAGATAATGATCGATCCGATTTCGGGGGATGTGATAAAAGAGAGAGAATGGCAAATCAGATAAGGAGGGAGAAATGAAGTACAGAAAGCTTGGAAAGAGTGATGTGGAAGTTTCGGAAATTAGTCTGGGATGCTGGACTATGGGAGGGCTCAATTGGAATAACGGTGTATCGGTAGGTTGGGCCAACGTAAATGAGGATGAGATTGCAGAGGGGGTTAACTACGCATTGGAAAACGGGGTTAATCATTTCGACAACGCCGATGTTTACGGAAACGGACGAGCCGAGAGGATGCTCGCAAAGGTTCTCGGGAATAGAGTAAATGATGTTGTGATTGCCACTAAGGTCGGATGGTTTCAGGGTACGGCCGAGCATGCTTATCTTCCGATGCACATACGGCATCAATGTGAGCAGTCTTTGAGGAATCTGAATCGTGAGTATATTGATCTATATTATTTTCATCACGGAGATTTTGGTTCGAATGACGAGTACCTTGACGGTGCGGTTGAAGAGATGTATCGCTTGAAAGAGGAAGGTAAGATCAGATTGATCGGGCAGTCGGCCTATTCGAACGAAGATTTCGCAAAATTGATACCGAAAGTAAAGCCGGATGTAATTCAGAGTTCGGCAAACGCGATGGATGATCATTATTTGGCGGATGGTGAGCCGGTAAGAAAGCTTTTGGAAGAACACGGGATTTCGTTTGTGGCATTCAGTCCGTTGGGACATGGGTTATTGCTGGATAAATACTCGAAAAATAATCCGCCGAAATTTGAGGCCGGTGATTTCAGAGGGAGATCTCCTAAGTTTCAGCCTGAGTTTTTAGCGGAATTGGAGCCGAAGCTGGTTAAGATAAAAGAGAGATTCGGGAGTACTCCGGAAGATCTTTCGAGAGTTGCATTGCAATATTTGTTGCATTACAAAGTTGTAGGAGGAGTGATTCCGGGATTCAGAAATCTCAGACAGGTAGTAACGAATTTGGCATGTCAGGACAATCCGTTAAGTGACGAAGAATTCGAGTTTGTAAAAAATCTTTTTGCACAATAAAAGAAGATAGTGGCGCCGATTATTTAAAGCTTTAAAAAGTGGAAATTTCGTGTGAAAATAAAGTTTTTAAAATGTTGATAACATGTTGATAAGTGAAAATATGTACAGATGTACACTGTAAAGAAGATAATAGACTTCTATTTAAGGGTTTAAAAAGTGCGATTATGGTTCATATTCGCACTTTTTCTGTTTTAGGGAGTTTTCCCCCTTTTTAGGGTTATAAATCAATGGGAATGTGGATAACTTTTATTCCGAAAAATATAAAATGCCTCTAATTAGCGAAAAACGAAGAATTTACGCTTCTTCGAGGGAGTGCTCTAAAGTTTATTTATTTGTTGTGGTTTTGACAATATATGTATATTTTACAGCGGTAAAAAGGTTAAAACGGAAAAAATCCAACTAGTGAGTAAGTTAGAAGACATAAAGAAATTCGTAGCCTACAAGAAGGTTGCTTTGGCAGGTGTATCGCGGAACGGAGAGAAGTTCGGGAATGTTCTCTACAAAGAGTTGCGCAAGAAGGGATACGAAGTTTATCCTGTAAATCCGCACACCGAGATATTGGACGGAGAGAAATGTTACAGATCTCTAGCCGAGCTACCAAAGGATACGGAGGGGATCCTAATTAATCTACCCCCGGCTTCTTCTGTGGAATTACTCAAAGAAGCGAATGAAGTTGGGTTAAAATCCGTATGGTTGCAGCAAGGCGCAAGCTCCGAAGAGACGAGAGAGTATTGCGCGAATAATCAATTTCATTATGTTGATAAGGCGTGTATCCTAATGTACGCCGAGCCGGTGGAATCGATCCACAAATTCCACCGATGGGTATTGAAGCTATTCCGCAGATACCCTGACTAAATCAGTAACAGAAACCCTCTATTTTTAAAATCATTAGTAGTTTAGAAATGGTTAATAGAGTTGTTTTCGCTTTAAACTAACACGGAGGCTATATGTATATCCGAAATATGACTAGAGAGGATATCGATTTCGCTACGGAATGTACACAAAACGAAGGTTGGACAACAGAGACAGCGGATGTATTTAAGTCTTTTCTTGAAAATGATCATGACGGATGTTTCATCGGAATTACCGATGAAAAGAGAGCCGGAATTTGCGTAGCCACTAACTACGGAAAGCACGGTTTCATAGGTGAATTAATAGTAAAGAAAGAATATAGAGGAAGAGGATTCGGCAAGAATTTTATGCTTTCCGCATTGGATTATTTGAAATCATCCGGATGCAAATCTATACAATTGGATGGTGATATAAAAGCGGTTGGAATGTATGAGAAATTAGGATTCACGAAAGTATGTCCTTCTTTACGATTTAAAGGTAATGTTGTTCCTATGGAGAATGAGGCTATTACAAATATTATCGAAGAAGATCTCGATACAATATTTTCAATTGATCGTGAAGTATTCGGAACAGACAGAAGTGCCTATTTGAAATTAGTACTCGGGAGTTATCCTACTCTATGTAAGAAATATCAAGTCGGTGGAAAAATACTCGGATATATTTTTGCACGTAAGGCAAACGGGATTATTGCTGTTGGTCCGATGGTTCTGCTCGACAGAGAGATCGAAATCAAAGAAATGTTGCATGCTTTGGCGGTTGAAACCGGAGAAACACCATTTAGGATAGGAGTTTTGAAAACTAATATCGAAGTAGTTGATTACTTCAGAAAACTGGAAGGGATGGAAGAAGCCGGTTATTCATGGAGAATGCTTAAAGGGGAAAACTCACCATTAGGAGTTTCGAAGAACGCAATAACAATAGGAGCTCCGGCAAAGGGGTAGACTAATTGATGTTGATGATACGCATCATCAAAAAAATCGCTGACCGATACATATTCCAAAAAAACAGAGAAATGTAAGAGTCAGCGATTACAACATTTTATTTTCTATAAATCTTATCCGAGTTTACTTTCTACGAAATTCAAAACTGTCTCCAGTTTTTCCTTTCCTTCGTTTTTCAGACGATCACATTCTTTTCTCATTTCATCTGTAAAGTCAGAATCTTTAATTTCCTTAAGATTAATCAGAACGTTATAAACTCCTCCTAACACACCGGTATATGCTATTTGTGCTCCGACACCAACATCGGTTATCGAATTCGGGTTCCCGTGTCGCGCAACAGCGTCTGCAATAACAACAGCTTCGAAACTGAGCTTTGCTGTAGATAATGGAACCAGTACCGCTTGTTTGAGCCCGTCTTGCATAGCTTTTTCACGAATACGTTTTTGTTCCTCGGTTTTTCGGGGGAGTCTTCTTGCGTCCATGTAGGCGTTGAATGCATTGGTATCTTCATCAACCGCTTTAATCAGTTGGTCCTTTATGTTTTGGCATTTGTCGGCAGCGTTGTTGAGTATTTCATCGATCGCTTCGCTACCTCTTTTATTAGCGGTGAGATTAGCAACCATAGAGGAGAGTGAAGCACCCAAAGCACCTGCCAAAGCAGCGATTGAACCACCGCCAGGAGCCGGGGATTCTCGAGAGACTTCATCGGTAAAGTCGGTTACTTTCATTTCAACCAAAGCTGTATCGAGGTTTTTCGGCAGTCCGAGAACTCTTTCTTCGATTATGAAATCAGCCACATCTTTTAATCCGAGAGATTGAACAGCTGTCTCGAGGATGTCTCTTATCGGAATGCCTGCAGAGCGTCCTTGTTTGGTGAGATAATACTTCCCTGTTTCCAAAAGTGCCGGATAAGGAACCATTCCTACGATTTCGCTACCGGTGACAACCAGACCTCTTTCGGCGGCGAGTTTTCTAGTTTCATCAAGAACGTGGTGAGTTGAAGTTACTTTATAGTTTGTTAAGTTAATCGAAATCTGGGCACGATCGTATTCGTCAACCATCCATCCGATAGCCTTACAAAATTTGAATTTCCCCGGAATTTTTACCGATTGACCTTCGGTATTAGCGGGATTAATTCCGTTGAGCAAAAGGAGTTCCGGAAGATCATATCCGTGAACGGTTTTGCAATGCTCAATTGTTTCTTCAATTGTACTTCCAACGAAATCATCCAATCCGCAAGGATAATTTCCTTCGGTATATTGAAGAATATTACCCCCCTTGAAGTAAAATGGTTTTGTATTTCCGTTTCTAGCCGATCGTCCTTTTTCTCTTAACTCAAAAGCGATGTCAGTAGCGTATTTTGATTCTCTTGTATTTAGGCTGATATTATAGGCGATCAGAAATTCTCTAACACCCATAACCGTAGCTCCCGATTGCGCGTTGAATTGCGCCGGTCCGAAATCCGGAGCCCATTCCGGGTTTTTCATTTTTTCGGGTAATGCTTCGTATTCCCCTTTTCGAATAACCGCCAAATTTTCTCTTTCCGGTTTTTGCGCCGATTTTTCGTACAGGTAAATAGGTATTCCGAGTTCTTCTCCGACTCGTTTCCCGACTTCTTTGGAAAGTTCAACACATTCTTCTATTGTAACACCGCTAACAGGAATGAAAGGGCAAACGTCAGTAGCCCCCATTCTCGGGTGAGAACCGGTATGAACGGACATATCTATTAATTCAGAAGCTTTCTTAATCGCTTGAAACGCTGCTTCTTTTACTCCTTCGGGTGATCCGACAAAAGTAACAACAGTTCTGTTCATATCCGCACCCGGATCTACATCCAGAAGTCTTACTCCGTCAACTTTTTCAATAGTACCGGTAATTTGGTTTATAACATCCATGTTTTTCCCTTCGGAAAAATTCGGGACGCATTCGATAAGTTTTTCTGCCATGATTTCCTCACAAATAAATTGCTTGGTTGACGCCACTTGAATTAAAGTTAAGCCACAAATTAGTAGAAAGAAAAATCTTATTCAAGCAAATGAATAAAATGAATTGTTTTTCTTTTCTATAGTGTAACGGAAAGATATTTAGGAAAAAGAGAATGATTTTCGAAATAAAAAGAAAAGAGTATATTGAGCAGTAAAAACAATTGGCGGGACAGAAATGAAAGGGATGATACAAGTCTATACGGTAAACGGAAAAGGAAAAACTTCCGCGGCTATCGGGGCGGCTATAAGATGCGCGGGAAATGGAATGAGAGTTTTTATACTGCAAATAATGAAAGATTTTCCTTACTCGGAACAAGAAATTCTTAATGGTTTAGAGGGGAAAATTGAGTTATTAAAAGTCGGCAAGGATGACTGGGTATTCCGTAAGGAGAAAGCTCCAACGGAAGAGATTGCGAAGACAAAACGGGCAATGAAAATTGCCTATGAGAAGATGCTTTCATGTGAATATGATTTGATAATACTCGATGAATCCTTGGTGGGAGTCTATTTCGGAGTAGTATCGATTGACGAACTCATTGAATTTATCGATTCCAAGCCAGAGAAAGTGGAGCTAATCCTGACCGGGAGATACGCACCGGCGGAGATAATAGAGAAGGCTGATTTGGTAACAGAAATGAGAGATATAAAGCATTATTATCAAGAAGGAATCACCTCCCGAAAAGGATTTGACTGCTGAAATTAATATCGGATGTGAAAACATTTTATAGTTGACAAAGAAGGTATAATCTCGTAAGTTAATATCAGATTATATATTCCGATTATAGATTCTTCCTCCCCGGAATAACCAGAAGAAATTGTTCGAGGAACTGTGAAGAAAATAATTAGAAATAAAGAAGGATCGATCCAAGAATATCGTGGTTGGATTCAACTGCTATTTGTAGGAATCTGTGTCTGGATCGGAATAGAGTTTTATCTTTTTGTTGAGTGGCTAGAAACGAATGGACATAGCGCGTTTCAATCACGCCCACCCGGAGCCGAGGCTTTTCTTCCTATTTCCTCTTTGATGAGCTTTTATTACTTTGCGCAGACCGGTGAAATACATGAGGCGCATCCTGCCGGATTATTTATACTGTTCGCCGTTGTAATCGTATCTTTTGTTTTCGGAAAATCATTTTGCAGTTGGATTTGTCCAATCGGTACTCTATCGGAGTACATCGGAGAAGCGGGAGAAAAGCTTCAAAAAAAGTTATTTGGGAAAGTCTATAGACTCCCCCGCCCTGTTGATTATATACTAAGAAGTCTGAAGTATTTATTACTTGGGTTTTTCGTCTATTCAATCTTTTTTCTGATGACCTCATTTGCGTTGAAAGCATTTCTGGATAGTCCTTACAACATTACTGCCGATATAAAGATGTATTATTTCTTTGCCAATATTTCCGAAACCGCTTTGATTGTAATCGCGGTATTATTTCTACTCTCAGTTGTGATACGAAATTTTTGGTGCAGGTATTTATGTCCTTACGGCGCGCTTCTCGGGATCTTTTCCCTATTTAGTCCGAACAAAATAAAAAGGAACCTGGATAGTTGTATAGACTGCGGATTGTGCTCTAAGGCGTGTCCGGCCAGGATTAAAGTTGATAAATCAAACAAAGTTTTTTCGGATGAATGCTCCACTTGTTTGAACTGTGTGGATGTTTGTCCTGTTAATAATACTTTGGAACTTAGAAATGGAATTTCGGGAAGAAAGAATAATAAGAAAAGGGTTGCAATAGGAATTGTAGGAATTTTTGTCGCTGTGCTTGTAATTGGAATGTTGACTGATAATTGGGATAACAAAATCTCAAAAGAGGAATATAGAGAGTACTATAAAAATATAGAGGCATACGGACATCCACGTAGTACTAGAGATATTGAAAAGCTAAATCAACAATCTGAAACAGGAGAAGCGTATGGCGACAACTCCCAACTACAAAAAACAAAGGCTGAAAAGGCTGCTCCATAAGATCTCCCCCCCGTCGGAGTGGCGTTTGCCGGTGTCAATATTACTGGGAATATGTTTGGGAATCATTATCAACGTATTCTACGTATCGAACGCAGTATCTTATTTATCGGACGATCCGAGGGCGTGCGTAAATTGTCATGTAATGACACCGGAATACGAGACATGGGAACGGGGTAGCCACGGAAAAGTAACAAACTGCAATGATTGTCATGTTCCCCACGACAATTTTTTTCGAAAATATCTATTCAAAGCAAGTGACGGTTTGCGTCACGCATCAATGTTTACATTCAAAATGGAACCTCAGGTAATCAGAATAAAGGATGCCGGAAAAGAGGTTGTTCAAGAGAATTGTATTCGCTGCCATTCGAATTATTTGCATCCGGTTTCATTAAGGTCAATCAACGCTAAAGCAATTCACGACGATACTGACCAGGTATGTTGGGATTGCCACAGAGAAACACCACACGGAAGAGTACACAGTCTTTCTTCGGCTCCCTATGCCAGAGTTCCGAAGCTTCCGTCAATAATTCCGAACTAAATGGAAATTGAAAATAAAGAGAGGGAAAAATGGCTGGAAACCAAAACGGTAAAAGAAAACCGATATTAAATTGGACATTGTTTGTTGTAACAGCTCTGATCGTCTTTATTCTAGGGCTGTTTGCCTCCTCGATAGTTGAGAGGAGAGGTGAAGGGCAGTATACATTACAAATGGTTAAACCGATTCCGAAAGATGAAGCAAGAAACGAAGTATGGGGGGAGAATTTCCCGCGAGAATATGAAACATACATGAAAACGCTCGAAACAGATTTCAAGAGTAAGCATGGTGGATCGGCTATGACCGATTATCTTGAGCTGTATCCTAATCTTGTAATAATGTGGGGCGGATACGGATTCTCGAAAGATTATAATCAAGGTAGAGGGCACGCCTACGCTGTGGCGGATATTCGTAATACATTGCGTACCGGAGGAAATGAAGTAAGTCCGATGCCTGCAACCTGTTGGACATGTAAATCCCCTGATGTTCCAAGGATGATGGAGAAGATGGGAGTAGGTGAATTTTACAAAGGAAGTTGGAAAGATCTCGGAGATGAAGTTGTAAATCCGATTGGGTGTGGGGATTGCCACGATCCAGAAACGATGAATTTGAGAATAACCCGTCCCGCTTTGGCTGAGGCCTTTGAAAGGCAGGGGAAAAAGATGGAAGATTTTTCACGTCAGGAAATGCGTTCTCTTGTTTGCGCTCAATGTCATGTTGAGTATTACTTCAAAGGGAAAAAAGAAAAATATCTAACCTTCCCGTGGGACAAAGGATTTAGTGCCGAAGAGATGGAAAAGTATTATGATGAGATGGAATTTTCCGATTGGACTCACAAGTTGAGCAAAGCTCCGATGTTGAAAGCCCAGCATCCCGATTACGAATTGTTTACAACCGGAATTCACGCTCAACGGGGAGTATCATGCGCTGATTGTCATATGCCATATAAGAGCGAAGGTGGAGTAAAATTCACGGATCACCATGTGCAAAGTCCTCTGAATAATGTAGCGAATTCTTGTCAGGTATGTCATAGAGAAGAAACAGATAGATTGGTGAAAGATGTATATGAAAGACAGGATCGTTTGGAAGAATTGCGTCATTTGGCAGAAGACGCGATAGCCAAAGCCCATCTCGAAGCGGCAATCGCTTGGGAAAAAGGGGCTAAAGGAGATGAAATGAAAAATGCGTTGATGTTAATTCGTCACGCTCAGTGGAGATGGGACTGGGTTGCCGCAGCAAACGGTTTAGGATTTCATTCACCTACTGAGGCAATGAGAGTAATAGGGACTTCGATACAAAAAGCCGAAGAAGCTAGAAGAGAATTAGCCCTTGTTCTTGTAAAGCACGGTGTGAATTATCCACCTAAGTTACCGGATTATTCCACTAAAGCAAAAGCTCAGCAAGTTGTCGGGCTAGATATGAAATATCTTAATGAAGACAAAGCAAACTTCTTAAATACGACGGCAAAAGAATGGGATAAAAAAGCAAAAGCTCGTCAGGGAAGTCTGATAAAATATGATTCCCCAAAATAATCGCAAATCACGGAGGAATATATGAGAAAGAGATTTTTCTATTTTGTTATAGCTTTGTTGTTCCTTGCAGAGCTCTCGTACGCTCAATCGAAAGTAAGTTTCGACGCTCAAATCAGACATCGTGCAACAATGGACGGAAGAGATTTTGATAACGACACCGATCCGTTTGGTTTTTCCGAATTACGCACCAGGATGGGAGCGAAGTTTACACCAAGTGAAATAATAACCGGCTATATCCAAATTCAGGATTCCAGAATATTCGGAACGGAAGTAAGTACATTGGCCAATTCTCAGAATCTGGATGTTCATCAAGCTTTTGTTCAGATGAATAACTTTTTCAAATTACCTGTGGATGTAAAACTCGGAAGAATGGAATATGTTATTGGTCCTCAAAGACTTGTCGGGGCTGTAGGCTGGAGCAATGTGGGAAGAAGCTTCGACGGAGGTGTGGCGAAAATCTATCTTCAAGGGGTGACTCTTGAAACATTCGGTTTTAATATTTCGGAACAGTTTAACTTCGGCGACGCACTCGATCTCTATTTTATGGGAGTAACAGCGAACTTCAAAATATCATGCACTCATTCCGCTATTCTATTCGGATTAAATGAGAACATCTGGGATTCTGATCAACTGACCAGAACTACTTTGGGTTTTTATGTAAAAGGAATTATGAAGAAGTTCTTTCACGAAGCCGAATTCGCTTACCAATTAGGAGATATTACAAATCTGGGTATCAACCAGGATGTTAAGGCCTTCATGTTTGCGTATAATGCCGGATTAAAATTTGAGTCGCCGATAAAACCGAAAATCATGGTTGGCTTGGATTACTTGAGTGGTGATGATAATCTCGGGGATAGCGATTACAAAGTATTTAATACCATATACGCAACAAACCACAAGTATTATGGATTTATGGATTACTTCCTTAATATTCCGGCTCATACGCTTGGATTGGGGTTAATGGATATCCACGGAACAGTCTCGATTGTTCCGGCAAAGGAATTATCAACCTCACTTAAGTTTCATCTCTTCCGGGGGAATGAGGATTACACATTGGTTAATGGTAATGCGTCGAAAGACTTCGGATGGGAAGCCGATTTTTCGGCCACATATGAATACGATGCGAATACGAATTTTCAATTGGGGTTTTCTCTTTTCGGACCGGGAGAGATAATGAAGGATGCCGGAAATCCACTACCGCAAAAAGGTGACGATATCTCTACTTGGGGATATTTTTTGACTACAATAAATTTCTAGAACAGGAAGCGCACGAAATATTGTGCGCTCACTTTATCTAAATATCTTAGCTCTATATTCGGCATATAGGTCGGTTCCTTCCGGAATTGCACCTTCTTCCGCGCAAATCTTTGTTGCGAAATCATTAGCGAATTTGTTGAGTTTATCCAATGGCATTTCGAGCAAAGTTCCTATCGCGATGATGGCCGAAAAAGCGTCACCTGCTCCAACCGTATCCTTTATCTTTATTGGTTTGGCTTGATAATGATTCTCCTCGTCTGCTGTGAAAAGTCGCGCTCCCTTTGCCCCTTGTGTTAAGCAGACCAGATCAATATTATATTTATCGATAATATATTTGGGAGTATCATCAACTGAGAAGGGCTTTTCAATCAGCAATTCATTCACAACCGAAAGCTCTTTTACATTTATCTTAATGATATTGCTAGCCTGCAATGATTGATCTAATATCTCTGGTGAATAGAATTTTTGACGAAGATTCAAATCGCAAAATGATTTTTTCGAATGCTTGAGAAGACGCTGAATAGTATCCCTGGAAACTTTCCCTCTTTGGGCAAGAGTACCGAAATAGAATAAATCGGAATCCTTTACAAGAGTTCTCAACTGCTTGGAATACTCAATGTAATCATAGGCGCGATTTTCAAGAATAATAAAGGAGGGTATTTTGTTTTCATCAAGCGTTACCCTTACTTCACCGGTCTTATGTCTATCATCCGTTCGAATGAAATCCAAAGGAAAGCTATTCTTTTCCAGATAGGAGGTGATTTGAACTCCCGGAACATCTTCTCCTACGGCACTAATAAAATCTCCCCCTCCGGTAAGGCGATTAACGTGGTAAATAAAATTAAACGGAGCTCCCCCAAGCCTGATATAGGTTGGGAATACGTCGAATAAAATTTCGCCGATCGATACTATGTCATATTTAAACATGGCCGGTTTCCTCATCTTTTGTGAAAAATAGGAGAACGCGAAGTGTTATAAAGAACAATCAAACATTTCCAAAGATTTCAAAAGCCACACGAAAAGTTTCGCAGTGTGCCTGAACAATCTCATCAATATTCGGTGAATATCCTCCACCCATTGAAATCATAATTGGGATATTTCTTTTATTGGCAAGGGAAATTACAAATTTGTCTCTTTCGGAAACTCCCTCTAAAGATAAATTCATTCTTCCCCATCTGTCATTTTTCAATACATCAACACCGGAGAGGTAAAATATAAAATCAGGATCGACAATATCAATCAATTTCGGAAGATTGTCCGATAAAATTTTCAAATAGGTTTTGTCGTCGGTTCCCAAAGCCAATGGAATATCGAGATCGGACTTCTCTTTTCGAAGTGGAAAATTGTCGGCTCCATGAATGGAAAATGTAAAGACTTCCGGAGTCGATTCGAATATTTTTGCTGTTCCGTTTCCTTGATGAACATCGAGGTCAACAATGAGAATCTTATTTACGTAACCTCTGTGGAGTAGATAATTAGCTGCTACAGCAATGTCATTCAAAACGCAAAATCCTTCCCCTCTATCCGCAAAAGCATGGTGTGTTCCTCCGGCCACGTTTAACGAGACTCCGGCTTCCAAAGCGAATAAAGCACCCTGTGTTGTTCCCTGAGCAATCATAAACTCTCTTTCGATTAACTCTTTCGTTTGGGGAAAACCGATTCGCCTGATCTCCTTATCCGAAAGAGATAAGTTAACGAGTTTATTCAAATACTCTCCGGAGTGAGTCAGTTCTACTATTGACAAGTCGGCGAACTTCGGCGCAAAAATATTATCATATCCTACAAGTTTCTCTCGTAACAATATTTCCGGAATAAGCTTGTATTTACTTATCGGAAATTTGTGCCCCTCCGGAAGATCAAGAATGTATTCATCTGAGAATGCTATTTTTATCTTTTTCATTGCTGTGAAATCTTTTCCAATTTCTTTTTGTTGTTTTCTTATAGAGTAACGAATAACAAACTTAAGAAAAATATAGTGCCATTGCAGATAGAAAGCGGAGGGAAGATGCCGGAAGCCAGAAAAGATTTTTCTTATTCGGATGAGCCGGAACCACACAAGGCCAGAACAAAAATGATTTTGCAAAGTCATCCCGAAGTACGTGAACTAATCGGGCGCGCTTCCGGTAGCTTTTGGTTGATATTCTTTATTGTCCTCTTTCAAATAAATATTTCATGGTTGCTAACCGGAGCCGAATGGTGGTTGGCTTTGATTGTGGCCTATTTTGTAGGGGCATTTGCCAATCACACTTTGTTTGTTTTAATTCATGAGTGTTCCCACAATCTTATTTTCAAAAACAGAACTCTAAATATGCTTTCGGCGATTCTGGCGGACTTACCAAACATTGTTCCTACAGCGGTTTCTTTCAAAAGCTATCATCTCAAACATCACTCCCATCAAGGAGTTTATGAGGTGGATGCCGATCTGGCAAGCCGGTGGGAGGCAAAACTTATCGGGAATTCCTTTATCGGAAAAATCTTCTGGGAAATATTCTTCCCGATCTTTCAGGCTCTTCGGCCACCACGATTGAAAGAGATTAAGTTCGGAACCGCTTGGACATTCGTAAATTGGATTGCCGTGTTCGGATTCGATTTCTTAATTATCTGGTTCCTCGGATGGAATTCATTTCTCTATTTTGCGTTCTCTTTTTTCTTCTCTGTAGGGTTTCATCCTCTTGGTGCTCGTTGGATTCAAGAACATTTTCTTACTGCTCCACCGCAGGAGACTTATAGCTATTACGGCCCTTTGAATTTTCTTGCCCTTAATGTGGGCTATAACAACGAGCATCACGATTTTCCTTCCGTGCCTTGGAATAAATTACCGAATATAAAGGAAATCGCACCCGAGCATTACGATAATCTGGTTCACCATAAGTCTTGGGTAATGCTGTGGATTAAGTTCCTTTTCGATTCTAGACTTTCATTATACTCAAGAATGGTAAGGAAAAACAGAGGGAAGTATCAATAGCGCAGCATCTGGAAGGAATTATCGGGCATACTATATTTTTCTTTTTGCCGATTGCCGGGAATAATTTGTATTTTGGAACATGCAAAAGAGAGTCGATAATAAAAATAGTCTGCAAGAGAAGCTTCATGAGATAATTTTCGAAGCCGACACGAAAGCGGGTAAAGCTTTTGATATAGTATTGATCCTATCTATTTTGCTGAGTGTTTTAGCGGTTATGCTCGATAGCGTTAAAGCGATAAATCTTCAATACGGAAAAGAGCTTTACTATATCGAATGGTTTTTCACAATTCTTTTTTCCGCTGAATATTTACTAAGACTATATTGCGTGAAGAGATCATGGAAATATGCCACCAGCTTTTTCGGAATAATCGATCTCCTCGCTATTGCCCCGACATACCTAAGCTTGATAATTCCCGGAAGCCAATACTTTCTTGTTATAAGAATACTTCGTGTGCTTAGAGTATTTCGTGTCCTGAAATTTGTGCAATACATCAAGGAGGCTCGGCAATTAAGATCGGCACTAAAGGCCAGCCGAAGAAAGATTACGGTTTTCCTATTTGTCGTAATGGCTCTGGTTGTAATCTTCGGTTCTTTGATCTATTTGATAGAAGGGGAGAAAAACGGATTCACAAGTATTCCGAGGAGTATTTACTGGGCGATTGTGACTCTCACCACCGTTGGATACGGAGATATTTCTCCTCAAACGGATCTGGGGCAAGCGGTAGCCTCAATAATAATGATAATGGGATACGGAATAATCGCCGTTCCTACCGGTATTGTTACGGTTGAAATGGGGAAAGTAAGCGACAAAACTTTTTCCACTCAAGCATGCCCCGAATGTTCTGCCGAAGGACACGATTCCGACGCCATATTTTGTAAATATTGTGGCGCTAAATTATAATTCCCCTTTCTTGCTTTGATATTATCCCGGCGAAGTTTTATATTCAATTAGAAATCCATTTCCCGAATATTCTCCGTGGCTTTCAGATTTCATAAACAATAAGGAGGTCTGAGATGCAAACTTACGTACTACTAACCAAACTATCTCCGGAAGTATCCAAACAGATGAAAGATCGCGCTCGTCTCGGAAGAGCTTGGCTCGATCAGGTAAGGGAAAAATGCCCGGATGTTAAATTTGTTTCCCACTATGCTTTGCTCGGAGCTTACGATTTTATCGATATCTACGAAGCTCCCAATGAGGAAACCGCCGCCAAAGTCTCTATGATAGGTCTTCAAAATGGCGCCGCCCAGGCCGAAAGTCTTACCGCCATTCCCTACAAAAGATTTTTGGAATTAACCGAAGAGATATGAGTCGTGTTTGGCTATTCCAATAGCGAAACATGTCAAAATAATAAGGGGACAAGATGTTGTCCCTTTATCTTTGTAATGTCTTGAATTTGAAGTCAGATTTATGCAAAACCCATTAACGAATTAAATTTTTTTGCTTATTAACACTAATAAGTGCGCAGCTAATCAGAAAGGGAGAGCTGTTCATAAGAATCATTGCAATATTGGTTAGAATAACTGCGTTAATGATTTTCGGACGTGTGTTACTTTTAAGAATCGTTGCGCAGAAGATATTTTTCGGTGTGCTAAGCTTTTTTTTTAGCCAGCCAGCTTAAATAATATATTATCACCCAAAATATAATCATGTTCTCACATATTATTCGGATTTTGAAACTATGTATAGAGCCCAAAAAAACGATAAAACGGAAGCACAATAAGGCGAAGAGCTCTATAAGTCAATTAAACCAAAAGAAAACCCTTCCGAAAGAAGGGCCTTGTGGGATATTCGATTTCTCTGTTTGATCTATTTATATGGATTTATAGTACTCGACAAAAGTTGTGGCAAATTCCGTAATATCAGTTTCGGTAGAGTTCTCAGAAGTCCTTGTAGTATCGGAAAAGATTCTTCCGTCGTTCATTGCCGCGATAAATGTGTTGAAAGAAGTGGCTATATTTTCCGAAGCCCCCATTTGTTTCACCATCGCTTCGGAAAGTTGAGCGTGCGAGATTTCCGCATAAGGCAAATCCGGTTTCCCTATAGCTTCTCCCAAAATTCGTGTGATTTCCGGAAAAGTAATATCTCGCGGACCTAACAGATATTTTATATTATTTCCGGTAAAATCTAGATGAACTAATTCTCTGGCCGCCGCAGTAGCAATATCCTTTGTAGCGATTAGCGGAAAAGAAAGATCCGACCGAATTGGACTTGCTATCATATTCATTTCCTTTGCCATCCTGGCCATTCCCAAAAGATTCTCCATGAAATATCCCGGTCGCAAATGAAGAGTATTTAGCCCGGAAATATCGTTGAGCGATTTCTCCATATATCTCAAACCCAACACCACACCGGAGTCGCTTTCAAGATGAGTTCCGATGCTACTAAGAGTAACGGTATGCTTCACCGAAGATTCCTTAAGAGCTTCCGAGAAAGAATCGGCGAATTTCTTTTGATGCTCAAAAAAATCGGATGAAGAAAAATCAGGAGGAATCATTGCGTAAAAAGCTCGCGCACCGTCGAAGGCTTCACGCAAAAGCCCGGAATCGGAACCATCTCCGTGGAAGAAGTCAGCTCCTTTCTCAATCAGCTCCGACGCTTTTTCTTTACTGCGACTAATAATTCGTACTTTTTTCCCCGCCTCCAAAAGGGATTTGGTAATTGGCATTCCGGTGTTTCCGGTAGCTCCCGATATTACATACATAATTCCCCTCCTTTTGATTTTTATCTTTTTATTATCTGAAACGCGATATCTCTTCCGTATCCTGCTTGCAAAGCGAGATTAATCCAGATTTTCGCAAGCTGTTCCAATAATGGGATTTTGTCATCTTCGCCGAAATCATAACAATTCCCGAATCCCAGATCTTTCGCCAAACGATTGGCAATCTCTTTTCCTTTGCTGCTATTTCCGGCCATAAACATGTCGATTCTCCTTCCGTTGAAATCAGGATTTTTCAAATTTTCATATCCGGTTGAATTGAAGCATTTTACTACATGAGGGGATTTTGTCCATTTTTGAAGCGCTTCTGTTGTATTATCATACGGTAGTGGCTTAGAATAAACCGAATTCATGGTATCAATAATTACTTTATCCGATACCTCCCCAAGTCTTTCGCATACCTCTTTTGTTGCGGGAGGTGTAACGGATACTATAATTACCTCCGCGAAATCTCCGACAGCCTCCAAAGGAAAGACAGTAATCTCAGGATTTTCATTCAGCAGCTTTATTACTTTTTCGCTATCCGGATTTCTTGCTCCTACAACAATTTCATGCTCGGTTTTTGTTAGGCCAGTAGCTAGAGCTCCTCCTACACGACCTGCGCCGATAATGCCGATCTTCATTTTATCCTCCCCATTGCGTAACATATTAATAAAATATTCCCGGAAATAGTTCCCCGAATCCTAATCTTTTATGATGTAAAATTTTTTCTGCTTCTATTGAAACTTTATGTCCGATTATCTGGTTTAACAGACAAAATTACCTTATAGAAATGAAATGACGATTTTAGGAATTAATAGAGCCACAAAGCAATCATCGGTAGTAATCTGGAGCCTTGTAATGATTAATATCTTTGCTCTGGGATTTGCTCCTGAAATGGTTTCCGCAAAATGCGCAACGCATAATGCATCTAAATGTTGCTGCTCTATGGAAAAATCTTCTTGCTACAGCGAAAAAATCACCGATTGCTCGAAAGATATTTCCAAAATCTCCAAATGCACCTGCATGAAGGAGAAAGAAGATACTGAAAAAGATCTATATCAATCTTCAAAGATCGATATAGTAAGAGCATTGGAATGCGCTTTGGTATCTATAGAGAATTTTTCTCAAAAGCCTCAAAGAGCCCTCTATTCTAAGGAATTGTCAGGTTTTCTCACGGAGCCCCCAATTTTTATCACTAATTCCGCGTTATTAATTTAGACTTTTTCTCCTCTTTTATTGTTATAAACTAATAAGAAAACTACAGGTGAAAAATGCGGAAGAATTATCTTCTTTTATTCCTGTTCCTGGCCATTACTATATCCGGTATATATGGGCAAGCTCTATATACTGTTAAAGATTTGGTTGAAATGGGAATAAGAAACAGTGATAAGCTAAAAATGCTCGAAGCCCGAATAAAATCGGTCTCCAACAAGATTGATCAGGTATCTAATCTGCCGGATCCTATTGTGAAGTTAGGCGTAAATAATATGCCGGTAAATTCCTTCTCTTTTACACAGGAACCAATGACAAGCAAATCTGTCGCGGTTTCTCAGGGAATTCCCTTTCCGGGAAAGCTTTCTTCAATAGAAGAATTGCACGCGATAGATACTCTGATTAATCGGAAAGAATTCGAAGAAGAGAAACTAGCGCTAACTTTCGAGATAAGAAAGCTTTCATACGAATTGTTTTATTTGAAAGAGCTCGATCGATTGACGAAAGAAAAGCGTTCTCTTTTGGAAAAAGTAAACGATGTAGTAGCTACGAAATATGAGGTCTCTAAAGCCAGCCAGCAAAATCTGTTCTCTCTACAGTTAGCCTTGGCCAAAATAGATTCCAAATTGATTGATATAGAAGGAAAAAGAGCGTCTCTATCGGGTAAATTGGAAACCCTCGTTGGGACTAAGGTGAATGAAATAGCAATGGGATATAACGAATTCAAGGAAGGATTGTTTCCTGAAAATCTTAATAATTTGCTTGATCGTGCCAGAAAAGAGCGCCCTTATTTGATAAAGACAAACAATCTTATCAAAAAAACGGAACTATTGCGAGAAGCAAACGAATACTCCTTCTATCCCGATTTCAATATCTCAGTCCAATATAGTCAGAGGGATGAAATAGCTAAAACAAACACTCGATTAAATGACTTCCTTTCTTTCGGAATCGGATTTAATCTTCCGTTGAATTACGGTGGGAAAGCATCCGCCAAAATTTCCGAAGCTATTTCTTTGAAAGAGGTTTATGAGCGACAATATGGCAGTCAAATTCAACAGCTCGAGTCGGAATTAAAAATAAGCATCGAAAAGCTGAATTCCTTGCGCAAGAGAATAGATCTCTTCGGGACTACTATGAAACTGCAGGCAGAGGAAAATTATAAAGCCGCTTTGGGAAGTTATCAGGTAGATAAAGTTGATTTCGTGAATGTGATTAATGGAATCGAGCAAATTCTGGAAATAGATAAAGAAACAGAGAGATTAAAGATGGAAGCCAGAATAGAATTGGCAAAAATCGACAGACTAACAGGAGCCAATAAATACGGAGCAAACAATGAAAAATAGAATAAACATAATACTGGCTCTGCTCTTGGTAATTGCGGTGGCATATATAATAAAATCGGAGCTCGGAAGTAAGCATGTAAATGAAAGCCCTAATGAAATTCATAATCATTCGGATGGAGAGAAAAAGCAGCTATATACTTGCGGAATGCACCCCGAAATTATTTCGGAGGAACCGGGGAATTGCCCGATCTGCGAAATGAAATTAACGCCTATAAAAGAGAACGGAGAATCTTCCGCCGGGAGCGAAGGATTGATTTCCATAGATCCGATTGTCGAACAAAATATGAATATAAAATATGTTCACGTTAAGTCAGGTAGCTTACGGAAATTAATTAGAACTAACGGAATATTACGCAATGACGAGCGAAAAGAATATATCGTAAACTCGAGAGTTAATGGCTGGATAGAGAAACTATACAAAAAATTCGAGGGTGAGAGAATCGGGAAAGGGGAAAAAATCCTCGAAATATATTCCCCCGAACTTGTGGAAGCGCAGGAAGAATATTTGGCGGCATTGTCCTATAAAGAAAAAATGGGCACGGGAAAATACTCGTCCGACGGCATTATCGAAAACAGTATCCGAAAAATGAAGCTTCTTAACATGACGCAAAAAGAGATCGATGAATTAAGAAATTCAAGAAAAGTAAGAACGATTATTCCGATCTATTCACCTTCAGCGGGAATTGTGATGGAAAAATATGTTGCGGAAGGGGAAAGAATAAACAAAGGGAAATCACTTATCAAAATTCATGATCTATCCTCCCTATGGCTTATCGCTGATCTGTATGAGAAAGAAATTGCTGATATGGAGCCGGGAGCCGAGGCAAAAATATATTTAAACGCTTTTCCCGAAAAAGAGATTATCGGGAAAGTATCATTTATTTATCCGACAATGGAAAACAAAACTAGAACGGTTAAGGTAAGGATAGATATTTCCAATGCCGATTATTCCTTGAAACCTTCGATGTTGGCAAAAATCGAAATAGAAGGAGCTCCAAAAGGATCCGGAATTCTTATCCCTGAGGATGCCATAATTAGAGCCGGTAATAACGATTTTGCCGTCAAATGGATTCATAAAGGGAAATATAAACCGATACCGCTGAAACTCGGTGGATATTATAACGGGTATTATCATGTAACGGGAGGATTGGAAGAGAACGAGGCCGTAGTTAGCTCCGCTCAGTTCATGATAGATTCTGAGAGTAGATTGAAATCCGCGATCAACTCTTTCTCCGCGCATTCGGGGCATAATAATGCTTCAATGGAAAATATGGAGGAGACTCCGAATGAAGAACAAGGAAACGAATATGGTATTGAATCTCCATTAATAAGAACCGGCGTAATAGATGTGGAAAAGCTGGATAAGAACGGAAACGGAAAATTGTTTGAGTGCCCTATGGATTGGAATATTATTTCCGACGAAAAAGGAAGATGCCCGGCATGCGAAATGAAACTGAAAGAATATACACTCGGGCAAGTGAAAGAAAATCTTGTAGAGAATGGATACGAGCATAAATAATCTCAAACAATATGACCATAGCGGAGAAAAAATAATGCTATCGAATAAAAATAAAGAAGGAGCCATCTCGAAATTAATCGAATGGTCCGTTGAAAATAAATTTATTGTAATAGTTCTTACGGCGGCGCTAATATTCGGAGGAATATGGGCGTTGAAAAATACCGCCGTAGACGCTATTCCCGATCTTAGCGATGTGCAGGTCATCGTAATGACCGAATTTCCCGGGCAAGGTCCGCGCATTGTGGAAGACCAGGTAACATATCCCTTAACTACTAAATTACTTTCCGTTCCCTTCGCCAAAGATGTCAGAGGATATTCATCCTTCGGGTTGTCTTTTGTATACATAATATTCGAAGACGGAACAGATCTTTACTGGGCAAGATCGAGAGTGCTGGAATATCTTAGCACAATAGGAGATCAATTGCCCGAAGGAGTTACACCGAAGCTGGGGCCGGACGCAACCGGATTAGGCTGGGTTTATCAATATATATTGCGCTCAGATAATCACGATTTGCAAGAACTCAGATCTATTCAGGATTGGTTCCTCCGATACGAACTTTCCTCCATCGAAGGAGTAGCGGAGGTCGCGAGCATCGGTGGATTCGTGAAACAATACCAGGTTGAGGTAGACCCGATAAAACTGGCGTCATACGATATCCCTTTGGGGAAAATTCGGCAGGCCATAAAAAGGAGCAATTCCGATGTGGGAGGTAGACTCCTGGAGATTTCCGAAACCGAATTTATGGTAAGAGGTCTCGGATATATAAAAAGCAAAGAAGATCTCGGGAAAGTAGTAATCGGGTTCGATAAAGCAAACTCCACTCCGATATACTTGAGAGATATCGCGGATGTTGTAATTGGGCCCGAATTGCGCAGAGGATTAGCTGATTGGAACGGTGAAGGAGAGACAGTCGGCGGAATTATCGTAATGAGATACGGAGAGAATGCTCTTAATGTCATAAAGAATGTAAAAAAGAGAATAGACGAAATACGTAACGCGTTGCCGGAAGGAGTAGAAATAATAACGGCATACGACAGATCGGAGTTAATAAATAGCGCGATAGATAATTTATCCGCTAAGCTGATCGAGGAGAGCATAATCGTCGCTCTTATTATTATTGCCTTTCTGATGCATGTAAGGAGTTCTTTGGTTGCCATTTTTACATTACCAACCGCCGTACTCGGATCATTTTTGATCATGAAGTTTCAGGGAATCAACGCTAACATAATGTCTTTGGGGGGTATAGCAATTGCGATAGGGGCAATGGTAGACGCGGCAATTGTGATGGTAGAAAACGCCCACAATCATATTAGCATGGAACAGCGGAAAAGCCCCGAAGAACAAAGAGAACATTGGAAAGTAATATTGGAATCGGCCAAAGAAGTAGGACCTTCCATATTCTATTCCCTCGCCGTAATAACTATCTCTTTCTTGCCTGTCTTTACGTTAGAACAACAAGAAGGAAGAATGTTCAAGCCATTGGCGTTTACCAAAACTTACGCGATGGGAGTTGCGACAATATTGGCCGTAACAATCGTACCGGTATTAATCGGGTTTTTCGTTCGGGGAAAAATGAAACGGGAAGAAGATAATCCTATCACAAAAATCCTTACGAAAATTTATCACCCGATTGTCGATTTCGTAATGAAAAAACGGTGGTGGGTAATGGGAGTCGCCCTAATGATAATCGGAATTACCTATTACCCCTATAGCAAGATAGGATCTGAGTTTATGCCTCCTCTCTACGAGGGAGACTTACTCTATATGCCGACTACTTTACCGGGAGTTTCAATAACCAAAGCGAGAGAACTTCTGCAACAAACGGATAAAATCATAAAATCATTTCCGGAAGTTGAGAATGTCTTCGGAAAAATCGGCAGAGCCGAATCGGCTACGGATCCGGCTCCCCTATCTATGATAGAGACAACGATTATTCTGAAACCGGAAGAAGAGTGGCGGGAAGGGATGACACCCGATAAATTGATAGAAGAATTGAATAATGCCGTTCGGATTCCGGGATTGACAAACGCGTGGACGATGCCGATAAAAACCAGAATCGATATGCTTTCGACGGGAATTAAAACTCCGGTAGGAATAAAAATTGCCGGACCTGATTTATCAATCCTTCAACAACTCGGCGAACAGATAGAAAAGGTGGCCAGGGAAATTCCACAGACAAGATCCGCCTTTTCCGAAAGATCAGTCGGCGGAAATTATGTCGATATAGTGATAGATCGGGATAATATCGCCAAATACGGATTACTCACCGATGATGTTCAGGAAGTAATTAAAACGGCTCTCGGAGGGATGAAAGTTACTACGATCGTAGATGGTTTGGAACGATATCCGATAAATTTACGATATAAGAGAGACTATCGTGATAATATCGAAATGCTGAAAAGAATTCTGATTCCTTTGAAGGGAGGAGGAAATATTCCCTTGGAGGAAGTAGCCGAAATTAAAATAGAGAAAGGGCCGCCGGTAATAAAAACAGAAAACGCCAGACCGAACGTTTGGGTCTATATCGATATCAAAGATATTGACGTAGGATCTTACATTTCCGAAGCGAAGAAAGTAATATCGGAAGAGGTTAAAATTCCCGAAGGATATTCTTTAGTCTGGAGCGGACAATATGAGTATATGCAAAGAGCGGAAGATCGGCTTGCGGTAATCATTCCGGTTACGTTGTTGATAGTTATTCTTTTATTATATGTAAACACAAAATCACTAGCGAAAACATCTATCGTTTTGCTCGCCCTTCCTTTCTCTCTTGTCGGAGCGATGTGGTTCTTGTATTTGGCCGGTTTCAATATGAGTGTTGCCGTTTGGGTAGGAATTATTGCCCTGCTCGGGGTAGACGCCGAAACGGGAGTGGTAATGCTTCTCTATCTCGATTTGGCATACGAAAAGATGTTAAAGAGAAAAACTAAGATCTCAAATCATGATTTGAGGGAAGCTATATTCGAAGGAGCTGTAAAAAGAATACGACCTAAGATGATGACGGTAATGACAACCTTTCTAGGGTTGCTTCCGATTATTATCGGATTTGGAACGGGATCGGATGTAATGAAAAGAATCGCCGCTCCTATGGTCGGAGGAATTTTCACAAGTATGATAATGGAACTAACTGTTTATCCCGCTATCTTTTACGCGTGGAAAAAATATGAAATCAAAAAAATCACCCAATAACATATAGGAGGGAGTCATGAGACTCGCGAAAGTAATAATAATAACTCTTTTCTTATCATCTATCTCTCTTTTTGCTCAGGAAGAAAAAGACTGTTGTTCCGAAGGAGCGGAAAAATCGGCTTGTTGTTCTGCCGAAACAGTAAAGCTCGATACGGCAAAAATCTGGAATAAATATTGTCCCGTAAGAGGGGAGGAAGTAGATCCGGAATCACCGACTGTAATGTACAAAGGAAAAAAAATCGGATTTTGCTGCCCCGGATGTGATAAAAAATTCAAAGCCGATCCGGAAAAATATATGAAAAACCTTAGCGAGGATGGAAAATTATTTATTAAGGTGAAAGCAAAGAAAGAAAAGATGAAAATGAAACACTAAAAAGAAAGGCTGTCCGTAAGGGCAGCCTTTTTATATTTAATTGGTAGTTAAGTAATACCGTTCTTCTTTTTCCGAACTGAATCTGGCGATTATCTGGGCTAGTCTGGTTGTAATTTTATTCAAATCCTCTGCCGCATGGGCAATTTCTTGAATGCCGGCCGCGCTCTGGTTGATAACCGTATTTATGGCTTCGATATTTTGGCTAATCTGCTCCGCTGTTGATGATTGCTGTTCGGAAGCAGTAGCAACAAATTCTATTTCGTCAGCTACTCTGGAAGATGTATTAAGAATATTTTCCAATGAAGCGGAGACCGCGTCAGCTCTTCCTCGTGTTTCCGATACTACATTTTGCGATTCTTTCATGGATGAATCGGCATTAATTGCTTCTGACTGGATAGCTCTGATTGTCTCGGCAATCTCTTTTGTGGCCTTGGTAGTTCTTTCGGCAAGTTTCTTTACCTCATCCGCTACAACGGCAAATCCTCTTCCCTGTTCACCTGCTCTAGCTGCTTCTATTGCGGCATTAAGAGCCAAAAGATTTGTTTGATCCGCTATATCATCTATTACCTGAGTAATTTCTCCAATTTGCTTCGACTTCTCCGATAATGAAGAGATTATTTCGGCGGAATGATTTGTTGATTCTAGCATTTTATCCATTCCGTCTCTGTTAAGTTTTATTAATCCTTTACTCTCTTCCGTATATTTTTTTACATCTTGGGAATCATCGGAGGCTTTTTTAGCGTTCATGGCATTCTCGGTGATCGTAACGACCATTTCCTGAACTCCGCTCGCTATTTCTTCCGATTGAGCGCTCGATTCATGTACGCCGGAAGCCATCTCTTCCGAAGAGGATGAAATTTCCGCTGCCGATTCGGTTGCTACATTTATAACTTCATTTAATTCCAAAATGATGTTTTTAACCGTTTCTACCGTTTTATTAAATCCAGCGAATAACTTTCCTATCTCATCTTGGGTGTTTACACTTAGTTTCGCGTTTAAATTTCCACCGGCAAAACTTTCCATTTGAATAAGAATCTTATCAATACTTTCGGCCAGATAATTTTTCTGTTTCTCCGATTCCTCGACTGCAAGCTCAACTTTTTTCTCAACTCCCGCTTTTTCCTCCAGAATATTCTTTTGATATCTGTTTACGGCGGAAATCATTTTATTAAAAGAAGAAGCAAGATTGCCAATCTCATCTTTTGAGTGCACTTCGATTACAATATTTTTATCTCCTCCGATATATTGCTCAGTCGCTTCTTGCAGTTCTTTAATCGGACGAGTTATTTTTTTTACAATTACTATTCCCGTCCAGAGTCCCAAAATTAAAGAAATAATGTAAACGGATCTTGCGAGAAAATCATAATTGTCTGCCTCGGATTTCGTTTCATCCACGAGAGTTTTAATAGCCTTTTCCATCTTGATATTTAGCTCGGTAAGACTAATTGCCTCTAGTTGCTGCGCTTTAAATATTCCGGAAGCTTTTATAAGCAATTTATTATATTTTTTGGCTACCTCTTTAATCTCCGGCTCATTCGTTTTCTTTCCGATTGTTGAAAGAATTCCTCTGGCTGCTTTATAATATTTATCATCGTTCCAGGTAAAATAATTCTTCTCATTTCTTCTTGCCTGAAGAAGAAACATTTTCAGCTCGGTGTTTCCCTTTATATTGAGTAATTTTTCGAGTTCGGAATAGGTCTGTTTTATCTCCCCTTCCAACCCCGATTTTTCAGTTAAACCGCGGAGAATAGTTTGCTGAGTATACTTGTCGAATATTTTTATATATTCTTTTATGCTATTGCTAAGGAATTCTCCCTCCGGTTTATCAAGAAACGGTTCGATATTTTCGGTGAAAAGAGAAGTTTGACGGGCAACCGATTCGGTGTATTTCGTATCTTTGTAGTGAATGAAGTTTTTTTCGGCTTTTCTTGCCGATAAAAGAACCAAATTCAGGTTTAGAGCTTTTTCATGCTGCATATCATATTTATCTTTCAACTCTAAAAATGATCCGGTAATTAAAAAGAGAAAAACCAAGGTAACAATAGGGATAAATATTTTAAAACGAACCGATCGGTCTTTAATACTCATAGTAAGGGACTCCGAGATTTTCTATTTCAATAGTAGGTGGATTTCAAGAAACTACAGAGAACATGAGAAAAATTGCTCTATACTCTACAATAATAGCTATTAGTTGTATGTTAATCAATATTATAAAGTACTAAGATGTATATATTTATAACCATCTAATATCTCGTGAAGAATATTCATTGTAAATAAAAGGATTTATGCAACATTATTATATGGCTACACGTCTAACATTTTCGGGTAATAAACACAATCATTTTTCGGAGGAATAATGCGGGTTAAAAAATCATTTATATTTTCCCTATTTTTGTTTCTTATATGTTCAACAATTTTTGCGGGCGAATTGGAAACAGGAAAATCTTACCATGGCTTTAAGCTAATCGAAAAGCGATTCGTAAAAGAAGTTAACGCGGATTGCTATTTCTTTAAGCATGAAAAAAGCGGGGCGCAACTCTTAAAGATTGCAGCCGAAGACATTAATAAAACATTCGGAATTGCTTTTAAAACGGTTCCGGAATCCGATTGCGGAACTCCTCATATTATGGAGCATTCTGTTTTAAACGGATCGAAGAAATATCCTGTAAAATCCCCTTTCGATATTTTGGTTAAGGGATCCTTAAACACATTTATTAATGCTTTTACCGGAAGCGACAGAACTTTTTATCCTTTTGCCAGTATGAATGAGAAAGATTATTTTAATCTCATGGATATCTATCTCGACGCGGTTTTGAACCCTTTGATTTATGACGATCCTAGAATTCTTAAGCAGGAAGGATGGCATCATGAGTTGGAGAACGAAGATGGGGATGTTCTTTACAAAGGTGTTGTTTATAACGAAATGAAAGGAGCCTTTTCTACTCCTACAAGAGAACTATACTATCAGGCCTATAAACATCTTTTCCCTGATAACGGATATCAATATTCATCGGGTGGATATCCGCAGGCAATTCCGGAACTGACTAACGAGCAATTCTTGAATTTCCATAAAAAATATTATCATCCGTCGAATAGTCATATTTTCTTATATGGCGATGCCGATTTGGATAAAGAGTTGGAATTGATTGATAAGGAATTCTTGTCAAAATTCAACGATACTCATGTTAAAGCCGAGTTTCCTATCCAAAAACCTTTCGATAAAATGAAAGAGTATCACGGATTTTACCCTGTTACCGAAGGAGCCGATACAAAAGAGCAAACATATTTGGCGCTGAATATCGTGGCCGGATTGAATACTGATCCCGCTTTGGTAATGGCATTGGATATTTTAACTGACGCGCTTGTTAATCAGGAATCTGCTCCTGTTCGATTGGCTCTACAGGAAGCTGGAATAGGCAAGGAAGTTACGGCCGGTTATGACGATATTAAACAGAATGTATTCGAAATCAGAGTACAGAACGCTAATCCTGACCAAAAAGAGAAATTCTACGAAATAGTTACTTCCGTTATGAAGAAAGTAGCCGAAGAAGGTTTGGATAAAGAAGCTCTCGAAGGAATTATCAATCGTATGGAATTCCATTTGAGAGAAGGGGACGACGCGCAGAAAGGATTAACAAATCTTTTCAATGTAATGAGAGGATGGTTCTTTAATAACGATCCGTTTATCGGATTGGAGTATGAAAAACCTTTGGCCAAGATTAAGGAAAGTCTGGAAAACGGATATTTGGAATCGGTAATAAAAGAATATCTTATTGATAATCCTCATTCCATCTTGATGGTATTGGAACCAAAGCCCGGAATGGAAAACGAAATCGTAGAAAAGACATCTAAAGAATTGGCAGAGTATAAAAAATCATTGTCGAAAGATGATCTTACAAATCTCGTTAAGGAAACCAAAGAATTAATAGAATACCAAAAGAGAGAAGATACTCCGGAAGCTTTAGCCTCTATTCCTCTATTAGAGCTTAGTGATATCAATCCGAAAGCGGAATGGTATTCAATAGAAAATAAAAAATTAGCCGATAAAGATATTCTTTATCACAAAGATTTTACAAACGGAGTTGTTTACGGAAGACAATTCTTCGATACCAGAGTATTGCCCGAAGAATTAATTCCATACGCGGCTTTATTAACGGAAGTTTTGGGAAGCCAGAATACGGAAAACTATTCTTACGGAGATCTTGATAAACAATTGAATATTCATACAGGTGGATTTTCCGCTTATTTGAATACATATGTTATTGAGAAAAAAGATGAGAATTTTATTCCCTATTTCGTAGTTAACGCGAAAGCTATGAATAATAAGCTTGATAAGATGTTCGAGCTTTTGGAAGAGATCGTTAACAAAACCAAATATGATGATAAAGAAAGATTGAAAGCCATTCTTACCAGATTCCAGGCAAGAATGGAAGGAGCTGTTAAAGGGAACGGATATCGCTTCGCTTCCATGAGAGCTCTTTCTTATTTCTCGGAAGAAGGTTTGTTCAATGAAATAACCGGCGGAATAGAATATTACAGATTTTTGACCGATTTGGTTAAGAATTATGACGCGAACGCCGATAAGATCGTAGAAAATCTCGAAAAGACAGCCAAATTACTATTCAACAAAAATAATCTTAGCGGAACATTAACATGTGACGAAATCGATGTTGAAAAGTATGAAAAGGAATTTGCCGGATTCGTTAGTTCTTTGCCTGGCGCCGATGTAAAAATGAACGAATGGAAATTGAAACCGGAAAATAAAAAAGAAGGTATCCTTACCGCTTCCAAAGTTCAATATGTAATTCAGGGATACGACTACAAAAAACTCGGTTACGAATGGAACGGAAAAATACAGGTGCTCAATCAGGTTGTATCGAGAGAATGGTTGCAAAATCAGGTTAGAGTAATCGGTGGGGCCTACGGAGGATGGATTACATGTTCTCCTAACGGCCAGGTCTCTTTTAATTCTTATCGTGATCCTAATTTGAAAGAAACATTGGTTAATTACGATAATACCGTTGAATATCTGAAAAATTTCGACGCGGAGAAAACGGAGATGACCAGATTCATTATCGGTACGATAGCTAATATCGATAATCCTCTTACTCCTTCACAGAAAGGAAATGTTGCCGTAAGAAGATATTTGGAAAAAACAACTAAGGAAGATATTCAAGAAGAAAGAGACGCTATTTTAAGCACAACCAAAGAAGATATCCGGTCCTTCGCTAAAATGATAGGTGATGTTTTGGCTAAAGATAATTATTGTGTCTATGGAAACGAAGAGAAAGTAAATTCCGAAAAAGAACTCTTCACTACTCTTTCCAAGCTGGATAAAGAATAATCTTTCATTAATATAATTGATTATCGAAAAGCCCCTGCCGAAATACCGGTAGGGGCTTTTTTATTGAAACCTTTTTCCATTCTGCTTGTAAATAGGACAATGATATTCTATTATTACCAATAAAGAGGCAATTATGAAGAAGATATTGATATTGGCTTTTACCACTCTATTTACCCTCGGATTATTCGCGCAGAATATTACGAACGATAACAGATTAATTGTAAACGGAACAGCCGAATTGCAGGCCGAAGCGGATCAGGCTTCTTTTATGTATGAAGTGGAAGGTTTCGGATCCACACTCAAAGAAGCGGTAGATAACGCTAAGAAAAAAGCCCGGGAAACAACACAAAAACTATTCGATCTAGGATTAAAAGAGGAAAATCTGGCTACCAGTTCTTTCTTTTCCGGTGAAAATACCGGCGGAAAAGCATTCCTTTCCTCAAGCAAAGATTTTCACGCGACTATTAAAGTAACGGTTATGCTCTTCGATTTGAAAAAATTGGAAGATGCCATTTTAACGCTAAGCGAATGTGATATCGTAAATATGTCCCGAATAGATTTTTCATTGAGAAATCCTGCTGTTTATAAGGAAAAAGCAAGAAAAGAAGCTGTAGCTTTGGCCAAGAAAAAAGGGAAAGAGTTGGCCGAAGAAATGGGAATAAAATTAGGCAAAGTAGTAAGGGTGGAAGAAAACCACGCCGGAATATATCCTATGAACGGAATGGTAATGGCAAAAGGTGGATTTAACGCTGCTCCTCCTACATTCCACGCGGCTACAATGAAAGTAAGCGCAAGTTTGAGAATCTCCTACACTATCGAGTAATACGTAAAATCCTGTCTTGTTGTTTAATGAATAAGACAGGATTTTTTTTCCTCCTTTCCCCCAATTTATTAACCTTATTTTACTATCTTTCCCATTGTGATAATCTAACTAAATGATATTATTAGTTTTTAATGAATATGCTGAGGGGAAAAGCATATGAAAATCGGTTATTATCAATTCTCTCCCCTTTTGGGAGATAAAGAAGCGAACCTGAAAAGAGTAAGATTGGCATTGGAAAAAACTGAGTTCGATCTTATTCTATTGCCCGAATTATTCAACGTCGGATATTTCCATGATTCGGTAGAAAAAATAACCGAACTATCGGAGCCAATTCCGGATGGTGAAACCGTTAGGATGTTGACGGAAATCGCGGAGAAGAAAAAGGCCTATATCGTCGGCGGAATTGCTGAAAAAGAGGATAAGGCGTTATATAACACCGCGGTAGTGATAGGCCCCGAAGGAATAATCGGAAAACAGAGAAAGATACATTTAACCGAGTTCGAAAAGAAATTCTTCCTCCCGGGGAATGAAATAGAGCTTTTTGAAATAGGTGAAACGAAAATAGGAATCGCCATCTGTTTCGATATCTTCTTTCCGGAATATTCCAGAATACTGGCAAAAAAAGGGATTGAGCTCCTTTTGCATCCCGCCTGCTTCGGTGGCAAAGATAGTCTCGATATAATCAGGGTAAGAGCATTGGAAAACAAAATATATACCCTTACGGCCAATAGAACCGGAAAAGAGATTACTAGTAACGGTGAGGCCGAATATAGAGGAGAGAGCAGAATAATATCCCCCGAAGGAGAAATAGTAGCCTTCTCCGAGGAGAAAGAGGATATTATGATAATCGAAACAGATCCCCGAAAAGCAAATAGTAAGGAAGATATCATTTGTAAGGATTATCGCGCGGAATGGAATAGGTATGATATTACTCAAACAAAAATATAATCAGGACAAGTGATGAAAAATATTCTCAAACTACTGGCTATCACTTTGATATGCTTCTCTTCTGCTAACGCGCAGGTAATGAAATTCAAACTAGGCGGGGGCGGTCTCTTCCTACTTTCCCAAACAGAAGGCTCTAATAATGATAGTTACGGGTATCATGAATATAGCGGGGGAGAGCAAGAATTACCCTCTCTTCATAATCTATTCGATAATGACGCCTGTTTTACGGGGGAAGTTACATTTCAAACCGAATTGGGGTTCAGCGACAGAGGACGATTTTTATGCGGTATAAATTTTCAAAAAGCCTCCTTTGAAGCGGGAAGCGAAGAGAAAGGAATGTATTTCGGAAATAATCTGAATGTTATGAAATTCACTCCTTTCATAGGTTATGGAGTATATACTGATTATGACGAAAAAGTCTTTTTTTATGGTATTATTGGCGTTACTAATTCTTCATACGAAGGGGAGGGAAATTTTTCGCAAATTATTGAGGATGACAATAATAAAAGTCACTTGATAAATTTTGATGGGAAATATGAATATGCTGATGGTACCGCTTTTAGAGTCGGTGGTGGAATGGATATAGATAATTTCTGTGAACTACCGATAACATTAGGTTTCCAGGCCGGTTTGGAATTGGGAAAAACGGATCTTGAGAATATAAAATTTTCATATAAAGGGAAACATATCCCGACGGATGAAGAATTCTCCTTTTCGGATCTGCATGACAACGAAATATATCTTATGGCTACAATCGGTTATCGATTGGATTTTTAATAAAAGAGACTTCTCTATTCATACCAAACTTGGCTAAAGTAGCTTATCAAAAATAAATTATTGTCCGGTTCATGATGAGCCGGGCATAATAAAATCTTTTGGGAACTATTCCCCTGCCAGAAAATGTTACCAATAGTAAATCGATAGAACTTAGGGAATCGAAAAAAAAAATAAAAAAAAATGAATTTTTTTTCATTCTCGGGGAACTATTTGGAAAACTCTTTGGTTGTGGAGTTTATATAATTCGGAAAGAGTGCTTATTTCTCTTAAATACTCCGGTTCTGTGTTATATTCGAAACCATCTTCCTACTGTAAAGCATCTCTTGCCCGAACGGGTATACCCTATACTACAGCAAAAAAATGATACCCGACTCCGATTAATGGAGTTTGCTCTTTGACATATTGGCCGAACGAGAATTTCGTTGAAAACAAAAAAGCGATAACAGTAAAACTTTTGTTACGGTATTCAAATTTAAGATTAAGTAGCAAATCTGCATTTTCTTCCATTTTACATTAAAAAGGCCATTTCTGAAAAAGCGGAAAGATCCAATGGAAAGAAAAAAATTCTCATGAAATGATTAAAAGATCTCATAGAAAGGGAAAAAATATCATGGAATGATTGAAAGATTTCATGGAAAGAAAAAAAAGCTCATGAAATGATGAAAGGTTTTTTTGAAGCGAAATTGAAATTTGGCTTGTGTCTGAAAATTCTCTTGATGAGAAATGAAGATTCATATAGAACTGGAAATACGCCGGATTAGGAACGTTAACTAAATTGAATTTTAACATGAAATAAATCACGAATGTATTCTCAATTTGATAATCCGAGGAAATATAACATGATCCGTATATAAGAGAGATAAGAATAATCGGAAACAGTGTAACATAAATTAATTTATCATATTGGAGGGTTGTTATGAACTTAACACAAATTATGTACATGGCAATGTTTACAGCGGTTGAATCTCTTTGTAACTCAATTGCTACAATATTGCAGCCATTTCCCGAATTGCTGGAAGCTTTTGATTCATTTAAGGAAAAGCTTCCGATTATCAGAAGTCTTGATATCGAAATTCAAGATTTAACAAAAGGGAAGTTGGAAGACAGGGAGGCAGCTAGGAAAACTTTAATTGAGACTATTATTCCGATGGCGGAGATATGCCGGGCATACGCAAAGCTAACAAAAAATTATAATCTTCTGGAGATAGTATCAACAACCAAATCGGATCTTAAAAAAGAGAGAATCGCTAATTTGAGTCAGAGAGTCGGGGATATTCTCGGAGCGATAAACGCTAATAAAGATGCGCTCCTGGCTTTTGGTCTGACAGAAGTGATGATTTCCGGAGGAGAAACAGCCCTGGTAAATTTCAATAACGCTCAGGCGGCGAGAGTCCAGATGTATAATCTCCGCTCAGCCAAAATAGCGAAGCTCGAGGAGCTATTTAAGGAGACCAGGGAGTTTTTGGATGATGTAATCGACAGGGAAATGATGGTTATAGCCGGATCTCATCCGGATGAATATGAATTGTACAAAAAGACCAGAAAGCTCAAGAATTATCCCGCGACACATGCTTCCCCTGAAGAGGGTGAGCCGGATATGATTATACCGGAAGATGATGATGAGAATTAGTGAGAGAGAAGAATGCTGTTATTACGGGGTATTTTCAGTGTTGATACGTTCCCGAACGGAAATACCCCCGATAACGATGACAAAAGTATCCCTTTGCTCCGGTATAACTTTGAGGTTTATAGTATTGCCATATATAGATTATTTCTTTTCCCGATTGCTTTTGGTAGTTGTTTTCTTTTGGTCATGAGAAGAAAAGTTTGATTGTGGAAAGTTGTACAAAATAGGGACTCTCATTTTAATGACAATCCCCAAGAAATTTTGCAATTCTATTTAACAAGAAGCATCTTGACGGTTTTGCTGAATTTCTTTGACGACATTCTGCAAATATAAGTACCGCTCGCCAGATCGGAAGCGTTGAGGATAACTTCGTGCCTTCCGGCGTTCATCTCCTTTTCTACCAACGATTTTACTTCTTCTCCCAAGGAGTTAAATATCTTTATGGAAACGAATCCTTTCTCCGCCAAAGAAAAGGAAATCTTTGTGGTAGGGTTAAAGGGATTCGGATAGTTCTGCGCCAAAGCGTATTCTCTTACGGGCTCGTAATTTATCTCGATCTCTTTGGAATAAGTAGCTTTCCCGTCGAAATCTATCTGTTTAAGACGATATGAGATTTTTCCTTCTGCCGGTTTGGAATCGATAAAGGAATATGATTTAGGGGAATTACTTTCTCCGTTTCCTTCCTTAAATCCGATCTTATTCCACTCATTCGGCTCGGAAGCTCTCTCAATTTCGAAACCGTAATTATTTGTCTCAGTTTCGGTTTCCCACTTAAGGCAAATCTTTTCCCCGAGAATAGAACCATCGAATGTAGTTAATTCTACCGGCAAAGCGGAATACCAGTCCACAGCTACATCAAGAGGACTGCTAAGGGAACTAACTATTTCAGAGGAGAAAGGAGAAGTAAATGAGGCACTATAAATTCCCTTGCTAACCGGATCGGACCAAAAGATTTTCTCTTCGGAAACATCCAAAGTGATTCCGCGAGGAGAGGAAGAAGGAGAATTAAGGAATTGACTAATATTCTCTCCGGCAAGATCGGAAGATTTTATAACTGTAGAAGAACCATACTCTGTCCAATAAATTTTATTATTTCTCAAATCGAGAGCCAGCCCACCGATATTTTCCGAAACGGAAACAATTTGGGTCAACATACTTCCGTCCGGATTACATCTGTAAATTCCCTTTGCCCCTATCATGTTTTGGCTGATGAAGAGAAAGTTGTTCTCAAAATCGACTTCCACATCTACCGGAGCGCTAAGAGTGCCGGAGATAAGGGTTGTTAATCCGCTTCCGTCGTAATTTGCTCTGCGCAGGGAATTGCTTCCTGCCTCGACCCAATAGATATAAGAGTTATTTCCGTCCAGGGCTATTCCTCTGGGGCCATCTACTCCACTGGAACTATTAAAAAGAGTTGTCGCGCTTCCTCCGAACGTGCTAATGGAATAAATAGCGTCGTTGGAAACCGAAGTAAAAAAGACCTTGTGGATTTCCATGTCTGTACAAATTCCGTAAGCGCCACTGATAGCGTCTCGAAGAACGGAAGTATTTGTTCCGTCAATTTCGGATTGATCAATCTGCGCCGTTCCGTTATCCGTAAAATAGAGCTGCTGCCCAAAAGAGAATCCGGCAAGAAGATATAGTATTGTAAATATTTTTTTCATATTCAAACCTAACTTCTTTGTGGATAAAAGCCGTTAGCGCAAATAATATAATTAAGAGGTAGATATGGCTGCATTATTGGAAACGGTTGACTTGTACCTGCCGATTGACATTCGAAAGCATCAGGTGACATTGTTTCTGTTCCGGTAGCTCCGTAGTGTTTAATTCCCTCGTTATTCGCTGCCGGATAATTATTAACCGGAGAATCGCTTGAGGGAGAATTTGAACATTTCGCGAAAATCGTGTGAGTATGAGCCGGCAAATTATTTTGAAAAAGCGTTATAGTTGGAGTTCCACCGGAATAACCCATCGGATGCGTCTGATCATAACCTAAAGGAACACGGCCTTGCAAATTAGGAAGACAAAAAGTAGTTCTTCCGTCCCCTCCGAATTGCGTATAGAGTAATGAAAATAATGCGCTATTGTTATTAACAGAAATAGTTGCTCCGTTACAAGCAAAATATCCTGCCGGAGTGAAATTAAACCCTACTAAGCCTATTGATCCTAAAAAATCTTCGCTACCCGCTTTAACGGAATCTCCGCTTTTATCGGAGGCCAATGTTTTTGTAAAAGCGCCGAATAAACCACCGGCTAGTATTACTTTACCTAATTGAGATAAAAAGCCTCTTCTCTCCGTTTTTTTGTTAGAGATTGTTCTTTCCATTTCTTTTCCTAATAGTTAGTTTCATGTTATTGATTTTTAATTTTCGAGTAAAACTTAATAAATAAAAGATTCAAAACAATGAAAAATTGTGAAAAAAATAATATAAACATTATAAAAATTTTAAATGAAAATGCGGTGATCGAAAATATTCAAAAATCGATCGAAAGAATAAGTGATGAATTTGCGGAAATAACCGGAATAATTCCGACAAGCAACGGCGTTAAAGATACGACAGAAACAATGACGAGAGGTGGAATAGCTCTTTCTCCCGATTTCGCGGCTACATGTATGGGGGATATTTTCAGAACAACTAAATTTTTGCGCGCGGTATATCAAGCGATAAATGATAAGATTAAGGAAAAAGGGGAAGCAAGAATTATATATCCCGGAAGCGGACCATACGGAACTCTGGTAACTCCCCTTCTAAAGCTTTTTCCCGAAGATAAGGTTAAGGTTAATTTCATAGATATCAATAAGAGAAGTACGGACGCGCTAAAAGAAGTAATAACGAAACTTGGTCTGGAAAAATATACCGATGAAATTAATACATGCGACGCGTTTGATTATCAAACGGAAAAGAGATACGATATTTTAATAATAGAATGTACCCAGGCAGCTCTATCGAAAGAGCCACAGGTTTCTTTGACAGAGAAATTTGTTAATTATCTGGTAGAGGATGGTATAATAATACCGGAAGAGATTAATCTGAAAGTAATGGTTTCTTCGATGCCTGATGAAATAAATTATATTGCCAAAGAATCGACAAACATATATGAAGTCTGGAAAAAGAACAGAGCATTAAAAAGACGTGTTGAGCTGGGATTTTTGTTGGAATTGAACAAAAATAGCGCGAAAGCCCTTTTCAAAAACAAAAATCTTTCGAAGGATAATTTTAACCGATATTATATGGTAGGGGAAATTACGATTCCGAAACTCAGGAAAGTAAGCGATTTATGCTATCTGAGCGAGATAAGATTATATAAGGATATCTACTTAAACGACTGGGAATCGGGTTTGACTTATCCTATGTACGACAAAGAGGCCGGAATAGTACAAGCCGGAAATAAATACGAAATATATTATAGTATCGGAGAAATAACCCGATTTTGGGCAAAAAAAATATAAATCTGGTTCTAGAGCAATTTCCTCAGTTTTTCTTTGTTCCCTCTAAGAGTTTTGGTGTTTATGTTATCAATAATTCCCTCCTCTTTCAATTCGCCCAAAACTCTTGCCAGAGCCGGGCGACTGACCCCGAAGAAATCGGCCATATCTTGTTGGGTTCTATCTTGCTTAATAGTTCCGGTATCATCATTAAAGCGTTCCAAAAAGTAAGAAGCAATTTTCTGGCGGATGGTTTTCAGGGAGAAGAGACGAATTCTTTCTGTAAGGAATTGAGTTTTGTTAGAGAGAATATTCAAATAATTAGTAAGAAGCCGAACATCGGAAGAGATAAGACGGAGAAGAGATTCTTTAGGGATAATCATCAGAGAAGTTTCTTCTAAGGCGGTAGCGTTAACGGGGTAAAAAGGTCTGTTTCCGAAGATAAAGGCGGGAGCGAGTATTTGAGGAGCTTTAAGAACTTCCACCTGCAGAGAGCTGCCGTTTTCTTCCAGAATTTCCGCCCTAATCTTTCCTTTTAATATTATAATCAGTTTATCACATCTTTCTCCGCGAGAGACAATCAATGTTCCTTTGGGGAAATTTACTGTATTGTATTGCGCGTCGGAAAGAAGACGCTCAATGGAAGATTGTGTAAAACCGCTGAATAAAGGGGAAAATTGTAATCGACCGAGCATAGAGCCTCAATATTTTTCGGAAAGTTAAAAAAGTGTAACAATTGTTACAAACTAATTCGAGGAAAAATAATAGCTTGGAATCAGAAAAAATAATCCGATTCATAATTATGGAGTTATTCATGTTCTGTTATCAATGTCAGGAAGCCGCCAAAGGGAGCGGATGCGTTATCAAAGGTGTTTGCGGAAAAAGTGATGAAGTAGCTAATCTGCAGGACTTACTAATTTATTTAACCAAAGGATTATCTTATTTCGCCGGGAAATACGAAGAAGCGGAAGGGGTAAGAGATGATGTGAATAAATTGGTTACCGGAAATCTCTTTTCTACAATCACAAACGTCAATTTCGACAAAAATTTCTTTTTAAAGAAAATAGGAACAACTCTGGCTAAAAGGGACGAATTATATTCCGAGCTGACAATTAAAGGAATTGTGTTAGGGGAATTGCCGGACGCCGCAACATGGTTTTCCGATGATAACGCGGAGATATTAAAGAAGAGTGAAAGTGTTGGGATTTTAGCTACGGAAAACGAAGATGTTCGTTCTTTGAGAGAACTTCTTACATACGGGCTAAAAGGGATGGCCGCTTATCTTTATCACGCTAATAATCTTAAGCACGATTCTGCCGAGGCAAGTTCCTTTATCCACAAAGCAATGGCCGCGACCTTGGATGATTCTCTGAGCGGAGATGATTTGATAGGATTAGTAATGGAATGCGGAAAATATGGTGTTGATGTGATGGCATTGTTGGATAACGCGAACACAAGCGCTTACGGTAATCCGGAAATTACCAAAGTGAATTTGGGTGTAAGAAATAAACCCGGAATTCTTATAAGCGGGCATGATCTTAAGGATATGGAAGAACTTTTGGCGCAGACAGAAGGAACCGGTGTGGATGTATATACTCATAGTGAGATGCTTCCGGCTCATTATTATCCGGCCTTTAAGAAATATGAGCATTTCGTAGGGAATTACGGAAACGCTTGGTGGGAGCAGACATCGGAATTCGAATCGTTTAACGGACCGATTGTTATGACTACTAACTGTCTTGTTCCGCCGAGAGATTCTTATAAAGAGAGAGTTTACACTACAGGAGTTGTGGGATTCGAAGGCTTAAAAGAAATTAAAGAGAATGGGGACGGAACCAAAGATTTCAGCGAGATAATAGAACACGCTAAGAGATGCGCTTCCCCTGTTCAGATAGAGGAAGGTGAGATTGTGGGAGGATTCGCCCACAACCAGGTTCTCTCTTTGGCCGATAAAGTAATTGAAGCGGTTAAGGAAGGAGCAATTAAGAAATTCGTTGTGATGGCCGGCTGCGACGGAAGATCGAACGCGCGCGGATATTACACAGATTTCGCGAATGAGCTCCCGAACGATTCCGTTATTCTAACCGCCGGATGCGCGAAGTATAAATATAATAAACTGGATCTCGGGGATATCGGCGGAATTCCGAGAGTTTTAGACGCGGGTCAATGTAATGATTCTTATTCTTTGGCAGTAATCGCTTTGAAACTGAAAGAAGCGTTCGGCTTGGAGGATATAAACGAATTACCAATAGTATATAATATCGCTTGGTACGAACAAAAAGCGGTAATAGTTCTTCTGGCGCTATTATATCTGGGAGTAAAAAATATTCACTTAGGACCGACATTACCTGCGTTTTTATCACCAAATGTAGCTAAAGTTTTGGTAGAGACATTCGGGATAGGTGGAATTACTAACGCTAAAGAGGACATTGAAAAGATGATATTAGAGAAAACAATGCTGTGATTTTAAGAAGAATAAGACTGTAAAGGCTATTTCGTTATAAAAGTTTGTTCTAAAGATTCCATTTGCAATAAATGACATGCTTACTGTTCCGGATCCGGCTGTGACGGAAGCGGAGTCGAAGTAAGCGGAAAATAAAGAAATTCATTCTCATTGCAAAAATCGTTTTCTCTTTTGCCCTCGACTCCGCTCGGGCAGCGCTTAGGATTTCTTTTTATAAAGGGATGCTTTTGGAGTTGTTCAATTAAATCATTCGTCCCTTTTCTCTTAAGTTGAGAGCATTGTTAGAAAATGAGAACGCATAGATAAAGAACAGAAGAATACTCCGATAATATTATGCCACTTCGGTGGCATAATATTTTTATTGAGTCTCTTTTTTTCTTTTAAAGGGTGGTAAAAGATATAAGGGAAATATTTTTCGGAATACCCCTTAAGAGGCATTCCGAATTCTATTTAATAAGCAAGTAAAGTCCGCCAAGTATAACCAATATTCCGCAGCTCTTTTTAATCCATTTAATGGCTTTGTTATCTTCCGACCAATTAAGATATTGTTGCACTCTGTTGGTTAACGAGCCGGCGAGTGTAATTACAAAACAATGCCCTATTCCGAAGGCGAACAAAATAAGGAGAGAGGCAATCAGATTAGACTGGCTTGTTTGAAATACCACACCGAGAACAGGAGCCATATAGGCAAAGGTACATGGTCCCAAAGCGATACCGAAAATCAAGCCTAGAATTAAGGCAGCAAGTAATCCTTTTTGCGATGTCCCTTTCATTTGCATTCCGGTTCCGGGGAGAGAAATTAAATCGAGTAAATAGAGTCCTATTATGAAGAAAATAAGAGCAACGATGTAATTTCCCCATATCCCGATATCTCCCATCAATCTGCCGAGTGAAGCGGTTATAAATCCTATAAGAGCGATTGTAATAAGTATTCCCACCGAAAAAACCAGAGAAATGTTGAAGGTTCTTCGTCCGGAGATATTACCCTGCGAAGAGATATACCCGACAATCAAAGGGATGCTCGATAAATGGCACGGGGAAAGAATAATGCTTAAAATTCCCCATAAAAAGGAAGCCATAACCGAGATCAACAAAGAAGCGGAGAGCCAATCATTGAGAATAGTAAACAAGTCGTTAAGCATGTTTAGCTTTTCTCCGAGCTATTGGTTGATAATCCTTTGGATTGTAGAAATTTATCAATCTCCTTTTCCGCGAAAAATCCTTGATGTCTGAAAAGTTCCTTTCCGTTTTCATCTAAGAAAACCTGAGTAGGAATCATTTTTACTTTGTATTGTTCGGCGTATTTTTTGTTTTCCGGTTTCCAGACATCATAAAAGACCACTTTTATCTGGCTACCATATTTTTTTTCGATCGATTCCATTACGGGAACCATTTGCTTGCATGGAATGCAATTAACAGAGCCTAATTCTACAAAAGTAATTTTGGCGTTCTCTTTCGAACCGCATTCCGAATTTTTATCTGTTTCGCACGTTGTTTCTTCTCCGCAGCTTGCGGCCGAAGGGCATCCGCCACATTTGGAAGAAGCGTCGGCTGAAAGTTCTTCCGATACCGCAGCCGATTTAGTTTCTTCAGTTTTCTGCGCGCAAGCGGCAAAAATAAAGATAGAAAAGATAAATACGAGAGAGAGTTTGGTGATTTTCATTATTTTTCTCCTTTTAACCAATTGATGAGTTGTTCTTCTTTAGGAATTATGCCAACGCTTTTAACTTCTTCATCAATTACCAAGCCGGGAGTCATCATTATACCGTAGTTCATAATCTCATTAATATCACTTATCTTTTCAATTTCGGCGTCAATTCCGTTTTCAGAGATCAGTTCTTTAATTTTGTTCTCAAGATTTGTACATTTTTTGCAACCTGTACCCAGGACTTTAACTTTCATAATAACCTCGTTATTTATTGAGCCGCTTCTGCAAGCCATTTTTCCAATGTTGGTTTGGTCGGAAGCTTACCACTACTTAATATTTTGTCGTTAACAATTAATCCGGGAGTAACAAAAATACCGAGATCGGCGAATTTGTTCAGATCGGTAACTTTTTCGATTTCGGCTTCGATATTCTTTTCGGAAGTAACTTCTTTGCACATTGCTTCCAGTTTTTGACATGTAGCGCATCCGCCACCAACTACTTTGATGTTCAGCATAATTATTTTTCCTTTATGTTTTCCAGATAGAATTTGTAAAATCGTTCCTTTGTTTGATCACGAATAATTCTGAATTCTTCGGTTATCTCTTCTTCGGTTCCTTTGGCGTCGGCAGGATCCTCAAATCCGATATGAATTTGATTGGAGACTTCTCCGCTAAATACCGGGCATGTTTCTTTAGCATTTCCGCAAACAGTAATTACAAAATCGAAATGTTTACTCAAAAAGATAGAGACATCTTTCGGATAACCTTTTTCGATATCGACCCCGATTTCCTTCATAACTTCAATCGCTTTGGGATGAACTCTTTCGGCGGGATCGGTTCCTGCGGAAAAGACTTCAAGTTTCGGATCGAAAGATTTTAAGAAACCTTCGGCCATTTGGCTTCGGCAAGAATTTCCGGTACAAAGAATCAGAATTCTGTTATTCATAATCTCCTCCATTATTAGAATAATCCCCCGTAAATCAATCCGCTAATTGTAGCCATTATAACAACAAGAGAAACATATACGACTGTTTTTTGCGTTCCGATAACACTTCTTATAACAAGCATATTTGGAAGGGATAACGCCGGGCCGGCCAAAAGAAGCGCCAAAGCGGGACCTTTACCCATTCCGCTGTGGATTAAACCTTGTAGTATCGGTACTTCGGTAAGAGTAGCGAAGTACATAAAAGCTCCTACAATAGAAGCGAAGAAATTGGCGAAGATAGAATTTCCTCCAACCAATCCGGCAATCCATTCGTTCGGAATAACGCCGGCGGAACCTTCGGGAGAACCGAGAAGGAAGCCCGCAACCAAAACACCGGCACCTAAAAGGGGCATAATCTGTTTAGCGAAAAACCAGGTCTCTCCCATCCATTCGTTCGCTTCCCCTTTAGAGAAAGAGAGAATAATAGTTAGTACAACAACTCCGGCTCCGAAAGGAACAAGAGGGAAATCGGAATAGAGGAAAGAAAGAATAATAACCGGAAGAGAACCGAGAATTACCCATAATTTTTTTAATTTCAAGATAAAGAGAAGAGAACCACTAAAGAGAATGGCAAACAAAGAAGTAATTATCCATTTGTTTGCGAACAAAAATCCCCAGACTCCTTCGTCGGTTTCCGGACGACCCCAGTTTGCGAATACAAGAATGCCGACCAAAGTAAAGAAATGAAAAGCGGTTTGCCATAAAGGTCTGCTCTCTTCCGGTTCAGGCATAGCAAGTTGTGCTTCGGCTCTTTTTTTCTCTTCTTTTCTGTAGATGAAGCTCATCGCGAGTCCGATTACCAAACTGAAAGTAACAGCTCCGATAATTCGGGCAATTCCGAGTTCAAGCCCCAAAATTCGGGCTGTTAGAATAATAGCGAGGATATTAATTGCGGGGCCGGAATATAAGAAGGCTATAGCCGGGCCTAAACCTGCGCCACGTTTATGAATTCCCGAGAAGATGGGAAGTATTGTACAAGAACAAACTGCCAATATTGTTCCGGAAACGCTCGCTATCAGATAGGCAAGCCACTTTTTGGCTTTGGCTCCGAAATATTTGATTACAGCGGCCTGACTGACAAAGACCGAAATAACACCGGCAATAAAGAAAGCCGGAACCAAACAAAGCAAAACATGCTCTTGCGCGTACCATTTAGCCAAAGCGAATGCTTCGTGAATAGCGTTGTCGAAAGTTTCGTTTCCGACAGGCATAAAATAGGCGAATAAGAAAAATCCTAATATCCAGAGGAATTTTTTATACTCTTCCTTCCAATTCATAATAACTCCATATTTCATTTCGTTAAACGACGAAATGTCCGTTAAAAAAATCTATCTGCCGCAGATACTATTTCTATCAACTTTGTTCATCTTGCAAGAATCCCCCTTAATAACAGAATCGTCGGGTAACCATTCTTGAAGAAGAGGTAGAAGCGCGTTGATATAATGATTAGTATGCTTGTGAGAAATTTTAAAATTTACCCATTTGCCATCTTTGGTATCTTCAATCAAACCGACTTCTCTTAAAATAGATAAATGTTTGGATACAGTAGAGTTTGCTAATTTCAATACAGCGCTGATTTCGCAAAGGCAAAGTTCCTTTCTTTCAAGCATTTTAAGAATACGAAGTCTATTCGTGTCACTGAGGGCTTTAAATATTTTTACTAAGTTTTCCATAATCTCATTTCGTTAACTAACGAAATGTAAGCAAATAGTAACGATAATCAAAAGGAAAATCTTATTAATCGGAAAATTTATAATTCGGGAATGTAAGAATAAATTCGGTTCCTTCACCCAAACGGCTTTTAACCTCAATTGTTCCCTTGTTCTTTTCAACAAGTTCTTTGCTGAGAATAAGTCCGAGTCCGGTTCCTTCTTCTCTTTCTGTTCCGGGGGTAGATACATTTTTGTCGATTTGGAATAACTCTTCCAATTTTCCTTCATCCATTCCTACGCCGGAATCTTTGACGGAGATATATGTATGAGAATCTCTTCGTTCGGCGCAAACCCGAATGCTTCCGTTTTTCGGTGTAAATTTAATAGCGTTAGAGATAAGGTTTCTTATAACGGTATCCAGCATATTCTTATCTGCAAAGAGATTGAGGTTGTGTTCAATATCATGCGAAATAGTAATATTTTTTCTGGTAGCATTCACGGCGAATAGATCAATAATATCAGATATCATACCGGTGATTCTGATTAGTTCGGGATAATATTCAATTCTTCCGGTTTGAACTCTGGACCATTGAAGAAGATTTTGCAAAAGAGCTACAACGTTTTTAGAGATGCTTTGGAAAGATGTAATCATCTCGAGACGTTCGGAATCATTCAATTCATTATAATCACTTACGAGAATTTCGCTATATCCTATCAAAGCATTAAGAGGGTTCTTTAAATCATGTCCGATAATAGAGAAGAATTTATCTTTACTCGAGTTTAATTCGAGCAGTTTTTCCTCTACTTTTTTCCTCTCGTCAATTTCATTTAGAGCTTTATCCCGCATAGCTCTGAAATTGGCTATTTGTTTCGATTCATCGGTAACATCGAGGATAGAGAAAACCGCGAATATTTCATTTGATTCGGGAAGACGTTGTCCTACAACAGATGTATGCTGAATTCTGAAACTTCCGTCATGTTGTTCGCACGGGATAATATATTTATGAATTTGGGAAGAAAAGATAGCCGGAGGGCCGCCCGCAAAGATAGCTTCTATTCTTCCTTTATAGTAATCCTTAGAAAGTCTCGGAAAGACTTCAAGAATTTTTTTGCCGACTATGTTATTTCTCTTTATTCCTGATAATGTTTCCAGGCTTTTGTTCCAGAAAATAACGGAATAGTCATTTTTAAGGACGAAAATTCCTGTATTTACGCTATCGTATAAACTAAAATAATCTATATTCATTATTCTTCCAAAAGACGGTTAAGACTCTTCTTAAGATTTTCAAAAGCGGGTAATTCCATCAGAATGATAATATCCCCTTCTACCTGAAGATCAGCCACATCAAAATGTGTTTCTCCGAAAAGAACGATAGTATCGTCGGGAAGATCTTCGTAAACAAGTAAATCTTTTAGTTTATCTTCTCTGAAGGAAGGTAAAGAATAAGAAAAGCTTTCTTCCAAAAGATTTCCTATGGAACCTAAAACACCATTTAGTAGAACGTTTGCAACTTCGTTCAAGGTTCCTGCTCTAACCGCGTCGAGCTCCGGGGTCCCTTTTTCTTCTCCCGTAAGAAGGGAAACAAGATTTGCGGCACTTTCCGAAGGAAAAACAATTTCAGCAATTCCGGAAAAAGCTCCTTCGAATCCAAGACGAATAGAGGCGAGGTGAGCATTTTCAAGATTATTGAATTCTTTGCTTAAATCGGCAAGACGGGTAATTCTAATAATAGGAATGCTAAGCCTAATCGGCATTTGGATCATCTCATTCAAGAGAGATGTTGATTTACCAACACCAATATTGATGAGTTCCTTAAAAGTGTCGATTTGTTTTTCGTTTAAAAGCACCTTTATTCTCCCTTATTGTTAAAGGCTGATTCGATAGCTGCTTCTATTTCTCCGGCTTTCGGAGGTTTATTAATAAAGCTCTTAGCTCCGAGATCGAGGCATAAATTTATAGTACTTTCCTGAATATCAGCCGAGACGATTACAACCGGAGTTTTGTAATTTTTCTCTTTTAATTCTTTTAGAACATCGGTGCCATCCATTTCCGGCATCAATAAATCCAACATAACCAAATCAGGATTTTCATTTAAAGCTTTTTCCAAAGCTTCGCGGCCGTTTGAGGCCTCAATGATTTCATGACCATAATTTTTTATGATATCTTTAAGCCTTTTTCTCGCGAAGGCCGAATCGTCACATAAAAGTATTTTTCCCATTCTTTTCCCTTTTAACGATGTGTGCGTAAATAGAATTTACAATTACAGAATTATCAGAAATTCGAGTAAAAGTCAAATTCTTTTTCATGATAAAGGATTGTTTTTGTGAAATAACCCAGTGAGAGTATAGGAAGAATTTATCATGAAGTACATTAGTAAATATAATCGAAAAAAAATCAAAGAACTTTAATTACGGATAGGAAATCGGAAAGCTTTTGGGCTAATTCTTCTTCACTAATTCCGTTAAGAAGTATTTTAGATGATTTAACAGATACTTCCGGCAGATCTCCTTCCCCTTTGGCAAAGAGAAATAATGAATAAGCTAATCTGTTTCTGTCGTTCTCTCGAGGTATGAACTCGCGAAAATTTTCGACGAGATCATAAATTTTGATCTCAAGTGAATTAGAAAGAGATACTTTCATTTTTGGAGGAGGTAAAGTGGACATTTTTTCTCCTGATTATTAATAGCATAAGTTCAGAACGGAATTTTTTACAATATAGAAATTGGAACACAAACCTGAAATAACTAAATTAGTGTTTTAAATAAAATACTATGTTGGCTTGGTTGATTTAGGCAAAATAAAACGAATTCTGGTAATCAGATTAAGTTCTTTGGGTGACATACTCCTTACGACTCCTTTGTTGAGATCTATAAAATGTAAATACCAAAACATGGAAATAGATTTCTTGGTTCGAGAAGAGTATTCCGATACAATAAAATTGAATCCGAATTTGAGCAATGTTTACAAATTGTCGAGAAGAGACGATTCGGCAGAGCTCATCGAAGAACTAAAATCGAGAGATTACGATTTGATTATAGATTTACAGAATAATTTCAGATCGACCAAAATAGCCAAGAAATTGAATACGGAAGTAAGAAAGTATAGAAAGCCGAACTTTAAGAAATTTCTTTTGGTGAAAGCCAAAATAAATCTTTTGAAGGATATGAAGAGTATACCGGTCAGATATTCGGAAGCTTTGGAGAAGTTCGAATTAGATAATAAAGGATTAGAACTTCATTTTTCAGAAGATAATATTCGGCTTGAAGATAATAAATATATTGGCATAGCTCCGGGATCACGTCATTTTACGAAGATGTGGCCGGAAGAGTATTTTATAGAATTGGGAAATATGTTAGAAGCAGAAGGATATATTCCTGTTCTTTTCGGCGGCGCATCCGATTTGGAAATATGCCAAACAATGCACAAAAGTATTAAATCATCCGTAAATTTGTGCAACGATAACAATCTTTTGGAAACGGCCGCAAATATGGCTAAATGTAAAGCGATTATTTGCAATGACTCGGGAATGATGCATACGGCAAGCGCAGTTGGCACGCCGGTAGTAACATTTTTCGGTTCAACGGTACAAGAGTTTGGATTTGCGCCTTATGGGGTAAAGAGTATTTTATTCGAGATAGATAATCTTTCTTGCCGACCGTGTAGTCATATCGGGCGAAGCAGATGTCCGAAGGGTCATTTCAAGTGTATGAAAGATATTACACCGAATTTTGTATATAATGAATTAATTAGATTTATTGATATTTGATGCAGAGATTCTGGTATATAATATATAACATTTTTATTGTTCCATTACTTTTGGTGGTGTTTAATATCCTTGCCGTATTCAATCCGAAAGTAAAGAATGGGATAGATACCAGAAAACGTTTAAAAAAGGATCTTTCGGAAAAGATTTCGAAATTAGATAGAACGAAAAAATTAGTTTGGTTTCATTCCGCTTCGATGGGAGAATTTGAACAAGCCAAGCCGATTATAGAAAAGATAAGATCGGAAAAGGATGTAAACATAATTGTTACATTTTTTTCCCCTTCGGGTTATGAAAATTCCAAAAAATATCCGTATGCGGATATAATAACTTACCTTCCTTTCGACTCACCAAAAAATATCAGAGAATTTATCGAATTGACCAATCCGAATTTGGTTATTCTAATGCGATATGATATTTGGCCTAATATGATTTGGCAATTAAGAGAGAGAGAAATTCCGTGTATGATTGTAGATGCGACAATGCGAAAGACATCCAAAAGAAAGATGTTTGGCGCAAAGAGTTTTCACAAGATAATCTTCAAGAATTTCTCGAAGATATTAACGATTTCCGAAGATGACAGAAAGAATTTCTTAGATTTTGATATAGAATCAGAGCGAATTGCGGCTGTTGGGGATACCAGATTTGACAGAGTTTATCAGAAGAGTTTGGTTGCGAAAGATAAAAAGTTATTCCCCGATAATTTCTTTGCTGGGAAAAAAGTATTTGTTGCCGGCAGTTCATGGGAAGCAGACGAAGAAGTAATTCTACCCGCTTTCTTAAAACTAACTCAAAACGACGATAAGGCTGTTTTGATTTTAGTTCCTCACGAACCTACAGTTCAACATATTGAAAAGCTAGAGAACACTCTTGTTGGACAGGAAAGATCAATTAGGTTCTCTCTATTGAACAATTACGATAACGAACGTGTTATAATAGTAGATTCCATTGGGATCTTACTTACATTATACTACTATGCCGATGTGGCATATGTAGGGGGCAGCTTCAAGCAGGGTATACATAACGTGTTAGAACCAGCTGTGTATGGAATTCCAGTTGTATACGGGCCAAAAATCGAGGGTAGCCGGGAGGCCGGAATTCTTTCAGAAAATAATGGAGGTTTTATAGTAAAAGAGAAGCGAGAAGCGTATATCATTTTTAGAAAATTGTTATCAAACGAAGAAGAAAGAAGAGAATTTGGAGAACGATCTTTTAAGTTCGTCCAAAAGAATATCGGAGCCACAGATAAGATTGTAAAGGAAATTTATAATTATATATCAAAATAATATTATTGTTAGTCTCCGAAGAGTATGAAATTTTTATCAAATAATGTCACCTATAAAAAAGATGAGGTTGTTATGAAATCACAAGAAGAAATCATTAAGCAACTGCAGGAAATCGGTGTAAAGAATGTATCTAACGTTCATTACAATTTAACAACTCCTGCTTTGTATGAAGAAGCTATTCGTAGAAGAGAAGGAATTCTTTCTCACTTAGGACCATTGGTTTGCAGAACCGGTCAGCACACCGGTAGAAGCCCTCACGATAAATTTATCGTTGAAGAGCCATCTTGCCAAGACAAAATTTGGTGGGGAAAAGTAAACAAAGGAATTTCCGACAAGAACTTCTACAAGATATATGCTAAAATGATGGCGTATATTCAGAACAAAGATTTGTATATTCAGGATTGCTACGCCGGTACAGATGAAAAACACAGATTACCTATTCGTGTAATTACAGAAAACGCATGGCACAATCTTTTTGCAAGAAATGCTTTTGTTCAGTGTAAATCAGAAGAAGAATTAGCAGCTCACAAACCTGAGTTCACTGTAATTCAGATGCCTAATCTTCAGGCTGATCCGGAAACAGATGGTACAAACTCTCCTGTTTTCGTTGTAGTTAACTACGGAAGAAAACTTGTTCTTATCGGTGGTACAAGCTACGCCGGAGAAATCAAAAAATCAGTTTTCTCTGTTATGAACTATTTAATGCCTCAGGAAGGTGTTATGTCAATGCACTGTTCCGCTAACGTTGGCGAAGAAGATGATGTTGCTATTTTGTTCGGTCTTTCAGGAACAGGTAAAACAACTCTTTCTGCAGATCCGAAAAGAAAACTTATCGGTGATGATGAGCACGGTTGGACAGAAGATGGTGTATTTAACTATGAAGGCGGATGTTACGCTAAAGTAATTAATCTTTCGGAAGAAGCAGAGCCGGATATTTACGCTTGTACAAAGAAATTCGGTACAATTCTAGAGAATGTTGCTGTTGATAGCGAAGACAGAAGACTTGATTTGGATGACGCTTCATTGACAGAGAATACACGCGCAGCTTATCCGTTGACACACATTAATAACATAGAGGCTTCAGGTAAGGCAGGACATCCTAAAAATGTTATTATGTTAACAGCAGATGCTTTCGGTGTATTACCTCCGATCTCTAAGTTAACTCCTGAACAAGCTATGTATCACTTTATTTCAGGTTATACAGCAAAAGTTGCCGGAACCGAAAAAGGAATTACAGAGCCTGTTGCTACTTTCTCAACTTGTTTTGGCGCTCCTTTCATGGCTCTTCACCCATCAGTTTACGCTGAATTATTGGGTAAGAAAATGGAAGAACACAAATCAAATTGCTGGTTAGTTAACACCGGATGGACTGGTGGTCCTTACGGCGTTGGTAGCAGAATGAAAATCAAATATACGAGAGCTATGTTGAATGCTGCTCTTCACGGACAGTTGGATGATGTAGAATTTGAAGCTGAACCATTCTTTGGTCTTCAGATTCCTAAAACATGTCCTGATGTACCTGCAGAAGTTCTCAATCCTAAAAATACTTGGGAAGATAAAGAGAAATATGACGCAACAGCTAAGAAATTGGCTGGTATGTTCGTTGAAAACTTCAAAGAGTTCGAAGAAGGAACTTCAGAAGCGATCAAAGCTGCAGCTCCAAAAGCATAAATATATTTTTAGAGTCTTCCCTATTTTTAGGGAAGGCTTTTTTTTATCCACTTCTTATTCCTCTCTCTTGTAAAATATTCCCGATTATTTGAAATGATTTTTCTTCTTTCTCTGTTATATAATTGCAATCCGAAACGGAGGAAAAATGAAATATTATTTGATATGTCTTCTGTTCCCCTTGTCCCTTTTGGCTCAAAAAGGTTTGGAGAAGGATATTGATTTGGCCTATAAGAATGCATTAATAGGGTTAAACTACGCATTGGAAAATATTCCGGACGAAAAGAAAAGCTTCAAAGGAGATATGATCAGAAAAAATCAAAAGATAGCTGAGATTAGATTAACCAAAGAGATCAATGGTATTAAGATAGAATCGACCGGAGAGTATTTATCTTATGAAGTTAGAATTGTGGTTTTTAAGTCGTATGATGAGTTAATTAAAGAGGGCATTCTGAAAGAATTACCCTCTGTCCATTAACTAGTTTAATGCTTTTATTACTTCCGAATGTATTCCGGGGCCTGTTGCTACAATGCTTTCTCCTTTTACAGGATCATTTCCCTGATAATCGGTGATGATTCCCCCTGCTCCTCTAATGACAGGGATCAAAGCCATGCTATCCCATACAGACATAATAGGATCGCACATGATATCGGCGTATCCGGTGGCAACAAGGTAATAACCGTAACAATCGCCCCATTGTCTATATAGTTTTACTTTGTGCATCAATTCTTCGAAGCGTTTAATGTTTTGATATTTTTCGATATTCAGGTGATTTGTTGTAAGTAAGGTTGCTTTGGAAATATCAGAGCATTCTCTAACTTGCACTTTTGTGCCATTAAGCATTGCGGTTTTGTTATCCCCTATTAAGAACTCTTTTAAAATAGGTTGATTGATTGCGCCGAGTATTGGTTCTCCGTTTTTCATCAAAGCAATAAGGGTTCCGAAAGTAACAGCTCCGCTAATAAAGCTTTTGGTTCCGTCAATCGGGTCAAGAATCCACTGATATTCGGCACCTTCGTTGTGTGTCCCGAATTCTTCGCCGAGAATTCCATGTTCGGGAAATTCTTTCATTATTAATTCGCGAAGTTTTTCTTCTGTAGTTTTATCGGCGATCGTAACCGGAGAATCGTCCGATTTTGTTTCTACAGCAATCCCGGATCTGAAATATTTTCTGATGATATCACCCGATTCGTTAGCTAGCAGTTCGATAAATTTTTTTATTTCATTCAATTCAGTCATTTTATATCCATCGATTATTAATGATAATTATCAAGCAATTTTATAGAGAGACATAGGTTTTTCTCTCCCTTTTATTTTAACATCCCCTAATGGTTCGGGAGTAATACCGTTAAAAGAAACGTTGTGAAGAACTTCTTCCGAAATAAGAAGTCTGGAATTGTAGGTTTTGTTCAGTTGTTCTACTCTAGAGGCTAGAATAACGGTGTTGCCTGAGATAGAATATTGCTTCCGTACGGAGGTTCCTACGTTTCCGGCTACAACATATCCCGCGTGCAAACCGATTCCGATATTAGTATATGGGATTTCCCCGGAGTTATTTTTTCTTTCTATTTCTTTAATAATCTCCACAGCTGCGTTTACGGCGTTTTGGCAATCATTGCCACGGGAAATCGGGGCACCGAAAGTTGCCATATATCCGTCTCCGAGAAACTGATTTATTATTCCGTTGTTTCTGGTAATAGCGTCAATCATAAATCCGAATATTTTGTTTTGATATGAGATAATTTCCTCAGGTTCTTTCTTCTCGGCAAATGGAGTAAAACCGCGAATGTCCAAAAACATGATACAAACAAATTTTCGCTTACTTTTTAGTTCTTCTTTTTGCGAAACCAGTTCGTCAACAATTTCCTGAGAGACTTGTTGTCCGAACATATTAATAATTCGTTCTCTTTCTTCGGTTTGGTGCAATGTTTCCGAAATTCGTTTTCGTAGTTGCCCGGCCGCAAAACTACAAGCGACACCGGAAAGAAATATCATAAGGCTTTTTACTACATATAAATTAGGATTTGATAGCATGGAGCTATTGGCTTCAGCAGGGAATTTTTGGAGCAGGTATATTGCCAATATGAAATACTCAATTGCTGCCACTGCTCCGGCTAAAACGGACAAGCGATGATCGAAAACGAGAGTGGTAAGTATTATAATAAGAACATATAGCAATACCGCAGGAGTAGATAAAACTATTTCCGGTTCCCAAAAATAAGATAGCATCAATATAGCAATGGAAGGAATGGAGACTTCGGCCATTATGTTGAGATATCTTAGTTTTATATCGATATTTCTTTCTTGTTTGATATACTTATCAAGCAAAAACCGAATTCGGAATTCTCTTATCAAAAAGAGAAATAATAATCCAAGAATTATATAGAGTGGATACGGATTTGTGTCCAGATATGCAGGCTTTTCTTTCATAAAGAAAGTGAAAAAAGTGAGTACGATAAAAGGAATAGTTGTTAAGGTGCCGAGAATAGTTACTCGCATTTTTTCACTTTTCAGTATTTCCTTTCGAAACTGGTTCTCGAATTCTTCCTTTCTTTCTTTTTTTATTTGCTCGAACTGTTTTTCCATCGTGCGATAACCGTTATATTCTTGGAATCCAAAGCACTAATATACGAATCAAATTAATTGAATGATCTGTTTTGGAATCTTTTGATTATATTTGCAAGTAAAAATATTAGAGATAAGTTGTGATATTAGAAGCGACAAAGGAAAATATAGAAAAAGCCTCCGATGATATTAAAGAAGGGAATATAGTAGCTTTCCCTACGGAAACAGTGTACGGGCTGGGCGCAAACGGTTTGGATCCGATTGCGGTAGCGAAGATATTCGAAGCGAAGAATAGACCATCTTTTAATCCCTTGATTCTTCATCTTTCGAAGAAAGAGAGTATAGAGAAAATATGCAAAATAAACAGAGATGTTGTTTTTAAATTGGTCGATAATTTCTGGCCGGGGCCTCTTACGCTTGTATTGCCCAAGAAGGAGATCGTTCCGGATATTGTTACTGCCGGGCACGATACTGTTGCCGTCAGAATGCCGAATCATCCGGTTGCCAGAAAATTGATTGAAAAATCGGAGTGTCCGATAGCGGCTCCGAGCGCAAATTCTTTCGGGTATTTAAGTCCGACTTCCGCTAAGCATGTAGAAGAACAGTTGGGAGATAAAGTAGGAATCATTTTGGATGGTGGTGATAGCTATGTAGGGGTGGAATCAACAATTCTACAGATAGAAGATGATAAAATAATGCTACTTCGTCCGGGTGGTTTGTCTGTGGAGGAGTTGGAAAAGGTTGTCGGTAAGATTGAGAGAAAAAAAGCGGATCCGGCAAATCCCAACGCTCCGGGAATGTTAAAACATCATTATGCTCCTAAGGTACCGATTAAATTTATCGACAACATTAATGTTCTTGAATTGGAAGGGAAAAGAATAGGTGGTTTGTTTTTGAAAGAAAACAGATACAAATTCAAATTCGATGAGATTCGTTTTCTCTCAGCAGAAGGATCGACTCATGAAGCAGCGGCAAATTTATTTAAGTATTTGCACGAACTTGAGAGTAGTGGAGTTGATTTGATTCTTACCGAGCAGATAGAGGAGAAGGGTTTAGGAACCGCAATTATGGATAGGCTAAAGAAAGCTGTTAATAGATATTCCTAAAGTTTATTAAGTAGTAAGATTTTAGAAGAGCCGGTCGTATCGAATTTCTTAGCGGAAATTTCGAGGCCGGCTTTTTTTGTGAGTGGCTCCAATCCTCCTTCTCTTACAAAGGAAATATATCCCATAAAATGTTGTGGTCCCGCAAAGAATTCAGCAAATCTGTTTAATATTCCTCTTGTATTGAAAGGAAGGGGTATATTGTAATCTGCTACTATTATATTTTTCGCGATCTCGGATGCTTTTCGTAAAAAATCGATTCGTGCTATTTGAGGCATTTCATGAATAACAAAAGAGATTGTCGCGTAGTCGAATTCCTCTCTCCCGAACTTAGACGAAATCAGATCACCGTGCGTAAAATGGATATTATTGAAAGATTTTGCAATCGATTTGGCGAACTTGATATTTCGTTCGGAAAGATCAATTCCGTAAAGCATATTGCATTTCCGGCTTAATCCGTGCAAGAAGCGCCCTGTTCCACAACCAATATCTAATACCGAAGAATCTTTCGGAATCCAGTCGTAAATAAGGGAGAATAATTCACTTTGATTCGGCGCGATAAATTTATCGTAGATCCATCCGTCATACCAGTGAAATTTATTTTTTCTCAATTAAAACCCACCGAGAAGTTTAATAGACATTATAGTCACGGCAATAATCAATATATATTTAATATACTTATCTCCCCCTTTAACGGAGAATTTTGCCGCCCACCAAGCTCCGAGTGCGTTACCCGTTGCCAAACTTAATCCCATTGGCCAATTTACGTTATCAGAATATATAAAGATAAGTAGTGCGGGAATCGTATAGATTAAAACAACAAACACCTTGTGCATGTTCACAAAAACGAGCTTTAGTTTCATTAGATAATGTAAGGCCGCCATTAGTAAGAAGCCAACGCCAACTTGGATAAAACCTCCGTAGAATCCGATTCCTAACATAGCGAGATAAACTTTCCAATTTGGTTCTCCTTCTTTATCGGAAAGTTGCATTTTCTTTCTGGGAATAATCATGGAAATAATAATTCCAATCATTATTATTCCGAGAATTTTTTCGAAAAGCTGACTTTCTATATTTACCGCCAAAAGCGCGCCGGCAATTACACCGGGGAGAGTAAATAAGGATAGTTTCAAACTAAGTTTGAAGTTGTCGTATTTCTCTTTTTTGAAGGAATAAATTGCGCTAACATTTTGCAGAAATATTGCAATTCTATTTGTTCCGTTAGCTACGGAAGCGTCGAGTCCTAAAAAAATCAGAGTAGGAAGAGTGATTGTTGAGCCTCCACCGGCGTTTACATTAATGAAGCCGGCAACACATCCCACAATAAAGAGCAATATTATTGAATAAAAATCTGTCAAATGATCATTCCTTGAAAATAAATATTGAAAACAGAGTAAAAGATGAAAAATGGAATATTGTATATAGAATAAATTTCCTTATTTTTAAACTGTTTTTTATTGTTTGCTGTAAATATTAATACTATTCCGGTGTAGTCATGTCTGAAATGAAACAAGGGGTCAGTTTTCGGGGGGACATGTCAGGCGCATTTGGGAGTAACAGCTATTGTTTTGGGGAAAACGCTGTTCTTTCCGAGAGTGCTTTAAATGTTATTGACAAAAAACTAATAATTACTGATCTCCACAAAAAGATTATTTTTGCGAATGATGATTTCGTAAAATGTTTTCAATATTCTCGCAAAGAATTGTTTGAGAATTCTATTTCCATTCTTTCTCCCCTAAGCAACAACGGTTTTTCGTTTGATGATTTGTTTGTTAGCTCCGGCGGAGAGCAAAAAAACATATTGCAGTTTGAGAAAAAGAACGGAGATAAAATAGAAGCTTCTATTGTTGTAAAAACAATTCATGATAACGAAGGAGGTAATCTCGGTTATATTTGGGAATTTGATTGTGATTTTGCGATGAAGAAGGAAAACATTGCTGCTGCCGAAGCAAAATACAGGAGTTTGTTCGTTGATTTGCGAGAAACCGTTTATGAAAGTACCCCTGATGGAAAATTACTGAATATTAATCCCTCGGGGTTAGAATTGTTTGGTTATGATTCCTTGGATGAATTATCAAATCTTAACATTGCGAAGACTCTTTATGCTAATGAAGCAGATCGCGAAAGATTCAAGCTGGTTTTAAATAAGAAAGAATTCGTTAAAGACTATGAGATAGCAATACGAAGGAAGAACGGAGAGGAACGAATTGTTCTTGAAACAGCTTCGGTTGTTAAAGATGATTTTGATAACCCTATCGCATATCGTGGGATAATAAGGGATATTACCGAAAGCAAGAAGAACGAAAAACTGCTAAAAAAATATGCAGATGAGTTAGCGAAAGCGAACAAAGAGAAAGATAAATTCTTTTCGATAATCGCTCATGATTTGAAAAGCCCATTTAATTCCATGCTCGGATTAACGGAAATCCTAGTTGAAGATTCGGATGAATTATCAAAAGAGGAGATAAAAAGTTATGCGACCGAAGTTCACAAATCGGCGAAAGGAATGCATAATCTTTTGGTGAACTTGTTACAATGGTCGCAAATAAAAACAGGACGTCTACAGTGTAAAGCAGAAAATGTAGATTTGTATTACATTGTATCCGAGGCGGTTGAATTATTACGAAGAAACGCGGAAATGAAAGATATTGATCTGATAAACCGAATCAGAAAAGAGACTTTCGTACGAATAGATGTTAATATGATTAGTTCGGTTCTGCAAAATCTGATATCTAACGCGATAAAATTTACTTCTGCCAACGGTATGGTTTTAATATACTCTTCTGACAAAGAGGAGAAAATAGTTGTTTCTGTTAAAGACACCGGTGTCGGGATGAGGCAAGAAGAGATGGATAAAGTTTTCCGAATTGATGAGCACCATACCACACCTGGTACGGCTAATGAAACAGGTACGGGACTGGGACTTGTTCTTTGCAAGCAATTGGTCGAAAAGAATCACGGAGAAATATGTGTGGAAAGTGAAGTCGGTCAAGGAACAACATTTAGATTTACTATTCCCAAAACAGAATAATAAAATGTTGCCTCCGGATCTGATGGGGAAATCTTCCGGAGGCCTAGATAATAAAGAGAGGGACATCTCTATTACTGTTGCTTATTTCCTAAGTAGATAATTTTTCTAATCGAATCGAATTGGAGATAAGGATACTCCTCTCGAATAGTCTCAATAGCCTCGCTAGCGCTCAATTTACTATCTCTTAATTCCTTAAATTTTTTCTTGATTTGGTAATCTCTTACCGATTTTTCATTAATCAATTTGCGTTCGTTTAATAGTTCGTAGATTTCATCGCTGATCAAATCAGATAAAGGATTTTCGAAGTTTTGGGTTTTTTCGTTCATGACCTACCCCATGATAATTAAGGAAATAAATTCGGTTTAATCTAAATTTCTGTTAAATTCTTTCTCTTTGATGTCGTGTTGATAACAAATAACCAAATGATGGAGTTAGTCTTCGAATGAAAACCAATATGAAAAAATCAAAAGAATAAAATGAGGATAGCTGCAATTACCGCTAAATCCTGCTCCACCATATAGACAAATTAAAAGAAAATAAACAGTAGAGCTTATGCGATAATTGACTCCGTAGATAAGTTAAAAATTATGAGTTAAAGCTATTTTATAAATGTCAAAAATACAAGAGAAAAATCAATGAACTTAATGGGTTCCGAAAGAATGCACAAAAAATGTGACATAGATCACAGCGTTCCTTTCTTCATTTCTACTTATCAATCTATATAATTGTTCCGAAAAATTACAACTTTATTTTCTCTCCTAAAAAATAGGGAAGCATTCTTTTCCATGTTTCCCAGTGATGATGCATGTCAAATCCCCAAATATCGGCAAAATGTGGAATTCTCTTTGCTGAAAGAACTTGAGACATCTGTCTGACCGAATGAGGATCTTCATACGTTCCCTGGCCCGAGGCGATAATGATGCCTCTGTTATCTCTCATTAAATCAAGGTAGCTTTCATCTGTAATATTCGGAATAAAGCTAACGGGAGAATTAAAATATATGTGATCATCATAATAGCCGTGGGAATAAGCCTGGAGATCGTAAACCCCACTCATTGCTATTAAACCCTTAAATAGATCTGGATGACGGAAATAGGTATTAGCTGCATGAAATGCTCCTTTGGAAGCACCACACGAAATTATCGGTTGTTCACCTCTGCAACTTTCGAAAATATAAGGAATTACTTCTGAAATGATATAATGATTGTATTGTCCGTGTCGCAAAGATTTGTGTGGTGGATATACATCCGGATTATTCCAACTCTCTTCATCTATTGAGGGAATAACGAAGATTTTACACCTTCCGTAATCAACCAACCTTGAGACCGAGGAAATTAAAGAATAGTTCTCCGGTTCCATGAAATCGTCTTTTGTAGAAGGAAACAACAAGACCGGAAGACCATAATGGCCGTATATTGCTATTTCCATCTCTTTGCCGAGAATAGGGCTGTACCATTTGTCTAATTCACGTTGCATAGCTGCCTCCTGAATTTTATGATGATACCGCATTAACTGAAACTATTTTCTTAAATATGCCAGAGCTTCCTTTACAAGATATTCAATGGAAATATCGGAGTCGGAATTCATTATTCCGTTAACCGCTTTTTCGGCGGCTTTCTGATTATAACCCAAACTTACAAGAGCGGCGATTGAATCATTTCTTATAATGTTTGTCTGGTTAGCTCCTCCGGTGAATTCTTCACCAAGTGATCCGACCTTATCTCTCAATTCGATTAATAGACGTTCACCTGTTTTTTTTCCGATTCCCGGTATAGCTACGATTCTAGACAAATTTCCTGTTTTTAAGGCTTCCCTTAATTCGTCAATCTGTATTCCGGATAAAATACTCTGAGCCAGTTTAGGTCCGATTCCGTTTACTCCTATCAGTAGAACAAACATCTCTTTTTCAGCTTCGGTAAAAAAACCGAATAAATCAAGTGCATCTTCTTTGACATTAAGATAAGTGTAAAGAGAAACCTTTTCGCTGGATGATAATTTTTCAAAAGTGTTCACGGTGATGTTTACCAAATATCCTACACCGTTTACATCAATAATTACCTGGGTTGGTTTCTTTGAAATAATTTGCCCTGTTAAAAAACCTATCATAAATAATATCCTGAAAAGAAGAAATTTGTTACCAATCAAAATTATGAAAAAGAGTTTGCAATAGCTATAAAATCTAATCGATTACCAAATGAGGGTTATTCTTAATAAAGTTTTTCCAATTACTTCCTTTGGAAACAGGAGAAGTTTTTTTTAACGCGTGACAAATTGAAACCGCCAAAGCGTCACTTTCGTCCAACTTCATCTTTTCTTTTTTTACCGATAGAAGTTTCTTTATCATGAATTGAACTTGTTCTTTGGAGGCAGCCCCTTTTCCAACTACAGCTTTTTTTATTTCTCTCGGGGAATACTCGGCAATTTCCAAATTGTGGTGAGATGCGGCCAACAAGGCAACACCCCTTACATACCCGATCTTAAACGCAGACTGGACATTCTTACTGTAAAACGCTGTTTCTATAGAAAAGTATTCCGGATGGTAAAGTATAATTGCTTTTGCCAGCTCATCATAGATAAGCTCGAGTCTGGCAGCTATCTCCATCGTGGAGCTGGGAGTTATGATCCCTGAAGCCACATAAGATAGTTCGTTGTTTTTATAATCAATAATCCCGAAACCTGTACATAAGGTTCCGGGATCAACACCAATAATTCTCATATCTATCTACAACTACATATCCGGGAAATCGGCATTGGAAAATACGTTCTGAACATCATCGCTATCTTCGAGAAAATCGATAAGTTTCATAACTTTTTCCGCAGCGTCACCGGTTACTTCGGTTGTGTTTTTTGCTACCCATTGTAAGGAAGCGTTATCAACTGATAATCCTAGATCAATTAGAGCCTTTCTTACTGTCTCGAAAGATTCTATGGATGTGGAAATTTCGAAAAATTCTTCTTCGGCTTCCATATCATCTGCGCCGGCTTCCAAAATGATTTCGAACATTTCATCTTCTGTTTTTCCTTGGCTCGGAAGAGTGATAACTCCCTTTCTTTCGAACATCCAGGCAACTGATCCGCTTTCCCCGAGACTTCCACCGTATTTATTGAATAAATGCCTTACTTCGGCGACAGTTCTGTTTTTATTATCGGTAACACACTCTACAAGAATAGCGATTCCGGCCGGTCCGTAACCTTCGTAGTTCAACTCAAGGTAATTTACTCCCTCAAGTTCGCCGGTAGCTTTCTTTATCGCTCTGTCAACGTTGTCTGCAGGCATATTTGCGGCTTTCGCATTATCTACTGCTAATCTCAACCTTGGGTTGGCATTCGGGTCACCACCACCTTGACGGGCGGATACAGTAATTTCTTTAATCAATTTTGTAAAGATTTTACCTTTTTTTGCATCAACAGCGGCTTTTTTTCGCTTAATTGTAGACCACTTTGAGTGACCGGACATAAATACTCCTAATATATTAATTACTATTTCCTTTAACTCTAATATCTTTCAATCTCAATTGCGGATAGGTTTGACCATTTTTCACAAGCTTTTCAATCGTAAACACAATATCCATCATATTTCCGTTTTTTTCAATAATCTCTACGAAGTTCCCAAGATTAAAACCGATTGTGTCAAAAATCTTGTCGTTTCCGTTTTGTTTAACACATCCGATGATATGATTCGTTCCCACAATTCTCGGGGGAGTTGTGAATTTTACATCTTCGGCAACAAATACGGGTCGCATATTGCCCGGTCCGAACGGAGCAAATTGATCCAATATTCTGATAAATTTCGGAGACAATTCCGATAGTGATACTTTCGTATCTACCTTAATCTCCGGCATTGTATCTTCCGAAGTTAATGATTCGCGCAAAATCGAGTTAAATCTTTTGCGAAATTCGTCAACCTTATCAACCTCCACCGCTATTCCGGCTGCAGCTTCGTGCCCACCGTATTGAAGCAGAAGATCTTCGCAGCCTCTTAGGGCTTCATAGATATTGAAACCGGAAATACTTCTGGCTGATCCTTTGGCTATCCCGTCTATAGTGCTAAGCATAATCGACGGACGATAATACTTTTCGACCAATCGGGAGGCTACAATTCCTATTACCCCCGGATGCCAGTTATCGTTGTGAAGAACAATTCCCATCTCGTTGTCAAAATCAACGGTCTCTTCAACAATCTCTATCGCGTGCGAAAAAGTCATCTCGTCAATCTTTCTTCTTGCGAGATTTTCTTTCTCCAATATCTGAGCCAATCGATCGGCTTCTTTCATATCATTTGTAACAAAAAGCTCAACTGCTCTTTGTGCGTCTCCCATACGACCAACAGCGTTAATCCTCGGGGCTATTGTGAAGACTATTTGTCCCGCGGTCAATTCTCCCGGTTCTTTTCGGGTGTTTTTCAATAAGGCCAGTATTCCAGGGCGTGGATTCGAATTAATTTGTTCCAAGCCTGCTCTGACCAAAATTCTGTTTTCATCAACTAACGGAACGATATCCGCGGCACCTGCTAAGGCTACCAAATCCAAATATTGCAGAGGCTGATCCTTTAATCCCACTCGATCGGCAACGGCACGCACCAATTTGAATGCAACCCCTGCTCCCGAGAGATATTTAAATGGATAATTACAGCCAGGCTTAAGTGGATCTAATACAGCATGAGCGGCCGGGATTTCTTCTTTTGGTTGATGATGGTCGCAAATAATTGTGTCCATGCCAAGTGTATTGGCATAAGCGATCTCTTCAACGGCAGTGATTCCGCAATCTACGGATATGAGCAGGGTTGTCCCCTCTTTGTGCAAAATATCTATACTCTCTACCGATATTCCATATCCTTCGGTCAAACGATTTGGGATATGCACATCAACGTCGGCTCCAACTTCCTTTAAAAACATATACATTAATGCGGCGGAACAGGTACCATCTACATCATAATCTCCGTAAACACAAATTTTTTCATTATTGGTCACGGCTTCGATTACTCTGAGAGCAGCCTTCTCCATTCCGTCCATCAAATAAGGATCGTACAACGCTTCGATATCGGGGCGGAAATATGATTTCGCCTCGAAAAAGTTTGTAACTCCTCTGTTCAATAGAAGCTCGGCCAGAACATTTGATATGTTTAAACTATCGGCTAAGGCGAGTACAGATTTTTTCTCACTGCTCTCTCTTATCTTCCAGCGTTTTTTTAACATACCTTTAATTCCGCGGAAGATCTTTTAATAATCCAAGTCTATAAGCCGAATTCTGTATTCCGGTTAAACCGGAACGGCAATTATTTATCTAGTCCCAACATTGCTGTTGGGATCAAGCGATCTACCCGAAGGCGAATCAGGACGAACAATCCTGTTCCGAATACCGAAGTAGACGGAAACCTTCTGCTTGATCTTGCTCCGGGTGGGGTTTACACTGATCTTTTACAATTGTGAAAAAGATTCCCAAAGGGACCTCCGGTATTACTACCGAAGCGGTAGGCTCTTACCCTGCCATTTCACCCTTACCCTAAAAAGGGCGGTTTATTTTCTGTTGCACTTTCCGTGACTAAAAGAATGAACTCTCAGCCCCCGGGCGTTACCCGGCACCCTGTTCTGTGGAGTTCGGACTTTCCTCTACTCTCGCATGCAAATGTTAAGTAGCAATTGCCCAACTTGAATCATCAATCAATCTTCCGCTTTTCTTTATTTATTAATTATTTAATTATTTTTCACTGATCACAATATAAGAAAAAAGTTGTCGTAAAGCATAAACAAAAATTCCGGGTGCCTCTCTTTGGCGCTCTTCTTTCGGCCGAGGCAGTGCTGTTGTTTTTTTTGCTCTTTTTGAGCTTTCTTTCTATTGTTTGCTTTGTTTCTTTTTTCTTTTCGGTTATCTCAAATCCGGGGATCAAGATAATTATTTATATGGAAAAAGAGAACTAATTCCCCATAATATCACTAACAAATCTTAAGTTTGGCGATTCCGAGTCGGAAACTAATATTTTTATTACTGCAGTTATCGGAACCGAAAGAAACATGCCTACCAAACCCCAAATATATCCCCATAGTAGCAGAGAGAAAAGTATTACCAACGGATTCAACCCTAGTGTATTTCCCATTATTTTTGGCTCTAAAATATTCCCGATAATGTTTTGAATGGCAGTTATGATTAACATTATCAGTAACGCGTATCCGGCAGATTCAAACTGAACCAGCGCTACTACCGTCGGGAGAACTACCGCTATTACCGAACCGATGTTTGGTATGAAGTTGAACAGAAACGTAAGTACTACCCAAACCACAACGAAATCGAGCCCGAATAACCAAAACACAATTCCCACCAATAAAGATGTTATCAGACTTATCAAAAACTTTGCAACTATGTAATTCTGTATTTTTAACGGAATGTCACTTACTTTTTTATCAATATATGAGGCTGATACCTTTTTCCCGTTAGCCTCATCCATTACTTTCAAGGCGTATCTGTTTTTTATCGCTTCTATTATCTTCTCGTGACCTCCGCTTATGAAGATGAAAAAGAAGAGGACAAAGAATACAGTAGATACAAAAGAGAGAGTTGTCGAGAAAAATCCGCTTGCTATTCCCCCTATATCCAAGGTCTGGTTCAGATATTTGAACAGGTTAAATTCCGAAATAACCGGATCACTTATTCCGAATGATTTGGCTGTGGTGATTATCAAACTATTGAATTTTGCTTCGTAAACCGGAACCGCTGCCTCGAATTCGTTGAACGAAACCATTATTATTCTCGATATTCCCCAAACTATCAACACTACCGTAAGAATGTTTATTACTATCGCCAGAGAATTCGGAATCTTGTATTTTGACATAAACTTATTTACCGGCTGAAAAACGAAATAGAGAAAATAGGCTATCACCATAGGAATAAATATATGCTGAAGCTCCTTCAGTACTCCGAAAATGGCTATCATTCCCAAGACTGATATAAAAAATTTAACTGCTGAATCGGTAAAATCGTTTTTCATTATCTTCTCCGGTTTTTCTAGGCAAATATAATAAGATGGAACGATATTCTTATAAATATTCATCTATTTTATTAACTTTGTCGCGTAACCTTACTAATAATTATATGGAGTTTGCTTATGCAAAAAAGAACCTCATTCGGAACACTCATCATCGGTTTATTTATTTTATTTATTCTGCAAGCTTGTAATGACGGCAAAACTACTCCCCCGCAAGTAGATGCGGGTACTCATGTAGCATGGAGCAGAACTGCCAATATTTACGAAGTAAACATCAGGCAATATACCAAAGAAGGTACTTTTAAGGCCTTTGCCGAACATCTTCCCCGACTTAAAGAGATGGGAGTGGATATTCTTTGGTTAATGCCAATTCATCCTATCGGCGAGAAGAACAGAAAAGGGACTCTCGGAAGCTACTATGCCGTTAAGGATTACAAAGGTGTTAATCCTAATTTCGGGACTTTGGAAGATTTCAAAGCACTTGTGAACGAAGCCCATAAAATGGGGATGAAAGTCATCATCGATTGGGTTGCGAATCACACGGCGTGGGATAATCCATGGACAAAAGAGCATCCCGATTTCTACTCCAAAGATGAAAAAGGGAACTTTATTCCTCCGAAAGGAACCGACTGGAGCGATGTTGTCGACTTGAATTACGATAACAAACAGCTTTGGGATTCTATGATTGACGCTCTGAAATATTGGGTGGAAGAATGTAACATCGATGGCTACAGATGTGATGTGGCCGCAATGGTTCCTCTCGATTTCTGGGTGAAAGCGCGAACAGAGCTTGATAAGATTAAGCCTCTATTTATGCTCGCCGAAGCTCACGAGCCGGAATTGCACGACGCCTTCGATATGACTTACGGATGGCAATTGAAAGATGTGATGAACAGAATCGCGAAGAAAGAACAAAACGCAAATCATCTCGATTCCCTCTTTATGAACGAACATTCCGAATATCCCGAAGACGCCTACAGAATGATGTTTACAACAAATCATGACGAAAACTCTTGGAACGGAACAGCCTACGAAAGATTAGGGGCTGGAACCGAAGCTTTTACAGTACTCTGCGGCGTTGTAGAAGGAATGCCTCTTGTTTATAGCGGGCAGGAAGCCGGACTCAACAAAGCATTGGAGTTTTTCGAAAAAGACCGGATCGAATGGAAGGAGCATCCTTTCTCCGGATTGTATAAAAAGATGTTCGAGTTGAAGAAAACCAACAAAGCCCTTCGCAACGGATCAGCCGGTGGAAAGCTGGTTAGAATTCCAACAAGCGATGATAAAGCGATTTTTGCTTTTACCAGAGAAAAAGATGGAAACAAAGTCGTGGCTCTCTTCAACCTTTCCGATAAAGAGACAAAAGTGGAATTCGTAAATAATAATATAGCCGGAAACTACACTAATCTTTTCACCAACGAGAATAAAAGCCTCTCGGGCAACGATTCATTCGAAATGAAACCTTGGGAATACCTGGTGCTATATAAATAATCCCGAATGATAAATTTAATCACTCCCCTTTTCCCTTAACATTATGTTGCGGAGAAAGGGGGATTATTGAATAATATCCCTCCTCATAGTAACACTTTACGACCAATGTTCACTTAACTTAACCGAATTGTACAGAGCGCCGTTGGCTCTTGAGCCCGACAAAGTTGGAGAAGACATGCTATAACAAAAAGTTAAAACATACCCTGATTGCCTTTTGTAAACCCTCCTCCATCCGGACTCAATATTATCCGAACAGTGAGGAACCATATTGTTCCACTGAGATGAGAAAAATCTTCTCTGAGATACAACAATTCCTTATTGAGGAACAACAAAGAATAGGTGAGGAACTACAATTCCATGCTGAGGAGCTTCAATCTCTGCTTGAGATACAACGGAGAAGAGCTGAGGAATAACAAAGAAGAAGCGAGGAACTATCCGTCAAAGGTGAGGAGCTATGGAAACATACTACTTTGTAATTCCTCATGTAATTTTTTTTGTATCTCACGGGGCTTAGCATATTCCTCAAACTATTATGATTGATATTCGGGGAAATACAAAGATCCTCAATTATGCTTATTAATATCTCTCCTAACATTGAGAGCTCCTCATCCGAACAGCTTTTCAATATTATATTACTTTTTAATATCTCAGATATGTTTTGTAGTTCCTCACCCTCCTTTTATCTTTCCAACGCTTCGGTTTAGCTTTATTAAGCTATACTAAGACTTTCTTTCACCTCCTTTGCATAATCAAGTATCATCAATCATCTTAAAGAAGAGCCCGGAGATCCCTTGTACGGCTTGAATAAGCTTCAACAATACACATGATAGCACTGAAAGGGGATTGGGCATTCTCAATCGGTTATCTCTAATCTTTGAAGGCTTCCCTTTTTCTATTCGTCAATGCTTGTTCATTATGGATAAAGGATGGAGAATCTTTGATATTATCTCTATCGGAACACAATAATCACCGATGATAACCGTTTACTAAAAAAAAGTGTTAGGCGAAGCAACTATTTTTATGGGTTACGAGTCTAAAACGATAGAACAGTCACAAACTATAAGGAAAGGGGAAAATGAGGACAATAATTACATTTTTTATAATATTTTTATTCTGCTCAATTAACACCTTCTCTTTGGAAAAGCCTTCACGATCGAAAAAAGTAATAGCATACAGATTGGAAAAGGGGGTAAAGCTTGACGGAAAACTTCAGGAAGAAATCTGGAAGAATAAACCCGTGGGGGGATTTATTCAGAGAGATCCTGAAGAGGGAAGCAAAGCCAGCGAATCTACAAGTGTCTGGATGGCCTATGATGATAATTACATATATGTCGCGGCCAAGTTGTACGATTCGCATCCGGAGTTAATTGATAAAAGTTTGATGCGAAGAGATAGCGGAGATAATTCCGATTGGTTTTACTTTTTTGTAGATCCCTATCTGGATAGAAGAACGGGATATTATTTTGCCGTTAATCCGGGTGGTTCCAGAGAAGATGGCACAATTTTCAATGATAGCTGGACAAGTTGCTCTTGGGATGGGATATGGGAAGTTGAAACGAATATAGATGAAACCGGCTGGACATTGGAAATGAGAATTCCTCTTTCTCAACTACGTTTTAAAGAATCGGAAAAGATGACTTGGGGAGTTAATTATAGCAGAGATATAAAGAGGAAAAACGAATATTCCTATTTTGTGATGGTTCCGAAGAAAGAGAGTGGTTTTGTTTCCCGCTTTGCAACTCTTGAAGGATTAGATGGAATAAAACCGAAGCAACGATTGGAAGTTCTTCCTTATCTTGTTCAAAAAGCGCAATATCTTAAACACGACGCCGGAGATCCTTATTACAAAGGGAACCAATATGAAACAGCTATCGGTGGTGATTTCAAGGTTGGCATGGGAAGTAACCTTACCGTAGACGGAACAATCAATCCTGATTTCGGACAGGTAGAGGTAGACCCCGCAGTTGTTAATCTATCGGCTTTCGAAACATATTACGATGAGAAACGACCTTTCTTTGTTGAAGGAGAGGATGTTTTTCGATTTGGTTTTGGTGGTGTAAATAATAACTGGGGATTTAATTTCGGAACACCGGATCTTTACTATTCCAGAAGAATCGGGCGTTCTCCGCAAGGAAGCACATCCGATTGTGATTTTGAGGATTACCCGAGCGAGACAAGAATTCTTGGAGCGGCAAAGCTAACGGGCAAGGTCGCGGACGGATGGTCTCTCGGAGTTATGACGGCTCATACGGAGCGGACTTATTCCCGCTTATGTACTGACGGGAAGAGATCCAAAGAAGAGGTTGAACCATATACACATTATTTCGTTGCTCGCTCTAAAAAAGAATTCAGCGAAGGACGGCACGCTCTCGGAGTTATATTTACCGGAGTGAATAGAGATTTGGTAAATCAGAATTTAAGGGAAGAGCTTGTTAAAGGAGCTTATAATTTCGGATTGGATGGTTGGACCACTTTGGATAACGATGAAACATATGTAATGAACGGCTCAATCATCGGTTCATATGTGCATGGGACAAAGGAAGCAATTCAAGAAAAGCAGGAGCGTTCTTACAGATATTTCCAACGACCCGACGCTAGTTTTATGCGCCTGGATCGGAACAGAACTTCTTTGCATGGAATATATTCCAGAGTAATGCTTAATAAACAGAAAGGTAATTTCTATATTAACACCGCTCTGGGAATGGTAACTCCGGGCTTTGAAAACAATGATCTCGGTTTTCAGTGGATGGCAGACAGAATTAACGGTCACATGGTATTGGGCTATCGCTGGTTCGAACCGGATAATATCTTCCGCCGCAAATCAATCTATCTTTCACATTTCGAATCATATAATTTCGACGGAGATAAGATAAGTAACGGTTTAATGACCTTTACTAATTTCACTTTCCTTAATTATTATAGCGTGGGAGTAAATATAAGCTATAACTGGGGAGAATATTCCCCCTCTTTAACGCGCGGTGGTCCTGTTGTAAAAAGAGGGAATGAGTTTTACGTCAGTTACAATTTCTCCACAGACAGAAAGAAGGAATTTGTGTTTGGCACTGACGGGGATTATTGGACACACGAACTTGGTGGAAACGGAAAGGAAATAAATTTATCTCTAGAGTGGCGCCCTAATCCACAGATATTCGTTAGCTTCGGTCCGGGCTTCGAACGGAATATGATAACCCGCCAATGGATTGATTCCTTTGAAGACGCCACAGCAACTCATACTTATGGTAAAAGATATGTTTTCGGAGAAATGACTCAAGAGACCATTTCCGGGAATATCCGCTTGAACTGGACCTTCACACCTCAGCTTAGTTTACAATTATTTTTGCAGCCTCTCTTTTCCGTTGGCAAGTATGATAACTTTAAGGAGTTGGCAAAGCCACGATCGATGGAACACAATATTTACGGAGAGAACGGATCTACGATATCTTACGATTCCAAAGAAGAAGAATATACTGTTGATCCGGACGGAAGCGGCGTGGCAAAAACATTTTCATTCGATAATCCCGATTTCAATTTCAAATCACTTCGGGGTAATATGGTTTTGCGTTACGAAGTATTGCCCGGCTCGGTATTCTACCTTGTCTGGACTCATAACAAAACAAACGATATGTATCCGGGAAGGATGAGGATTGGAAGAGATTTTGAAGAATTATGGAACGAGGAAGCGGACAATATTTTCATGATTAAGTATTCGCATTGGTTGGATATTTAGTCTGAAGTACCTGGGGGGATGAAAACTCTCATCGGCTTAGGCTAATGAGAGTTTTCTCGTTTTAAATCTATTTTACAAATTGATTCGCATAGTATTTTGCGGTAAGTTTTTCTCCGGTAGCTTTTTCAATCAAATCATTCCAAAAGAGTTTGGCTCCAGGTCGGAAAATATTTTTAATCAAAAAATCTCCTACTTCTTTTTGTCCGGCAAAGCTTACTTCATCCGCATTTGAGTTTAGAATCTTTTCTGATATTGTTGCCAGCAATTGCGACGCAAGTAATTCTCCCAACATATAGTTGTGATAATATGCGGGGTAAAGAGCAACATGTATTTTTGATGCCCAATCAGGTTCGTCTCTTCCGTCAGGTTGCTTGAGCAATTGATACTTTTCAACCAATTTCCACCAAAGTATATTAAGATCCTGATCGGGGTTGTTATACATCTCTTTTTCGAAACGGTACATTACCTGCACCCATCTTGAAAAGGCCAACTGTTCAACAACCAAGGCCTTATAAGCTTCCTCTTTTATCAACTCGGCTTCTTCTTCCTTTACATTGATCACCTCTTTTAACCAGACCGGATTGGAAGCAAAGCGCCCGAAAAGCATCGCAATCGCTTCGGTTGTAAAGATGTGGGAATGTGTTCTCAGTTGCCATGGAAGAGATTTGTCGCAATATTTATCGTAAACGGCGTGACCGAACTCGTGCAACATTGTACCCATCCAACGATGATTTGGCTTTATGTTACAAACAACTCTGATATCCCCTTCCCGATCAATATCGGTACAATATGCATGTTGATATTTCCCGGGCTTTTCGAAAAGATCGCACTTTTCTATAAGATCATTAATTTCAAGACCGAGACCGGAATAGTAATCGTGAGTGATTCTTACGATATCTTTCTCTTTGAAGTATTTATCAAAATCAACATTGGTAATCTTCGTTCCTGTCTGGAAGAATTTATCTTCATAATGCCATGGCTGTAACTTTTCTTCCGGCAGATCGAACTTTTTCGATTGTCTTTTATCGATCTGAGCTTTGATTTGCGAGAACTTCTCTTCGGTAAGATTATTCAATTCATCGAAAAGGATTTCCATTTCGTCGGGATTTTGTTCACTGAGAGTCAAACTCATTTGATGATAATTATCGAATCCAAGCTGACGCGCACCTTTGTTTCTTAGCTTAACGAGTTTTATAACATTTTTAGCAACAACATTCCCGATTTTCTTACTCGCTTTCCAGGCTTTTTCCAGTAGCTTCGAATCCACAGAAGATTCGAGGATTTCATCAATCTGGTTATCGGTAAGTTTGTTCCTGTTTATCTCGGCTCTGAAAGTAGCGAACTGCGCCTCAATCTTGGTAGACAAATCAATTATCTCTTTCAATAACTTCGGATCAATCTGATGAGAAGCGTATTCATTATGCATCAATACCAATTGGCGTTTCAGAAGATCATCCTTAATCTCTCCCGATTTCAAAAGCTCATCCAGAATTTTGAAATTCTCCGTGTTGGAATATACTTGACTCAGTTCAAGCTCTAATTCGGAAGCTCCGGCATAATCTTTCTCTTTTCCGCTTATTGAAGCATTGAAATATGCCACATTCGCTTCTGCGGAAAGTGGAGCTACTCTGGCTTCGTAGTCCTCAATAAATTTTCTAAGTCGGTTTTCACCCATAACTTCTTTCCAATAAATTGATACTTATCTTGTTTCTTACTTAATTCGATTATCGGCTTAGAAGTTCAACAAATCATCATCTCTTAGAAGTAACAGAATAGAAGATTGAGGAACGATCAATAATTTCTCATCGTTTAATTCGATTTCAATGGCATCTTTTTTTAGGAAAAGCGCCTGATCACCTTCTTTGGCTTGTAAAGGAATGTATTTTGTGGGATTAGAATCTTTCCAAACTTCCTGATCGTCATTCGCGGAAATAGCGTAACCGGGTCCGACTTTAATAATATATCCGCTCTGAACTTTCTCTTTTTCAATAACATTAGGAGGGAGATACAATCCTCCGTGTGTTTTCTTGGCCCCTTCGTGGGGGCGTATTAAAACACGATCTCCGACAATAATAACTTTTTGTGTATCAACCACTTTATTCACCTTTCTATTTCATATGATTCCAAGAGGCAAATATAAAAAAGTCACGAATTATTTATATGACGATTTTTCTGGAGTACACAAAAGGAATCATGTTTTTTGTTTCTTCTTTTTTGCCGCCGGGAAAAGAATATTATTAAGAATCAAACGATATCCCGGAGAATTCTTGTACAGACTCAAATCGGTCGGGGGATCCCCGACAGCGTGACGATAATCTTCGGGATCGTGTCCGGCATAAAATGTAAAAGTACCTCTTCCGAAATTACCATGAATATATTTAACCTGATCGGTACCGGCTCTTTCACCGAGCACATAAACGGATTTCTTTATCAGTTCCTTTCTATACATTGTTGTCTGCCCCATAAACCCACGTATCACGTTAACATGATCTTGCGTAAGCATAGTCGGAACCGGATCGTATTTAGCGGAATAATCGAACAAAGTAAAATAATCGTTATCCTGATTGCCGATTTCATCCGGTTGAATGTCGATGTTACTATATTCGTAAACCATCGGATTCATTTCCAGTTTGAAATTATCGAAGGCCAATGTATTTGAAAAATCGAGTTGTTCCTGAGCATTCCGATCAGGCGCGTCCCCGTCGTACATGTTATCGCATATATCAATCTTATCGGCAGCCAATGCAATATCGTACGAATCAGTAGCAGAACACATAGCGAAAAGAAATCCCCCATTCCCTATAAACTCTTTTATGGTTCTCACAACAGCTTTTTCCATTTCCGATACTTTGGTGAATCCTAGTTTGGAAGCTTCTTTTTCGTATAAATTCTGTTGGTCAATATACCACTGTGCTCCACTAAAACTGGCATAGAACTTTCCGTATTGCCCCGTAAAGTCTTCATGATGCAAATGGAGCCAATCATACTTTTTAAGATCCCCCAGCAATATTTCCTTATGCCAGATTTTTTCGTATTCCACTTCCGCGTAGTCGAGAACAAGAGTAACGGCGTCATCCCAGGGAAGAAAGCCCTCAGGGACAAAGACTGCTATTTTCGGAGCTTTTTCCAATCTGACAACTTCCATATTCTGCTCTTCACTCTGAACGAATGAATATATCTCTGCAGCTTGTTGAGAACTTATCAAGTCGAAAGCTACTCCTCTTAGACGACATTTCAGCTTTACATCATCGGAATAATCTATTAGAAAAGATCCGCCACGATAATTGAGTAACCAATCGGCTTTGGCTCCATCCTTTATTGCATTAAAAGTAATGCCATATGCTTTGAGATGATCAGTTTGGTGTAAATCCATAAATATCAAAATCTTGGATTGGGCGGAAAGTACATTTATGAAAAGGAAGAGCAGAATAAACAAACATAATTTTTTCATAATATCGAGGGAATTTTATTTCGGATTGTAAAAAATAAAACAGGCTCGGATGATAAACAAGAATATATTATCGGCCAAGCCTGTTAAAATTTATTAAGCGGATTTTCTATCGCTTTCGATATAAACCGGTTTCTTTCCTTTCAGAACGGTTTCTTCCGTTATCAAGCATTTATCGATATTATCCTTAGCGGGAAGTTCGTACATGATATCGATCAAGGTACTTTCAACAATAGATCTCAGTGCGCGCGCTCCGGTATTTCGTTCTTTCGCTTTCTTTACGATAGCATCAATAGCTTTTTCCTCAAATTCAAGCTCAACACCTTCCATAAGGAAGAGTTTTTTGAACTGTTTGATTATTGCGTTTTTGGGCTCACGTAATATCGATCTAAGAGCTTTCTCATCCAAAGAATCGAGAGGAGCTATCATAGGAAGACGTCCGACTAATTCAGGGATAAGACCATATTTTACTAAATCATCCGGCTCAACCAGTTTCAGGAGATCTTCTTTCTCCATCTGATTTTTGCTTTGAACATCAGTATCGAATCCCATCGGATTTTTATTTATTCTGGATGAGATAATGTGTTCCAAGCCGTCGAAAGCTCCACCTACAACAAAAAGAATATTCTTTGTGTTGATATTAATTAAGCTTTGTTCCGGATGTTTTCTTCCGCCTCTCGGTGGAACACCGGCAACCGTACCTTCGAGAATTTTCAACAATGCCTGTTGAACACCTTCGCCCGAAACATCTCTGGTAATAGAAACACTTTCGCTTTTTCTTGCGATTTTGTCAATCTCATCTATATAAATGATACCTTTCTGCGCCTTCTCAAGATTGTAATCGGCGGCTTGCAGAAGTCTGACAAGAACAGTCTCAACATCATCTCCAACATATCCGGCCTCAGTAAGAGTAGTAGCATCTGCAATAGCAAAAGGAACATCCAGTACCTTTGCCAAGGTCTGCGCAATCAAAGTTTTTCCGACACCGGTAGGGCCGACAAGTAGAATATTACTTTTTTCTATCTCAACCTCATCCAATTCGAAAAAGGAAGTGTTGGAATTTATTCTTTTATAATGGTTGTAAACCGCAACGGCTAACACTCTTTTAGCTTTATCCTGGCCTATAACATGCTCATCAAGATGTTTATGAATAGCATCCGGGGTTATAAGTCCCTGAGTTGCAGGTTTTGCGTTATAAGCAGCGAGATTATTCTTGAGAATATCGACACTTGTTTTTATACAAATATCACAAATGTAAACATCCGGTCCCGCGACCATGCTAGTTACTTCGTTACTGTCCCTTCCGCAAAATGAACACTTAACGGGCTTTTGTTCAGTCGTTTCTGCCATATCCTTTTGTTCTATTTATTTATCAAACTTAAATTTCGTCTTGACTCGTCAAAATATAATGAGTTGGGAAAATTATCAAGCAAATTTTCATATGAAACTAGGGCATTTTCTTTGTCATTCAATACCTTGTGATAAATATTTCCCATTAGAAATAAACTCTTATCCTGGAACATATTCAACATTCTTTTTTCCGAAAGAGCTTTAAAACCATTTAAAGCCTCTTCAATTTTTCCTTCGGACAAAAGAACAGAAGAAGAATAGTATTCGGCGAGATTCTTCAGAAAGAGGGAATTGGCCGATTCTTTCAACTCCGAAAGAATATCTGCCGCTTTTGTGTATTCTCTTATGTTAATAAAAAAATCCGCCTCGGCAAATTTACGCAAATTTAGGGAATCTGACCGCATAGTTTTTATTATTAGACCTAATTCAATAGCATCGTTTGTATTATTATCGGATAATTTTTCCGTTATTTGAGCAAGCCTACTAATACTATCCTCAAAATTCCCGCTCCAAAATTCTATTTTACCCAACATTAGTTTTGCGTTACTTTTTATCTCTGCCGAAACCCTTCTGTTTGCCAATACATTATGAAAATTAGATGCTGCTCTTTCAATTTGGTTTCTTCTTAGCTCAATCAATCCTAATTCATAATTTGCCAATCCGGAATATTCCGAAATCGAGGTAAAACTTAGAATCTCACCGAAATATTTTTCTGCTTTCTTATCATCAATAAGATGATCCGTAAATATTTTCCCTTTTCGATAGCGAGCTTCGACAGATATTTCCATTCCATCATATTTATTGATGATATTCTGATACGCTTCTACAACTTTAATAAACTCGGATGAATTGTTTGTATCTGGGAAAGAAATTGGCATCCACTCACCTGATTCGTTTCTCTTTTCATCCTCAAGTTTGGTATTTAATGTTCTCGCATAACCGATTTCCGCAGAAGGAGCTACCGGAGAAGTGGGATATTTTTCTATTATCATCTTAAACGCTTTGGAAGCAGCGCTGAATTTTTTATCGAACAATGCTTCCCGCGCAAAATTGTAGATCAGATTGCCCTTCTTATCAATCTTTTCAGTAAGTAAGAGCGCTTTATCGTAGTTATCGCTTTGGGCGTAAAGGAAAATAAGAAGCATTTCAACAGCTTCGCTTTCGTGCTCTATTAAAAATTTTTCGGTTGCTTCGATGGCTCCCTTTGTAGCGTTTTCGGTTTGAATAAATCTGGCAATTCTGCTTTTTATCTGTTCCAGTTGGTTTGGCTGTTTCAGTAAGATATTTGAGAATTCATTTATGGCTTCTTTATAATTCATTGTAGCTGAATAAATATTTGCCAAATCATAGGAAAAAATTAGAGGATCTTTCGCTATTTTTTGACCTTGCTTTAATAGTGAAATGCCTTGCTCAAATGCTCTGTTTTGAATGGCAAAATTGGCCATTATTTTATAGGGCATATATGAATCCGGATTAAGAGAACATGCTTTGTTCCATATTTCACCAGCCTTTTCTTTATTTCCAATTACATAATAAGTAGATCCCAACAAACCGTAGTAATTAATATCTCCCGAATAATTTGCGATCTTATCTTCGAGTAGATTAATTGATTCATCGAACTCCTTGAGTCGCATATACATTTCATTCAACGATTGAACATATTTCGAATTCCACGGCTGTACTTTTTCCAGCTCAGAGTAGATATCTTTTGCCTTTTCAAGTTTTCCACCACCTTCATAGGTTTTTGCCAATCGATATCTGTTCTCCAAATTTGTATTCGATTGCGCGAATGAAGCATACGCAACGAATAAAAAGATCAGCATTTGTAGATATCTATTATTTACCGAAATGTTTTTCATCGAAAAGATTTCCATGATTGAGTAAAAGTAGAGGATCGAATGTTGTTTTTATTTCAGCCATTTTAGAAATGACTTTTTCTCCGAACATCATTTCCAAGTATTCTTTCTTCAATTTTCCAATTCCATGTTCCGCTGATACGGTTCCCCCAAGCTCAACCGCTTTCCGGCAAAGTAATCCGTAAATTTCACGAGCTTGCAAATATTGTTCTTCGTTTTCTGGCAACATATTCAAATGCAAATGGGCATCTCCAAAGTGACCGTAACTAATGTAGTCCAACCCGTTCTGTTCAACAACATCAAGGGAATAGCTGTAATACTCTCTAAACTTATTCCATGGCACCGCAGTATCCGTCCCGACTTTTTTTATCCCTTTTCTTGCGATGTACTCACTTACCTTCCATGATACTGCATGACGAAATTGTTGTAATCCATGGCGATCTTTATTATCAGACGCAAACCATGCTGTTTCCTCATTGCCGTTATGTTTTAAAATAAGCTCAAACCATAACTCCAAGATTTTTTCTTCATTATCTTCAGAGTATTCCTGTTCGAACCACACGGCAGCTTTGGCCTCAGAAGGAATTTTCGAGAACTCATCGGAGAGAAACGCAAGGGATTTTTCATCGAAAAACTCCAAACCCAAAGCATCAATTTCACTTTTGTCATCATTGCTTTTCTTCGATCGTTCTTTCGCCTCTTCTATGAAATCTATAGCTTTGTCGGCTTCATCGAAAAAAATCACAGCAGAAAGAATTGCTTTCGGAAGCTCCATAACTCTGACTTTTACTTCGGTAATAATTCCCAGAGTACCTTCGGAACCGATAAAAAGGTCAATGGCGTCCATATTCCCTTTACAGAAATAGCCCGCAGCGTGTTTGGTATCAGGCATCACAAATTCGGGAATTTCAAAAGAATATTTATTTCCTTCTGCAGATGTGACACTAATAGTTTTCCCGTCGGATAGATTTTCTCCTCGTTTGAGAAATAATCGATCTCCGTTTGCCAATACGATCTTAAGCTCGCAAACAAAATTCCTGGTTGAGCCGTATTTAAAACTTTTTGCTCCCGAAGCATTTGTTGAGACAGTCGCCCCAATAAAACAGTTTGTCTCGGTAGGATCGGGAGGATAAAACAGCCCTCTCGAATTAAGTTCGGTTTGAAAATCACTTAAAACTACACCGGATTGAAGGCATGCATATTTATCTTCGGCATTAATCTCAAATATTTTATTCAATTTTTCCGTAGAAATTACTGCACCCTTTTCGGGAACTCGTCCTCCGGTAAGTCCGGTTCCGTTTCCGGCAATAGTAATAAAACAATTATTCGAATAACACTCCTTAACCGCTTCAATTAGTTCTTCTTCTGAATCCGGAATATAGACTTTTTCACAACTTCCTCTAAAATTAGCAGCGTCAGTCAGATAATTCTCTATCTCACTCATTTCCGATTTTATAATCATTTATTTCCTTCGAATCAGGGGAACATAAAAAAAATCTAATTAGTTTGTTCCGAATGTTTTTGCATAATTTCTTCCCAAGTATTAAGATCCAATGTTTCGGATTCATCAACAAGCATAACCGGAATATCATTTTCTATTCTGTATTGTCTTCTTGTCTCTTTATCGGTCGATACAAGAAAGTTTCCGTCTAATATCAAGTCCGCTTTGGAAAGCGGGCAACAGAGTAGATCCAATAGTTCTTTGCTCACCATTTGGTATAATCCTTTTTTAGTAAACAATTTCAATTGTAAAATAATTATTGCTTAGTTCTATTTCCACTTTTGAAGATCTTTACGAAATCATTGTGTAAGATTTTTTACATCTTCAATTGGAACCACTTTATAAATTTGATCTCTCGGACGAATTTCTTCGTTGCATATAAAAGTTACTTCTTCTCCTTTGCTTGCCGAATCGGTCGACTTTTCATCAATTAGCATCGAAGAAATTTTTAATTCTACAACTCCGGTAGTATTTCCGATAATGTAAATAGTATCACCGACAGATAATCCTTCTGCTTCAAGCTTAACGTGAGCAACATTATTTTTTTTGTAATAATTAATAACTTTCCCGGCATAGATCTTTCTAGTAGTGGCTTTACTACCGTATTTATTGGCGTAATCATCACCGGTAGGTTGCCCGAAATAAAATCCGTTTGAGAAACCTCGATTATATACCTTCTTTAATTCTTCACTTAACTCTGATTTTAATTCATCCGTAAGCTTTTCTTCGAAATATGCGTCAATTGCTTTCCGATAGGATGAAATTACTTTAGCAATATACTCGGGAGATCTTTTGCGTCCTTCTATTTTGAAGGAATCAATACCCGCCTCAATTAGTTGGTCGACAAACTCAATCGCGCAAAGATCTTTAGGAGACAAAACATATCCATCTCCGAGTCTGAAAGAGACCTCTCCGTCTTTGTCGTAAATTTCATATTCCCTTCTGCACGGCTGAATGCATTCACCTCTGTTCGCGCTTTTATCAAATGCGTGATGGCTCATAAAGCATCTTCCGCTTACGGCAACACACATTGCTCCGTGAACAAACGTTTCGATTTCCATGTCTGAAATCTTTTTTATATCAGCAATCTTATCCAGTGTGCACTCTCTTGCAAGAACGATTCTTTTAGCCCCAAGATTTTTATAATAGATCGCAGAAGCTGAGTTTGATATTGAGGCTTGTGTACTAATGCAAAACGGCATGTCTAGCTCTTTACATTTACTAATTACCGCCATATCCCAGCAAATAATCATATCAACGCCGGCATTTTTTGCAGCTATTACAATTTCCTCGACATCACTCAATTCATTTTCATAAACTATCGTATTTAGGGTGAGATGGGTATCAACATTATGCTCTTTGCAAAATTTTACTATTTCTGGAAGTTCATCCACTCCGAAGTTTGCGGCTTTAGCTCGCATGTTCAATTTGTCTACTCCGAAATAGACTGCATCCGCTCCGCTTTTAACTGCGGTTGTGAGCATTCTCCAATCACCAGCAGGAGCTAACAATTCCGGTTTATTTATCATCTCTATTCCTTTCCGAAAAACATTATATTTACCATACAAAATACAAAAGGCTGGTAAATATATTTTAATTATCTTAGTAAGCTATCTGAAAATTGTTTTAGGATAAGGATAATTTGCTCAATCCACAATATAAATCGGCATTGTTTGGAATAGCTTCGGCAGGAATCGCATTGGGGCTTCTCTCCCCTGTAATTGTGATTCTTCTGGAAAACCAAGGCACTGAAGGCTGGATAACCGGAATTGTAACCGCAATGGGAAATGTATCGGTTATTCTATTTTCCAATCCGGCAGGAAGACTAATCGATCGTTATGGTCCCAAACCCATTTTGCTGGTGGGAACCGTTTTGACAATTATTGGCTCTGTTGGTCATTTGTTCTGGGCAAATCTATATATCCTTTTTCCTGTTAAGCTTTTTACCGGTCTTGGTTGGACTTTCTTATTTGTGGCTACGGAGGTATTAATTAATCAAGTCAGTACTCCTGCCAACAGAGGAAAAATGATCGGAACTTATGTAGTAGTATTATCCGCCGGAATCGCAGTAGGTTCTTTGTTGATAACCGTAATGAAATTCGGTGAATGGATTCCATTTGCCGTAAGTAGTTTTATTATGGTTTTTGTATTTATCTATTTTTTGATGAATCTGGAAAACACACGAACAGCAAAGCCTCAAAAAAAAGAAGAAAAACTTACATTTAGGCAAATGCCTAAAACAGGTTTTATGGCTTCGGTTTATTATGGCATGCTTGAATCTTCTATCTTGGTAGCAATCCCAATTTTTGCGCTGAGAAGCGCGCTTCCGCAAGAGAGTGTTTCCTATCTTCTGGCCTCCTTTGTAATTGGCGGGATTTTTCTTCTTTATGTTATTAGCAATTATACAGATCGAGTTCCAAAGCTAATGATGCTTTCGATTATATGTTTTTCCCTTACTGTTCTATATTTTCTCCCAATATTTACTCTTTCGTTTTTCCCTTTGGTATTAGTTGTCTTTTCGATTGGCGGATTCGTACCATCGTTTTACACGGTTGGTATGAGTTATACAATAGACCGAATAACACCAAATCAATTGGCTCGCGCAAACGGATACTTGGCTTTAGGATATGGAGTCGGAGCTATTTTCGGACCGATTTACGGAGCAATAATGTTCGATATAAGTCACAACTATGGCTATTGGGGAATTTCTTCTTTGCTATGTTTTGTTTATATGGTTGTTGTAGTAATTAAAAATCGTTATAATCGTAAAGCAACTACGAATAGCAAATAATTTTTCTTATTTTCCATAATAAATTATATCCGGATAATCTTCTAAATAGTCATGTGTAATAACTTCGGAAAAATATTGCAATTATTAACACAGGTCTCTCCTTGTGACTATTGCTATGTATTGCGAGCAGACACAGTTGCTTGCTCTATTCTGGAGGAATTTGGCTCAGTAAAAATTTCAAAGGACGAAATAGAATCACTTAACAAAGAAATTATTTTCAGAGCTAACCGGGATCATGAAAAGCTGAATTTTCATTCCACTATATATGGAATTAAAGTGATTCATCTTTTCGAAAAAAATACAAGAAATTATTTTTTGGTCTTATTTCTCTCAAAAGAATTCAGCAAGAGACAAAATGAACTGTTCAAAACTTCCGTTGAAATTCTAAAAAGCACCTTGGAAGAGAACTACAATTTCAGTGAAGAATTGAATGACGTGACACATCTTCACGAATCTGTAATATATTCATATTCGGTTAAGAAAAATCATTATACTTTTATTTCCGATTCGATAAAAGAAATATTCGGAGTTAATCCGACAAAAATCATAAATAATAACTATTCAATAATAAGAAGAATTGCTCATTCTGATTTGCATAAATACAGATCATTTATTGATGAATTAAAATCAGGCAAAGAATCAGTTGTTGAGTATCAAATTAAAGATACCACAGGAAAATATCGTCCAATCCGACATTTCGGAAAACCGATAATAAACGGAGAGACTCCGGAACGAATTATCGGAATAGTGGAAGATATTAGCCGCGAAAAATTACTTGAAGAACGTTTGGATAAATCAGAAGAAAGATTTACCCTTTTGGTCGAAACCGGAAAAGATTTGGTTTTTGCTCTTAACGGCTTCGGTTATTTTGTAATGGTTAATAAAAACGGCGCAAAATCATTAGGATATACTTCTCAAGAAATGCTTGGACGCCATTTTCTTGAATTCATCGACGAAACAGGGAAAGCCAATATAGCTTCCGCTTTTCAAGACATTTTGAGCAGTGAGTCCGTAACACAGTTTGAAGCTGACATCATTGACAAATATAACAATCCGTTAGTCTTTGACTTTAGAGCAACACCCACAAAAGAAGACGGATTAATTTCCGGAATGCTAGCTATAGGAAAAAACATTACAAAACAGAAGAGAAGCGAAGAAAAGCTAAAAGATCTATCTACAAAACTAACAGAAGCAAATAGAATAATTTCTTTGGAAAGAGACAGAGCTCAACAACAAATTACTATTCTTGAAGAGATTAATAAACTAAAGAATGAGTTTATTTCAAACGTATCTCACGAACTAAGAACTCCTTTGGCTTCAATTGTCGGGTTCGCCGAAACGATTGCTTCCGAAGAAGACATGCCCGGCGATATGATTTCGGAATTCAATGAAATTATTCTAAACGAAGGGAAACGCCTGGCTAAGCTTATTGATGACATATTGGATTTTTCCAAATTAGAATCAGAACAACATGATCTTCGAAAGACAGACTGCAACATTGTCAACATTCTTAACAGTCTGTCTGATTCATACAAGAAACAAGCCGATGAAAAGGAAATTACATTTACTTCTGAAATACCGGAAGCCGAGATTCGACTCTTTGCAGATGCCGAAAGAATCACCAAAGCAATTGGTGATGTCCTATCGAATGCGATTAAATTTACAAATAACGGTGGGCGCGTAAAACTAATTGCCAGAGATTTTTTGAAAGAAGTTGAAATTATTATTGTCGATACAGGAATTGGAATTCCCGAAACTGAAATTCCAAAATTGTTTGAGAGATTCACAAAAGTAAATCGACCTGGTACTCAGATACCTGGGGCTGGAATGGGATTAGCTCTTGTGAAAAAAATTATAAATTTGCATAAAGGAATTATTCAGATAAAAAGTGAAGTGGATAGAGGGACCACTGTTGCTTTAAGATTACCAAAAATTATTAACTAAGGGGCTGCTTTGGAAAAATTGGTGTTTATTGTTGATGACGAGCCGTCAATATTAAAACTATTATCACATTGGGTTAAGAATCTATGGAAGTATAAAGTTGAGACTTTTGAGAATGGTATAGACCTTCTCGATAATCTTCACAAAGAACCGGATTTGATCCTTTTGGATATCATGTTACCGGATATTAACGGTATAGAAATTCTGCAAACAGTTAAAGCGCAAAATCCGAGTCTACCTGTTATTATGCTATCCGCTCAAGGTAGCATCGAAGTAGCACTTGAATCTATTCGGCTTGGGGCATTCGACTATTTCCCAAAACCAATTGATAACAAGCGTCTTGAACCTGCTATAAAAAACGCTATTCGTAACTATGATCTGGAAAGAAAGGTAAAAGAACTCGAAGAAAATCTGCAAAAAGAATACAGCTTCGAAAATATTATTTCTGCAGATTCTAATATGCAAGGCGTTTTCAAAATGGTTTCCAAAGTTCTGAATAATGACATCACTGTATTGATACAAGGAGAAAGTGGAACAGGAAAAGAATTGATTGCACGAGCTATCCATTTCAATGGAATTAGAAAGGAAGAACCTTTTGTTGTTGTAAATTGCGCTTCCATTCCGAGAGAGTTGCTTGAAAGCGAATTATTCGGTCACGAGAAGGGAGCCTTTACAGGAGCTCATCAAAGAAAGATTGGCAAATTCGAGTTGGCAGAAAACGGGACCCTCTTCTTAGATGAAATCGGGGAGATGGAAATGGCTTTACAAGCAAAAATTCTAAGAGTGATTCAGCAAAAGGAATTCGAAAGAGTCGGCGGAAATGAAATAATAAAAACCAACATCAGAATACTTTCAGCCACAAATAGAAACTTATTAGAAGCCGTTGAAAAAAAGGAATTCAGAGAAGATCTTTATTATCGACTCAGTTCCTTCCCTATTAGCATCCCTCCCCTTAGAGAGAGAAGGGGAGATATAGTAATTCTTATTAACCATTTTTTGGATAAGTTCAACACAAAACTCGGAACAAATATTTCCGGTATATCAAAAAAAGCGATGAAAGCACTTTACGATTACGAATGGCCCGGTAATGTTAGAGAACTTGAAAATACAATTGAAAGATGTGTTATTCTTTCCGATACAAATGAAATTGATGTTAGTTTATTGCCTCACTCTATTGCTCAACAGGATGCTTCTCCTAATGTGAGTATTAACGGACCAATGTTTACGGATAATTCTCTGGTTGTACCATTAGAAAAATTGAAAGAAGAAGCGATCAGGCACGCTATTAACATTACGAACGGAAATATTGTTGAAGCTGCGAAGAAACTGAAATTAGGTAGAGCCACTTTGTACAGATTGATGGAAAAGTACCAAATCGATAATTCAAGAAATTAGGCAAGGAGGATGGAATGGATGAGATAGTAGAAGAGAGAGTGGGAGATGTGCTAATTGAGATTATTAATCTCGATCGTGCCACAATAAATGAAGCTGACAAATTGAAAGAAAAATTATCCGAAGGATTGGCTAACGGATATGTAAAAGTTGTTATCGATATGAGTGCATGTGAGTTTATGGATTCCTCTTTTCTGGGTGTGCTTGTAACAATGCTGAAGAAAACTACTAAAGCCGGTGGCGATTTGAAATTGGTTGGCTTTAAGCCAGCTGTATTTTCAATGTTCGAGCTTACAAGAATGTTCAGAGTATTCAATACTTATAGCGAATTAAAAAAGGCCGTTCAAAGCTTTGACTGATTAAAATTATCGAGAACTATAATGATGGAAGAAAATAAAAAATATAAAGTCTTACTCGTTGAAGACGATCCTAATATTGCCAAACTGTTTACTTTTAATCTGAAAAGAGCAGGCTACGATTACAAGCACGGAGAAGACGGTCAAAAGGGCTTTGAAATTGCCTCTGAGTACAAACCGGATCTTATCATTAGCGATATTATGATGCCCAATGTTGATGGCTTCAAATTCAGAGAAATGTTAATGGGTAATCCTGAATTAAAATCGATCCCTTTTGTTTTCCTTACAGCCAAAGGGAGCGAAGAAGATATTCTGAAAGGTTACGATATGGACATTGAGGAATACATCATAAAAACCTCAAGCCCGAAAATAATTCTCGCGAAAATAGCGGCAATATTAAAAAGTAGGGAATCAATCAAAACTAACGCCGAATCCGAAGTAAAAAAAGCAGCTGGTTCATTCGGCACGAAAGTAGTTCCGGACGAATTCCCTAACTTAGCGGGATTTGATGTTCGTCATTGGCATGTTCCTTTTCATGATATTCCCGGGGGTGATTTTATTGATTACTTTAGAATCGATGAAGAGAATCTCGCAGTTATTCTCGGTGATGTAATGGGAAAAAAATGGGGAGCGTGGTATTTTGCAGTAGCCTATGCCGGTTACGTAAGAAGCGCTGTGCGATTTGCCCTTCAATCGGGGAAAAGTCTTTCTGCCAGCAAAATAATGGACATTGTAAACGAATCTGTATTTAACGACGAAAGAATCTCTGAAGTTTTTGTCACTCTTTCCATTGTTTTGGTTAACTCCAAAACTAAAACTGTAAGCTACAGTGGAGCAGGTGATCTTCCGATTTTTTACCATAGCGGAGAAAATGTCACATTGGTTCAATCTCCGGGGCTATTGTTGGGTTTTAATATTGACGGCGGCTACGAAGATAAAACTATAAACATGAATAAAGGGGATGAAATATTTCTGATAACAGACGGAATTCTTGAATCGAGAAACAAAGAGAAAAAACCCCTCGAAAACGAAGGGTTCATCTCAATGATAAAGCAAAAAACCGAGGAAGATTCTCTCGAACGAATCAAAAGAGAATTTACTGATTACACCGCCGAAAATTACGAAGACGATGTAAGCATGATTTATATTTCCCTTAAATAAGGGGAAATTATTTCAGTTTTTGTACAAATTCCTTTTTGAAGAATTCATACTGTTCGGTTGAAATAGAGATTTGTCTGAAGATATCAATCAAATCTTCTTTGGTAATTTTGTTGAAGTCTTCTTCCCTTGGAGTTATGCAAACCCCACCCAAATCAACAGAAGCCGGGCTTAGCAATATCTGCTTTTCCCCCTCTTCGAAGAACTGAGAAGGTCTGTGTTTTCCACGTGGGAAAACAATAATTCTGTATCTTCCATTCTCATATCCGGCAAGAATATTCATCATCGGCTCAACTTCTTCACCTTTGAGATCATCCATTACCGAATAAAGCTTTTTGAAGATTGATAAAACTTTCTCTCTGTCGGAAGATTCAATAGAAAAGAATTTTCTTAAATAGTTTTCAACTCCGTATACATCGGTATCATTATCTTCGAATAATTTTTCTCCTCTTGAAGCAACAATCTCCTCGAACTCAGTATCAATAGGCATAAAACCTTTTAGACCTGCCTGATAATGCATATGATCAGGAGCAGAAGCGCCACATTTCGGACCGTTGTAGAATAGAGTATAATATTTCCCGATCTCTTTTGCCAAATCGAGCATTCCCTCGAGATTGCCATCAATCAATTGCAAAACATGATCAACTTTCGGAATAGTGAAATGTTCCGGAAAGATAGGGAAAGGATTAACTAATATTAAGTAATCATCGAAAGGTATTCCTTTCTGTGCTTCCGGTAGATGGTTATAGCACAAAAAGCATTTTCTTTCTTGAATAGATTTTTTGTCCACTTTTGCCGCGGAAGATCTTATTCTTCCGGGATTAAATTGCACCTTTATCGTAAACCCGTCAAATTCGAAATCTTTTGTTTCTACGGTTTCCAAACTAGAAAAACCGCCATTAGCCAAATCCCAACTTTCGACTTGCTGTTTTAACAAAGCCCTGGCGCGATCTGCCAAGGCTTTCTCATCGGTGAATTTATTTAGAACCTCATCGGTAATAAATTTTACACTAACCATTATACGAATTTTTCCTTTGTCTTGCCATAACTTCTATACTTCTAACACGATCTTTATACACATTGTGACCATTTTGCTTAGCAATATCCAAAGCGGCATCGGAATTTCCTTCCCATCTTCTGCAAAGATAGATCGGATTATAAATTCTGCCTATCTGGTATTCTCTGGAAATCATTAAACCAAGAGCGTAATCTTCACCGTAACTAACATTAGGAATCTTAACCTCTCTGAGAACCGGAGTATAGAATGCTCTCGGAGCTCCCAAACCGTTGATTCTGATAGCGTTATTTCTTCCGTTGTCCGGTGTCCACTCTTTGTGATCGATAATTCCCGGAGGAATCTCTTCCAAGGCGAAGTCAGTCATCTTGTATGTTCCGATAACCATAGCGCATTTTTCTTCGCGGAATTTGTCGATTACAGTCTGAAGTGTATTTTCATCAGCATATAAATCATCACTATCTAACTGTACACAAAACTTACCACATTTCTCGTTGTGAACAGCTTCGTTCCAGCAACCGCCAATTCCCAAATCCTTTCTTTCGGGAACAAGATGAATTACTCTGTCATCTTTAGCTGCGAATGCTTTAACTTTTTCCGTAGTACCATCTGTGGAATAATTATCAACAACAAACAAGTTGAATTTGAAATCTGTTTTTTGTTTTAGAACAGACTCAATAGCATCGTTGATTGTGTTTTCTCTGTTTCTAATCGGAATTACAACAGAAGCCTCTACTTCGAAACCTTCGGCGTCAAGTTCAATCTCTTTGAACTTAGGTTTCAAGTAAGCGCCAATTGCTTTAAGATGCTCGGTACAAGCAACTTCCATCTCAATCTGAACGGCTCTGTTTTTAGGATCAACATAATCGAACTGTTTTGCGCCCGATTTTCTGGTATCCTTTTCAATTGTTGAATACAAGAACTCAGGAACTCTAACAAAAGAATATTCTTGCGACGTAATTAATCTTAAGTTATAAAATCCTGCGAATTCATATTCCTTTTCTGTTTTTTCAACTGCTTTCTTAACAGCTTCGGTTTTGTAAAATAACACATATCCGAAATTAAAATCGTCTCTTAGGCTACCGATTTGATAATCGATAACCGGATGTGAAGCAGAAACTCCATCCTTAATCTCGAAGTAATCGGAATAAACCATTCCGGCGCCGGTATCTTCGGCTACGTTGTAGAATCTTTCCAAGCTAAACTGACCGAAATCAAGAAGATTATCCTGAGTATAAACAAAAAGATATTCTGTTTCGGTTTTCTCGGCAATCAATTTAACAGTGTTGCTGCTAAACAAATTGTCTGTTTGAATTACTTCAGCATGTTCCACAACTTCAGTAGCTTCGCCAGTAGCAATAAGATAAATCTTTTCTACCAACTCCGACTTACTGAGAGCCTCCACCGTTTTGCGCGTATGATCGCCACCGCTATATGGTATATACGCGGTTACTTTCTTATCCATAGCATCTCCACCTGTTTGAAATTGAAGCTACTAATTTATGAAAAAAAGTGCTCCTTTGAGAAATAAAAGTAAACAAACCTCCATTAATCCTAAATATTTCAGAAGTTTAATGTAGTTCCCATTCGAATTTCTCTTCCCGGCCCGGGTAATCCCCACTGCGGATAATTGATTTTATCTAACGCATTGTTTAGCCTTACAAAAATTTCGCAGCCTCCCACATTGTGGATCTCGATATCATATGCCAATCTGGCATTGACCAAAAGATAATCGGCGACTCTTTGGTAATTATCAAATTTACTCGGCAACCCGAATGACTCGCTCAGATAATTAGCTTCCAACATCATACTCAATTCTTTAGTAGCTTTATATTCCGCACAAACCCCTACTATCCACTCCGGTTTATATTCAACTGTGTCTTTGAACTCACCTTCGCTGTTTTTCCCGTCTGATTTCATGTAGGTGGCGTTAAAGGATAAATTAAAATTTGCGCTTAAATCAATATCGCAATAGGTTTCAACACCTATCATTCTGATTGCGTCCTTGTTGATTCTCTTTTCTTTTTTCTCTCCATCAACCACTACTTTTGTTTTAACAACACCATCATCCAACAAAGTGTAAAATCCCGCAATATTTGCTACAATATTCTTTTTCGAATATTTCGTCCCTATTTCGAAAGTATTTGCAGTCTCTTCTTCCAAATCCGGATTTGGCTCGAATTTGCCCAATGCGCCCGAAAAAGTTTCACGCAAAGTAGGAAATCTTGTTCTTCTTCCATAAGAAATAGAGCCCATTAATTCTTTTGAGATATCATAAGTAAAATTAGCATTGTAATTTATGGCCGTAATCTCTTCGGACGATGGTTTGTCTCCCGTTTTAGGATTATCCATTCTATCTACCCCGCTTCCTAAAGCAAAGGTAAATCGGTCACCGAAGAATTCATACTCTGCTCCGGCACTAAGAATGTTTTGAGAATATTCCAATTCTGTTGCATAATTATCTTCTAAAAATTTCTCTTTGTGAGTTGTTGTAATCCCATTAAAAGAGAGATTCAACAAAGATCTTTTTGAGAATATCTTAGTAAAAATGACCCTACCGTTATATGTAAGGTCATCATCCTTCTCGATGTCGTCAATGCCGGTAAAATTAATATCTTTGTATTGATTGATTTGCATATCGAATTTTGTCAATGAGATTGAATAGGTCATGAACAAGCTATTATCTTCAACAAAACTATGAACCCCGTTAACCCCTGCGGTCAATTTTTTCCAATCGGGATACTCCCAGTATCTGGGCTTTTTAGAATTTAACTCGGTAGGAGACTTTTTATTCGCGTCCAAATAGGAAACAGAGAATCCGATATTAGAAAAATCTTCGTAATCATATTTCAATTTCGCGAAGACTCCAAGTTTTTCCCCTGAGCTATTCTTCCTGACCCGACCACTATTCTCATCGTTTTCAAAATCAGAAGGGAGGGTAAACCCATTCGTTTTATTATAATTCACAGCACCGAAGTACGTAAACTTCCCGGCTTTGTCTATCCAAGAAGCCGAATATTTTTGGAATTCATTCTCTCCACCTTGAAGAGAAAGTTTACCTCTTTTCATTCCTTCGGAATACTCCAAGGAATTTACATTTATTACACCGGCTAATGTATTTGGCCCGTATACTATAGAAGGAATTCCTTTTGTCACGGAGATTTCACCAACCGCGTCCAATGGAACAAAATCCAAATCTATCGTATTATCCCATGGAATATTCATCGGAACTCCATCCCAGAATAGAGTCAATTGTCGCTTTCCCAAACCTCTAAGATAAATTAAACTTTCTCCTCTTGAGTTAGTCTGATACTTAGTGGCCGGAATATTTTTACTCAACTCGTAAAGAGAATTAGCGTCTGTCTTTTTTATTTTCTCAAGTCCAATTACGGATACGGACTGAGCATCAAGAACCAAACCTCCTTTTACAGTGATCTCATTTAGTTTGTAATTTCTAACAGAATCCTGCTTCTGAGCATAAAACACACAAGACATTAGAAAGAATAATAGAAGTGTTTTTTTCATAGTACCTTAACTCATTTTTTAATAATAGACAATTAAATTTATAGAAAATATTTCCCCTTTAAAAATTTCCTACTTGATATTATCAAATAAATTTTTGTTGCATCTAAAAAGTCCATTTCTTATTATGATTTTCAAGTTGAGGGCAAAAACTTATCTCCATTCACAACATACACACACTAACATATTTAGGAGGACTAATAATGAAAAAAGTTCTAACCGTTTTATTCATGGTAATGCTATGCGTATCAGTATCTAATGCGCAAAAAGGGAAACTTGCTGTAAGTGTTGGTCCGGAAATTCTAATTCCGGGTGGTGATTTCGGTGATCTTATCAATACCGGTTTCGGTGCTACTGTAAGAGGCGAGTATATCCTTTCAAAAAAACTGGTTGGTACAGTTGATGTTGGATACTTCACTTTCGGTGAAGGGGACGCAATGAACCTTGGATTCTTTAAAAGGTAGTGTCTCAAAAAGTGTGTACATTCGAAAATAAGTGAATACTAGTTTTCTAATCTCTCGGCAAATATATCCTTAAATTGATTTAAAATAAAACCCCATCCGGCTATAGGTTTAGTCCAAGCTCTTTCTACGTTTCTACATGCCAAATAAACAGCTTTAATGGCAGCTTCATCGGTTGGGAATTGGGTCTTATTCTTTGTGTATTTTCTAATGTTCTTATTTAGATTCTCTATAATATTTGTAGTATAAATGAGCTTTCTTATTTCAACGGGATAATCAAAATAGTTCGATAGATTCTCCCAATTTGTAAACCATGAGTTGATTGGCATCCTATATTTGCTTCCCCATTTCTCTCTTAATTCTTCGAGTGCCTTTTCTCCGGCTTCTTTGTTCGGAGCTTCATAAACATTCTTCAGATCTATAGTAAAAAGCTTTCTATCCTTATAGGCTACGTATCTTAGTGTGTTGCGTATTTGATGTAGCACACAGACTTGAGTTACGGTTTTTGTGAATGTTTTCTTGATTACATCCGTAAATCCCTTCAGATTGTCTGTTGAGCTTATTAGGATGTCTTTTACTCCTCTTGATTTTAGGTCTGTTAATACTTCATACCAGTAGGATGAGGATTCTTCTTTGCTTAGCCATAGGCCTAATACTTCCTTGCGCCCTTCGCTGTTTAAGCCGATGGCTATGTTTATTGTTTTGTCTGCTAATCTGTAGTTCTCTCTTATCTTTATATGGAGGGCGTCCATCCAGACGATATAATATAATTTGTCCAGTGGTCTGTTCCTCCATTCTTCTATTTTCGGTAATATTTTATCGGTCATTCTCGATATCGAGCTTTTATCTATCTTCACCCCATATATGTCTTCTATACTCTCTTGTATGTCTCTTACGCTCATTCCTTTGCTGTACAATAACAGTATCTTTTCTTCTATCATATCTATTACTTTCTTTCGCTTCGGGACTAGTTTTGGGGTGAAACTCCCATTCCTATCTCGCGGTACTTCTATGCTGTATTCCCCGTTTTTAGTCTTTACTAGCTTGGCTTTATTGCCGTTCCTACTGTTTTCTTTTCCTTCTTCTTCTCTCTTTTGGTACTTCTCATAGCCCAGATGTTCATCCATTTCTGCTTCTAACAGAGTTTCTATGGTTTCCTTATATAACTCGTCAAAAAAACTATGTACATCTTTTCCTTTTAGTTCTTTCTTTAGTAATCCTTTCAATTCTTCTTTATTCCCTTTTTCCATGGTGTCTCCTTTTTTTTGTGCGAATATAGTGTTTTTTTTATTTACACACTTTTTGAGACACTACCCTTTAAAATGACCACTTCGGCAACTGCTATTCCGATATTGGCCGGCGCTAAGTACTATTTTGCCAAAGGATTCTACGGTATGGCTCAAGCAGGATTGCACATGGTTTCTATTGAAGTTAAAACGGAAACAGTAGCTGGTTCAGCAACCGGAACAGCTGACGAATCAGAATTCGGATTCGGCGCAGGTGCAGGTTATGAATTACAAGTTGGGAAAATGATGCTTGATGTTACTGCAAAGTATATGCAAGTAGCTTCCGACTTTAGCTATATCAGCGCAAGAGTAGGATTAAAATTCGGTCTGTAGTATGAAAATACTCCTTTCCATCGGTAAGCGACTCTCATTCATTTGAGAGCCGCTTTTTTTATTCCTTAATTTGTTATTTTTTTTGACACGCTTTTCCGAACAGAGCCGAAGTAAAAGAAAACCTAACGATGTTACACTAATTTACTGTAATGTTATTTCGGAAAAGGGCTCCACAACAGATTAATTTCATACCGGAACAAGAAAACAGAACACTGTCCCCAATCAAAACAATACTGCGCCACACAAAAAAGATGATGTAACGGGAAAATGAAACACTGTGGCAGACTCAGTCCCTTGTTTTTGCGCCGTAATGTCTCATTTTGATGCCGTAGTGCCATTTTAAAGTGACGTAATGCCATTCTTTTTCGACGTAGTCCCATTTTTTTTCGACGTAGTCCCATTTTTTCGCGAAACAGTTCCATTTTAAAGTAACGTACCCTCATTTTTATCCGACGCAGTATCATGCTTTTTACAGCATGGTCACGTTTTAGTGCTGCAGCGCTATTTTTATAGCTCTCATTCCTTACATAAGAGGACTCTGTGCAAAGAAGAGTAAAGAAAAGGGGACAACTGATTGTCCGGTAGTGGTAGTGTCTCGGTAGTGTCTCAAAAAGTGTGTACATTCGAAAAAAAGTATTTAGTAGCTTTCTAATCTCTCGGCAAATATATCCTTAAATTGATTTAAAATAAAACCTCACCCGGCTAAAGGTTTAGTCCAAGCTTTTTCTACGTTTCTACATACCAAATAGACCGCTGTTAGGGCAGTTCCATTGGTTGGGAATTAGGTATTACTCTTTGTGTATTTTCTAATGTTCTTATTTAGCTTAACTATTATCATAAGAGAAAATTATCTGGTTTTTACATACATATTCGGATTTTGCAACTATATCATAGAGTAAAAATATGTTATAGAAAGGAAACGGAATAAAGATATGTGCTTGTCTATTGTTAAAAGAAAAGCCTTCACTATTGCGAAGGCGCTTTTCTATAATTATTGTATTAAGAATTATCTTTAGTTTGAAGATGAAGCGGAATCTGGAAGAGTAACACCGAGAGATTTCAATTCTTTAATCTTTGTGTCGAGAAGGTTGTTCTGTTCCTTAAGAGCTTCTAGCTTTCGGTCGAGTTCTTTTTCGTAATCGGAGCGATTCCAATAGCCTCGTTCTTCGAAGTAGGACTTAAATAGCCAGTTGTGCTTAAGCGCTTCCATATTTTCCGCGAAAGATTTTGCGCCGTAGCTGGTTGCTTCGGTAGTTTGTGTTAAGTTGTTGATTGCTGCTTTCAAAGAATCGTAGGCAGTTTGATCTGTTATAAGAGATCCTAACAATCCTTCCCCTCTTTCTACACGAGCGGTAAGATTTTTTATATTATTGATTGCGGAGTCTATTTTTGCGAAAACGGATTCGGCACCATAACCTATCTTAACCAGAGAACCACCAACCTCATTAAGTTTACTTGTTATAACTCCCAAGCTTGTGTCGGCAGATTGAGTAATTCTAACAGATGATTTGTATAGGGCGTCGTCGTTGATAAGTTTTCCAATGGTTCCTTCTCCGTGATTTACCTTAGCGACAATCTCGGAAAAATCTTTTGTGAGATCTTTTACGTAAGCCATTATAGACTGAGTTTCTTCAACGATCTCGGCAATGTTTACCGGAGGTTTTGATTTAATAAAGCTACCTTCCGAAATCATTTCCATATCCTTAGAGCCTGGGGTTATTGATACGATTTTCTTCCCGACAAGTCCTTCCGTTTCAATAGAGGCTTCGCTATCGAGACGAATGAAATGTTTTACATCTTCTTCTATATTCATCGTTACGATAACATTTCCGGTTGTGTCGTTGGCTAGCATGATATTGCTTACGCTACCAATGTCGTAGCCACTAAGTCTTACGGGAGCACCCGATTTAAGCCCTTCGACTCTTGAAAAGACGGTTTTGATATTAATAGTATCTACAAAAAGGGATTCCTTATTCCCGATCATGAAGATGGAAATTATTAAGAGAATTGTGCCGAGAAAAACAAACAGGCCCAATCTGGCCCCTTCAAAATGCTTGAGCATTATATAAACTCCGTTATTCTTTAATCAATTCATTGCTGAAAAAATTCTTCAGGAACGGATCGTCCGAATTCGCCAGGTTATCCAAATTACCTTCGTAGATAATTCCCCCGTCCTTTAAGAAGATTGCTCTGTCAGCTATAATTTGCGCGCAAATCAGATCGTGAGTAACAACAATCGATGTCATTTTTAATTTATTCTGAAGATTCAATATCAGTTCGCTAATCTCTTTTGAAGTAATCGGATCGAGCCCGGTAGTCGGTTCGTCGTAGAGCATCAGCTCAGGATCGGTAATAATAGAGCGCGCGAGTCCGATTCTCTTTCTCATACCTCCCGAAAGTTCCGATGGCATTTTGTCTATTGCCTCGGCCAGGGAAACCAACTCCAAAGTGTTGATTACTTTTTGATCAATCTCTTCCTGTGTATAATCGAAATTTCTTTTCAAGGGGAATTCGAGATTTTCTCTTACGCTCATCGAATCGTAAAGAGCTGCGCTCTGAAAAAGAAAGCCGATTTTTTTACGGATTTCGTTAAGCTCCTTTATCGACAACTTGTAAACATCTTGAGAATTTATTTGAATGTTTCCGTTGTCCGGTTTCATAAGTCCGATTATACATTTCAACAGAACGCTTTTGCCGGTTCCGCTTCTGCCGAAAACTACGAGATTTTCTCCTTGTTCAACATGCATCGAAACATTGTTCAAAACAACCAAATCTCCAAAAGCTTTCGAGACGTTGTTAACCGTTATTAACCTAGAGTTGGCCATACTATTAAAGTCACCTTTGCGAAAACCATGTCGAATAATAAAATTAGTAAAGAAGCAAGCACAACAGCCGTAGTAGAGGCGCGTCCAACTCCTTCTGTACCCCCTTCTGCAGAATATCCTTTGTAGCATCCTACCAATCCGGCTATGAAACCGAATACAAAAGTTTTAGCGATGCTGGGAATAAGGTCACCGAATTCCACGGCGTTAATCACGGCGTTTTTGTAATAGATAAAATTAACAGGTTCGATAATAATCATCGCTACAAATCCACCGAGAACAGCAATAATGATTACATATATTGATAATAGGGGTAAAATCATAGTAGTAGCGAAAACCCTTGTAACAACAAGGTATCTGAAAGGGTTAACAGCGGAAACTTCCATAGCGTCTATCTGTTCGGTTACCCGCATAGATCCGAGCTCGGCACCGATTCCTGAGCTTACTCGGCCGGCAAAAATAAGGGCTGTAATTATTGGGCCTAATTCTCTGATGACCGTAAGGGCTACTGTATTCGGGAGGAAATCGGTGGCGCCGAATCTTTGAAGAACCGGATAGCCTTGCAATGCCAGCACGAATCCCATTATTATCCCTGTAAAACTTACAATTGGGAATGTTTTTACGCCAAGTTCATCCATATGGCGTTTTATTTCGGAGATTTCGTAAGGAGGGATAAAGAGTTCCTTAAAAAACTTCAAAGCGAAAATAGTAAGCCCGGAAAGAGTCGCGAAAGAATTATAAAGTGTTTCTTTGAGCGAAGGTCTTCGGGAATATTTAATAGTAGGAAGTTCCATGTCTCCTAGAGTTTACTTTAGTAAGTGACAAGATAGCAAATCTTTCTCTAAACTTAAATGATATATTGAGTCTCAAAGCCCTAATATTATTTACTGAAACGCGTTTTCGAGATGAGTTATCTCAGCCTTTCCCCCTTGGGGTTTGAGAATGCCAATTACATCAAAACGGCATTGTATATCGGTTATTTCTTTATCGTAAAGATAGGAAAAAGCAATCTTCTTAATTTGGCTCACCTTGCTTTTGCTAATCCCTTCCAGCGGATGACCGAATTTAAGGCTGTGTCTTGATTTGACCTCAACAAAAACAAGTATGTCTTTGTCCCTGGCAATAATATCGATTTCTCCATTTCCGTAACGATAATTACGTTCGATAATAGAGTATCCTTTTCGCATAAGGAATTCAGTGGCGATATCTTCTCCCCATTCTCCCTTATTTTTATTGTTTTGAGTCATGATTCGACTCCGAAGAGATTGTTAAAAATTTATCTCCTCTTGCTTGGCCAGAATGTTAGTTAGAAAAGTAACCCTATGCAAAGGAGATGGTCCGTACTTAAAAAGCCCTTCTATGTGCTCTTTAGTTCCGTAACCCTTGTTTTTTTCCCAAGCGTAGTGTGGGTATTCGAGAGCCGCTTTTTTCATCATTTCATCTCTGGTTACTTTAGCCAATATTGACGCGGCGGCGATAGAGAAAGATTTCGAATCCCCTTTAACAATAGCTTTGGTTTTAGACGGATAGGGAAAAGTTTTGTTTCCGTCTATTAGTAGCAGATGAGGTTTCTGTTGAAGTTGGTCAACTGACATTCTCATTGCCTTAAAGGTTGCTTGCAAAATATTTATTTTATCAATTTCCTTTTCGTCAACAACTCCGATTCCATAAGCCAAACACTTCTCGAGTATTTCGGGGTAAAGCTTTTCTCGTTTTTTCTCGGTGAGTTTTTTCGAATCGTTTATTCCTTCTATAACAACATCTCTATCGAAAATTACCGCTGCGGCAACGACCGGCCCTGCAAGAGGACCTCTTCCAACTTCATCGACACCGGCAATAGTTTTTATATTATCGCATAAAAACGAATTGTCATATTCCTTTAAAGTCATTTCAAATATTTCCCATATAAATAGCTAGCAATCCAAAGAGCATACTGATCTTGAGTAAGTTGCTAAGCAGGTTTAGTCTGTTTCTTTTCGTAAATGAATCGATATTCTTGAAAAGGTATAGGAAGATAGGATTAACCAATACCATAATTATCAAAAAGAACTCAATTTTGTAGAACTCAAATATATAGGGAATCAGGGTAACAAGTATAAGAAGAAGAGAAAAAGATTTTATGAGAAGTATTGTCTTTGTAATTCCGTATTTGATTGGGAAAGTAATTGCGTTTTCTTTTCTATCTCCCTCTATATCTTGAATGTCTTTTACCATTTCCCTGATCAGGTTAACCAGGAACGCGAATATAGCCGGTATTATTGCCGAAAGTGGATTTGTAGCGGCAACACCTCCGAAAACAAAGGCTAATCCTGTAAAGAATGCGACAGTGATATTCCCAATCAAAGGAACGCGTTTTAGATTTTTCGAATAGAAGAAGAGAATAATATTTGCCAGAGCTACTATTCCAAACGGAATTAATCCGATAAGAGAAGCAACCAAGAGGCTCGCAATAATGTAGATTGAGTAAACAATCAATGCACAATTGGGGCTAATAATATTTGACGGAAGCGCTCTATCGGGGCGATTGATTCTATCAATCTCAATATCGAAATAGTCGTTGATCACATTACCTCCGGCAGCAGAAAAAAGCCCTGCAATACCGGCAAGTATTCCTGTGGTTAGAATAAAGTCATCTGCGCAGATCACGTAGGCAACCAAAATCACCAAAAAGGTAATAATGCAATTGAGTGGTCGACTGAGTTTTAATATGGCGTATAGTTTACTAATCATAAAAATTTAGAATTCGTTGAGTATTCCGAAATGGATTTTCCCTTCACTAAAGGAGTCACCACCGGCAAGGGCAAAGCTAACATTAAGAACGCCCAGACCGGTTTCCAAATTCATTCCAAGGCCGTAACCGATTTTAAAATCGGATATTTCTTCGGTGCCGGAAAATTTGTCTGCATTTTTTAGGAAATATCCTGTATCGAAAAAGAGGAAAGCAAAAGATCTTTTCGATAGAAGATATCTGTATTCCAAGTTCGACCAAAATATTCGATTTCCCATGAACTGATTTTCTCGATAACCACGCAGAGAGTTAGTTCCTCCTAATTTATAAAGGTCACTGATCTCGAATCGAGATCCTCTTAATTCACGCGCGTGAATGCCGGCTGCGGTAATATGGCGTGTAAATAACTCATAAAACCATATAAAATCAAGCTCCAAGTGTTGTATGCTAATATTAGTCTTTGTTTCCGGTGTAATATATTCCTTTGGGCCTTTTATTTTTTTCGCGGAGTATTTGTATGAGTTGAGAAAATAGAGTCCTTGAGTGGGGGCATAGAAATCGTTGCGTGTATCTATTTGTAAGCTGGTTCCTGTTGTAATTGAGTTGGAGTTGAAAACGGTAAAGCCTCTTTCGTCAGGTTTAGTAGGAATAGTAGTTTCGCTTTCGAGCAAAAACTTGGCTGAAATATCGTTGGTTGCCATATATTCCAATTCAGCGCTAAAATCTCTTTGAACATAAGTAGTGTCTTGTATTCTTTGATACATCCCAAAATTGACATTAAAGGGGTAAGAGAAAACCCAAGGCTCCATATACCTTAATTCCAACTCCTGAGATTCTCGATCCTCCTTTTGCCATTTCAGTAACATGGCTCTACCGGTACCGAAAAGATTTCTCAGGCTGATATTCACATACCCGGTAAAGAAACCATTCTTTTTATCGTTCCCCGGAACATATCCGACTATACCATCAAAATTATTCGTTTCTTTTTCTTTTACTTTTATCAGTAAAGTTCCTCTGTTTTTTGAATCGAAAAAGAAAGAAGGAGGTTGTACCGGCTCGAAGAAACGTAACTTGTTTAGTTGTTTTGGTATTTCATCAATAGCAGATTGAGAATACTCATCCCCTTCTTTTGTAGAAATATTTCTTAAAACAACGTAGTCTTTTGTGGCAGTATTTCCTTCTATTCTTATAGAATCAATTATGGAGGATGTTTCCATTTCAATTGCCAGATAAAGATCTACAAACTTATCATCCGGTTTGTTAGCAGAAGAATAAAAGTGCAAGGATTTGATAATAACTTTAGCAAACGGATACCCCGAATTCTCAAGTCTATCAAGTGTTTCGGCTATAATACCTTCCGTTTCGTCTTGGGAAAAAGGAGCATTCTCCAAATAGGAATAAGTGGAAGTAATTGATTCGGCAAATATGGAATCTTTTGAAGCAAGAAATATTTCGCCAAAATATGTTTGAGTGTTTTCATTTATCGATATGGTGATATCAACAAGCTGTGAATCCGGAGAAAAGGAAGTTGAAAAGTCTGTAATTTCAGCATCAAAATAACCATGAGCCGTTAGACCTTTGCCTATTCTGGCGGAAATGGAATCCTTTGTTGAAGAAGTGAATTTGGCGCCACTTTCCGATTTAATCCAAGAGAGATAATCCTTTTCTGAAAAATTTTTAGCGCCAATTATTCTAATAATTCCCAAATTTTGCCCGAATGTAATAGTGGCAAAAAGGAAATAAAGAGAGATGATATTAATAGTTCGGCGAGTCATCTATTATTTTCATCTTTTTTCCGATGCTTTCTACCGTCACGGAATTTTTAAGAACAGAGGCCTCGTTAATATCCACTGATGCGGTATTCCAACTTGTTGCATTCAACGCACCTAAGGCAGTACCGAATTTTACAAAGTCGTCAAAGACAAGAGCTTTCTCCAAACCAAAACATATTCCCGCGGTAAAAGAATCACCGCTTCCTGTTGAGTCGAGTGTATCAATTTCCAAAGGATTTATTTTATAAATAAATCCGAACTTCGAAGCGTAAGCCGGTTTGGTTCCATCTGTAAGAAAGGCAAGTTTAATTCCTTTGGAATATAAGTCATGCAGAAAATCTATTTTTTTCTTTTCGTCCGATAAATCAATTCCCAATGAACTTTCAATCTCTTCAACATTATTATGTAGAGCGGAAGGAGCAGCTTGTATACAACTTGTCAAATGTGTTCCGTAGGTATCGACTATCGAGAACTTATCCATTTTATGAGCGAGTTCAATTCCATATGAAAATATTTCATCGGAAAAACCTCCGACAGAACTACCGGAAAAGACAACAATAGAGCAATTAACCATCATCTTCTCGAGTTTGCTTTTTATCTCATCAACTTCGGCTCTTGTCAATTCCGCATTCGGACTGAAGAAGGAGGAAATCTGTTTGTTCTTCTCTTCAATCGCCAGAGTAGCGGATCTGGTTTCCGCTTTGGATGAAAGGTAAGTTGTATTTATTCCCTCTTCACCAAGAATATGACGAAGTTTTTTCCCGTTGTTGCCACCGACAAATGTGAGTGCCTGATTTTTTATACCAAGCTTATTAAGCTGTCTATTGATATTTATTCCCTTGCCACCGGCGGTGAATATTTCCTTTGTACTGCGATTAACTTTTCCTATCTCTATTTTTTCGAAATAGAGTCTTTTTTCCAGAAGAGGATTTATAGTAACTGTCAAAATCATAACACATTTTCCCTTAAATAAAAAAGCGAATTCGAGGTTAAAAATTAGTCAAATAATTTCTAATTCGAAATTCGCTTAGGAAGAATTCTTTATAAATCGATTATTGACGGTATCTGTACCAATCTCCGAATTGAGGATTGACAAGACGATAATCGCCGAAGCCGGTTTCGTCCACAAATATAAATCGTTTGTTTATGTCGTAATAATCCCACACTTCATATGGTTTCGAATCATAATCGAAGGGATGACGATCAACACTATTCGGAGGGCCGAGAACGATGTAGATCATTCCCATATCAGTTTTCCATCCATCGAAATAATGCTTAAAATGTTCGTTCGCGTATGCAACTCTTCTAAAGTATTCAATAAATACTTCGTTAATAATCGTATTAGGTGAAGGATCTTTTGATTTCCAAAATTTGTTAAAGCGGAGGAGCATCTGATCGAAGTTTTCTACTTCTTTAATAGAATCCATCTGTGAGCTTGTAGCGATGTAAGTCATTTGGTCAACGGCCTTTTCCAGATCTGTAATGGAATCGGGGAAGCCGTATATTTTTGATCTCATTTTCTTCTCGGTGGATACAACGACTTTCCAATCTTCGTCTCTTATAGAAATTGTTAGTGTATATACTCCCAAGGAAAATGAAATGTTTTCAAATTTGTTTCTGTAAGAATTTAATCCCTTAGCCAGATCCACATCCTTGTATTCGGTAAATACGACATTGTTGTTTTTATCTTTAATTTGATATTCTAGGTGAAGAGCTTGGTTTTTGGGAGAATATACTTCTACCAAAGAATAAAATGTGGAATCTTTTGTGTCTATGGTATTACTAATACTAGGGAGTAATTGATCTCCACTTGTAGTTTTTATTATGCGAGAGACCAAAAGAATATCACTGAGATCGATCTCTTCCGAAAACTCCTTAACGGTAATAATAGCTTCTGTGATAAAGTCTTTTCTTGAGTCTTTATCGTAGGCCATGCATCTTAAAAAATATTTTCCCGGAGCCAGTTCGAAGGAGCGATAACTATAATTGAAATTTTTTTTCGAGGAAGCTTCCGTGTAACTTCCAGCCTTAATCTCTTCGTTCCAGATTCTTTCAAGTAGCACTTTGTCTTGGTCTTCATCAAAGAAAGTGAGCGTTAAACTATATTTACCTATATATGAGTTATTCTTCTTAACAAACTGAATGTTTTCATAGGGCATTTTCACAAAAACATCAACTCTTGTTTTTCCATCCTGATCGCTTTGGTAATTAACAACATCAAAATAGAATTTCGGCGCGTATGTATAGGGAAAAACTCCCGAGGAATGTTCAACTTGCGCGTATAAAACTGAAAAACAAAATAACAGTAGAAAGAATATCTTTTTCATTTAACGCTCCCTTGATTTTAGCTCAATTTAGCAAACAAATCGTACTCGGTGCAATCATTTATTTTAAGATCGTAGAATTTTCCGATCTCAAGATTATTTTTAGGTGCCGTAATTATCACTTCACCGTCGACTTCCGGTGCATCTCTTTCGGTTCTTCCAATGTAGAATTCATTTTCTACCCTATCGATCAATACTTTTTGAATAGTATCTAAATATTTGGAATTATTTTCGAACGAGATATCTTTTTGCAATTCCATAATTGCTTGCTTTCTTCTTTCCTTTTCTTTTGCATGAATCGGATTACCCAAATCATAAGCGTAAGTATCTTCTTCGGGGGAATATGTAAAAACTCCAACTCTGTCGAATTTAGTCTCTTTTACGAAATTATATAACTCTTCGAAATCCTTTTCAGTTTCAGACGGATAACCCACAATAAAAGTTGTTCTTAGTGTAATATTTGGAATCCTAGTTTTGAATTTTTCTACAAGTTCTCTAGTTTGCAACGAGGTGATTTTTCTTCTCATTGATTTCAAAACATTATCTGAGATATGTTGTAACGGAATATCAATATATTTGCAGATCTTCTGATTATTAGCTATTTCAGTAATTACCTCTTCAGGAAATTGATATGGATAAGAGTATAGAAGTCTAATCCATTCGATGTTGTTAATAGTACTTATTTTATTAAGCAATTCTGCTAGGGCTCTTTTTTTATAAATATCTTTGCCATAGTAAGTGGTGTCTTGCCCGATAATATTAAGCTCTCTTACCCCCTTAGTTGCCAGGAATTTTGCCTCGTCATATAATTCTTCAATTGTTTTCGAAACATGTTTTCCACGAATCAAAGGAATTGCGCAAAAGGAACACGGATTATTACATCCTTCGGAAATTTTCAGATATGAAAAGTGATTTGGAGTATAAAGAGCTCTTTCACCAAGAAGTTCTTTTTTTAGATCCCCTCCTATTTCTCTTAAAATTCCTTCGTAATCTTCCGTTCCGTGAAAACTATCTACTTCCGGAAGTTCTTTTTGTAACTCAACTTCGTATCGTTGGGAAAGACATCCTGTCACAATAACTTTTTTTATCTCACCCATTTTTTTTAATTCAATTGCTTCGAGAATAGTATTAATTGATTCTTCTTTTGCATCTTCAATGAAGCCGCATGTATTAATTATAATAGTATCTGCTTCGTTCGGATCTTCTACTAAAGTGAAATTGTTATGATTCAATTGACTGGCTAATCGTTCGGAATCTACTGTGTTTTTCGAGCATCCGAGAGTAATTATTCCTATTTTTTCTTTGCTTGGCATATTTTTCATATCTCTTTGGGTAAAAATATTTGACAAACAAAAATAGGCTAAAATCGAATCAACAAAAAGAAAATACTTCTTTTTTACACTCACTAGTAGATTTTGGGAAAAGAATTGCCGCACCATTTTCTCGATGCGGCTTTGAATTTATAATTCGCCTATATCTTCTTTCCATAGTTCCTGGTTGTTCTCAATGAAATTATTCATCATGTCTTTGCACTCTTGGAGGTCAAGATTAGTTACTTTGACTCCATGTTCTTCCATGAATTCATTCGATCCGGGAAAAGTATCGGCTTCTCCGGCATAAACCTCTTTTATTCCGAATTGTACAATTGCTCCTCCGCAAAGATAGCAGGGCATTAGTGTACTATAGAGAACAGTGCCTTTGTAGGATCCGATTCTTCCTGCATTTCTTAGGCAATCTATTTCCGCATGAATGATCGGATCATTTTTTTGAATTCGCTTGTTGTGTCCTCTTCCGATTATCTCTCCGTCTTTTACCAAAACAGCACCTATTGGAATTCCACCTTCATTTAAGCCTTTTTGTGCCTCTTCGATGGCAGCTCTCATAAACTTATCCATAGTTTCTCCTTTATTTATAGGGTTGGTCTATTCATGTGGTAAGTTAGTCAAAAATTCTCTTTGATTTACAGTTCGCGATTATATAATCGAATAATTTTTCGAAAAAGAACAATAAACTTTTTGATTCCTAATTCGGAGGGATTTTCTCCTTTTCTTAAAAGAAGCTTATTCATATATTGGAAAATCTTGAAAAGTCGAATTTCTGAATCTTCTAAAACTGAGGTAATGTGAGACTTAAGACTCTTATTCCTAAAGCAGAAGCCCGCCGATTGGCTATTCAACGAAAAGAAGATTTTACTTCCGGAGAACTAGAAAGAAAGACTTTGATAATAATTGACAGATTGACCGATACGGATGATTTTAATTTTGCGAACAATATCTATTGTTATATTTCTGCGGGCAATGGTGAATTAGAAACAAAAGCGTTAATCGATAAAATGGTTGCGTGCGGGAAAACAGTTGTTATTCCAAAGCTAAACAAAATCTCACAAGAGTTGCACCGGTTTTATTTTAAGGGTTGGGATGAATTGGAAAAAAACGAATCGGGATATTTGGAACCAAAATTAGCTTACAAAGAAGATTTGAGTGATATAGATTTAATTCTTGTTCCTGCAACGGCTATTTCTGTAAACGGGCATCGAGTTGGAAATGGCGGAGGTTATTACGATCGTCTTCTAAAAGGAGCTTATGCTCCAAAGTATTCATTGGCTTTTGAGTATCAATTGTTCGACAACATAGAAGCGACACACTCGGATATTCGTCTCGATAAAATAATTACTGAAAGAAGAATAATTGATACAAGAGGAAATGGTAAGCTCTAAAACCTTGTTAATATGTGTATGTGAATAATTTTTTGTTATTCTATTGTGAGTTTAGAAATGTTAGAAGATTTTGAGAATAAGAATATTTTTTCGGAAGACTCTATTCCCGAAAAGAAGAAACAAAACAATAAAATATTCAGGCCTGTTAACGGAAGATTATTTTTTGGAGTTGCCTCTGCTCTAGCAAATTATTTTTCATGCTCTCTTCTTTTTATTCGAATTACATTTGTGCTTGGAATATTCCTGGGTGGAATTAGTCTTTACCTTTACCTTCTTGGTGCAGTGCTTATTCCGGAGGAAATATTAATAAGTTATGGCGAGTTTGATAAAAAGAAAAGTAAGATAAAAAGAAAGAATGTTTATTCATTATTACTATTTGTGCCAGCCACGTTATTTTTAACATTCGGAAATGATAATCCTTTTACACTGATTGATCCGGAGCAAGAATTATTGGTTCCTATTCTATTAATTGCTAGTGGAATATTGGTTTTGGTAAAAAACAAATCTTATTCATTACTTTTCCCAGTATCAGAGAATGATTCAAATTTAACAATAGATAATAAAAAAATATTGGGAATCTGTTCGGCTTATAGTAATTATTTAAAAATAGATTTATTCTTTTTGCGAATGCTTTGGACACTTGTTTCGTTTATTACACTAGGTTTGGGAATTGTTGTTTATTTAATCAGCTGGTTCTTCATAAAGGATAGAAAAAATGGAGCACTCTAGTAAATTTTCCCATCTGGGTTTGCTGTCTATTATTGTCGGGCTGTTTATGGTTGGTAATGTTTTAAGCGATACAATAGCAGGGAGTTATTTCATTTCAATTACTTTGGCTTCTTTGATTTTTACGGGAATTTCACTTGGGAAGAATGGAAAGATCAACTTAATTATTTTTACTGTAGTATTCATGCTGGGAGTTGTTTTTTCAATAACAAGAAATTATGAAATTCTTTCTCCTTCAAATCTTTATTTCCCTGTAATTCTTTTTATGTTAGGGGCGATATTTGTAATGTTATTTATAGATGATTTCGAAGAAAAAATTTTTCTGCTGAATGGTGGAGTTCTATTTATTTGCGGATTTTTGTCTGTTTTGTTTAAAGGAAGTAATATTGTAAAATTAGGAAATTCCTTAATTAATAGAGTTCTTGACGCATGGCCGATTTTGTTGCTAATCTTTTTATTAGGTGCAATCTTTAATAGAAAAAAATGACGTCTAATTATAAAAGCTTCCGAACAAATAAGTACTTCCTTGTGGTATTTCTGCCCCAGGCTGTTTTTCTTTTGTTATTCTTATCATTTCAATACTCTTGGGATCTAGCATCGGTCCATTTTTAAATGAAATATATTTCCCTGCGATAATATCTGTAAAACTACCAATTGAAAAAGATTTACTTTTGGTTACTATCCAAAGTTGATACGTATCATCTATATTTAATGCCGGTAGTTTGTTAACAATTAGCATTGTTTCCCCGGAAGAAGGAGAGTACCAGATTTTTCCGTTTGCTTTGGAGCTAACAGATCCTCCTGTTAAATTGGCCATTGTAATTTCAGGGTAGTTAATAAATTCAATAAGTTTTGAATAGTTGTCTGTAAACTCAGAATTTAGGCGAAGATCTTTTTCTACCTTTTTAATCTCCTCTTTTAACGAATTAATTTCTTCTCTTTGAGAATCAATCTTTCCATTCAGCATATAGAAAATAACAAGTATTGCGATAAACAAGATCGAGCATACTCCCCAAAAGATATTTAATTCCATTCGGGAATTATTTTTCGAGTGGACAACGGATTCAGATACTTCTTTGAGTTCATGGTTAGGTTGATGTTCTTCTTTTACCGGCTGTTCAATTTTCATTGCAGGGATAGGTGATCGTTCTTCGGTAGCCTCAAGTGGGGGTTCTTTCGGTTGTTCTGTTGTTGTTCTTTTGGTTTCCTTTATTTTGGATTTTATTTCCGCACGTAAAGAAAGTAGTTTTTTCGCAACTTCATCCTTTAATGCCGGATCCGGAGCTTCTTGCTCAAGAATAGTAGGCAATAGTGAGATTACATTTTGTAATTCCCCTAATTCACCGGCGGGTAATTCTCCCCCTTCTTCTATATACTTTTTGAACATCAGATAATTATCTTTGTCCATGCAGCCAATAGCAAAAGCACTTATCATTTCATGAGTAGTCTGATCCATATGAGTTACTCCTTTCCTACTAAATTGTCTCGCAAATTATGTAGGGCAGTCATAATTTTGCCTCGGACGGTTTCCAAAGGAATATTCAATTTTTCGGCTATCTCATTTATTGTATACCCTTCATAGTATGAAAGGTGAATCACATATTTTTGAGCATCGGTTAATTTATCCAGAGCTCCTTCAATATCATCTTTAATAGCAGAGGCCGTATCCAGATCTAGCGGATCAATTGTTTTGTCCAACACGGGAAGAATATAATTATTTTCATAATCATCATTGTAATTCTCAATGTCATCTGAGCTAAGACGGTTTCTTCTAAGGCTATCAATTGCTCTGTTTCGTGCCAGGTTAATTAACCACCCGTAAACATTGCCCGATTCCAAATCGAAGAATTCAATTTTTCTCCACAAAATTGTAAAAACTTCTACCAAAATCATTTCAGATGTTTTTATGTCCGGAGAAATTTTCTTAATGAGAGTATATAGCAGCACAGAGTATCTTTCGTAAAGCTCTTCGAAAGCTCTGATATCATACTCGGAGATTTTTTTTAGAAGATCAAGATCTGATAAGTCTTTGTATTTGCCCAACTTTTTCCCAGATAAATTAACAAAGATCGAAAGTAAATGTAATAAATGTATCTGAAAATTACACTTACATTCATTCAAATTGCTCCATACATGAAAAATATTTTACAAAATGTAAAGAATTTTGGATTTTCTAATTTTGTATATTTACAATTCCGTATAGAAAAAATTTGGAAAAGAGATACAAGGAAATAAAAATGACATCGCAAGAAATAAGGAAACAGTTTTTCGAGTTTTTTAAATCGAAACAGCATAAACATATTTCAAGTGCTCCGGTTGTTCCGTATGACGACCCTACTCTGCTTTTCACAAACGCTGGAATGAATCAGTTCAAAGATGTTTTCTTGGGAACAGGAACAAGAGATTACACTAGAGCTGTAGATACCCAAAAATGTATCCGTGTTAGTGGAAAACATAACGATCTTGAAGAAGTTGGGCACGATACATATCATCATACTTTTTTCGAGATGCTTGGGAACTGGTCTTTCGGAGACTATTACAAGAAGGAAGCTATTTCATGGGCTTGGGAATTATTAACCGAAGTTTGGAAACTTCCGAAAGAAAGGCTCTGGGCTACGGTTTACAGAACCGATGACGAGGCTCTTGATATATGGAAAAATAATACGGACATAGACCCGAAGCATATCTTGCGATTTGACGAAAAAGATAATTTTTGGGAAATGGGAGAAACCGGTCCTTGCGGTCCATGTTCCGAAGTCCACATCAATGTTAGCGATGATTATGAAAATCCTGAATGGGTAAATGCAGGCAAACCGGAATGTATCGAAATTTGGAACCTTGTGTTTATTCAATATAATAGAGATCAAAATGGTGTGTTGCACGATTTGCCAGCGACGCATGTAGATACCGGTATGGGTTTCGAAAGAATATGTGCAGTGCTTCAAGATAAAAAATCTAATTACGACACTGATGTATTTACTCCGCTACTCAGGAAAATTGAAGACCTATCGGGTCGAAAATATTCAACAGTAGAAGATCAAATCCCTATGCGCGTAATTGCGGATCATATTCGTACATTAACTTTTGCCATTGCTGATGGCGCAACACCGGGCAACGAAGGAAGAGGGTATGTTCTAAGAAGGATATTAAGAAGAGCCTGCAGATATGGTCGTAAGCTTGGACTTTTGAAACCATACCTTTATGAAATAGTTGATGTTATTATCGAAAATATGTCCGTGGTTTTTCCTGAAATCGAGAAACATCAGGATAATATAAAAAAGATTATTAAAGCCGAAGAAGAGAGTTTTAACGTAACTCTTGATAGAGGGATAGAGTTGTTCGAGCAAGTCTCGGAAAAAGTTGAAGCCGAAGGCAAGAAGGTAATTAGCGGTGATGATGTATTTAAGCTGTATGATACTTTCGGATTCCCCGAAGATCTAACTAATGTAATGGCGAAGGAAAAAGGGCTTGAAATAGATGTTGATCGATTTAACGAATTGATGAATGAGCAAAAGGAAAGAGCAAGAGCTGCTTCAAAAAGTAAAGCTGCTTCTGCAAACATTCAGGTCGATAGCCTTGAAGGATTTGAAATATTGAGCGAAGAGCCAACTCAATTTGTCGGATACGATTCTTTGGAAGCAAAAGGAAAAGTTGTCGGGTTAAAAGAAGAGAATGGAAATTTTCTAATTATATTTGATAAGACTCCTTTCTATGTAGAATCCGGTGGACAGATTGATGATTTTGGCTCAATGGAATATGATGGAAATACTTTCGAAATTTTTGATGTGTCCAAAATTAACAACCAGGTAATTCACTTTGTGAAAAACGAAAGACACACAGAGATAAAGTTAGGTTCCGAAGCAATTCTTAAAGTTGCTGAAAAACGAAGATGGGCAATTATGAGAAATCATTCAGCTACCCACCTTCTTCACAAAACTTTGCGAGAAACTCTTGGAGAGCATGTTCAACAATCAGGCTCTTATGTCGGGGCAGATCGTCTTCGTTTTGATTTTACTCATTATCAAAAATTAACGGAAGAAGAATTACAATCCATTGAAAGAATTGTAAATTCGAAAATCAGAGAAAGCATTGAACTTGAACATTTGATCGATACTCCTTTTGAAAAAGCAAAGGAAATGGGAGCTTTGATGTTCTTCGGAGATAAATACGGAGACAAAGTTAATGTAGTGAAATTCGGCGATTACTCTATGGAGTTCTGCGGAGGAACACATGTTAAAAATACTTCGCAAATTGGTTTGTTAAAGATAATAAGCGAATCATCAATCGCAAGTGGCGTAAGAAGAATCGAAGCTGTTACCGGAAAAGGAATTGAGGAATATATAGATCAGCAGAATGAAAAGATTTCCGACCTGGAAAAGAAAATTGACGAGCTTAACGAAGAAAGAAAGCATTTGGAAAAAGAACTATCAGAAATGCAGTTGCAAGCAAAGCTCGGAGGTATTGATTCCATTGTGACTTCTCCGATTGATGTAAAGGGAGTCAAAGTTTTTAAGGGTGAGATCGACGCGGCTAATATGGATGAGTTGAAATCAATTGGTGACGAACTACGCAATAAAATGAAGAGTGGCGCCGGTTTACTGATTGCCAATTTCGGTGAAAAGGTTGGTATTGTTGTCGTTGTAACAGATGACCTTATAAAAGAGAAAAAACTAATGGCCGGCAAAATTGTTGGTGATGTAGCGAAAATTGTCGGTGGTGGCGGTGGAGGTCGTCCTCACATGGCTACGGCAGGAGGAAAAGACTCTTCTAAAATACCAAATGCCTTAAATGAATTGGAAAACATAGTTGAAAAGTATCTTGCATAAAAATGAAAAGGCGTCTTTAATAAGACGCCTTTTTTTATTCTTCATTTTTTCTTTTTTGTACATATTCGTTAAATGATTTTTCTCCTTCGGAATTCCAAAAATCATGGTAATATTTCCATCTATCTGTCCATCTTTCATCTCTTTGTCGATTCATTGATTTACGTGGGCTGTGTTCATTGTGAGAATGAGGACCAAAACTACCGAATATCAATCGCGACAATACTATTACCCCAACTGCTTCAAAATATGACAATTCCGGCAATGAAAATATTGTGGGCATAAGCCAATTCCACAAAAGCATCATAAATATTCCGAAAAGAAACGCGAAGACAATCGCGAAAATTAATCCGGCTAATATATGTTTGAGCATCTCGGCACCACTACGGTGTTTTACAGCTCTTTCCATTTTTAACTCCTGTTATATTTTATGTTTTGCATTTGTTTTTTCAAGTTTGCGATTGCTCTGTGTTTCCGGGAAAGTAATGTGCCAATAGGAATATCCCACATCTCTGATAGTTCTTCGAATGAATAGCCTTCCAATTCGGTTGCAATTACAACTGCTTGCTGATCTTGAGAAAGCTTTGAAATATTGTTCATTAGCAAATCAATATTTTCCTTTTTCTCAACTTGCTCAATCGGAGTTGGTGGAAAGTCATCAACCTCTTTTAATGAGCTGGCATCGTCAATATCGATTACTATTTTCTTTTTCCGGTACTGATCAATTACTCTGTTTCGTATCGAGCCATACACATATGCTGCCAAATTTTCTACTACAGAATCAAAATCAACGCGACTGAAAATATTAAGGGCTACCTCTTGAACAATATCCTCGGCTTCTATTCCAGAATTTTCCGCGAATAATTTTCTTGTATAGCTAATCAGCTTTTCTCTTTCGACATTGAAAAATTCTTTGATATTTCCTGCTCTTTTTCTTTTCATCTCTTTTAATAGACGCAGATGAAGAGAAAATATTCCATGAAAAGAAAATTATTTTTCAAAAACATATAATTTCCCATTCTTTGGTATCGGATCGATTTCTCCGGAAAAACCTTTCTTCTTCAAATGTTCAGTAAAAGCTCGCAAAAAGAAACCATGGGATACGATCAGTATGTTTTGTTTTCCGGTTTCTGAAATCTGGTCAAGAATCTTAATAATTCTTTTGGTTGTGTTGTGTACTCCTTCATTTTGCGATGAATGATTTTTAGCCCAAGCTATTCTTGAACCAATTCGCCAAAATAGTGAAGGAAGCTTTACGGAGGTTTTTACAAAAGGCATTAGAGTAACTTCCAGAAGTAAATCGGAATAGATTATTTCCCCTTGAAAAATATTTTGGGCGGTAGTAATTGCTCTTGGAAGTGTGCTACAATAGCATGTTTCCCACGAATTGTTAAGGATGATTTCATTCGGAATGACGGGGGCAGAATCATAGCGTCGCATTAACTCTTCGAATTCGGCAGAATTTTGAAAAGGTTTTCCGTGTTTTATGTCGACTTTGAAATGTCGTACTAGCCCTAGTTTTAGTTTTTTGTTCATCGGAAAGCGAAACCTATGAGAATTATGGAATGTTTTTAGTTAATAATTAATCTCCTGTGTGGGAAATTTTGTAACTTTGAGGTTTAATTTAACCAAAATCTTAACGCAATGACAGAAAAGAAAACAGATACTCGAGATAAAATAGTTGTAAAAGGAGCTCGTGAACATAATCTAAAAAATGTTAGCTTGGAAATTCCAAGAAACAAAATGGTTGTGTTTACCGGGGTTAGTGGGAGTGGAAAATCCTCGCTTGTGTTCGACACGATTTATGCGGAAGGTCAGCGTCGTTATGTCGAATCTCTATCATCTTATGCAAGACAGTTTTTGGAGAGGATGAACAAACCTGATGTTGATTTCATATACGGAATCAGTCCTGCTGTTGCAATTGAACAGAAAAAAGGAGCCAGAAATCCTCGCTCCACTGTTGGCACAAATACGGAAATTTACGATTATTTAAAATTGTTGTTTGCGCGAGTTGGTAAAACTGTTTGTTTTAATTGTGGAAAGATTGTAAAAAAGGATAGCGTTAAGACTGTCTGCGAATATTTGGAAGATCAGCCAGACGGAGGAAAATACTATCTGGGATTTCCGATGCGGTTTCATGATGATCGTAAAATGGACGAGGAAGTGGAAATGCTGAAGAAGAGAGGTTTCTTCAGACTTTTCTACAAGGACAAACTTATTAATCTGAACGAAGAAACCAAATTACCCAGAACGAAAAAGAATATCTTTGTAGTTGTAGATAGATTCAAAGTTCGCAAAGGAATTGTACGGGAAAAACTTGCCGAATCGATTGAAATTACATTCAAAGAAGGTGAAGGTCGACTATCCCTCATCAATGCCGAAACAAATGATAACAAACTCTTTACTCAATTTTACGAATGTTGTGGAATAAAATATGAGGAACCCGAACCACGGTTCTTCTCTTTTAATAATCCTTTCGGAGCATGTCCGGTTTGCCAAGGCTTTGGGAAAACAATGGATTATGATATGGAACTTATTATTCCAAATCCAAAACTAAGTCTTATTCAAGGCGCAATTGCACCATGGCGTTCGGTGAAGTACAGCAAATATTTGCGTGATCTTATTCGTGCCTCCAAAGGGAAAAAGATTCCACTGGAAGTACCTTTTGAAAATTTATCCGACGAACACGTAACTCTGATAAAAAAAGGGTTTGACGGATTTATAGGGATAGATAGTTTTTTCAAAACACTAGAAGAAAAAAACTACAAAATGCATATCCGTATTTTACTGAGTAAATACAGAGGATATTCAACATGTTCCGCTTGCAAAGGTTCCAGACTAAGAAGAGAAGCACTTCAGGTAAAGCTGGACGGGAAAGGGATTGATGAAGTTGTAAAAATGCCGATTGAAAAGGCTTCTGAGTTTTTTAACAATATTTCGCTTTCGGAATTCGAAGAGGCTATCGGCGGAAGATTGTTGGAAGAAATAAGAAAAAGATTAACATTTCTTAATGATGTCGGGTTGGGATATCTTACTTTGGATCGTTTGAGTAGCACTCTTTCGGGTGGAGAGACCCAAAGAATAAATCTTGCAACTTCACTGGGGTCGGCTTTAATTGGAACTCTTTATGTTTTGGATGAGCCAAGCATCGGATTACATCCACGCGATAATACAAAGCTTATAAATATATTAAAGTCACTTCGCGACATTGGTAATACCGTTGTCGTTGTTGAGCATGATTCGGAAATGATGGAAGAAGCCGATTTAATATATGATATGGGACCGAAAGCAGGTATTCATGGTGGAGAAATAATAGCCGTGGATACCTACAAAGACATATTAAAAAATAAAAACTCTCTAACAGGCAAGTACCTATCAGGTGAATATTCAATTCCCCTCCCGGAGAAAAGAAACACCGATGAAACTAGTTGGATCCGGATTTCAGGTGCTCGTGAAAATAATCTTAAGGATGTAGATGTTGAAATTCCGCTGAACAAGTTTGTTGTAATCACAGGAGTGAGCGGCTCCGGTAAAAGTACACTCGTTCACGACATCCTTTACGGAGGAATAGCCAAAGCGTTCGGAAGTAATCCTCCGAAGATAGGAAAATATGATTCTATCGATGGATTTAAAAAGATAGATGAGATAGAAATTGTTGATCAGTCACCAATCGGGAAATCTCCGAGATCTAATCCAATCAGTTACGTAAAGGGTTACGAGCATATCAGGGAATTGTTTGCGTCAACTCCACAAGCGCGTTCGAGAGGATATACTCCCGGATATTTTTCCTTTAATGTTGACGGCGGAAGATGCGATACTTGTAAAGGAGAGGGATTCGTTAAAATAGAAATGCAATTTCTTGCAGATTTGTATTTGGAATGCGAGGATTGTAAAGGGACACGCTTCAAAAAAGAAGTTCGGGATATTACCTACAAGGGAAAAAACATTGTCGATGTATTAGATATGACAATCGACGAAGCACTTGAATTTTTTGTAGGACAAAAGAAAATTGAAAAGACCTTACAGGTTCTGTCCGATGTAGGCTTGGGATACATAAAGCTCGGCCAACCTTCTAATACTCTTTCAGGAGGAGAAGCGCAAAGAGTAAAATTAGCTGCTCACTTGGCCGTGCAAAAAGAAAAGAAGCATACTCTCTTTATCTTTGATGAACCTACAACGGGGCTGCATTTTGATGACATCAAAAAATTGCTCAATTGCTTTAATATGCTTGTCGAATCAAACAATTCACTTGTCATTATTGAGCATAATCTTGATGTGATTAAATGCGCTGATTATATCATCGATCTCGGACCAGAGGCAGGTGACAAAGGTGGCGAAATAATTGCCGCCGGTACTCCCGAGGAGGTTGCTGATAATGAAAGATCTTATACGGGTAAGTATTTGAAAAAATATTTGTAAAAAACGAGAGTCGGTAAAATGCCGGCTCTCAATTTTTTATTATTCAAAAAATCGAATCCCTTTCTTAACTGCTTCTCCTATTGAGCTTTGGGAAGTCTCTACATCAAGAAGTATTTCACCTATCCCATTAAGCAAAACGAACTTGATTTTATTTTCTCTGTTCTTTTTGTCTCTTTGCATTGCGGAATAGAAGTTTTCGAAATCAACATTATTTACATTGAGTTCCGATTTAATTTTCTCTATTGGTTCCAACATTTTTGTAAGTGTTTCGGAATCAATAAAGCCGGTTATTTCCGATAGATAAAGCGCGCAAACAATTCCAACTATAACCGCTTGACCATGTTTGATTCTATTCGACTTTTCTGCTTCAAAAGCATGAGCAAAGGTGTGACCCAAATTCAACATTTTTCTAGGCCCACTCTCCTTTTCGTCCATTACAACAACATTGCTCTTGAATTTAACTGATTCCTCAATCAATTTATCGAAGAAGGAAATGCCGTCATTCAATATATTTGATAAATTCTCGTTTAGATAATCGAACAGTTCTTTATCTGCCAGATAAGCATATTTTATTACTTCACCTAATCCGGAAACGGTTTCGCTTTTAGGAAGAGTAGCTAAAAATCTAGTATCAATCAAAACGAATTCCGGTTGATGGAATGCGCCGATAATATTTTTTATTCCGCTGAAATTGATACCGGTCTTTCCTCCAACCGAACTATCGACAGCCGAAAGCAATGTTGTTGGAATCTGTACATATTTGATCCCTCTCATATATGTAGCCGCAGCGTATCCGGTTATATCTCCGGTAATTCCTCCACCTATTGCAACCATAATAGTATCTCTTCCGCATCTTTTCTCAAGCATGTCGGCAAAAATATTCTGAACGGTTTCGAATGATTTGTTTTGCTCGGTAGCTTCTAAGGAATAGTAGTTGAATTTTCCGCCGATTTTTTCAAATTCTTTCAGAATTTTTTCTCTGTGTAATCCAAGAACGTTTTTATCTATTACAGCGTATATGTTTTTCGAAAGACTGAGGTTTTCGAATAGAGAAGATAATTTTTCAAAAATATTTTCACCTACGAATATTTCATAGGCATTTAAACTTAGAGGTACGCTAATCTTTTTCATTTTCTACATCTTCAATAATTTTACAATATGATCTACAGTTATTCCAATACGTTTTGCGTCGGTGTTTATTACGAAATCAGCTTTGTTATAATAAACTTCGCGTTCTTCTAAAAGAGTTTCAATTCGGGTGATAAAATCTTCCTTAGGCCTTTCGTTCAAAACCAAATCGATGAATAAAGGGCGATCGGTTTTGTGTCTGATTCTTTTGTAAATGGCTTCGGGGGAACATTTCAAATAGACAGATTTTCCGAATCGCTTAATAATATCAACATTCCCGGCATTTGCCATTGCACCACCCCCAAGTGCGATGACGGAATTATTGTTATACGAAAGTTCTTCGAGTGTTTTACTTTCCAAACCCCTGAAATATTCCTCCCCTTTCTTTTCGAATATTTCAACTACTTTCATATTCTCTTTTTGCTCAATTACCTTATCCAAGTCATAGAATGACCAGCCTAATGTATTAGCCAGAATAGGGCCGATAGTGCTTTTACCACTTGTCATAAAACCGGCCAGATATATTATACGTATTTCCATAATAACCAAGATTCTAAAAAACAAATGTACTGAAAATATAGATAAAATAAGGGTATTGTGAAGATTGATCTTCGATGTGCTTTATAGTAGGTGAAAAACTATTCCTATTGAAAAGGTGATTCCGTCAATGTTAACTCTGGAATCAAATTCTTTTTCGGTCAGGGTAATAACTTTATTGTCAATGTGAACAGTCTCTTTTTCATATCTGCTAGATAAATCAATTTCGGGATCACGAAATTTCATCTCTCCTCTGATAGAGAAATATCGGTTAATAATATAATCCATCCCGGTATTAACATGAATTCCAAATGCAAATTCTCTTTCAACTGTTTCGCTATTCACATTATTTATCTTCCTAATATGGTCACCATAATAATATCCGATTCCTCCCCCCATATGGAATTTCAAAGTATTCGTAGAAAAAGGGAGTAAATAGTATAGAGATATTTCCACAGGAATTATCCTATATCCCTCTTTGATTATAATTCGATTACTTCCTGACGGACTTCCCAGGAAAAATGGATAATTCTTGTTAAATCTTTCAACAAATTCCAAAGAAAGTCCAAGCGCAAGGTTTTCGCTAAGGAGGTATCTTCCTTCTACTGCGTAGCTGTAAATATCGTCGAATTGATCAAACTGTTCACGAAGAATAAAATCCGAAGAAGTGGGATGTTGATATAATTTTGATTCGGTTGTGTAGCTGTAGCTAAAAGATATTCCAAGTGAATGACCGTTATATTGGGAAAGAAGAGGGGAAGTATGAAACAGAAAAAATAGAATCGCTATATGTGCTATATGTTTTTTCATAAAATCATTATATGGAAGATGCTTTAAAAGAGAAAGTGAAAAATAAGTCGAATATTTTTTTGTTACATTCTCCCTTCCGATTTTTACTTAATGGGAACTAATATGTTTTCGGAACGTCTTACGTATGCTTTGCATTAGAATAGATTGATTAACAAAAATTACAGGTAGTATAATGAAAAAATACTCTCCCTCCTTTCTTGCACTATCCGTGCTTTCAATATTATTTATTTCACTAATAGGTTGCTCATCTAAATCAGAAAAAAAAGGTTTTGATCTTTCACACATGGATAAGAGCGTAAAACCCGGTACTGATTTTTATCAATACGCAGTTGGTAACTGGGTAAAAAACAACCCTGTCCCGGATGATCAAAGTGCGTGGACAACGTTTAATGTTATCAGAGAAAAAACGAGCAAAGATGTAAAAGGGATTATCCAGGAAGCCGCCAATGCGAAGAATCAAAAGCTTGGAACTGTCGGATATAAGATCGGTATGTTCTATAATGTTGGAATGGATTCCGCAAAGATCGAAGAGCAGGGAATAAAACCAATTGAAAAAGAACTTAAAAGAATCGATTTGATTTCCAATGAGACGGATATAGCAAAAGAAGTAGCTCATATGCAAATGCATACCGCTATTCCTCTTTTCTTTTTCTATTCTACTCCCGATTCAAAACAAAGTGATTTTGTAATTGCGGGAATGTGGCAAGGTGGTTTGGGACTTCCTGATAGAGATTATTATCTGAATAAGGATGATAAGTTCGTGGAAATAAGAACCGCATATTCCAAGCATATTGAAACGATGTTCAAGTTGATTGGAGAAACGGAAGAAGTAGCTAAGAATAATTCGAACATAGTTATCGACTTCGAAACAAGATTAGCTAAGGCTTCGAATACGATGAATGAGAATCGAGATCCAAACGCTACGTACAACAAAATGACTACAAACGAAATAATTGCTAAAGCTCCGGGATTTGATTGGGCAACATATTTTGAAGAGATTAAAGCGGGCGACCCGGGAGTAGTTGATGTTGCACAGCCTAAGTTTATTAAAGAAATCGGCAAAATGGCAACTAATCTTTCCGTAGAAAACTGGAAAGTATATCTGAAGTGGAACTTGATAAATTTCTCTGCTGAATTCTTAAATAATGATTTATTGCAAGCTGATTTCGCTTTCTACGGAAAGACACTAAGTGGCGCGCAAACCATTCGTCCGAGATGGAAAAGAGTTGTTGCCGCAACTAACGGTGCATTGGGTGAGGCTGTCGGTCAGTTATACGTTAAGAAATTCTTCCCGGCCGAAGCAAAGGAAAGGGCAAGGAAAATTGTTTCTTCTCTTCTCGAATCGATGGGAGAAAGTATCAAAAATAACACATGGATGAGTGATGAGACAAAAGAGAAAGCTCTTATCAAGTTAGGAAAATTCGGTGTAAAAATCGGTTATCCTGATAAATGGGTTGATTACACTTCTCTTGAAATAAATGATGATTCATTTATCGAAAATATGATGCGCGCGAATTATTTCCTCCATAATGAAATGATTGCCGAGCTAAATAAGCCAATAAAAAAATGGAAATGGGCAATGACTCCGCAAACTGTCAATGCTTATTATAGCCCTAATAATAATGAGATTGCTTTCCCTGCGGCTATTCTTCAGTATCCGTTTTATGATTATCAAGTTGATGACGCAATTAACTATGGAGCAATGGGCGCGATAATCGGACACGAAATTACTCACGGATTCGACGATCAGGGAAGACTTTACGATGAAGATGGAAATATCAAGGAATGGTGGACTAAAGAGGATTCCGAAAAATTCAACAAGAAAGCTCAGGGAATTATTGGGCAATTTAACGAATACGTTGTGATTGATACATTCAAGATAGATGGCTCAATGACCCAAGGAGAAAACATTGCTGATTTGGGTGGGTTAACTGTTTCTTACAACGCCTTTATGAAAACAAAACAGTTTAATGAGAATAAAAAAATTGATGAGTTTACTCCTTCGCAACGCTTCTTCCTCGGTTGGGCTCAAGCTTGGAAAAACAACATGAGAGACGAAGAGCTGATAAACAGAGTAAAGACTGATGTTCATTCTCCCGGGAAATTCAGAGTTAACGGACCACTTACTAACTTGAAGCCTTTCTTTGAGGCATTCGATATTAAGTCGGGCGAACCGATGAGAAGAGATGAAGATAAGATTGTTAAAATTTGGTAATAATTCTTATTTTAAGCAAGTTTGATACTAAGCAAGTATGTTCCTTCATACTTGCTTCTTTTTTATTTAGAGGAGGGTTTTTGATATGCATGCTTTGGAAGTAAAAAATCTTTCAAAATCATTCGGGGAAATCAAGGCGGTAAACAACGCTTCTTTCGCTGTTCCCGAGGGGGCAATTTTCGGATTAATCGGAAGAAACGGAGCCGGAAAAACAACTACAATTCGAATGATGATGAATATTTATATGCCTGATTCGGGAGAAGTTATTCTTCGCGGAACAAAGGTAGGACAAGAATTCAAAGACAAAGTCGGGTATCTTCCCGAAGAACGTGGCCTATACAAGAAAATGAAAGTTCTTGATACTTTGATGTACTTTGCTGAGCTTAAAGGGAAAACAGGCAAGAAGACAGAAAAGAAAGCGATCGAGTATCTAAAAAGATTTGATTTGGAGAAAAGAAAAAACGATAAAGTGGAAGAGCTCTCCAAAGGAAATCAACAGAAAATACAATTTATTTCCACTATCCTTCACGATCCGGAATTCATTATTCTGGATGAGCCATTTTCAGGATTAGATCCGATCAATACAAATCTTTTGAAGGAAATTATTCTCGAAAAGAAAAGAGAAGGAAAAGTTATTATTTTTTCAACTCATTTGATGGACTTCGCCGAAAAGATGTGCGATCACATCGCGATGATTGATTCCGGAAGTATTATTCTTCATGGTAGTCTGAGTGAAATAAAGGAAAGATTTTCACGAAAGAATATTACTCTTACTTACGAAGGAAAGATAGATTTTCTCAAAACTAATTCTATGGTTGAGAAAATAACCGATTTCGGAAACTCAGTGGGGATAAGATTGTCCGACGGAATTGATTCTCAAGAATTACTCAAAGTTCTACTCGATAACGAGATTGTTGTCAAGAAATTCGACGCCAACGATATTTCTCTTCATGAAATATTTCTTGAGCTAGCCGGTAGCGAAGAAGAAAAGCTACAGGAGGTGCAGAATGCTTAATTATCGCACACTTGCCATAATCAAGAGAGAATTGAAAGAAAGAATGATGTCGAAAGCATTTATTATTTCTACTATTCTTTTACCTGTTTTCATGTTCGGTGTTATCGGCGTTCAATCCCTTCTGATGATGTACGAAGGAGATAGCAATACCAAAGTGGAAATTCTCACCGAATCTCAGGAATTATCGGACAAACTGCAAAATGAGTTCTCGGAAAAAGAATTCGTTAAGAGTGGAGATTATATCCTTTCCTATAATTTACTTTCCGAGACCGGTATTGAAGATTACGTAAAGGAGAACAGAGCCAGGTTGCTGGGTGAAAATCTTAACGCCATAATTTTTGTTCCTAATAGCGCCCTCTCCGACAAAAAAGTTTCTTACTATTCGAATATTCCTAACAACAGAATTATTCCCGAAAAACTGGACGGAACTATTAACAAAATTCTTATTGAAGAATATTTTTCTTCAAAAGAACTTTCCGAAGAGGATCTGAATTTCGCGAGAAAGGGAATTGATATTACCGGTTATAAGGTTAGCGATAAAGAGGAAATTGCCGAAGAAGGATTCGGAAATATAATACTGGCCTATGTATTCCTATTCTTACTCTATATTAGTCTTTTAATGATGGGGCAGATGATTATGCAATCTGTTCAGGAAGAAAAGACCAGTAAGATTGTTGAGATTCTTCTTTCTTCGGTGAAGAGTAAGGAATTGATGACCGGAAAAATATTGGGAACAGCAATTACCGGTACAGTTCAGATGTTCATTTGGATGCTCCCGATATTGGCAATAATATCAACCTCATGGTTTGCTTTGCCACCGGAAATCACCATGGATATTACTTATGGTCACTTACTCTATATCGTTTTTAACTTCTTCCTCGGATTGATTGTTTTTTCGGCATTGTACGCCACTATCGGAGCAATTTTCGATAACGCTCAAGAAGCTCAGTCCGGAATGTGGCCTGTGATGTTGTTGATAATGATTCCCTTTTTCATTGCCTTTACGATGATGAGGAATCCAACAAATCCGGTCGCGATTGTAGCCTCTTATGTCCCTTTTGCAAATATACTGGTTATGCCGGTACGTCTTGCGTTAACTGAACTATCAATCTGGCAACTTCTTATCTCTTTGATTATTAATTTGGGTACTATTGCAGCCATCTTCCCTCTTGCAGGAAAAATCTATAGAGTTGGTATTTTGCGAACAGGGAAAAAACCTACTTGGGGTGAAGTAATCAAGTGGGTGAAGTTTGAAAACTAATGCTTACGAAATTAGTGATTATTAATAAATTCATCTCCTCTTGTCATTTCGGGCGAGAGGAGTTTTTTTCTTTCCAATAAACTACTCATAAAAAAAGTATTCAGTTCATCTATTAATAACTTGCGTGTACGGCTCCTTTCAATTAATTTTAATCGGAATATATAATCTGTTTAACATAATTCACGGAGAGAACAATGATCAGAAAGATCATAAATATAGATGAAAGTAAATGTGACGGGTGCGGTAATTGTGTCCCCGCATGCGCGGAAGGTGCACTCCAAATAATCGATGGCAAAGCAAGACTTATCAGTGATCTGTTTTGCGACGGACTCGGGGCTTGTCTGGGCCATTGCCCTACCGGAGCAATGACAATAGAAGAGCGAGAGGCTGAACCATATGATGAAAAGAAGGTGATGGATTACATTGTTAAGGGAGGCTCTAATGTAATCAAGGCTCATCTTGAACATCTAAGAGACCACGAGGAATTTGAGTATGTAGCACAAGCACTTGAGTATTTGAGAGATCATAATATTCCGAACCCGATTACCGCGGATGAGATGGAACCGCAAAATAAATATCATTCATGTCCCGGAAGTAAAGAGATTTCCTTCGACACGGTAGAAGAAGATAACCGGGAAGAGGGCGTTCGGCAATCTCATCTTACTCATTGGCCTATACAATTACATCTGGTTTCACCAACAGCCCAATATTACAGAAACGCCGATCTTCTTTTGGCTGCCGATTGTTGCGGATTTTCTTATCCGGACTTCCATAAAGATTTTCTCAAGGGAAAGAGTCTGGCAATTGCCTGCCCGAAACTTGATACAAACAAGAATGTCTATCTGGATAAACTGGTATCAATGATTAACGACGCCAAAGTGAAATCGATTACCGTTTTAATTATGCAGGTTCCTTGCTGTGGTGGTTTGGCGCAATTGGTTCAGCAAGCCATTGAATTCTCCGAAAGAAGAATTCCCCTACATGGGGTTGTGATCGGAATGGATGGTACTATTATAAAAGAAGTAGAATTGGCATAGCAGACTATTCGAATTGACATGCCCCGGTTTTATGATAAAATATCACCTTACTACGATCAGATGATCAATAGGGAAAAAGCTATTAATTCTAAGAAAGCTTTATTGCATAAGCTTGTTGATAAAAAGCAAAAAAGGGCCGCCGATATTGGTTGCGGAACAGGTACCGATTCTTCGGCCCTTGCTCTGTTAGGGTATTCCGTAGTAGGGTTCGATCCTTCGGAAGGAATGCTTGCAAAGGGAATTGAAGAAACTAAAAGCAACAGGCTTGATATTCAATTCGTTAAGGCAAAAGCAAAAGATATTTCTCGTATGTATCATTCCGGTTTCGATCTAGTAATTTCTCTTGGCAACACTCTCCCCAACATTCCACCTAAGGAAATAGATGATTCCCTCAAAAATATTTTTCAATTGCTTAAACCGAACGGACAATTTATTATCCAACTAATAAACTACGAAAAGATTCTAGCTCGGAAAGAGAGGATTGTAAACATTACCGAGAACAATGAGGGAAGGATATTTGTACGTTTCTACGATTTCCTTGATGAACAGATCGTTTTTAATATCCTTAGCTTCGACAAAACAACAATGGAGAAGCGGGAAATTATTTCAACTCCACTCTTCCCATATACTATGGAATTTCTACAAAGGATTATCCCGAAAGAAAGTATTTCGGAGATTGAGTTCTACGGAAATTTGAAAAAGGAAAAATTTATTCCCGAGGAGTCGGACAATCTTGTTATTGTTGGAAGAGTAAGCTAAAGGGATTTAATCTTCTCAATAGACTTCTCACGCAGATCGGCCAAGGTCTCTTTTCCCAACATCGCGATGGCTTTTTCCCGTAACTCGCCCCATTGATTGTGAACCGGACATGGCGCGGAAGCAGAACAACCGGGAAATCCCAAAACGCATTTGTTGAAAACATCCATTCCGTCAATTGCTTCTACTATGTCTATCAACTTAATTTCGGATGGATCCTTTGCCAAATAAAATCCGCCATTCTTCCCCTTGCGCGACCCAACAATACCGCTGGCCGTAAGAATCTGTAACACCTTCGATACAAATTCCTTCGGTTGCTTTACTTCTTTGGATACTTCCAGGGCGTTAAATAATTTGTCCATTCCCTGAGTAGATAAGAAAAGAACCGCCTGTAAACCTATTTCGCACTTTTTAGAGAAAATTACTGTCATATTCAGACCTATTATTCCGACTTTCAATCTAAATAAATTGATCACTATTTCCAAACTTTACCGGACGAGAATACTCTCTCCCTTTCTGGCATATCGATTCGTGAAAAAACTTTACAATAACTAAGAGAATGGAAATACGGTAGATAAAAAATACTAATGAAGGCAATTAGAAAATCCCGGAGTGGTTTTAAAATATATGTAGTAGAAAATTTCTATTAGAATATGGAGAGAATCTAGATGCTACTCTTTTCTCTTTGTGAAAGAATTCTTTCGTAAATCCGGTACCAAAAACGAAGATGTAACGCCTAAGAAGAATGTAAACAGTATATTTTAAAATGATACAAGAACTAAACATAACAATTGAAAAACCAAACCGAGGTTTATTCTATTTTAATGAAAGGCTATTTCTTAATAACACTTACAAAGAGATCCCCCCAATTGCGCCACTCATTAAATTCGTTGCAATACTCGCCGGAATCATTTCGATGAGCTCTTTATCCTTTTCGAAGACCTTTCCCCTCCTTTCGATGAGCCTTTTATTCTTTTCGTTAATCCCCGGAATTGTTTCAATGAGTTACGGAACTCTTTCTTTGCGCTATTTCCATGTTTCGTTACTGTCGGGAACTATTCGGACATGCTTTTTCGGTAGTGTCTCAAAAAGTGTGTAAATAAAAAAAACACTATATTCGCACAAAAAAAAGGAGACACCATGGAAAAAGGGAATAAAGAAGAATTGAAAGGATTACTAAAGAAAGAACTAAAAGGAAAAGATGTACATAGTTTTTTTGACGAGTTATATAAGGAAACCATAGAAACTCTGTTAGAAGCAGAAATGGATGAACATCTGGGCTATGAGAAGTACCAAAAGAGAGAAGAAGAAGGAAAAGAAAACAGTAGGAACGGCAATAAAGCCAAGCTAGTAAAGACTAAAAACGGGGAATACAGCATAGAAGTACCGCGAGATAGGAATGGGAGTTTCACCCCAAAACTAGTCCCGAAGCGAAAGAAAGTAATAGATATGATAGAAGAAAAGATACTGTTATTGTACAGCAAAGGAATGAGCGTAAGAGACATACAAGAGAGTATAGAAGACATATATGGGGTGAAGATAGATAAAAGCTCGATATCGAGAATGACCGATAAAATATTACCGAAAATAGAAGAATGGAGGAACAGACCACTGGACAAATTATATTATATCGTCTGGATGGACGCCCTCCATATAAAGATAAGAGAGAACTACAGATTAGCAGACAAAACAATAAACATAGCCATCGGCTTAAACAGCGAAGGGCGCAAGGAAGTATTAGGCCTATGGCTAAGCAAAGAAGAATCCTCATCCTACTGGTATGAAGTATTAACAGACCTAAAATCAAGAGGAGTAAAAGACATCCTAATAAGCTCAACAGACAATCTGAAGGGATTTACGGATGTAATCAAGAAAACATTCACAAAAACCGTAACTCAAGTCTGTGTGCTACATCAAATACGCAACACACTAAGATACGTAGCCTATAAGGATAGAAAGCTTTTTACTATAGATCTGAAGAATGTTTATGAAGCTCCGAACAAAGAAGCCGGAGAAAAGGCACTCGAAGAATTAAGAGAGAAATGGGGAAGCAAATATAGGATGCCAATCAACTCATGGTTTACAAATTGGGAGAATCTATCGAACTATTTTGATTATCCCGTTGAAATAAGAAAGCTCATTTATACTACAAATATTATAGAGAATCTAAATAAGAACATTAGAAAATACACAAAGAATAAGACCCAATTCCCAACCGATGAAGCTGCCATTAAAGCTGTTTATTTGGCATGTAGAAACGTAGAAAGAGCTTGGACTAAACCTATAGCCGGATGGGGTTTTATTTTAAATCAATTTAAGGATATATTTGCCGAGAGATTAGAAAACTAGTATTCACTTATTTTCGAATGTACACACTTTTTGAGACACTACCGCTTTTTCTTGAGGAAAATGAGCAGCGCACCGGTTCCGACGAGCAGCGCACCTGTTCTGACGAGCGGCGCACCGCGGAAAATGAGTAGCGCAACAGTTCAATACCTCTTTGAAACTGTTCCGAACCGTAACGAAATAGTTCTCTCCCTCTTCGAAATTGTTCCGGATTGTAGCGAAACTGTTCAAAAGTATATCCGTACTTATCCACAAGTTATCCACATCGGTAAAGAGATCTTCGAAATTGTTTTGGCTCTTACAGAAACTTTTGTAGTCTCTCACATTTCTCTATGCGCGAGTTCCATTTGCCTTTGTCAGTGAAATCAATTGCTATGATTTGATAATAAGTAACCTAGAGAGAGAATTCTTCGAGAATTTCCCTCCGTCCGTGTGGGTTTCCCTGGATTTCCTTCGAAATGCTATATCGGCAGGATAGAAAAAGGGGATTCGCGTATCGTTCTACAAATCCCCTCTAATCAATTATTATGTTGAAGCTATGTAAATTACTCTCCGTACTGCCTTAAGAAGCGCTCAACCATCTCTACGGCCTTCTTGCTACCGATATAGATTGGCACACGTTGGTGTAGCGTCTCCGGTTTGATCTCAAGGATTCGCTTCTCCCCGTTTGTGGCTCTTCCTCCTGCGGCTTCAATCAGAAAAGCCATCGGGTTACACTCGTAAAGAAGCCTTAGCTTACCGTGCGGATTTCTTCGATCCCCCGGATAGATAAATATCCCGCCGTAAAGCAGGTTTCGGTGGATATCCGCCACCATCGAGCCGATATAACGGGACGAATATGGCTTGAACCCGAGATCATCCGCGTCCTGAATATGCTTTATATATTTCTTCAAGCCCATCGGCCAATATTTGTAATTCCCTTCGTTAAGGCTGTATATGGAACATTCCTCCGGAATCCGGATATTCTCATGCGAAAGAAGGAATTCCCCGAACGCCGGATCTAATGTAAAACCGTGAACCCCTTCGCCGGTGGAGTAAACCATAATGGTGCTCGAGCCATATACTATATATCCGGCCGCCACCTGATTTCTTCCTTCCTGCAAACAATCCTCAATTGTCCCCGGGGTTCCTTCGGGGGTAACCCGTTTGTAAATCGAGAAGATCGTTCCAATACTTACATTCACATCAATATTCGACGAACCGTCGAGCGGATCAAAGAGAAGTACATATTTCCCTACGTCGTGTCTTGCGGGAATATGGATAATATCCTCCTCCTCTTCCGAAGCCATCACGCAAAGATGTCCCCCGTGATTCATCGCTTTGGTAAGCATTTCGTGAGCGAAAATGTCGAGCTTCTTAACATCTTCCCCATGGACGTTGTTTTCGCCGGTGAATCCGAGAATATCTACAAGGCCTGCTTTATTTACTTCTAATGAGATTACTTTTGCTGCTAATGAAAGGTCGGAAAGGAGAGCTGATAATTCACCCGTGGCATGTGGGTGCCTTTTTTCTCCTTCCAGAATATGACGCTGGAGGGTCATATATCTTCGGGGCATTTGGGCCTCCTATTTAGTTATGCTGATTTGAAAATTTCCTGGTCTTTATATTGTAACTGATAAAGCCTGAAATAGATTCCCTTTTTGGCGAGCAGTTCCTGATGCGTTCCGCTTTCTCTTATTTCACCTTTGTGCATAACTAATATTTTGTCCGCGTTCTGTATTGTAGATAATCTATGCGCTATTACTATTGAGGTTCTGCCGCGTAATAATTTCTCTATCGCTTTTTGGATGATCTCCTCGGTTTCCGTATCAACCGAAGAAGTCGCCTCATCTAAAATAAGGATTTGTGGGTTATAAGCAAGGGCTCTGGCGAAAGAAATTAGTTGTCGTTGCCCCACGCTTAGAGTAGCCCCTTTCTCCTTAACTTCTTCGTCATACTTGTTCGGAAGGTTCTTTATAAATTTATCCGCTCCTACTGTTTCGGCCGCTTTGATAATCTCTTCTTCGGTTATCTTTTCCGAATTGAGATTGATGTTCGATTTTATAGTTCCGGAAAAGAGAACAACATCCTGAAGAACTATCGAAATGTACTCTCTCAAATCTCTTTTATCTACGGTGCTGATGTCAACTCCGTCAACCAATATCTTACCCTTATTGATATCGTAGAAACGGGTGAGTAGATTTATGATACTCGTTTTCCCGGCTCCAGTAGCCCCGACAATCGCCACCGATTCCCCCGGATTAATTTCGAAGGAGACATCCCGCAATACATAATCCTCTTCGTTGTATGCGAACCAGACTTTATCGAATTCTATTTTCCCCTTTATTTCCGGTAGCTCCGTAGGATTATCGGGATTCTTCACAATTGTATCGTCATCCAAAAGCTTAAAGACTCTTTCGGAAGAAGCCATCGCGGTTTGCATGATATTATATTTCTCGCTCAAATCTCTTATCGGTCTGAAAAACATTTCGGTGTATTGAATAAAAGCGAATAGAACACCCACAGTCAGGGTTCCTTCCAAAACATTTCCGCCACCGTACCAAATAATCATCCCGATTGCAATTGAGCTTACAACCTCTACCGCGGGATAAAAGATGGCGTAATAAAAGATCGAATATATATTTGCTTTCTTGTGATCTCCGTTTATCGAAGCGTATTTTTCAGTTTCTTTTCTTTCACGTGTGAAAAGCTGAACCACATTCATTCCGCTAACGTGCTCTTGCATATAGGAGTTCAATCTGGCCAAATGCTTTCGTACGTCTCTGTAAGAATCCCTGACTTTTCTTCTGAATAGAAACGTTCCGTAAATAAGAAAGGGGAGTACCGCAAGGGTTACCAACGAAAGGCTCCAAGACATCATAAACATAAAGAGCAATATCCATAGTATTATAAAGATATCGCTAAATACCATTACAATTCCGGAGGAAAATAACTCGTTTAACGCTTCTATATCATTCGTAACTCTGGTTACCGTTCTACCGATCGGAGTCTTATCGAAAAACTTAAGAGCCAGCTTTTGCACGTGCGAAAAAACTTTTATCCGAAGATCGTAAATAATCTTCTGCCCCATGTACTGGGTATAATATGTAAGGAAGTATTGAATTATTGCTTGCAGAAAAAGAGTAGCCACCAACAAAACGGCTATCATTATCAGCCCGTCGTAATTGGCGTTTACGATGTAATCATCAACAGCGACCTTTGTAAGATATGGACGCACCGGCCCCAGTGCCGCGACGAACAGATTGAGAATAATCGCCAAAGCTACATATTTTTTATAAGGCATTACGTACTTCAGAAGCCTCTTCATCAACTTCGAGTCGTACGCTTTCCCTAATATTTCATCATCTTTTTCGGACATGTTTAATTCATCTCTTTCAATTCTTCTTCCAACAATTGTTTGAAGTGGAGCTCAGCGTAAATTCCACCCTTAGCAACAAGTTCGTCGTGAGTCCCTTCTTCCGCTATCCCTTTCTCAGCCAATACTATTATCTTATCGGCATTCTTTACGGTCGATATTCTGTGGCTAATAATTATGTTCGTCTTTCCGCTTCTGGCTTTCTTCAGATTAGTAAGTATTTCTTCTTCGGTGTTAGTATCCACAGCCGAAAAGGAATCGTCGAGAATAAGTATCTTAGGATCAATAGCCAAAGCACGGGCAAGGGAAGCCCTTTGTTTCTGCCCGCCGGATAAGGTGATTCCCCGTTCTCCCAAAACGGTTTTGTATCCTTTAGGGAATTCATTAACATCTTTATCAAGCTTGGCTATTTCCGCCACTTCAAGAACTCTCTTTTCGTCGAATGTTTTCAAGCCGTAAGCTATATTGTTCTCCAAAGTATCTGAGAATAGGAATGTTTCCTGTGGCACGAAGCCGATATTTCGTCTTAACACCTGCACCGGAATCTCTCTTACGTCTCTTCCGTCTATCTTTACATTTCCTTCCGTTACGTCGTACATTCGAGCCATTAGATTAACGAAACTGGTTTTTCCTACCCCCGTATGTCCGATCACTGCAAGAGTAGATCCCGCCTCCACCTTCAGACAAATCTTATCCAACACTGCGGGCAAATCCTCGCGATATTTAAAGGAAACATTTTCGAATTCAATATACCCTTTGATATCATTGATCGAAAATCGTGTTCGCGGCGTATCTTCTATTTTAATCTCTTCATTTAGTAATTTTCTTAATCTCTTCATGCTGGCGTCCGCCTGCTGAACGATATTGGCAACCCATCCGAACGCGATAGTCGGCCAGATCAGTAATCCGAGATAGATAACAAAAGCGGTAATATCTCCCAAGGAAAGAATTCCGTTTATTATCATATTACCACCAACGAGAATCACTATTATTGTTGAGGTTCCGGTGATGAGATAAAGCAAAGGCATGAATAGCGCCTGAATTCTGACTTTATCCATGTTCCTTTCCAGATACTCCTTACTCAAAGAGGAAAACTCATCTATCTCGTTAGCCTCGCGAACATAAGCTTTTAATACTCTGATTCCGGAAAAACTCTCCTGCGCTTTCGTTGTTAGTTCGGAAAACTTTTCCTGAATCAGGGTAAACTTCTTGTGAATCTTTTTACTCAGCTTATATACAAAGAAGGATAAGATAGGAAGGGGAAGCAAAGTATATATTGTTAAAGGAACACTGAGAGACATCATTATCGAAATGACAATGACGAATTTAGTTATCGTATCTATCGAGTACATTACCGCTGGCCCGACATACATCCTTACCGCGCTGATATCATTAGTCGCGTGCGACATGATATTTCCGGTTGAAGTATTTTGAAAGAAACTCAAAGGGAGGCGTTGTATGTGAGTCCAAAAATCCTGCCGCAGATCGTATTCTATCTCTCTGGAAACAACAATAATGGTTTCCCTGATTAGAAAACGGAAGATACCACTTATAAGAGCAGCCCCAACGATCAACAATCCGTAACGCAACAAAACATCGTAACCGATATTGCTTTTCAGGCTGTCTATTCCCTCCTTCATTAACAAGGGAATATAGACTTGAGAGCCGTTTGAGATAAGAATAAAGACTATTCCTAATATCAGCTTCTTCTTGTAACGACGGAAATATTTATTTAAGTAAGATAAACTGCCCATTCAACGTGTCCAATCGGGAATAAGGAAATACTCAATGGGTTAAACACCCCATATACAAATAAGTTCAAATCCGCCGAAGCGAATTTGAACTCATATATTAAAAAAATGCAATGAAGAATCAAATCGGTTAATCGATAATTTCGAATCCGGTATATTTTCTCAACACTTCCGGAACAACTATTTTGCCATCGGCAGTCTGATAATTTTCCAAAATGGAAACCATCAAACGGCTTGTTGCTAATCCGGATCCGTTAAGAGTATGTACAAATTCCGGTTTCTTGCTATCTTTCCCCTTGTAACGAATGTTAGCTCTTCTTGCCTGGAAGCTTTCGAAGTTACTGCAAGAAGAAGCTTCGAGCCATTTCTCCTCTGCCGGAGACCATGTCTCGATATCGTAACATTTTGCGGCAGAAAAGCTTAAATCTCCGGTACAAAGAGTTAATATTCTGTAAGGAATTTTCAACGCTTTCAAAATATCTTCCGCATCGGATACAAGATTTTCCAATTCGTCGTATGATGTTTCCGGCTTCACGAATTTAACCATCTCAACTTTGTTGAACTGATGAACTCTCAAGAAACCTTTCGAGTCTTTACCGTAAGAACCGGCTTCACGACGGAAACAAGCTGAATATCCGACGTAATTTATAGGAAGATTCTCTTCCTGCAACATTTCGCTTCTGTGAAGGTTAGTTATCGGAACCTCTGCCGTTGGAATAGGGAAAACATCATCTTTTGTACAATGATACATATCTTCTTCCATCTTCGGAATCTGTCCGGTACCCTTCATCGAATCTCTGTTAACGAGAAACGGAGGAAGTATTTCGGTATAATTATGCTGATTGATATGAACATCAAGCATATAGTTTATCAAAGCTCTCTCAAGTGTAGCTCCTTTACCGACGTAAACCGGAAATCCGGAACCACTAATCTTAGCGCCTCTTTCAAAGTCCAGGATATTAAGAGATTTACCCAATTCAACATGATCTTTCTTTTCAAATTCATTCTCGAACGAAAAATCTTCCGGTGCCCATTTTCTGGATTCAACGTTATCGTCCGCAGATTTACCGACAGGAACAGACTCGTGTGGCAAATTAGGGATCCAGCTTAACAACTCGATGAGCTTTTCATCAGCTTCACGAACCTTTTCGTCAAGTTCTTTTATATCATCGGAAACTTGTTTCATTTCCGCGATAATCTCGTCAGCGTTTTCACCCGCTTTTTTCAAGCGACCGACTTCCTGCGATACTTTATTTCTTTTCGCTTTCAACTCTTCGTTTTGGGTAATGAATGTTCTTCTTTCCTCGTCAACCTTCAAGATGGCGTCAACAGTATCTTTTTCATTTTTATTTTGAATTCCTTGTTTTACAACTTCGGGATTCTCTCGTACATATTTTAAGTCTAGCATTTGAATTCTCTTCCGCTATTTATTTTATTTATCTGACTACTATGTTATAGATTTTGTTTTTAACGTAAATCTCTTTTACAACGGTTTTACCATCTGCGTGAATCTTAACATTCTCTTCTTGCCAAGCTGCTTCTTTTACCGCATCTTCGGCAACATCAACAGGGAGAGTTAATTTCGCTCTTACCTTTCCGTTAACCTGAACAACAATAATCATAGAGTCTTCCGTTAATGCTTTCTCATCGGCTTTGAACCACACAGGGTTATCGAATAACGGCTCGTTTCCTAATACTGTCCAACATTCTTCAGCCAAGTGAGGCGCTACCGGAGCTAACATAACAACCAATCTTTCTATTACGTAAGCCTGAATTTCTTTCGAACAGTTGCTCAAGTTTTTCAAACCGTTCATCAATTCCATCAACGCAGCAATTGCCGTATTGAAACGGAAATGATCTATTTCAACTTCGTATTTGGCAATAGTCTGATTTACTTTTCTGTAAACCGCTTTCTCTTCTTCGCTTAATTTAGCGAGATCAAAAGTATCAGCAGGTTTTACATCTGTCATAAAATCTTTGTGCTCTTCAATCAAGTTCCAAACCTTCTGAACAAATCTATCGACACCGACTATACCTTTATCGCTCCAGTCTCCCCCGAGTTCATATGGTCCCATGAACATTAAATACATTCTGAAAACATCCGATCCGTACTGTTCGATAAATCCGTCAGGGTTAACAACGTTCCCTTTCGATTTCGACATTTTGGCGCCGGCATTTGTAATAGTACCCTGATGTATCAATTTTTGGAACGGTTCGTTAGCTTCGGTAAGTCCCAAATCTCGTAAAAACTTATGAATAAATCTCGCGTATAACAAGTGCATTGTAGCGTGTTCGGCACCACCAACATACATATCAATCGGTGTCCATCTGTTTCCTAATTCTTTATCGAACATTCCTTCGTTGAATTTCGGATTCAAATAACGGAAGTAATACCATGAGGAATCCACGAAGGTATCCATAGTATCAACATCTCTCTTAGCCGGGCCACCACATTTAGGGCATGTAGTATTAACGAATTCTTCGTTTGTTGCCAAAGGAGAACCGCCATCAGGTTTGAATTGAACCTCGTATGGTAATTCAACAGGTAGTTGCTCATCCGGCACAAGTACCTCGCCGCACTTATCGCAATAAACTACAGGTATCGGGGTTCCCCAGTATCTCTGTCTGGAAATCAACCAATCTCTTAATCTATAATTAACTTTTCTCTGTCCGGTTTTTTGTTCTTCCAACCATTCGGAAACCTTCACAATTCCTTCATCCGATTTGGTTCCGTCAAACTGATCGGAATTTATCATTGTACCTACTTCGGTATATGCCTCTTCCAATTCTTCTTCGGCTGTCTTTCCTTCTTCAAGAATAACCTTTCTGATCGGAAGCTCAAATTTCTTAGCGAACGCAAAATCTCTTTCGTCATGAGCCGGAACAGCCATCACGCAACCGGTACCGTAGTTTGCCAATACATAATCGCCAACCCAGATCGGAACTCTTTCTCCGTTAACCGGATTGATTGCGTATGCCCCCGTAGGGCATCCTGTTTTCTCTTTAACCGTAGAAGTTCTTTCAATTTCGGAAAGTGATTTTACTTCGTTTCTATAAGCTTCTACTTTCTCTTTATATTCGTCAGTAACAATTCTATCAACAATTTCATGTTCCGGCGCAATTACACAGTAAGTAACACCGAAAAGGGTATCGGGACGAGTAGTAAATACGGTAAAACCTTCGTCATGTCCTTCTATTTGAAAATCAACTTCGGTACCGTAGCTCTTACCGATCCAGTTTTCCTGCATCAATTTTGTTTTTTCCGGCCAATCGATTGTTTTCAAACCATCCAACAATTCATCAGCGTAATCTGTTATCTTGAAAAACCATTGTGTCAGATTTTTTCTTTCAACAGGAGTATCGCATCTTTCGCAAGTACCGTCTCCCAATACCTGTTCGTTTGCCAATACAGTATTACAAGAAGGGCACCAGTTAACCGGAGCGTTCTTTCTATAGGCCAAACCTTTTTTGTATAATTGAGTAAATAACCATTGATTCCATTTGTAGTATTCGGGAACACATGTCCATAGCTCGGCGTCCCAGTCATACATACAGCCCATTCTCTTCAGCTGAACTCTGATATCTTTAATATTTTGGAATGTACTGTCTTGAGGATGAATTCCGGTTTTAATAGCGTAGTTTTCAGCGGGAAGTCCGAACGCGTCAAATCCCATAGGCTCAAATACATTGAAACCTTGTAATTTCTTAAATCTGGCCCATGAATCGGTTGGCCCGTAATTGTACCAGTGTCCGCAGTGTAACTTTGATCCGGAAGGATAACTAAACATAACTAAACAATAGAGCGCTTTCTCTTTATCGGTTAATTCCGTTTTATAGGTTTTATTATCTTCCCAATGCTTGCGCCATTTACTCTCAGATTCTTCAAATGGATATTTCATTTTCAATTCACTTTATTGGTTTTAAAAGAACTCTAAAAATATCAAAAAAGGGATGGTTTAGCAAGATAGGGAAGTAGGGCGCAAACCTTTTAACACACTATTAAACCGAAAAAGATAAAAAGTTTGTCATAAAGAATAGACCGCCGCTTGTTTTGCGGCGGAGTTTTTTTATAAATCAACAATAAGAACAACTGTTTTTCCTTTTCTAAGAACGTCAACGTTTATTCGCTGTCCGACTTTAAGGTCCGATAGCCTGTTCATGTAATCATAAATATTATCAATCTTTTTCCCGTCGAGCGCAATAATAATATCACCTTTTTTCATTCCGGCATTAAAAGCAGGACGTCCTTTCATAACAGCATCGGCTCGTAACCCTTTTACATCTGTTGAGGCTACATCCGGCATAATTCCCAAAGTTACTTTGAATTTCTTCCTACTCATTTCAGGTTTCTTTGGTCCGGCTTCCTGAAACGCCAAGTCTTTTCCATTAGTTGCTACTTCCATTACTATGTCATATACGAAATCGGAAACAGTTTTTTGCCCGTCATAGTTAAGCAATTCAGCGTCATCGCGTGGAGTATGATAGTCTGTGTGCACTCCCGTAAAAACGAATCCCACAGGAATATCCCTCGAATAAAACGAGGCGTGATCGGAAGGACCGTATCCTTCGGGTGAAAGAGCTACCTTTAGCTTGTTAGTATCAATCTTCGCTCTGATCATTTCTTCTAAGCCAATTGCTGTTCCGCTACCGCCAATAGTGACATTTTTCGTATCGGGATCCAGACGCCCAACCATATCAAGGTTAATCATATATTTGATTTTCGAAAGCTCAACAGGGGGATGATTTACAAAATACTTTGATCCGATCAATCCTTTTTCTTCCGCTGTAAAAAATGCAACTAATACATTTCTGTTTAACTTCTCTCTATTTGCCGAAATACGCTTGGCAATTTCAATAACGGAAGCTACTCCGGAAGCATTGTCGTCGGCTCCGTTGTGCACATCGATACTATCCGGTGTTCTCGAACCACTTCCTTCCCCTCCCATTCCAAGATGATCATAATGAGCTCCGATTACAATAAATTCCTCGGAATTATTATTTGCTGAGATTACTCCAACTACATTTTGAGTCGTCGTTCTGACTCTTTTAATATCGGTAGTGATTTCAGCATCTATTCCGATGGGGAATGATCTTTCTCCTTCAGCGGAAAGATAGGATTCCTCCATGGTCGCAAGATTAGGGAATTTACTTTTTAGTAAATTCGCTGCTTTTTTTCTGTTTATTTGAATTACCGGTAAAGATAATTCCCCCTCTTTAATGGAATTCACATCCGGAAATTGCTTTTCATCTTTTTCGGAAATAAAGATTACTCCTTTAGCCCCTTTGTCATAGGCCTTCAAAGCTTTTTTCCTAACCGAACTGTGTGAATCAAATAAACTCGAATACTTCTCGATATCTGGCTGCCCCTTTAATATCAAGGCTATTTTCCCGGTTATATCTATTTTATCGTAATCATTCCACACAAGAGAATCTCCCGAAGCATCAATTCCGTATCCTAAGAATACAACCTCACCGGATACTTCTTGCGACGCGGAGAAAGAGAGCGGAAGAAAATCCTCCTCAATTTGCAACTCCTCCGAATTGAATGAGAATCTGTTATTCTTTCCCAATTCTATTCCCGAAACAAAATCGAGCTTTTGAAAATATTGTTCGTACTGAGAAGCAATTCCTTCTCGTTTTAATTCCTTCCTGATATATTCGGCCGCTTTTATACATCCATCAGTTCCCGGCAATCGTCCAGCCAACTCATCAGAGGCGAGATAGGAAACATGGGCTTTTAATTCTTCGGAAGTAATTACTTTGTCATTGTTGTGTTGAGAAAAAATATTAGAGAGTGGTAGAACAAGAAAGAGAAAAAAGTAGAGTAGTTTCTTCATAGCGCTTTCCTAAATTGTCATAAAAGAAGTGCATTTCAAGATAAGAAAGTGAAATATAAAATCAAATCGATACTAATGATTCAGAATAAAAATTGCGCCGGCTAAAATTATAAGTGTAGCAATTCCTCTTTGCAAAAGCTTGTGTTCTTTAAACATTTTTCCACCTATGATTGCTGCAAAAAAGACCGACATCCTTTTTACCGATAAAACAAGCGCGACATTCGCTATCTTCACCGCTTCAATTTGGGTTAATCTATATCCTATGGTCATAACGGAAACAGCAAGTATTAAAGTCCAATACTTTCGTGGTGTGCCTTTAATAATCTCGAGAGGTTTTCGTTTTGAAAAAAGTACGATTAGTAAAAAGTTCACACAAAGAAACAGATGTTGAAATGCCAAAAAAGAATATGGGGGTAATTTGAAATTCTTCAACAGAACTTTGTCGAGAATAGAAGTAGTAGTAAAAAGTAATAGAGCAAAGAGAATATACTTGTGGTATCCCGATTTGAAAAGAATTGTAAAAGGCTTTAGAAGCTTATTATTACCATTCATATCCAAAATGTATGTTCCCAGAATTAGTAGAACAATTCCACTAATTTCATATATAGAAAGACTTTCACCCAATAAAACAAAGGCGAAAACAGCAACGAATCCCGGAGTAAGTGCAATCAAAGGAAGGGAGCCGCTTATTTCCAAATTCTTAATGGCGATCATTATGCAAAGAAATGCAAGTGAGCCCAAAATAGTTTTAAAATATAGCACCCCTAATGAGGTTAATGAAATCAAGTTGAAATCCGATGCAAAAAAGAACGGAATTGATAAAACCAGATTAGCAATAGCGAGCAAAAAGGAAAACTCTAAAGCCCCGAGATTAAAAAGTGTTTTTTTTTCATAAACCGCGGCAGCCGCTGAAAGGGCTGCCGAAGTTAGTGCAAGAAGATACCATGTCATAGCACAATAATCGCAATTTTGTTTTTATTTTCCAAACTACCAGACAAGTCCAACCTTAAAAAAGATATTTCTTCCCGGTTCCAAATGAGTAATTCCTCTGTAAGTAGATAAATGATTTCGATAAGCCTTATCAAAAATATTTTCGGCTCCCAGAGCTAATTTTATTTTCATAGTTCCAAGATCAATCGGCTTTCCGGCGACTGAAATATTCATTGTACCGTATCCCGGAGTTTCATTTTCTCCCTTCGCTACTTTATTCTGTTCAGCAAAGAATGCCGAGCAAAGATCAATTTCTACCATATTATTTATGGTGCTTCTTATTCCGAATCTTCCGTTCAGAGAAGCAATTTGTGGCAAATCAGTATCATTACCGGTATCTTCGCCTCTTACGTAAGCAGCGGAAGCATATATGACGTTTTCTCTAAAAACTCTGTATTCAGTTGAAAAATCAAAACCATATAATCTGGCTTTTCCGACATTAACTTTCCTATATGTATTATCATCTATCTTCTCATCCGAGACCAAATCATTCAACCAATTCGCGAACACACTGGCGTTAACGAAAAGATCATGTCCCCAATATCTTATTCCTAAGTCAACGAAACTTCCCTTTTCGTGATCTAATTCAGGATTTCCCCAATAAGTTTTTGTCATCAAATTAATATGTTCGAACCGTTCCTCCAAAGATGGTGCTCTAAATGATTTAGCTAAATTGATAGAAAAATCCAATTCTTTTGTCATCGAATAGATAAGTCCAATATTTGCGCTCCAAGAAAAATCATCTTCTTCATTCTTTTTCCAAAGAAGCTTTTTGGTCGGTGGATTATCAATTCTATTGCCATCTACAATAATATATTCAGGATTATATGATGCTTCGTTTTCGATTTTAATCAAATCGAATCTTCCGCCCAAAGTAACTTTGAACTTTTTTGGAACAAGTTCAATTTCATCTTGCGCAAATAAACCTGCGCTTTTGAATTTGGAATCGGGTAAGGCTTTGTCAACTAGTATAGTTTTTTTTGAAATATTGTTAATCTTTCGCAATCCATTATATTCCCTTTGCCAAATATCCGCTCCAACCACTAATTGGTTTTTCCCGAAAATCCAATTTGAATGTAATTGAACGCCGTCAGTATAATGATCTGCTTTGGGAGTAACAATACGACCTGGCTGAGGAATCATTTCCACACTTCGATGAATTTTTTGATGATAATATTTCATCTCGACATTTACTAATTTGGAAGAAATATTTGAAATGCTGTAAGAAGCACTATAAAGATCCCTTTTCTCCTCAGGATAAGTCGCAATTGCTAATGGTCCAAATGGCTCACCTCCGGGTATACCTACATCCTTCGCTTCAAATCTTTGATAATTAACTTTAATTTCATGATTGGCAAATGTTTTCAGTCCAGCACGGACAGATACACTGTTATCTCTAAATTGGCTGTTATTAAGAATTCCGTTCGGAGTTTCAGCATCATCAGCGCTTCTGAAAGTACTAGCAACTTTTAGATACCAATTATTTCCTCCTGAATTCAAATTCAAACTTCCGGTTGCTCCTTTATTCACTGAGTTATACCCGCTCCAGAAAGCTCCTCCTATGCGTGTATTTTCCGAATAGTTTCCGTCTTTTGTTATAACATTCACTACTCCACCCATAGCTCCCGAGCCATACAACGATGAAGCCGCCCCTTTAATTACTTCTATTCTATCAATATCATTAACGTCTATCATCGAAAGGCCGGCTGAAATATTTGTTGCTGTTTCGATTCTGTTTCCGTCAACTAAAGTAACAATACTATTTTTGCTTAGTCCTCTAAGAGTAACTGTTGTTCCCCAAACTCCGTCACGTTGTAATGAAATTCCCGGTTTTGAAGCGATCAGATCAGCAGTTGTAATAGCGGTAGTTTTTTCAATGTTTTGCGAGGACATTACTTCCATCGGATAGGGAACATCCTTAATAGTTTTTTTATATTTCGCGGAGGAGACTACAACTTCACCAACGTTTACAGAAGTAGGAATCATTTTCAACTCAATATACTTGCTTGAGCTGTTCAATTCGATTTCCAGATTGAGTACTTCGTATCCGACATGAGAGAATTTTAGCTCATATTTCTTTCTTTCGAGATCATTAATCGCAAACAATCCTTTTCCGTCCGAAACAACTCCCTGTCCGGTATTCGCGACTAGAATATGAACCTCTGAAATGCTTTCATTAGTTTCTTTATCTACTATTTTCCCAACTATTTTTCCGCTTTGAGCGAAATTTACAGTGCTTAAAGCTATCAATAATAACAGTATCGTTCTTAATTTCATATTTGCCTCAAACAACTTATTAGTGTGTGTATTATTTGTCTATTTTTAATGATGTCGATTTTACTTTCACATTTTGGATTTGCCCAAGCTTTCCGCTAAAGGCACCCAACCTATCTTGAGTCATATTCAGTATTAGAAATATTACGGCAACATTATGCTCTTTGATCGGATGCCCGACTCTGAGAACAATTTCTTCGGCAAAAGAGTGAAGTATCTCACTTACTTTATGAAACGCTGATTCCCGATCATAAACTGTGATTGTGACTGTGTGGTAGTTTTTTTCCATAAAAAAATCTCCATTCTTTAAACCAAGAGATGGAGATTTTCCTTAAAAACCATAATAGGGGAAATCAATCCATCCCTTGATGTTGGAATTCTCCTCGATCTTAGGATAATTGAATTTAAAATTTATGTAACTCCTTTTCGGCCCGATATTCCGCCCCGAAGCAGAGATTGATAATCATAAGAACAATAATAACAGTAGTAAATTAAGATCTACGCCAATTAGATACAACAACAAAAATTGTTTTTGCTATTATTTAATTACGACCCGGACTCCAAATATAATTCCTTAGGTAAGAAATATTTTAGAAATGTTGTAAACCACAAATGACATAATCCAAGCCATACTCATTGTATAAAAGACATAGAGCATAGTCCATCTCCATCTTCCGGCCTCTCTGTGAAAAACAATTGATGCCGCAAAGCACGGAATATATAGAAGAACAAACACCATCATTGATATTGCCATCGGTATGTCGTAATTCGGATTCGCCAACAATCTTTCCCTTAAAGCATATGAATTTTCGTCCGAATCGCCTATGGCGTATATTGTAGCCATTGTAGAAACCACAATCTCTTTCGCGGCAATTCCCGTTACCAAGGAAATACCGATTTTCCAATCGAATCCAAGAGGCTGCACCAAAGGTTCAATAGCTTTTCCGACCATTCCGACAGTTGAATACTCTATCTGTCTAGCGGCTTCTTCTGTTTTAAGTTTGGAAATAATCTCTTCTTTCTCATCCGAATTATATTCCTGGCTTTGCTCGATTGTAGTTATCTTTTTCGAATATTCTTCTTCTACTTTTGTACTATATGGATAATTACTCGCAAGCCAAATCAGGACCGAAGCGGTAAGAATTATTGTTCCTGCTTTCCTTACATACATCGAAGCCTTATGCCACATTTGGAAAAGGAGGGTTTTTAAGGTAGGCATTCTGTAAGGAGGAAGCTCCATCACGAATGGTTCCGATTCCCCGTGAAATATTGCCTTCTTTAAGAAAAGCGATGAAAGTAAAGCAATAAGAACGCCGAACAAGTAAATCCCGAATAAAACATTCCCTGCTTCTTCCGGCGGAAAGAAAGTACCGGCTATCAGAACATAAACCGGAAATTTAGCGCCACAGCTCATAAATGGAATGATCAACAATGTTGTGATTCTATCACTTTCACTTTTTAGTGTTCTTGTTGCCATAAAGGCAGGAACAGAGCAACCGAATCCTGTAATCATTGGAATAAAGGATTTACCATGCAAGCCGAACATATGCATTATTTTATCTACAACAAAAGCGGCTCGGGCCATATATCCGGTTCCTTCCAAGAATGCCAAAGCGAGAAAAAGAATCATAATGTTCGGTAGAAAAACTAATACTCCTCCTACTCCGGCAATAATTCCGTCTACAATTATCGACCGAGCTATTCCCGCAGGGATAATGGTATTAGCGTAATTCGATAACCACCCGAAAAATTCCTCTATCCACCCCATGGGAATTTCACCGAGTGTAAAAGTAATTTGGAAAATTCCCCACATAAACAAAGCGAAGATGGGAAGTCCGGTTAGTCTATTTATTAACAATGAATCTATAATTTCCGTGGCTGTTTTTCTTTTCTTGGGAGCAAATGTAACCGTTTCTTTTATTGCTCCTCTTATATACGCGTGCCGCTCTTCTTTTATCATCAATTCAGGATCAGAATTAAACTTTGATTTGCTAACCCTAATTGCTTCACTTAAAATCGGATTTATCTTTATCCAAACCGGATGTTCGCGAACCAATTTGTAAATGCTCTTATCATTTACCAATAATTTTATCGCCATCCATCTTGGATCGAACTGTTCTGATAATTCCTTGTCTTCTCTTAATATCATTTCCAATTGATCAATGAATTCTTCGATCGGCTGGGAAAATGAAAGCTTATTTTTTTTTACAGAAATTTCTCCGGAATAAAGCTCGACAATATGATCCAATATATCATCGATCCCTCTGTTTTGAGTAGCGGAAGTTGGAATTATGTGGGCTCCGAATAGTTGCTCAAGTTGTTCGTAGTTTACTTCTGTCCCCGCTCTTTCCAATTCATCGAACATATTCAACGCGACAACCAAAGTCGATTTTAAATCTATTAGTTGTGTTGTAAGGTAAAAATTCCTCTCCATATTTGTCGAATCAATAACGTTGATTACAACATCCGGTTCTGCTTCTACTAAAAAATTTCTTGCTACAATTTCTTCTGGAGAATAAGTGGTAAGACTATATGTTCCGGGAAGATCAATTACCTTTATTGTGTAACCTCTGTGGGAAACAGTCCCTTCGTATTTTTCAACCGTAACCCCGGCCCAGTTACCCACCTTTTGATTTGCACCGACAAGTTTATTAAAAAGAGATGTTTTTCCGCAATTGGGATTTCCCGCAAGTGCTACGAGAATTTCTTTATTTTCCTTCATTAGTTTCCTCTAGTAAGAAAAGGCTTATCTGCCGAAACCTCTCCATCCGAATAGTTTACCTTTCCCGAATCCGTTTCTTGTCTTTCCGAAACTCTTTACTTTCACTTTGATATTCTTGGCCTCTTCAAGTCGGAGAGAAAGGTTGAATCCGTTCATCATCACCTCGATAGGATCTCCCAACGGGGCAAACCGGATTATTTTGAGCTTAACACCTTTTACCAACCCCATATCCAACAAACGAAATCTGATATCACCGTTTGCAAGCATCTGCTCAACTTCTACAACGTCATCTCTTTTTGTCTGATCGAGTCCGATTACAATATCTTCTTCGGTCTCAACCAGCAATTTCGATGCAAATTCTCTTCCAAGAGATAATAGTCGGTTATCAATTTTAACATTTATCGGGCCTTTGCCATTTAAACGCTTTGTTAACTCCAATTCCGTTCCGGGAAAAATTCCGAATTCTTTCGCGCTCTCAAAAACACCTCGGCCTCCGTTTATTTCGGCGACTTTCACCTTAGTATTTTCGTTACAATAGTTTAATCTTGTTATCATACAGTCGTACTTCTCTATTACAAACTATTTCTAATTCCGTTATTTAAACCTAGTCCAAATAAGGGAGATCGTCAAGTGAAAAATGAATATTAATCCGAATTTCGGTTGCTTTCTGAAAAAGATCTCATGAATAATTATCGAAAATTATTTGTAATTAGTTAAAGAGATTGAGGCGGTAATAATGGGCAATTAGGTGTAGTGTCCGCTCCGCCTCGCTCTCCTTAAATGGGAGTTATATTTTTAGAATGAAGATTCGAAACCAAAATAAATTCTTCTTGGTAATTGTGGACCGTAAACATAGGCCGAATCTCTATCCGCACCGATAGTAAAATAATCTAGAGATAAATCTGTTGTGTTTTTTGAAACTGCTATTTTCTTTATGTTTTTTCTGTTTATCACTGTCACTGACAAGTTTAGTAAAATTCTTTATTTGAACTTAATCCAAATAAGAGTCCGAGTCAAGTAAATAATATATCAACCTCCAATTTTGTGTAGAAATTTTTCCATTCTCTTCTTGCTCCGTTTTTGTATCCCCTCTTGATATATTGAAAATACTGTGCTACATTCGCTATCAAGTATTTTATATTATGAAAAATATATCATTCACATACAGCCCCTTATCACTTTCTTCCGCGAAGGAATTCTTCCTTTGCTGTTGTTGTTGCTAGCCTTATACATAATCCGAACTAATTAATAATATTTTTATAGAAAGGACCTTCTCTATGACAAGCAGAAGCAAAAGTCCTTTATATATTAGTTTTGCCGAAAAACTTCTCAGGAAAAGACAATCCCATTCGGTAACAGCCAGTATAAAGACAAGGACTATAAATTACATAAATGAATTAGCCGATTTCTTTTTTCCTCATTGCTCAGAAAGAGTTTACTACTCAGAAGAAGATGTTCTGGGCAAGTTGCAACTCATTAAGCGGGATCTGATAATTCTGTTAGAATCATTGAATGGTAACCTTAAAGGGAATCCCGATGAAATCGCCGAGAAATTCGTTGAGAAAATTCCAGCTATTCATGATATGCTTTGGAATGACGCCGAGTATATTTTCAACGGAGATCCCGCGGCGGAAAATATTGATGAAGTGATACTTGCATATCCCGGCTTCAAAGCTATAACTATCTATCGCATTGCCCATATTTTGCATAATCTGGAAGTTCCGATAATCCCTAGAATAATGACTGAATTCGCGCATGAAAAAACAGGAGTTGATATTCACCCGGGGGCTCAAATTGCCTCTCCATTTTTTATCGACCACGGAACCGGAATCGTAATTGGCGAAACAACCGTAATAGGGAAGAAAGTGAAAATTTATCAGGGAGTTACTCTGGGAGCGCTTAGCGTTGATAAATCTCTCGCTCAAACCAAGCGCCATCCAACGATTGAGGATAATGTAATTCTTTACTCACAAGCTGTAATTCTGGGTGGAAATACAACAATTGGAAATAACAGTGTTATCGGAGGGAATTCATGGATAACATCAAGTGTTGATCCTTATTCATTGGTTTATAACACAACCCAGGTAATAGTAAGAGCCCATAAGGAAGAAAACGAATCAATCAATTTCATTATTTAGGAGCTATCATGAAATACAATAATATACTCGAAACAATCGGTAATACGCCTCACGTTAGAATAAACAAACTATTCGAAGGCTCGGGAAAAAACATTTGGATAAAACTAGAACGAGCCAATCCGGGAGGAAGCATCAAAGACAGAATAGCTCTCTCGATGATATTGGACGCGGAGGAGAAAGGTTTGCTTCGTAAAGGTGGGACGATAATCGAACCGACCTCCGGGAATACCGGAATCGGGCTTGCAATGGTAGGAGCAGTAAAAGGTTACGAAGTAATCTTAGTAATGCCCGAATCAATGTCTATCGAACGAAGAAAACTGATGTCGGTTTACGGAGCTAAGTTTGAGCTTACTCCAAGAGAACTTGGAATGAAAGGAGCTATCGCTAAAGCGGAAGAGATGGTTGCAGCTAACGATAACGCATGGATGCCGCAACAATTCAATAATCTTGCTAACATTAGCATTCATGTCGAGACAACTGCCAGAGAGATTTTAGTAGACTTTCCAAAGGGCATTGATTATCTGATTACCGGAGTGGGAACCGGGGGACATATCTCAGGAGTAGCGAAAGTACTGAAGGATAAATTTCCCAAAACCAAAGTCCTTGCTGTTGAGCCGGCTGATTCTCCGGTTATTTCGGGAGGAGCGCCTGGATCGCATCCTCTTCAAGGTATCGGCGCTGGATTCATTCCGGAAAATCTTCGAACGGAATATCTGGACGGAACAATACAAATTACAAAAGAAGAGGCTTACGAATATGCCAGAAGAGCAACTCTTGAAGAGGGTATATTCGGAGGAATTTCCTCCGGCGCTACATTGGCGGCAATCGCAAATACTCTGCATACAATACCGGACGGAGCTACAGTGCTGGGATTTAACTACGACACCGGAGAAAGATATCTTTCCGTCGAAGGATTGTATTAAAACTTTCCCCGAGGATAATCAGCCTCTCCTTTTCACCGAAGAGGAATGAAACCAACCCGCGCCTTTGTTGACGCAGTGATGAAGTATAAATTGCTATACTCCCAGCTTGATAATCCGGAAAATCATTTTCTTTTCGATTATCAAAAAGAGTATGTTGATTTCGTCTTTAACGGAAATAAAATTCCCGATTCCCTTCTTGCAGGACAAGTCCTAAACAAATTCAAAAGCATCGAGTGCCAGATAATGGATTGGGCAGATGATACCGCCTACGCAACCAACGATCTTGTAGATAGTATATCCGGCGGATTTCTCACTCTATTGAAACTCGAGAAATTTCGCGATAAGATGTATTCGGAATTATCCGAAGAAGAACTTGAGCATATCGAGGAAATAATAAGCTGGATCCGCAAAGGAAATTACAAAGCCAAATTCGGATCTCAGATAGGGGAAATGATTCAGGCATGTTCTGTGGTTGAGCGAAAAACATTCATGGATGGCGTGACAAACAGATACAAATACGAATTACTGGTCGATCATAAAGTCGAGCGAAAAGTTGAACTCTATAAGAAAATTGCGGTTGTTAACGTATTCCGTTCTCCTCAGCTTCATCAGATGGAATTCAAAGGGGATTACATGGTGAAAAAATTCTTCGGCACTTTCGAAGATAATTATATCAAAGAAGTTACAGGAGTTAAGCTTCTTCCCGAATTCACTCATAATCTTCTTAAGAGCTGTAAGGATGAAGTAAAGAGAGCAAGAATCGTTTGCGATTATATTGCGGGTATGACCGACGCCTTCGCAATGACAACTTACAAACGATTGTTCGATCCGGGTTTTAGTTCAATCAAAGATTTTATGTAAATAATTAATTCTCCATTTTCAGAACATTATTTTTACGAAAGGGTATACAAATGGCAACACCGGTGAAGATAAAAGTAAACAAACAGGAAAGCCTCTATATAAAATGGAACGACGGTTCCGAACATAATATTCCTCTCAAATTTATTAGAGACGAATCTCCCGACGCACAAAACAAAGGGGAAAATATACTATGGCGTCACATTCCCCCGCCACCAAAGGGGCCGGATAAGCCTGGCAAATACGAAGTAGAAAATATTGAGATGGTCGGGAACTACGCTATCCAAATCAAATGGAAAGACGGATACGACTACGGTATTTTTCCATGGAATATGCTACAACAATGGGGAGATTATTGGGATATCAAAGATAGTTTGCCCGAAAGTTTCGAACACAAACATAACCATTGATATTTACAATTTTTTTTCGGATAATGAAGACGAGTAATAGGGGCTTACTCAAACTTTCTTTTCTCCCTATATTTGTCTTCTATTCCTATTTCGGTGCGGTATATATAATATTCTTTCGCGATAGTGAAATTATTTCGCTTACGGGAATTTTATTCTATCTACTCGTTCTCGTTACTGCTGTTGTTTTTATTGGAACGATAATTGTGTTAATAGTTTCTAATAATTACGAATCACTAATCGAAGTGAGAGTTAGTAAGCTTCTAAAAGTACATTCTAAAAACAGCGGAGGGAGATATGTATTGGATTGCTACCGTTAATGACAAAATCAATAACAAGATTCATGAAATAGAGAAACTATCCGAACATCTGAATGAAAAAAGTTATTCGCAATTGAATAAAACTCTATGGGAGTTGGAAAGAGAGGCTGCTCTTCTTAGAGAATATATTGAAAGGAATGTAGACGAAGATGATTTGGAAGATTATTCCTAATCACCTTCTCTCACTTCGAATTCTATTTAATAATTGGTAAAACTAATTCGGGAGCTTTTGTCAAACGTTTTGATCCGTCGTTTTTCATAAGGCTCTCGATTTTTTTCTCCAATGTCTCACGTGTTACTTTTCCGTCGAAATACTCAACAATATATCCTTCCTTATCTATAAGATAATATTTAGGAATTGATCTGACCTGGCCGAAACTATAGGCCGTGGTTTCCGTCCCCTGAACGATAGGATAATTGATCTTAGTTTTTTGTATCAAAGAAGGAATTGTAATCAAACCGGTTCCCCCTCTTGTTATCCCGTCAAGAGAAACACCGATAATTTCAAACTCATCCGCGCCGAATTTCTTCTTTACCTCTATCAATGTCGGGATACTTTCCATACAGGAAGATGCCCATGTTGCCCAGAAATTTACAAGTACAACTTTTCCTTTATACTCCTTCAAATCGAGCATTTGTTCTTTCGCTATTCCGTAATAAGGAGGATAAGGACCTTTTTCCGGCTCACTTCCGCTATTATTTACAATAAATAGGATCAGAACAATTAGTAGAAATATCCCCGTATTTATCCAGTTTTTCTGTTTTTTTGTAAAACGTGGTTTCTTTTTATCGTTACGTAAGCTCATAAAATCTCCATCTTTTTAAGGCAAAGATATAAAAACAATATGCCTTATTACAAATGAAAATCATTTTTGTGCCAACATCCCGTTAAGCTCGGTAACAAATTCATCAATTTTTTCCGATGAAAAACCTTTCTCTCGCGTGGCCTCTTCCAGGGTTCCCCAAATCGGTTCGCCACATTGCAAGCAGCGTATTCCGTTGTTCCTGAGAAAAGCAACAGCCTCGGGAAGAATATCGAGCAAGTCCTCAATCTCTATCTCTTTAGTTATCATTCTCTTCCCTTAACTTTTTCGATTTACTTGGCCAGCCAATCAATATTCCCGCGATTCCACCGTATATCGTGGAAACGTATGGATTGCTTGAGATCGGGCAAGCACCGCTCTGGCATCCGATAAAATGGTAGTAAGCATATCCCAATAATGCCCCTATCACAAAATAACTTCCCAAAGCAAACCATTTTTTCTTTAATAATCCCATTATTCTTCCTTATCCCATTGCAAATTTTCCAAATATTTCTTTTTAATTGGATGTTGGATTTGAAAGTAAGATTCACAAGATGCAATTTTCTTGCAACAGCAAATTATTAGTCTTATCTTATCAAATCTGAATATTAAAAGTAAAGACGGGGAGAATGATGGCAAACGCAGAAAAACATTTATATATGCTTGTATTTCCGATCAACGCTTTGGTAGCTTCGCAGCTGGAACCGGAACAATTCGGCGAGCACTATACGCTAGGAAGCGCCAAACACTATAGCGGAAAGGTTATTTTCGCTGAAATCGATATCAATTTCAGAAATGATTACTTCGACATCGACAAATATTTGGATCTTACCACAACTCATACGGACGGTACTCCGAAGAAAACAAAGTTCATCAAATCTTATGGCGTTTTGGAACATATCGATCTTCAAGCCATCAAGAAACTTCACCTTGTTACCACAAACGGAAAAGTACTTTCGATTGAGCCTGCCGAGTATACAGCTTATAATGAACCGGGTTTGATAAGAATTTATCAGGAAATCACTCCTCTCGATACTCTTGTAGCTTCTACAATGAACCAGAGAGATTTCGGTAAGTTTATTACAACCCAGACGACTTCGAAAGGGGCGCCAAAGGTTATGTTCACCCAGTTGGAATTCGACATTAAACATTTCATGGATGTAAATAAGAATAAAGAAATTTTCCACGTAGATCTTCCTAACGTAAACCCATATCGTTTCTACGATTGTATCCTTCAGTTGCAGAAATATCCCGATAAAATAACCAAAACAATCGGATTGGGAAGTTTGTTAAGGGATCTTTCCTATAAATTCCTCCGACACGGATTTTGGTTCGCGTGCGGCGAAGAGATGAAGTTCTTCCCGATGCCTTCGGAAGCGGAATTGGAAAATCAATATTACTATTGGTGGAAATTCGTAAGATAAATTTATTGGCGGGCCGATGTTTGTCGGTCCGTTTTTTCTTCTCCCCATTTCAATATTTCCAGGCGCACTTTTGTAATCCCCTCTTCAATCATCCCGAGTTCTTCGGCCGTTCCCAGCGAAAGATCAATTATTCTGTCCTCTCTCTTAGGCATTCTGTCGTTAACACGTATGATAGTTACCTTTTTGTTTCTAAGATTTGTAACCCGGATTATGGTTTCGAAAGGATAAGAAGGGTGAGCCGCCGTTAAGCCATACATATCGTAAATTTCCCCGTTCGCCGTCATCTTTCCGTGGAAATCGTGCGCGTAATAGGAAGCCACTCCGGTAATCGTATCTTTAACCTCGTCGGAAAAATCCAAATATCTTTTGGCTATCTCTTTCTTTTCTCCCGAATTATCTATCGGCTTAAAACGGGTAAATTTGGGAACGGAGGCGCATGCGGTAACTAATAGCAGGGACGCAATGATAATTATGGCTTTTGAAATGGTCTTTTTCATAAGAAAGTTTAATGTTTTAACTAAAAATAAGAAGAAAGTCCCTGTTTTGCAATCTCTTGTAATCAACTCATTGCAGGATATTGATTAGTTAATGTGATCTGTCATTAGCGCATTGACGGATAGAACTCGCGCATAGTGAAATGTAATTGGCGCATTGGCGGATGGAACTTGCGCATAGTGAAATGTAATCGGCGCATGGACGGATGGAACTTGCGCATAGCCAAATGTAATCGGCGCATTGACGGATGGAACTCGCGCATAGCGAAATGTAATCTGCGCATTGGCGAATGGAACTCGCGCATAGCGAAATGTAATCTGCGCATTGACGGATGGAACTCGCGCATAGTGAAATGTAATTGGCGCATTGACGAATGGAACTCGCGCAAAGTGAAATGTAATTGGCGCATAGACGAATGGAACTTGCGCAGAGCGAAATGTAATCTGCGCATAGACGGATGGAACTTGCGCATAGAGAAATGTAATCTGCGCATTTTCCGGCAAAGAGAGGGATAACAAAGGAAAATCTTTCTTTTAAAAACCGATTTTAAACAAAATAAGATATAAAACTATTAACTTTGTAGAGCCTTTATATTGACACATAATTCGGAGACTGATGTGAAAAAAAGAATATTTTGTTCTATCTTCCTAATGTTTACTCTAATAATCTACGGAGCGAATAAACTGGATACGAGAATAATTCCCCAACCCCAGATAGTCGAAGAGCTTTCTTCGGAGTTTACATTTGATGGTGATTTGACAATTTCCATAATCTGCGAAGACTCACAAAAAGAAGCAGCAACATATTCCATTGCGAAAATTTCGGAATCCCTTAAAAACAAGTTTGATATTGCCTGCGACGAAGCGGAAAAGGGAGCTATATCCTTGAAAATAAATCCGACTTTTTCCGTGGGTAAAGAATTGGATGAAAAATTATTGGATCAATCCTATTCTCTCAAGATAAATAAAGCCGGCATCGAAATAGAAGCCAAGACATCGCAAGGTTTATTTTACGGTGCTATGAGCCTTGTACAATTGATTGACAACGCAGCGTCAAAGAAGCTTGGCGGAATGGAAATTATTGACTGGCCGGATTTGAATTTCCGTGGGATTTCGGATGATATAAGTCGCGGACAAGTAGCTAATCCTGAAAATTTCAAAAGAATTATCGAGCATATGGCGCGCTACAAAATGAATACTTTTATGCCATATCTTGAAGATATGTTGCTCTTTGAAAAATATCCGACAATCGGCGTTAAACGTGGCGCGCTAACAAAGGATGAGATAAAAGAGATAATAGAATTTGCCGATAAACATTTCGTAGAAGTAATACCTGTATTCCAGACTTTGGGACATTATGAGAATATACTTACTCAACCTGAGTTTGTTGAATACGCAGAATATCCGGGAGCCGCATCATTGGCAATTGCCGACGAAAAGATATATCCATTTATTGAGGATATGTTGAAAGTAGTATTCGAACTTTTCCCTTCGGAGTATATTAATATGGGAGCTGATGAGAGCTACGATGTTGGATATGGCAAAAGCAAAAAGCTTGTAGAGGAATCGAGCTTAGCCGATGTTCATGTAAAGCATTACAAAAGAGTATATGATTTTTGTGTAAAGAACGGAAAGAAAGTATGGATGTACGGAGATATTATATTACATCATCCCAGTATTCTGGAAAAACTTCCGAAAGATATTACAGTAGTTGACTGGCATTACGGAGTTGACTTCGATTATTCTTCGGCGAAAACATTTAAGGATGCAGGGCAGAAATATCTTGTTTCTCCGAGTGTATGGAATTTCACCTCGACTTTTCCGGTTAATATGCTGGCGATTCCGAATATAAAAAATCTCACTGAAGCCGGCATCAGAAACGGCGCAGAAGGAATGATCAATTCTAACTGGGGTGATTTCGGTGGGGAGACCATTAAAGAATTGATTCTATACGGTTACGCATGGTCAGCTCAGTGTGCCTGGAGTTATGAGAAGAGTGATATTGCGAAATTCGATGATGATTATTTTAATGATTTCTTCGGTTGTGACGATGATATTATTCCGGGCATTTATTCCGCTTTCAACGAAACATACAATCAGCCATACTGGAGCAATTTCTGGAGAAACCCAGCGCTTCCTTTCAGAGACGCAAAGTGGTGGGAATATAAATTATCTCCTGCCGTTCAAATTGCATGGTTGGATAATTCCATTCCTACGCTTACGAAGAAAATAGCAAAAGCGAAAAGCATTGCTACAAAGAACCAAGATCATTTTGAAATACTCGATATGTTGTTAGGGTTGAATGAGTTTTATAAAGAAAAACTATCGACTACATATCTTTTGAGAAAATCGATTGACGAAAAGAAGACCGACATCGAACAACTTAATAAAATGATCGACAAGAACCTTGAGCTTATTTCAAAGAGCAAAAAGGAATACAGAGAAATTTGGCTTAAGTATAACAAGGAAGAAAATCTTTGGATGATAGAAGATAAATTCGACAGAATGATTTCTTATTTCAATGAGATAAAAGAAGCTTTGGCAAACAACACTTTAGTTTCACCTGAGCTCCAAAGCGATTGGATATATTGCCCGAAAGGGAAAGACTCGTTTGAGAAAAGAGCTCTCTTTATGAAACGCATCAATATCGATTCGGAGATTAAATCGGCCAAATTACAATTGATGGGAGATTCCTACTGTAAGCTTTATATCAACGGAGAATTCGTAGAAGAGGTTTATGCCAGAAGATCCTTATCATTGATAGGGGATTATCGAAGAGTGAAATTCGTAGATGTAACGAAGTATTTGAAAAAGGGAGAAAACGAAATTAAAGTTATCTCGGAAAACTTCTATAAAAAATCTTTTGCCGGTTGTAATATTATCGCCGAGATAAAATCCGGAAAAGAAACATTGGAATTAAAAACGGATGAGAGTTGGTGGACAAAAGCTAATAGCGACAAAGCAGAAAAATGGTTACCGGTTAGAACCAAAGAGTATCCGCATGTAATAATCAATCCTAATTTTGAAACAGACAGACCAAGTTGGGTTGAAAGATAATAGAGATTAGGCCGGTAAATAACCGGCCTTTTTTATTATGTCTCTTCAACAGCTTTTCTTATATTCTCTTCATTAACAGAAAAAACAGGGAGTGATACCGAATGATCTCATTAAAAGACAAAATCGTTTTCATTACCGGAGCATCCGCCGGAATAGGAAAGGCAACCGCCGAAGCCTTTGCCCGAGAAGGAGCGAATTTAATAATCTCGGCAAGAAGAATAGAGAAAATAAAATTGTTGTCTGAAGAATTGCGCCAAAAATATGATGTGAAAATTTTTTCATTTGAACTGGATGTTACAAACAGAGAAATGGTTGAGCAAGCGATAGAGAATCTTCCCGCTGATTGGAAAAACATTGATTATCTTATTAACAACGCAGGGCTTGCCAAAGGTTTGAATAAACTGCACGAAGACGACCCTGATAATTGGGAAGCAATGATAGATACCAATATTAAAGGCTTACTATATGTTACCAGGAAAATAGTTGATCTAATGATTGCTCGAAAAAGTGGTCATGTAATAAATCTCGGTTCTATCGCCGGGCATCAGGGATACGGTGGAGGAAGTGTGTATTGTGCTACAAAACATGCGGTAAAAGCAATTACTCAATCTCTGCGTATCGATACTCTCGATAAAAATATAAGAGTTACATCAATAGATCCGGGGGCGGTTGAAACCGATTTTAGTATGATTCGTTTTAATGGTGACGAGGAACGTGCTAAGAATGTATATAAAGGATTCGACCCTTTGGTTGCGGAAGATATAGCCGAAACAATAATATTTTGCGCGACACGACCTGCTCATGTAAACATAAACGAAATTATTATAATGCCCACAGCGCAGGCTAACGCTTTTGTTACTCACAGAAAGTAAGGGGGCAGAGGGAGTTTATTCGAACTCCCGTTATTTTTTTAATTATAGATAAGTAATCCGCCACCTGAAGTAGCAAACCAAACTCTACCGCTTCGATCGACTGCAACGTCTGTGATATTGTCTACTTCGAATCCGGCGGATAGTTTTGAGAAAAACTCAAATTTGTTGGTACCGGTTATTTTCCCAATTCCTTTTGTTGTTCCGAACCATTTCACATTATTATTATCAATAGCAACACAAGTAATGTTGGAACAGGGCCATCTGGTAGCGACTTTTCTCCATTTGATTCCGTCAAAGTAGCTAACACCCCCTTCTTTGGCCGCCCCTCCCGAATGGGCAGCCCAAATATATCCGTCTTGATCCACTGCAATATCGCTAACTCTGTTACTATGCAGATTGGAATTGGAAGATGAATAAGTATCCCATTTATTTATTTTTTTTACGGAAACTCCCCCTGTATGAGTACCTACCCATATTTTACCATCCTTTCCTTCGGCAATAGAAGTAATATGTGTACTCTGCAAAGATGAATTATCAAGATTATAAACCCATTGTTCGGCAAAATCCAATAAACCGTTGATTGTACCAACCCACTGACATCCTTTATTCCTAAAATAAAGAGCTGTTACATTCGGATTAGGCAAAAGATAGTTTTTCCCGTGATCTTCCCATTTTTTTTCTTGAAAAAATGCAAGACTATCAGGAGTCCCAACCCATAGATTATTATAAACATCAACATCCATAACGTTAACTCGATTATCCCCGATATTAGTAGAATATATATCGTGTATAGTCCAAGAAACGCCATCAAAAAAAGCTGCACCTCTATTAGATGTTCCGATCCAAATGTTGTCGTTAACATCAATGGCCAGGCTGTTCAGATAAGCAAATGGTATTCCCGAATTTTCGGGAGTCATTGTTTTCCATGTGACAGTATCGAGCAATGTTATAAAAGTCTGAACAGTATCTCCGCTATTAACTTCAACAAATTCAGTTACGCTTTTGTGTTTTTCCTTCTCCAAGGTTACTTCATACAAACCGGGAAGAATGTTTCGAAAAACTTCGGGAGTTCTCTGATCTCTTTGTATCCCATTCAAAGTAATTGAGGCATCCGACGGAGTGCTGTAGATTTCCAAAGTGGCTAGCATTCGTTTGCTCTTAGTATAATCGACAACATATGTTTTTAGTTCTTCCTCCGACGGATGAATTCTGAATGTCGTATCCTTATAGAATTCTTTTTTCAATGTTACATCGTAAGATTGTTCCGCTAACCATCTCAGGCTATCAGGAGTACGACGAATTCTATATTTTCCGTTTAGGAATATTTTAGCCCCTTCCGGAATTGAATTAATCATCACAGTTCCCTGAGGAGGAGGCTCGTCGGGAGGCGTAGTGGAAACATCTTTATCGCAAGCGATAAGAAGAAAAGAAAAACTCACGGCAAAAAATATTTTTATTGTATTTTCCATAACTCTACTTATATGTTAAGTAACCGAAAGAAAGTATATAATCTTTTGAGATATTCACCGGATATATTTTCTTAGTGTAAGCCCCGAATATTCCCATACCACCGATAACATTCGAATAATCGGGCGCGTCTACAATAATTGTAAAACTATCCAGAAATTGCTGTGTTGTCGAATAGTAAATAGATAATGGAGAATCCAAAGTAATCAGAATAAATTCCGCATCGATTATTCGATAGTTTTTTTTGTTGTCATCTCCCTCGGAAATCTTTTCCAAAGTTTTGTGAACAACATCCATATCGTAAATAACGTAATTCTTATCGCTTCCCTTGGGATAAACCGGAAATTCCTTTCCGCCATTCGTTGTATATTCGATTGGTACGGTGATTCTTGTCGAATCAACAACACCGTCAACTGACTTGAAATACTTTATCTGCAAATACGGGAAAACAATGATGTTCTCAGTCGGCTCCCAATGATAACTTGCTGTTGACAGATATTGAGGGAACGTCAATCCCAAAGTACTATGTTCTCTTCTCAGATAAGCCATTTTAGGAACAATAGTTTCTGCTTTAAGAACGAGTCCGTTTTTAGTAACGGCTTCAACTTCAATAAAATAGTCGGATTTAGGACTTAGCTTATTAGAATAGTAAAATTTTCTTTTCTTGTAATCCTCACCAATAACAGTAGTATCCCTAAAACGATAAGCAGAATCATTATACCAGAGAGTAATCTCTGCATCATCCACAAAAATATCATCCCAATCAGGATCAATGCCTTCTTTGTTATTGTCGTATGTTCTCGTTAAGGTAAGAACTTGAAAATCACTATCGGCGTTTATCATAGAAGAAAGGACAAAACGTTCTCTAAAATCGGCACTCGAATTAATATCCTCTTCACATGCTAAAAAGAGACCGATAAAACAGAAACAAAAAACTGCCTTCTTTATCAAATTTTTCATATTTCCACCTTTATGGAAGCCGAGGGGAAGAAGGGGAGCATGTTTACTTTCTTGCCCGTATCCCTTTCGAAATAGAATATATTATTTCGGTCATAAGCATTAATAATACTTATATCGAAGTAAAGTTTGAGAAAGTAGAATTCAATTTTTTTCGAGAGATTAAGATCAAGTCTATGATAAGATGGTAACCTCCCCATATTTTTATCGAATAGAATAGCGTAAGGATTATAGGAATCGTATAGATGATTTCTGTTTAAGAGATCTGCGAACTTCAACTTGTTATAGAACCCCATATCTTGTGTAAAAGGAAGCCCGCTGCTAAATGTCCAAACAATACCTGCTTGCCAGCCCTTACCGAAATCAATCATCGAAGAAATATTTAATGAGTGTCTCGCGTCGTATTTGGGATAGTAAAGCCAACCTTTTACTTCTTTGTAGGCCCAACTCAAAGAATATGAAGTCGAAAAATTAATTCTTTCTCCGCTATATTTTACCTGAAATTCCCAACCGTAAGACTCACCGGTTCCGGAAACAAGATCATGATCGTTCTCAAAATACTTTTCATTATTTAAGGCCGGCAAATTCCAGATATATTTATAATACCCTTCAACATTCAGAGAAAACTTGTCGGTAAAATATGAGTCAAAACCAAAGATTAGATGTCCTGCTCTTGGAGTTTTCAGATACTTCGGACAAATCAACCAAGGTTCGAAAAGAGAAATTACTTCATCCTCGTCTGTTAGTGTTGTCATTTCCTGAAGATAAATTCCCGCCGCTCCTTTTAACTTCAAGAGCGGAGAGAATTGATAAGTCAGGCTCAAGCGAGGTTCAAACATAGAAGTATTTTTATTTGCCAAAGAGATAAAATTCAATCTTGTTCCGAAATCAATTCCAAGATTTTCATATCTCATGAATTTATACTTTAGAAAAAGATCGATACTCGTGCTACTTTCCGCCTCCCGAGTATCAAGCCCCGCCGCGTTTTCAAGAAGAAGCTTCGTATCCAGACTTGTGATATCAAATCCGAACCAAAATTCGTCTTTAGAATTGAAGATATAATTGAAACTCATTTTGAAATTTGCGTCGGTAATTTCGTTTTCTTTCTTGTTTATTCCGCTTAAATTCGGTATTAGTTTTCCTTCGAAATTACTGACTGATATTTGGGCTTCGGAATAAAGAGGCAGATTAGGGTAAACCTGGAACCAACTAAAGCCGAGTATATTATTTTCCCAAGTAAAGTTTTCCCGAGTCGGATCGTGGTTGTCGAGATCATCGCCACTGAAGAAGCCATGTATTACAAACTTAGCTTCCTCAATAAAATTCGGATTAGTGTAGTTCAGCTTGAATGAATAATCATAAAATTTGAAAGGGGCATCTTCGTCATTCAGAAAAGTCTTAAGCACATCAGTCGAATGACTTTTTCTTCCGGTAACAATAAAAGAGCCATGAGGTATGGGTCCTTCTACAAGCATTTTTCCCGTAAGCATACTCGCTGAACCGGTTGCGCTTATTCTGTTTTTGTTTCCGTCCTTTGTCCGCAGATTAAGCACCGAAGATAGTCTTCCACCGAATTCAGACGAGAAGCCACCTTTGTAGAATTCCATATTATTAATCATCTCAGGATCAATAACACTAAACAACCCGAGAGCATGAAACGGATTATAAACAGTTACACCGTTTAGCAAAACAAGGTTTTGATTCCCCGCACCCCCTTGAACATAATATCTGGAAGAAACATCACCGGTTGTTCTTACCCCTGGCAATGTTTGTAAAGAACGAAGAATATCCACCTCAACACCTTTCGGTAGTGTTTGCAAGCTTTTAATGGATATTCTTTCCAAGCCAATATCTGTAGCATTTTTCTCAATTACCTTTTTACCTATTTTTTCGATGGTTTCCATCTGTACGGTTGATGGAGCCAAGGTTACTTCGATATAGGTAATTCGATTTTTCTTAATTCGGAATTTAATCTTCTTCGAGATATACCCGATATAAGAAACTAGAAGAGTATAGTTCTTTCCTTCTGGAATAGAAGGAATAAAGAAATATCCACGCGTATCTGATGAAGCCCCTACATTCAATTCTTCGATTAGAGCATTTCCGTATGCGAGCGCCTCTCCACTTTCCGAATCGGTGATATACCCACGTAGAGAACCCTTTCCCTGAGCTAATGTTGTAATCGAAAAGAGAAGTAATATCAAGAATATATTAACAGATCGAACTCCCATGAATTTCCCCTAAATTTATTGGGAGATAAATTTGATTTTGATCTATATGTAAAGGAAGGTGTTCAAAACTATTTGACCAACTTCCCCCCGGATCCGTCAAATAATCTTTGTCAGAAGATAAAAATCGTAAAGTCGATTTTAAGTTAACTTTTTCGAAAATCTAAAGCAATCGCATATTCATGCAGTTATGCAGTGGAACTAACTTCAAAGTAGTCTGTTTTAGTAGAAAATCCCTTTTAGATAGGGTTTTTGTATTCTTTTTATTAAGTTTAAAAACTTATTTACAAGGCACTTAATTAGCAAATGATTATTAATGGAGACGCGTAATGCAAGGCGAAAATCTAGATTTATCTAACATCAAGTTGGATAAAGAGCTTAGGTTGCAGGACGACTTCCAGAGTCCGTCCTACGATGAATGGAGAAAGAAAGTTGAGATTGATTTGAAAGGAGCTCCGTTCGAAAAAAAACTAATCACTAAAACCTACGAAGGTATTAACCTTCAGCCAATATACACCCGAAAAGATATTGAAAATCTTCCTCAAACAGATGATGTTCCCGGTTATTCAAACCTTATCAGAGGAACAAAAGTATCCGGATATGTTGGAAAGTCTTGGGATGTTTGCCAGGAGCTTCCATACGGAGACGCTGAAGAGTTTAACGCTGCTTTGAAGAGTGATCTTCAAAGAGGTCAGAACAGCATTAATGTAAAATTGGATACAGCCACAAAATTAGGGTTGGATTCCGATTATGCGAAAAAGGAAGAAGTTGGTAACGGAGGTTTGGCTATATCCGCTCTGAAATCAATTACAAGAGCTTTTGACGGAATAGAATTAGAGAAATATCCACTATATATCCAAGCAGGATTCAATTCCGTTCCAATGCTAATGGCTCTCGCAGCATATCTTAAAAAGGAAGGGAAAGAAATAAGCGCTCTTAAAGGTGCAGTTGAAGCTGATCCGCTTGGTTATCTTGTTGAAAACGGTGAGATGCCTGTTTCATTTGAATTCGCCATGAATAAAATGAAATTAGCAGCCGAATGGACAAAGAAAAACGCTACCGGTTTGAAAACTATTTCTGTTAGCGGAATTCCTTACGGTAACGGTGGCGCAAGTGCTGTTCAAGAACTCGCTTACGTTATGGCTACTGCAGTTGAATATATCGAGCAACTTCTCGAAAGAGGATTGGCTATCGACGAAATCGCTCAGAGCATGAGACTTTCTTTCAACGTAGGTCCTTTCTATTTCATGGAAATTGCTAAGTTCAGAGCAGCAAGAGTACTCTGGGCAAATATAATGGACGCTTACGGCGCAAGCGAAGAATCGAAGAAAGTATTGATTCACGCAAAAACTTCCGTAGGAAACCAAACTGCTTACGATCCTTACGTGAATATGCTTAGAACAACAACCGAAGCATTTTCCGCAGTAGTTGGTGGAATTGATAGTTTACATACAAATCCGTTTGACGAAACATTCTCCGTTCCTAACGAATTCTCAAGAAGGATTTCAAGAAACGTACAGATCTTGTTGAGTGAAGAGTCTCACATGGATAAGTTGATAGATCCTGCCGGTGGTTCTTTCTACGTAGAAAAGCTAACCGACGAAGTTGCAAATGCGGCATGGACAGAATTCCAGACCATTCAGGAGAAAGGTGGAATGTTCAAAGCTCTTCAGGAAAATTATCCTCAAGACGCTATTAAAGAAGTTGTTGCTGCTCGCAAGAAAAACATAGACAAAAGAAAAGACGCTATTGTCGGTAACAACATGTACGCAAATCCTAAGGAAGAAAAAATAGCTCCTAAGAAAGCTGATACAGAAGCATTATATCAGAAAAGAGCTGAATTCCTTCAGAAATACAGAGTTGCCGGGGACGCAGAAAAACACAAACCTATCTTGGAAAAACTCAACAGCCTTGTCGGAAAAGATGATGTTTCCTTAATCGAAACAGGAATCAACGCTTTCGTCGAGGGAGCAACTTTAGGTGAAATTGCCAGCGCGCTTAAAGCCGCTAACGGCAAAACAGTAGCTATTGAAAAAGTTGAGATCTTCAAATTAACAGCTGAGTTCGAAGCATTAAGAGACGCTTCAAAAGCTTTCGAAGAAAAGACAGGAGCTAAACCTAAATTGTTCTTAGCTAACATGGGTCATGTAAGACAGTTCAAACCAAGAGCCGATTTCGCAAGAGGATTCTTTGAAGTAGCAGGTTTGGATATTATTTATACTAACGGATTCGAAACTCCCGAAGAAGCAGCGAAAGCAGCTATCGAATCGGGGGCGAAAGCAGTTTGTGTTTGCTCAACCGACGACACATATCCGGAAATTGTTCCTGGTCTCGCTAAAAGCTTGAAAGAGCAAGATAGCGAAATCACATTAATCTTAGCTGGGTATCCGAAAGATCAAATCGAAGCCCATAAAGCAAGCGGTGTTGATGAATTTATCTATCTCGGATGCGATGCTTATAACTTATTAGCTGGTTTAATGACTAAGATAGGAGCAAGAGGATAATGACTAAACCTGATTTTTCGAAAATAAATTTGGATCTTCAATCTAAGAAGATTTCTTATGAAGATTGGAAAAAGGCTTTCAAAGCCGAAACAGGAAAAGACGTTGAAGATGTTATTTGGAAAACAATGGAACAGATAGACGTTAATCCTTTATATACAAAAGAAGATTTGGCTAGTGTTGATCATCTCGATTTTATGTCCGGTTTGCCTCCCTTCTTAAGAGGGCCATATAGCACAATGTACGTAGGACGTCCTTGGACTGTTCGTCAGTATGCCGGATTCTCAACAGCCGAAGAGAGTAACGCTTTCTACAGAAGAAACCTTGCTCAGGGTCAGAAAGGTCTTTCGGTAGCATTCGACTTGGCTACTCACCGCGGATACGATTCTGATCATCAAAGAGTTGTCGGTGATGTTGGTAAAGCCGGTGTTGCTATCGATTCCATTGAAGATATGAAAATTCTTTTCGACGGAATTCCGTTGGATAAAATGTCTGTATCTATGACTATGAACGGCGCGGTTCTTCCGGTTCTCGCATTCTATATTGTCGCGGCTGAAGAACAGGGCGTAGCTCACGACCAACTTACAGGTACTATTCAGAATGATATTTTGAAAGAGTACATGGTTCGTAACACATATATTTATCCGCCTCAAGTCTCCATGCAAATAATAGCGGATATTTTCAAATTTACCGCTGAAAATATGCCAAGATTCAACAGCATTTCTATCTCCGGTTACCACATGCAGGAAGCTGGCGCTACTGCTGATCTTGAAATGGCATACACTTTGGCTGACGGTTTGGAATATGTTAAAACCGGTATCAAAGCCGGAATGAGTGTTGATAAATTCGCTCCTCGTTTGTCTTTCTTCTGGGCTGAAGGAATGAACTACTTCATGGAAGTTGCCAAACTAAGAGCTGCTCGTTTGATTTGGGCAAAACTTATCAAACAGTTCAATCCTGAAAATCCGAAATCAATGTCATTGAGAACTCACTCTCAGACATCCGGTTGGAGTTTGACGGAACAGGATCCGTTTAATAACGTTGCTAGAACCTGTATCGAAGCTATGGCCGCTGCTTTGGGGCATACTCAGTCGCTTCATACAAATTCACTTGACGAAGCTATCGCGCTTCCTACTGACTTCTCAGCTCGTATCGCTCGTAATACTCAGTTATACTTGCAGGACGAAACCAAGATATGTAAAGTTATCGATCCTTGGGCTGGTTCATACTATGTAGAAGCTTTAACAAACGCTCTTCTCAAAAAAGGTTGGGAACACATTCTCGAAGTCGAATCATACGGTGGTATGACAAAAGCTATCGAAGCTGGTATTCCTAAAATGAGAATTGAGGAAGCTGCGGCAAGAAGACAAGCAAGAATCGATTCCGGCAACGAAACTATTGTCGGTGTTAATAAATACAGATTGGAAAAAGAAGATCCGATCGAGATCTTGGAAGTCGATAATACTTCAGTAAGATTATCACAGATCAAGAGATTGGAAGAGATTAAAGCCAAGAGAAATAACGACGACGTTCAAGCCGCTCTCGAAGCATTGACAAAATGCGCTGAATCGGGCGAAGGCAACTTACTCGAACTATCCGTTAAAGCGGCAAGAGTTAGAGCAACTCTCGGTGAAATCTCAGACGCCATAGAAAAAGTATCAGGGAGATATCAAGCAGTGACTAGAACTATTTCCGGCGTATACAGCAGTGAATACGGTTCCGAAGAAGATAACATGGTAAAAAAAGCTCGCAAAATGACTGACGAATTTGCCGAAAAAGAAGGCAGAAGACCTAGAATAATGATCGCTAAGATGGGTCAGGACGGTCACGATCGTGGAGCTAAAGTTGTTGCTACAGCTTACGCTGATATGGGATTCGACGTTGATATGGGACCATTGTTCCAGACTCCGGAAGAAACCGCTCGTCAGGCTGTTGAAAACGACGTTCACTGTGTTGGTATGAGTTCATTGGCTGCCGGTCACAAAACATTGTTGCCTCAGCTTATCGAAGAACTTAAAAAACTCGATAGAGAAGACATTATCGTTATTGCCGGCGGTGTTATTCCGGCTCAGGATTACGACTTCCTATACGAGCATGGTGCTTCCGCTATCTTCGGCCCGGGAACAAAAATTCCTTACGCTGCTATTAAGATAATGGAAGAGATTAACAATCGTTTCTAGGAAATATTATCCGGATAATATATAGCGAAAGGCCCCGGCAAACGTCGGGGCTTTTTCTTTTACATTGCTTCTTGCTTGACAAAAGTTGACACTTTCGCTACTTTTGAACATGCAAAAGCGACTAAATATAGAACTGATAAAAACTCAAATGAATCAATTGGGTTTCAACCAGGCCAAAATAAGTAACGAATTGAAGGTCAGTCGTGAAGCTGTGTCTAAATGGTTTAAGAATGAGTCTTTTCCCCGTCCTAATCTTTTACTAAAGCTTGGGAAATTTCTTGACTTATCATATTCTGATTTAGTTTCAACTTTGCCAGTAGTGTCCGAACCTCAAATAGCTTTTCGAAAAGTTAAGGGGGCAAAAACAAAGTTCTCTCATATGAAGAGAGCTAAGGAAAATGGTTTTGCACTCCAAAAACTTGTTCCATTTTTGTCTACTGAGTTGTTGTTTAAGTCTGAAACATTGTACTCTCCCCAAAATGATTATGAGTATATCCAAAAATCAGTAAATGCTATTAGAGAACATCATAACTTTCTTCAAGAAAAAATAACAATACCAGAAATTATAAAATCTTTTTTCTTTAATAAGGTGGTTTTGATTCCCGTTCTTTGGGGAAGAAAAGAAAATCATGAAAATTCTTTATATATCTTTTTACCTGAAAGCTCGACTTATTGGGTATATGTGAATCTAGATACATATCATTTTGATCTAAAGTTTTGGTTAATACACGAATTGGCTCATATTTTTACTCCAGAACTACACAACAATGAAAAATCAGAAATATTTGCAGATAATTTTGCTGGAGCCTTTCTGGTTCCCCAAAATTTGGCTGCAGATGTTTATAAAAAAGTATCTAATGAACGTTCTGATAATTCTAAAATTAGAATTATACAATCCCTAGCTCAGCAGCTTGAGATATCTCCAATCACCATCTACAAAGAATTGAATAAATTTGCGATTCATTATAATAAATCGTGTACAGTGCTTATTCCCGAAAATATATTTTATTCAACAAATTGCATCTTTCAAAAATCTTTTTACCTTTTCAGTGATAGTTTTTTTCCGACTGATAATCCTTCTACAAAATTGTATGTGAGTAAGACGGAAGAGTTTTTTAGAACACCGATTTTCCAACTATTGAAAAAGGCTTTGAGAAAATCTGACTATTCAAGAGCTTTTGTAGAAACGATTTTAAATTGTCCAATTACGGATGCTTATGAAATATATGACTATTTAACCGATGAAACAGAAGAAAATTCTACTTGATACTAATTCATATTTACGACTTGCAAAGTCAATCTTCCCATTATTGGCTACTCCTTTTGGCGCATCAAAATATACCTTGTATATCCATAAAGAATTAAATAATGAATTAAAAAGAAGCAGTCGTTTGCAAAATAAGTTTTCGTGGATTAATGATAAAGATTATCTTAAAAATCGAAAGGCTTTAGCAATTCCAAAGCATCTTCAGAAAGATATCGAGTTAGCATATGATCATATTTGGAATTATCAAAATGAAGAGGGTAAATCTCTTTCGAGAGAAGATATATATTGCATTGCTACTGCATTAATCTGCCAAATTCCTCTCATTACAGATGATCAAGGGATGCTTGAAGTAGCAAAGGAGTTTCGTGTTAAGAGTTTTCCAACATTGTATTTAATGAAACTCATGTTGGAAAATAAATATATTGAATTAAAGAAAATTGAAGAGATAATAGAATATTGGAAATATCTAAATGATATTCCTGCTAACTTCAAAAGAGATTTTATTCATTTCTTTAAAACAAATCCTCCTTAGGCTTTTTCTTTTTACTCTCCGTTCCCGGCTTTTCTCTTTCTATTCTCATGATTTATTCATACTATGGAACCCAAAAATTTAGGGACATCGTATATGGCATTAACAAAAGAACAGATTTCCATTCTTAAGACACTTCACACACCTCTTTTCATTCTTGCCGTGGGACTTCTTTTCCTCGGGATAGGAACTATCAAAATTGCGCTCGACAATACCGAACAGACAAGACTCTTGGAAGAGCAAGGGAAAGTGGTCGAAGCTAATATTATTTCACTTGATGAAAGCGGATTCGGAGAAAAGGATGTTACGGTATCCTACGGAGTAACCGATGAGAAAATGTTTTCAAAATCTTTCAGAATTGAGGACTCACTATTTTACGCTTTGGCAGGAAAGAAAAAGACTTTGATAACATGTCTACCCAACAACCCGAAAATTTCGGCAATGGGCAAAAAAATAACTACAGATGATACACCTTTGTACTTTGCAGGTGGGTTAATTGTGCTTGCGGAGATGGGAATAATTTACGCCGAATATGAAATAAGGAAGAAAACAAGAAAGGCGTAAAGAAAACCCGATTCGAAGAACCGGGCTTAAAACTTTATACGAATAGCTCAGGTTCTTTTCTTTCGGCGCAGTTCTCATGCAACCAAACTGAAATTCCCTTTATAAAATCATTGTTATATTCTCTCGCCTCGTTAGGGCATTTCTTTATACAAGCGCAACAATGAATACACAATTCTTCATTTGTAATAACCGATCCTTCTATTCTGATTGCGTTAACCGGACATACCTCTACACAATTTCCGCATAACCCGCATTTATCGGAATCTGTTTCCGGTACAACTTTCTTTGCTCCGTTTCTCTCTTTATAAGGAAAATTACCCGGAATAATCGGTGGGAACAAATCCTCCAAATATTCGGCACTATCAATCTTTGCTATCAATTTCTTTCCGAGTTCTTCGGCTTGAGCCAAATCCTCTTTGTCGGGTCTCCCGACCGCTGTCGGATTATCTTCCGTTGAAAAAGAATGTTCACCGATAAAAGCTCCGGCAGCCAGAGGAATCATTCCCGATTCCAAAGCAAGATTTCTGAGCTCAATCAGAGCGTCATCGTAATGACGATTTCCGTACACAGCGATTACTACTGTAGGATTATTCTCTCCCTTCAGAAGTTTTATTCTTTCGGCGGCAACAACCGGAACTCTTCCGCTGTAAACCGGAACTCCGATTATTATAAATTCACCTTTCTCGAATTCATATTTTTCTTTAAGATTCTTCTCTATTGTCAGATCAATCTTTTCTGTTTTCTCAAGTCCCAAACCTTTCGCAACAGCTTCAACAACTTTTCTGGTCGTATCTGTCGGAGAGAAATAGACAAGCTTTGCTTCTTTTCCGGCCATAGAATCGTTTCCCGAATTACACATATATTTGTTTCCGTTAATTTACTATCGACATAAAAGTGAAATAATAAAGATGAAAAAATAGGGAATTGAGAAATGAAAAACAGAATAAAATAATCGGGGCTAATTCATATTAGCGGCACACAAATCAGCCCCGACGAGGGACAACTAATTATATGACGAATGAAAATGAATCTCCTCGGTAATCCTTTCGATTCTATCTTTCGCGTATTCACGTAAAGCGGGATCTTCTATGGTTTTATCGCGCAAAAATTTCTTGTAATACATCATTGGCACGGCTCTATCGGCATAAAACTTATCATAGATAGCTGCCAGATAAAAGACCAAAAGCTTTTTCTCCGGATTATATTCCAACGCTTCATGATAACATTTAATTGCTTCGGAATAATCTTCTTTCAATTGATGAGTCGCGCCGAGTTGCGTAAAAATATCCCCGAGATAATCAGGGAACACGAGTGCCAACGACTTCTCCAAATAGAATATAGCCTGATCCAGTTTATCCATTTCCTTGGAAACAATACCCAAATACATAGGGGTAAGAGGATTTGTTCCATCCAACAGATATGATTTGTATAGCGCGTTAAATGATTCCGTAAGTTTTAACATCCTCATCGTATCATTGTTGGCCGCGCTTCCGCATGAAATAAAGTAATAACAAAAACCAAGTTTCTGATAAACCCCGGCAGTACTATCCCCGAAAGAGATTGCTTTCGAAAAACCTACTACTGCTCCCTCGTAATTCTTCTTTTGGAAATAGGTTTCGGATAATAACTTATTCAACGAAGGATGATTCGGATATTTGGCAACACTTTTCTCCAATACATCCCGGGTCTCATCGAATCTTTCGGAATCGAAATATATTTTGCCCAACTTAAGAGAAGCAAGAAGATTCCCTTCGTCCAATTCCAAAACTCTTTGCAATTTTTCTGCCGCTTCGGCTGTTCTTCCCAAACCCAAAGAGGAAAGTCCTATCTGAGTTAGATAATATGTATTAATAGAATCTCTCTCTGCCAAATCTGCATAAAGAGAAAGAGCCTTATAATAATCTTTTGTTTCATAGTAAGTTTTAGCCAGATTTAATCGGGCCTGAACATTGGTGGAATCATTCGCGAGCGCTTCGGAATAGGCCGAAATAGCCCCCGTCTTGTTATACATCGCGGATAACGAATTCCCCATTGCCATATGAAGAGAAGTACTATTTAGCCCCAATTCTTTCCCTTTGCCAAAAGCTTCGATTGCGGCTTTGTGATTATACATGTTTTGATAAGCCCTTCCGAGTTGGAAATAATCCTCCATCCCTACCGAGTCATGAAGAGCTTTTTCGGTAATGATCTTTATTACCTTGTCATATTCTCCCTTTCTCATTAAAGAAGAATACTCCTTTTCATCCTCTCCTTTCGCTATTGAGAATGTAAATAAAATTGAAACCAGAAATAATATCCCGCGCGTCATGCTTCCCTCATTGATTGTCCTTAGTAAATAGAGATGCTTTAGCGGAATAAATGTTTCCTGTCATCGATAATTTTTTTCCGACCCCAATCGAAATCTTTTCGAATTTTACTATATTGTGTTCCTTATCGAAATTTTGCGGGAATATAATGCTGACCAAATTGCCTAATATCGGCCCGAAAGCTGCCGAACAATTAAATGAGATTGGAATTACTACTCCGAACGATCTATATGAATTAGGAACCGAAAAGGTTTTTACCAAACTCTTCTATCACTTTACCGAAGATCGCCCATGTATTAATATGTTGATGGGAATTGATGGCGCTATTAGCGGAATCCGTTGGCATAACCTTTCCCCCGAAAGGAAAGAAGAATTGCGCCATTTCTACAAAAGTCTGGCAAAGGATTTCAATCTTCTGGGTAAACCTACAACCTAATACCGGAATATATATGATGGGTGGATTTGAGATAACCGAAATAATCAGTTTTCTATTTGGAATTAGCGTTGCCCTCTTCTCTTTCTGGGGTGCAATACAATCTTATCTCGAAAAGGAAATAATAGCCGCCAAACGAATTCTCCTTTTCGGTATTCCGCTCGCTTGCCTCTTCTTCGTAATTCCTCCGGCAATCGAAGAACCGATTGTTTCCCTTATTCTTCCGGGAATAGCTTTCATTGCGGGAATAGTTCTTCTTATTCCTCTGAAAGCAAAACACAATTTGTATAACGATATCCCTTCTTCTCGTATTGACGAAAGAGATATTATGTTCTCCCGAAAATTACTTGCAAAAGAAGAAGACAGATATAAAGCTTATTACTCCCGTAATCCCGAATTAAAGGAGACTGACGACATAATCCGGAGCAAACCGGGGCTTCTTTCCCCCAAATCCTCTCTCTATGATGAAGTTCTGTTCGCCACAACGAACGCCACTTTTCAAACAGTTGAATTACTTCATAGCGGAATAACAGGAGAGAGCAAAGGGAAAAAACAAAAGCTTAATTCTTCCGAAATTACCACATATATAAAAACGTGGGCAAAGCAACTAGGCGCTGTTTCCGTAGGAATAACCGAACTGAAAGATTATCATTTTTACAGTGTGGCAGGAAGAGAAGATAATTACGGGGAAGAGATCATTAACAATCATCAATTAGCCATTGCCTTTACGGTAGAGATGAATAAAGAGATGATAGACACCGCTCCGATGCCTCCCGCAGTTATGGAATCGGCTCGACAATATTTATCCGCCGGTATAATTGCGGTTCAAATTGCCGGCTTTGTCAGAAACATGGGGTACGATGCCCGTGCTCATATAGACGGAAAATATCAGGTTGTTTGTCCTTTGGTAGCAAGAGACGCCGGACTCGGAGAAATCGGAAGAATGGGACTCCTTATGACTCCCGAACTTGGCCCGAGAGTAAGACTCGGAGTCATTACCACAAACCTTCCTCTTGTAGCAGACAAAAGAGTGAGGGAAGAGAGTGTGGTGGAATTCTGCGAGATATGCAAGAAATGCGCGGATGTTTGCCCGAGCGGCGCAATTCCGAAAGACTCCGGAAAAATGATTAACGGTGCCTTCCGATGGCAAATCAGCTCTGAAAAATGCTACGAACTTTGGTGTGATTTGGGCACCGATTGCGGAAGATGCATGAGCGTCTGTCCCTATTCCCACCCCAACAATTTGTTGCACAACATTGTCCGTTTCGGGATAAAAACAACTCCCTATTCGCAAAAGTTGCCCTAAGAATGGATGACATAATATACGGAAGAAAGCCTGGAACAAAACCATCTCCGAAATGGCTTAGGCATAAGTAGAAAAGCCTCCCCTTACTTATACTCAAGGCATGGTTAATGATTATCTGCTTATGCGCTTTCTATACCTACCTCATCGCAAAGATGATCTTTCTAACGCCAAGGCTCTTCTATAAGCGTTCCTCATAGTTCCGGAAGCTCTTTAAGATCATCGGAGGAATATGGAAATAACCCGGGATAAAATGTAAGCAAAACAGGCTATTAACCATGAAAAAAGAGAACGCCAATACCTATAACCCAAATTCATACATCATAATAGACTCAATGACAATCATTCTCTCTCCAAAAGGAATCCTTCCCGAACAGTGAGGAACCATATTGTTCCACTGAGATGAGAAAAATCTTCTCTGAGATACAACAATTCCTTATTGAGAAACAACAAAGAATAGGTGAGGAACTACAATTCCATGCTGAGGAGCTTCAATCTCTGCTTGAGATACAATGGAGAAAAGCTGAGGAACAACAAAGAAGAAGCGAGGAACTATCCGTCAAAGGTGAGGAGCTATGGAAACATACTACTTTGTAACTCCTCATGTAATTTTTGTTGTATCTCACGGAGCTAAGAATATTCCTCAAACTATTATGATTGATATTCGGGGAAATACAAAGATCCTCAATTATGCTTATTAATATCTCACCTAACATTGAGAGCTCCTCGTCCGAACAGCTTTTCAATATTATATTACTTTTTAATATCTCAGATATGTTTTGTAGTTCCTCACCCTTCTTTTATCTTTCCAAAGCTTCGGTTTATCTTTAAGTGGCTGTCTTAAGTCTTTCGTTTCTCCCCTTTGCTTAATGAGGTATCATCAATCATCTTACAGAAGAGCCCGGAGATCCATTGTACGGCTTGAATAAGCTTCATCGGTACACCGTAGATAACAAAAAGGGGCTTGTCTATATATAACCTCCCCTCTTTAGTCTTTCGAGGCTCTTCTTCCTCTATTCCTCAAAGTTTGTTTGTTATATATAAAAGATGGATAATCTTCGAAATTAGTTCTACCGGAATACAATAATCTCTCTTTACTCCAAAGGACTGACTGAAAGCGATATGTTTTTATCATGGCAAGGTCAACAATTGGATGAGACTCTTTGTGTCGTTATCGATTATAGTTGTGTCATGGTGTTTTATAAAAATTATCGAATCATATTGCTAAAATAATCCTTCTCCTCGCTCCAGTTTATATAAGGGTATTCCTTTGTAAGTTCTTCAATTTTCCGAAGAGTGGCCTTTACGAATTTTATGTTTTGCTCGGAATGAGGATTTCTTATTCTATGCTCCTTTGCCCGGACGATCTTTTCTATGCGTGGGAGAAGATCGAGACATTCCTGAGAGAAACAAGAGGAGGAAAATTTTTCCCAAATGTAGTCTACCGCTATTTTATTAGGATGTAAAAGGTCATCGTTGTAAAAGCGGTAGTCTCGCAGGTCGTCCATCATAATTTCGTATGAAGGAAAGTAATGACAATTCGCATTCTCTTTTATGATCTCCGAAATGGCCAAAAGCAAAGAGGCTTTACTGAGTTGATTTTCTATTGCGCCGTCTTTCCAGTGGCGAACCGGACTAACGGTGAAGATTATTTTTCCATTAGGCGAGAGTCGGTTTGTCAATTCGATTATTGTTTCAATCTCCTTCTTTATTTCCGGCAAAGAGAGTCTTCTTCTTTCGAAATCCTTAGCGGGAATCTTGTGGCAATTCGAAACGACAATACCTTTGTCGATATGCTTGTAAATATATGCCGTACCGAAAGTGATTATTATTGTGTCCCCTTTTCTCATAAAGGAGGAAGTATTTTCCAATCCACTATTTATTGACTCTAAGCAGACGGTGGAGTCGTGATGAGAGAAATCGGAATGATGATAGAAAGAATGATATTCATCCTGATGATAGATGAGATCATCAGGAAGGAAGACTTTCTTTTCGGCTAATAATAACAAGGCGTTTTTGATTGAGACCGGATTATAAAGCACACCGAAAGGGTTTTCGAGAGTGTTGAATTTATAGTATCGAAAGTATTCGGAAATGTTTTCTGCGAAGCACGATCCGAAAGTTACGATGGAATTGGAATGCTCGATAATAAAATCGGGTGATTTGGGGGTGATTTCCGTTCTGAATTTCATAATAATTATACGATTGTTATTTCACTTTTCATTTAAAAATAGTAAACTCAGCTTTAGTATTCGGAAATATATACCATACAACGCTATTATGCGAGAAATACTTGAGTGAATATGAATTTGTGGCTTTAGTTTCCAGATTCGAATGTAATTGAACGAAATAGGATTCATTTAGAGCGGATAGTTATCCGATTAAGTGGAAAATAATCAGTCTTTCATAAGATATATACTGGTTTTACAAAAATTCTAACTCTAAAGTGAGGTGTATTATGGATCTTTGCAGAAAAAACGAGCTCACTGCTCCATGCGGCCTGGATTGTTTCAATTGTTTTTTATTCGAAGAAAACATTACCGAGGAAATAATTTCGAAGATGACCGAAAAGTTGAACCTTTCGAAAGAAGAGATTGTTTGTAAGGGATGTAGGCAGCAAGGGGGCTGTAGTTTTCTTTCGACCGAATGCGCTACATTAAAATGTGTGCATGAGAAAGAAGTTGAGTTTTGTTTTGAATGCGATTCCTTCCCTTGCGAAAAACTTCAGCCTGTAGCGGATTGCGCAGACAAGTATCCGCATAATTTTAAGCTATATAATTTGTGCAGAATTAAGAATATCGGCTTGGATAAGTGGTTCGATGAAGCTGCAGATATCAGAAAGAAATATTTTATGGGAAAATTTGTGGTTGGGATGGGACCAATCGAGGAATAACATTAACAGGGGCTTACAATGATTTCTAGAATGGCTAAGTATAAAGTTAAAGAGGAGTGTTTGGATAGGGTAATGGAAATAACCAGAAAGTTTATTCAGGCAGTAAAAGATAACGAACCGGAGACTAAATACTCCATTTTCAGGAAAGAAGATGGTGTTACTTTTATACATGTAATGAATTTTACCGATTCCAATGCTGAAAAGGAGCATAAAATGGCTTCTTACACAAAGGAATTTGTCGGTGAAATTTATCCGCTTTGCTCAAGCGGTTTGGACTTTTCAGATCTCGATTTCTTGGAATAAAACATTGGGGAAGTCGATATTTATTGACTCTTAGGGCCGGGTTTTTATCTTACTGGAAATCCGGTTTCTATAAATTCATTTCTTTCCATTTACAAATTTAGAATGATACTTAGCCATAGCTCGAAGGGAGACGATTATGGAATATTATGAACTACATCCGGTAACTCCTCAACAACGTTACATTAATAAGGCGATTGAGGTATTGAAAAGCGGTGGTGTTATTATATATCCGACCGATACTGTCTATGGTTTTGGGTGTGATATTTATAACAAGGAAGCTGTTCAAAGGATATACGATATAAAGAACGAAACCGATACCAAGCTTTTCAGTTTCATTTGTCCCGATTTCAAAGATATTGCCAAATACGCTAAAGTATCGGACTTTGCATTTAAGAAGATGAAAAAAGCTTTGCCCGGCCCATATACTTTTGTGCTTCCCGCTGCCAAGGAAGTACCTAAGAAGCTTTGGACAAAGAGGAAGACAGTCGGGATAAGAATTCCCGATCATCCTATCGCTTTGGAGCTTGCTTCGAAGTTAGGACATCCGATCATGAGCACAAGTGTTACAACCAGAAAAGGGGAGATAATATATAATCCCTATGAAATTCAAACAGTGTTTGGTTTTCATGTTGATCTGATGCTTGGGGCTGGACCGGTAAGCGGAGCTACGTCAACAATAATTGATTTTACGGATGATGAAGTTAATATCGTAAGGGAAGGCGCCGGAGATATTTCGATCTTTCTCTAAGCTTAAATAGATATTAGATATTGAGCGGAAGTCGCGAAAAATCGTGCTTCCGTTTTTTATTCCCCCAAAGGAAATAGAACATTATTACATGAAAGATGGGTTATATTTAATTTAATCCCGATATTTCATATATTGTTATAAAATTTGCGAGTATTCGATGCAAGATCGTTCCGAAATAAAGAAAGACCTTTCTTCTATGAAAATCGATGAAATATTCTCAAACGCCTCAATTGGAATTCTGCTTTTGAATTCCGAGATGTTTCCCATATATGTCAATGAAACGATAAGAGAATTTGGTGTTTTGACTAAGCACTTTGATCCGGAAAATAAGGTGTCCGGAGTCAAGCTGTTTGAGGGAGTTGATTTTTCGGAAGAGATAGATGGTTTGAGGAATGGAGATTATTTCGAAAGAATAATTTCATCGAGTTTTGTGAATAACGAAAGAGAACTGAGAATAATTGTAAAAGGGAGTCCGATAGTTACCGAAGGAAAGTTCGAAGGTGCTCTCTTGATTGTTGAGGATTTTAATGTAGTATTCGAGGCGGAAAAAGATCGATTGCTCAAGACCGATTTTTTCGGTAGCCTTACCGAAGGGCTCGCGGATTATTTTGCTTTATATTCGCCCCAACAGAAGATTCTTTTCGAAGCCGGAAAGATGCCGGAAGGAGTAAACAGAGATTATCATTTTACTTCGGCAGACAAACAATTCGAGTTAGCCTTTTCACGAGTGGAAAAAGAATTATCGAAATCGAGTTATGTAGTATCAATAGAAGCAACAGCAACGGAAAATGTGGAATGTGAGGTTTCTCTTATTCCGATAAAGAAAAAGGATAAATTAGAAGCGGTTGCGCTATTATTGGAAATCGTCAAACAGAAGGATGGGACTGAAATAGCCAATTCCGCAAAAGTAGTGGCGCTTGAGAAGGAGATAATGATCAATTCACTATTTATTGACGCGATAATTGGTGTTGATAAAAAGGGAAAGATTGTAATATGGAACGACACTGCCGAAGAACTTTTCGGAAAGAGAAAGGAAGAGATTCTCGGGGAAAATATATCAGCTGAAATAAAATCATTCACTGTGGATTTCTTAAACTCCCTATTTTCCGGTATATCAGAAGATGGAACTTGGGAAGCTGAAATAAAAGTTGACCAAACCGACGCAAATTCGGAATTACTAGAGGTAAAAGCAAAATTGCTAAAGGAAGAAGAGGTTTTGCTCTTCTTGTGTTCAAGTATAACCGAGCGCGCTGATTTGGAAAAGGATTTACGGCAATCCGAAGAAAGGTTTAGGAACATTGTAACCAATACTCGAGAATATATTTGCACATTCGACCTAACAGGAAATATTACATACACCAATCCTTATTTTTCGAAAATATTTAATTATACTCCCCAAGAATTACTGGGGCTGAACTTTCTTGATATTTTGGTTCAAGACCACATTAATCTAACCAGAGTAGAGCTAGAATACCTTTTTAATAATCAGAAAGATCCGATAGAGCTTACCTTAAGAAAGAAGCATGGATCGAAGGTTTATGTTTTGGCGAATTTTACACCGGTTAATGATTATAACGGAAAGCCAAAATATTTCAGCGCGGTCTTTACGGATATTACCGAAAAGAAGAAGGCAGAAAAGGATCTGAGGATGATTCGCTCTGTTTTCGAAACTTCGCAAGATGGTATTGCGGTAATGAATAAGAGAAAATATATCCTCACAAATGATAGTTTTGCGGATATGTTCGGATATTCTTCTGTTACGGAAGTATTGGGGAAAGATCCTCTCGATTTTGTGGCTAACGACGATCTGAAGAGGATAGCCGATTATATTTCGGCAATTGAAAATGAAGATGAGATTCCGGATAGATATATATTCAAAGGAAAGAAAAAAGACGGGACCGAATTTAGTGTTGAGAAATCGGTTTCCTCTTTTCAAGCCGAAGGGAGTGTAATAGCCGTAGCTTCATTTAGGGACATTACTCTGCAAGAGAAAGCCTTAACAGCGTTGGAAATGTCCGAAGAAAGATATCGAAGTATTACTGAAAATATTGACGACTCGATGTGGACAGCCGAGTTAAAAAGGAATAAACTTGTACAGACCTTTTATACCGGAGCGATAAGGAAAATTACCGGCTATAAGAAAGAACAATTTCTTGACGATCAAAGATTATGGTTGAGGATAATACATCCGAACGATACTAGAAATGTTGTAAAGAAATTGAATAGAATTTACAAAGATCCGGTTAGGACAGGTGATTCTCTTATTTACAGAATTATAGCTAATAACGGAAATATTGTATGGATAAAAAATAAGATAAATGTCATAAGGGATGACGACGGAAGAATCGTAAAAATTTTCGGACTTGTAAGTGATATTAGTCTGAGTAAAAAGGGGGAAGAGGAATTACAAAAATCAACCGATGATTTGAAGAATCTTAATGATGCGAAAGATAAATTCATATCAATAATATCTCATGATCTCAGGACTCCGTTTAGTTCTATTTTAGGTTTTACGGATCTTCTTCTTAGTGATAGAAACATGAGCGAAGAAAAGCAGGTTGAGTACATTTCTTTTATTCAAGAGTCTTCCAAGAATATGCTATCTCTTGTTAATTCGTTGCTCGATTGGACACGCCTTCAAACAGGACGGATAAATTTCGAACCGGAAAGAATCAACGCGAAGACAGTAATAACAAACGGTATTCAAATGTTATCCGGATCTGCAATGCAAAAGAATATTAACCTGGTTTCCGATTTGTCGGGGGATGTATATGTTCATGCTGACGAAAATCTTCTTTTGCAGGTTTTCAATAATCTTATTTCAAACGCAATCAAGTTCACTCCGCAAGGGGGATGCATAACGGTTGCCGCAAAACCGGTTGTGAGAAAACGGCAAGTTGAGTTTATGGTTAAAGATTCAGGTATGGGTATTAAAAAGAAAGATTTGGATAAATTATTCCGTGTTGAAACCAAATTTACTTCCCCGGGAACAGCCGGGGAAAAAGGTAGCGGGTTGGGTTTATCTTTATGTAAAGATATAGTTAATAAACATGGGGGTGAAATCGGGGTAAGGAGTGAATACGGAATGGGAACGGAGTTTTATTTTACAATCCCTGTATCCTCCACAAAGATTTTGCTTGTTGATGGTTCATCGACCGATAGGCTTTTGTATAATAAATTAATAAAAACATTAGTACCAAATTATGAGGTTGTCGAATCGAATAACGGCGAAGAGGCTTTTAAAATAATAAAGGATTCTTCTCCCGCGTTGGTAATTACTGATCATAAAATGCCTAAAGTAAGCGGATATGAGCTAGTAAAGAATTTACGAATATCTGATATAAAACAGAAGCCACCGGTAATAGTATTAAGCAGTGATTTAACGGCAAGCATAATCGATGAGTATAAAGAACTCGGGATCGATTATGCTTTCAAAAAACCTGTGAACTTAACCATGTTCAAATTCGCAATTGATAAATCACTGAAGAAAGCAATTATCAATTGAACTTGAAATCACGTATAGGATATTGCTTCCAATCTTTGTAATCGAAGTGCCACCACTCCGATGTGATTCCGTCAAAACCGAATCTTTTCATCACGTCTTTGAGCAACTTTCTATTGGCCTTCACTTCTTCCGAAAGATTCGGATAAGCATAATGAGCTTTATCGGTGAAGTTGTCATACTCGGTTCCCATATCAAGTTGTTCTCCGGTTGAATCGATAATAGTGACATCAACTGCAGCACCTCTGTTGTGCTTTGACCCGGTAGCAGGATTTGCGACGTATCTGTCATCCGGCAAAATTTTCCACATAATTTTCTGGACTGATAAGGGTCTGAAACCATCGAATATTTTTATTCGATAGTTGTAATTTTCTTTCAAATATGTGTTGGCCTGTGATAATGCTTCTCCAACAACTTTTCTTATCAATACCTCATCGGACGGATAGAGTATCTTACCTGTGAAATTATTTTTTGTCGCGTATCGCACATCTTGCACTATTGATGAATCGATCTTATTCAGATAAACAACAGATGTGTCGCTCTGAGCCATCGCACAAGTTGTGCTCAGGAAAAACAATGTCAGTATGTAAGAGAAATATTGTTTCATTTTACTTTTCTATTTTTTTTGAAGAATAATTCCACTTGTAGAAGGAATGGTAACTTTTCCTTCTATTGACGCTAGCTCTACAGTTCCGGCCGACTTCTCGTTTGCCAATATTGACCATTCTCCTTCAGGAAGAACAAAATTCTGGTCATTTAATTGGTTTGCGTTAAAGAGTACAACAAAAATCTTATCATCGAATTCCAACTTATAACCCAAGAAGAATTGGTTGTTTTTGTCTTCGTAGAATTCAATTTGCTCGGGAGAAGCATGGCGGAAAGCGGCATATTTTTTTCTAAGATTAATAAGTCCCTGATAATACTCAAATAAATCGGAGTTCAGCTTAGCGTGATCATAATTTATGTAGTTTACTTCATTGTCTTTGTCGTAAGTGTTGTGATCAATCATACCGCAATGTTTATCATTCGGGTTTGCGTCTTTAGGAATAACTTTGGAGCGGGCAAATTCTTGTCCCGAGTGAATCATTGTAATTCCCTGACTGGTAAGTAAGAACATTGAAGCAAGTTTATTAAGCTTAGTTTGTCTCTTAGATAGTTTTGCATTATTGTCAATGTTTTCAATGATCTGATCTTTATTAACTTCGCCGGTACCCAAACGAATAAAATCGCCAAGAGTATAACCATCATGTGAGGCAAGATAATTAACGGAATGTTCTTTTTGACGGAATAATCCGTGCTCATAATTCACCAGAGTACCATTAACATAGCTTTTTATTCGATTGATATCGTTGTTGCCATACCACTTACCGAATATCCAGCCAAGACCGTTAAACGGATTTTCCCCTTTTATTCCATTCCGGATTTGATCGTTCCATGCGCCCCATTCTCTTAAAGAAAAGCCCTTCGGATCGTATCCGCCGCCCCATGGTTCGCATACGAAAACAACGTTCGGATTAATTTTTCTCGCTTCTCTTATTATCTCTTCGATGGTAATCCAATCGAGAAGTTTAGCAAGATCAAAGCGGAATCCATCAATGTGATATTCCTTCATCCAATAGAGGATACTATCTATGATCAGACGTCGCATCATAGGGCGTTCGGTTTTTATGTCGTTGCCGCAATAGCTTTCGGCAATGTAATTACCGGCTTCGTCCAATCTGAAATAATAATCTTTATCTATTTGTTTCAAATTTCCAATTTCATACTCGGAAAGGTGGTTGTAAACAACATCCATAATAACGGCAATACCTTCTTTATGAAAAGCCTTTACCATTTCTTTGAAAGCCGTTACTTGTTTTCCTTCTTTTCCCATCCAGGTATTCCATTGTAACTGATTCCAGTTTTCGGAGTAGTAAGCTGAAGGTGCGAAAAAATTGGAGGTCATATATCCCCAATGATTTCTTTCGTATGGATTCCATGTATTGTATTTTCCACCAAGGGAATCCTTATAAGGGATTTCGCAATTTCCAAATTCCATTGCCGGTAGAAGTTCTACTGTATTTATTCCCAACTCCTTGATGTAATCAATACCACCGGTGTTTCCTTTTTCTATTAACCCCGTGTAAGTACCTGGTGCAGATGAACCTGATGAAGAGTGAGCGGTCATATCCCGAACATGCATTTCGTAAATAATCAAATCTCTCCAGTCTCGTTCGATCCATTTGTCCCCTTCCCAATCGAACTCGTCATCCTTACTAATAATTGCTTTGCGGGGATTGTAGTATGAGGTATATGACGTGACGGCCTTTGCGTATGGATCTACACAAAGTGGCAGTTGAGAAAGATCTTCAAGATCCTTACTATGTTGTACTTTGTAACCGTAGTATTTTCCGAATAACTGTGCTTCTAACTTAATTTCCCAAACGGCGTTTTCATCTTTATTTAATTCATAGATTTTTCCGGCTTCCTGTTCCGGAGAGTCAAAAATCTCTACAAATACTTTCTCTGCCGAAGGGACGAAGATTCTAAATATTGTATTGCTTTCATTTGCAATAACGCCAAGTTGTTTGGCCGAATAATAGGAATCGAGATTATTGCTTTGTTCCTTAACTAATATTTCTTGTGTGCGAATAGTCTGTTTCATTAGTAAATCATTTTCCGGTTTTGTATCAGCGCTTAGTGGTCTTATAATCGAAAAAAAAGCTGATGTTATTAAGTAAAAAATCAAACACTTTTTCATAATAAATCTCCGATGACTTTAAATAATTATTCCGATGAGTGATGCTTTTTCGCAAAGATAATGAATGATTATTTATAAATAACAAAGAAAGTTATTAAACCATTATATGAATCAAAAATATTTTACTATTTTAGCGGAGAAAATTTTCCCAAACACAAAACTTTTGAGATTGATATGGAATTCTTCAAATCAGACTATTTTCGCTATGAAGAAAACGAACTCCTATGTGAGAAGGTTTCTGTCGGCAAGTTAGCTAAAGAATACGGAACACCTCTTTATATCTATAGTAAGAAATTTTTTCAAGACAGATATAATGAATTCAGCGAGGCCTTTAAGAGCATCGACCATACAATATTCTTTGCGACGAAATCGAATTTTAATTTGAATGTAATGAAAATCTTCGCAGATATGGGAAGCGGGATCGATGTAAATTCGGCAGGAGAATTATACAGAGCCTTAAAAATAGGAGTTGATCCGAAAAAGATTCTTTTGACCGGAGTTGGAAAAACCACAGAAGAGATCAGGCTTGGTTTGGAGAATGATGTTCTTATGATAAAAGCCGAATCCCTTCAGGAAGCTGTGATGATAGATAAAATTGCCGGTGAGATGGGGAAAGTTGCTCCGTTGGCATTCAGAGTAAATCCTGATGTAGATCCTCAAACTCATCCGTACATTTCTACCGGACTAGCCGAAAATAAATTCGGAATTGACTCTAAGTTTGCGAAGGATATTTTTAAAAAGGTTGACCAATTGCGCAATGTTGAGCTTACCGGTATTGATATGCATATAGGTTCGCAGATTACCAATATTGATCCTTATGTTGAGTCTGTTTTGAAGATGAGGGAATTAATAAAAGAGCTTAAAGGAGAAGGAATAGATATAAAGCATTTTGATATCGGTGGTGGAATGGGTATTACTTATAAGGATGAAAAACCATTCTCTCCAAAAGAATTGGCTGATGCTTTGATTCCGATCTTTATGCAACTGGATTGTGAAATAATGTTTGAGCCGGGAAGATCAATGACTGCAAACGGCGGTGTATTGGTTACACAAGTTCTTTATACAAAAGCCAATAGTATCGGAAAAAACTTTGTTGTAATTGACGGGGCTATGACAGATCTTTTGCGCCCCAGTATTTACGGGGCTTATCACCACATTCAACCGGTAAAATTGGAAAACAGAAATGACATTGAAGCTGATATCGTTGGCCCCGTTTGTGAGAGCGGTGATTTCCTAGGAAAGAACAGAACTATTTCCGAAGTTAACCAAGGAGATTTACTAGCTGTAATGTCCACAGGGGCTTACGGAATGGTAATGGCATCTAATTATAACGGAAGACGACGCCCTGCCGAAGTTATTGTTGATGGCGACAAATATTATACAGCCAGAAGCAGAGAAACATTCGAACACCTTTTATTCGACGAAGAAATCATTTCTGATCTGCACAAATAGATTTTTAAAACGATGCCTTCGGGCATCGTTTAATTATCCAAACTTTCTTATATTGCCACAAGCTAATAGAATTAACTACCAAAAGGGGGTATAATGAAGAAACTCTTGCCTTTCTTGCTTGTTTTTGTTTTTTCAATTTTTTCTTTCGCTCAAAAGAGAGCTCTTTCTGTTGAAGATCTTTGGAATATGAAAAGAATTTCCGATGTGACTCTCTCTCCGGATAATAAAACAATTGCGTTTACATTAAAAGTCTATAGTCTTGAAGACAATGGTGGTCAATCCGACATATATCTTATTGATAGTGACGGGAAAAACCTTCGACCATTGCTGAATACTAAGGAAAACGAAGGCCAGCCATCTTTTTCGCCAAATGGGAAATTGATTGCCTACTCTTATAAGGGGCAATTATGGCAATGTGATTTAAAAGGAAAGAATAATAAGCCAATAACTGATATATATTCCGGAGCTTATGGAATTAGATGGTCAAATGACGGAAGCAAAATTTTATTTTTGTCGGATGTCTATCCTGAATGCAGTACTGATGAATGTAATAAAAAAAGAGACCAGGAGATAGCCAATCAGAAAGCAAATGTAAAGGTAATTGATGAATTGCTTTATAGGCATTGGGATCACTGGAGAGGTGAAAAAAGGACACACATCTTTTTGAAAGATTTGAAATCGGGTAAAAGATATGATCTGAATTTGAACAGCAAGGTTGACGTTCCTACTTTAGCGCTAGGAAGCGCAAATGATTATAACTTTTCTCCTGACGGAAAGGAAGTAGCCTTTACAATGAATAATGATGAAGTTTTGGCTACCAGTACTAATAACGATATTTTCATCATGAATGTTGAGAAGCTGAAGGAAAACGAAGCAACTCCATATGAAAAAATATCTGTTTCAAAAGGGAGCGATTCTCAGCCAGTCTATTCCCCTGACGGAAAGTATATTGCATTCTGTTCGATGAAACGAGCAGGTTTCGAAGCTGATAAACAATCGATAGTTTTGTATGATCGCGAGACAAAGAAGCTAAAGAATCTCACAAAACAATATGACATTTCAGCCGGTGAAATTGTATGGAGTCCGGATAGCAAATTTATTTATTATTCGGCCGCAAATGAGATTTATAATTCAATCTACAAGCTGAATATAATCACTTCCGAAAACGAATGTATTGTAAAGAATAGATATAACACAAATCTATCAATATCTTCCGATGGAAAGACACTTTATTTCAGACAACAGAGCTCATCTCAGCCATATGAGATTTTTTCCTCTGATAACAATGGAGAAAAGATAACTCAATTATCCTTCGTAAACCAAAAACTCCTTTCGGAAATTGAGATGAATGATATTGAAACATTTTGGAGTGAAGGAGCGGAAGGAGCAAAAGTTCAATCAATCATTGCCAAGCCACCTTTCTTTGAGCCGAATAAGAAATATCCGATGATTTTCTTGATTCACGGTGGACCACAGGGTCATTGGTCCGATGATTTCCATTATCGTTGGAATATTCAAATGTTCGCTTCGCAAGGCCATGTGGTTGTAGCAGTTAATCCACGAGGAAGTACAGGATACGGACAAGATTTCACAGATGGTATTTCTAAGGATTGGGGAGGTAAAGTTTATACCGATCTCATGAATGCCTATGATTACGCGATAGAGAATTATGATTTCATTGACAGCAAAAATACTTTTGCTGCCGGTGCCTCTTACGGAGGATATATGATTAACTGGATTGAGGGACATACCGATAGATTTAATGCCCTTGTTTCTCATGACGGTGTTTACAATCTGGAAAGTATGTATGGCACTACAGAAGAACTTTGGTTCCCGGAATGGGAAAACGGCGGAGCACCTTGGGAAAATAGGGAGCTTTACGAAAAGTGGTCGCCAAGTAATTTCGTGGAAAACTTTAAGACCCCTATGCTTGTTATTCAAGGGGGGAAAGATTACCGAGTACCCGAAGGACAAGCCTTCGAATTATTTACTGCTTTGCAGAAAATGGGTGTCGATTCGAAATTTGTATATTTCCCGGAAGAAAATCATTTTGTATTAAAACCACAGAATTCGAAATTCTGGTGGAAATCAGTATTTGAGTGGTTCGAAAAATATAATAAGAGGAACTAACAATGGAAAATACCTATAAGCCGACAAATTTGGATGAGATGCAACAAGCTTACGACAACGAGCAGGAATTTGACGAAGCCAAAGAGGTTGTAGAAGATCGACTTTGGGTTAAGTTGGAGAAGGCTGGTAAAAAGATATCCTTTGCCAGGGAAATAATGGCTCTCTATCGTTATCTGATGGATAGAGATGTTAGCTGGCATAGAAAAGCAGTAGTCGTAGGTGCTTTGATCTATTTTATTTCACCTATTGATACTATTCCCGATCTGACCCCATTGTTTGGTTACTTGGATGACTTGGGAGTAATAACAGCAGTATTGAAATACTTGGGAAGTGAATTAATTCCTTATTATAACGATTGAGGTTTCTATGAAAAATGCGGCAATAATATTTCAAATTGCCGCGGTTTTCTCCTTCTTTTCCTGTGCCGCGGGCAATTATCCTCCGCTAGAAGTAGTTGAGAGAGTAGATCTGGACAGATACTTGGGGAAGTGGTACGAAATAGCACGATTACCGAATTCATTCGAGGAAGGATGTGAATGTATTACGGCCGAATATTCTAAGATTGATGATGAAACAATTCGGGTTATAAATAGTTGCTTGGAAGATGGAGAATTTGACTCAGCAAAAGGAAAAGCCTTTCCGGTAGAAGGGAGCAACAATGCTAAGTTAAAAGTACAATTTTTTTGGCCATTTAAAGGAGATTATTGGATAATCGATTTGGATAAAGAGAATTATTCATACGCTTTGGTTGGCAATCCAAGTAGAAAATATCTTTGGATTCTTAGTAGAACACCTAAGATTAGCGATGAGCTTCTGCAAAAGATAGTTGATGTTGCTGATAAAAAAAAGTTTGATACAACAAAATTGATTTATACGGATCAGTCATGTTTTGAGGAATAAGAATGAATTATAAGAAAGAAAAAAGTGATCTGATATTTAACGGATTTGTATTTGATGTACAAGTTGATAAGATTAAATATGATAGTGGAAACGACGGAGTTCGAGAAGTTGTAATTCACAACGGAGGTGCTGTAGTTGTTCCTGTCACCAGTGATGGAAAAATAATCATGGTAACCCAGTTTAGATATCCTTTTCAGAAATTCATGCTCGAATTGCCAGCAGGAAAATTAGAAGTAGATGAAGATCCTTTGCTCTGTGCTAGCAGAGAGTTGACGGAAGAAACCGGTTATTCATCCGAGGATATTGTAAAGCTTGGGGAAATATATACGAGTCCTGGTTTTTGTACGGAAGTTTTACATATCTATTTGGCAAAAGATCTAAAACCGGGAAAGCACAATAGAGAAGAAGGTGAATATGGAATGGAAGTTCACAAGTATTCAATCGAAGAAATAGAAGAGAAAATTAGAAATAATGAACTTCACGACGCGAAAACTATTTGTGGAATACAGATGTATTTGTCAAAAATAAAAAGAGCTGATTAATGATTTATCAGCTCTTCTAATTCTATCTTTTTCAAATTTCTTATTTCTTTTCCCAAGAATCTTTCAGCAACAGACTTAAACTTTACTGGTAAATCGCTTACGTAGAAATCATAATGTCCAAGTTGATTTGATTCGTTTCTGACTCCCTGTGCCTTTAAATAATCCTCTACTTCCAAAGACGCAGCTGCCCCGGAATCAACTAATTTTACCTTAGGCCCCATTACTTCTTGAATTACTTCACTAAGTATAGGATAATGAGTACAACCTAGAATCAGAGTATCAATATTTAGTTCTTTCAATTCACGTAGGTATTCTTCGGCTACTAATTTGGCTACTCTATGACTACTCCAGCCTTCTTCTGCCAATGGAACGAAGAGAGGACACGCTTTCTCAATCACAAAAATATCTTCTCTTCTTTGCTTTAACTCTGTCGAGTATGCCTTACTATTGATAGTCGCATTGGTTCCTATTACCCCTATTCTATTGTTCCGGGTTTCACTAAGAGCCATCTTTGCACCGGGCTTTATCATGCCTATAATCGGAATATTATATCGTTGTCTTAACTTATCGAGTGCTACCGAAGAGGCAGTATTACAGGCAACAACAATAAGTTTAACACTTTTCTTTATCAGGAAATCCGCGTCCTGGATTGAATAATCAATTACAGTTTCATTTGACTTGGATCCGTAAGGAACACGAGCTGTATCCCCGAAATAAACAATACTCTCGTTTGGTAAATAATCAGAAACTTTCTTTACAACAGTAAGTCCCCCGATACCGGAATCAAAGATTCCAATCGGATTATATCTATCAAAAAAATACACAAATACTCCTATAGCATTTCTTCTATTGTCTTTGTGAGTTCGTGGCGGATTAGCTCGTAATCATTTTCGGAAATTTTATTTCCGTTGCGATCAAGAGTGTAGAATGAGTCTACAACATCATCCGATTTCGTAGCGATTTTCGCATAGAATACGGAAAGATCCAACTCATTAATTTTCTTTGTTATTTGGTATAATAGTCCAAGTCGATCGGGAGAATATATATCGATGATAGTATATTTATCGTGAGGTTCAAATAGGATTTTAACTTTCCCTTTTCGTTTGAAGAGCTTACTTTCTATACGCCACCACTTAGACTTTATCTTACTGAATTCTTTGTTGATTTGTAATTCGTTTTCAACAGCCAACTCAATATCTTTTTTTATTTTGCTGTATCTTTCTTTGTCGACTAGTTTCTTGCTTCTGAAGTCGGAAGTAGTGAAACTATCTATTATTATTCCGTCTTTTCGGGTGAATATTCTTGCGTCGTGAATATTAAGATCATTAACAGCTATTGCGCCACAAAGACGTGAAAGCAAAGAAGAAGAATCTCTCGTAACAATGGTAATAACAGTAAATCCGTTATCTTCCTTGAAATAAACGGCGAGCTTTGACCCTCGTGCAATTTCCTTTACGTGATCTTCGATCTCTTCTTCTGTAAAATGTTGTAAATAACCGATATCGTTTATTGATTCCACATGAGAGATTACCGATTTATTTTCAACTAAAGATGTTCCGTTAAAGGCTTCCATCGCATCTGAATATAATAATTCTTCGCCACTTAACTTTTCGTTAAGCATAGCCTTTGTTTTTCTATATAACTCATTTAGAAGATCACTCTTCCATTTGGTCCAAACTACCGGACTGACTGCTGATAAGTCAGCGTAAGTTACAAGATAAAGCAATTCCAAAGAAGCTATTGAAGGGAATACAGAAGTAAAGGAATTTAGAGTTGCCGCGTCATTTAAATTTCGTCTGAAGGCAACTTGCTCCATACGAAGATGATTTCTTACAAGAAATTGAACTAACTCTATTTCGTTTTCTTCATATCCGATTCTTTCCATTACCGTACTGGCTATTTCCGCACCGATTATTTCATGCCCCGAAATGCTATGAGGCTTGGCTATGTCATGTAATAGAACTGCGAGAAAAAGTATATCTTTGTTTTTTATCCCTTCATAAATTTTGGAAAGTCGAGAATCATTCTCGAAAATTTTCTCAAGATTATTAAGTGCTATCAGAGTGTGTTCATCAGCAGTGTAACAATGGTAAACCCCCGGTTGAAAAAATCCGACAAGATCTTTGAACTCGGGAATGAATGCGCTTAGTACTCCTAGCTCATTCATTACACTCATTGTTCTTCCGACATTCTGGGGAAGTTTCAGTATCTCTCGGAAAAATACTGAAGATTTTTTCTCTAATAATTCGTTTTCGTCAATTCCTTGTGCGCTCTCAATTATTAAGGAGCGGAGATTCTCATTAAAACGAGCTCCGTACAAACCTCTGTAGTAAAATGCACGCATAATCTCGGAAATAGAAAGTTCATCTTCTATAGTAGTGGAAATTACTTTCCCTTTTATTGAAAAATCATCGTCAAGTTCTATTGTTAAGTATTCGGAAAGAGGAGAGGAAATTTGTTCGAGGAATCTTTTAATCATCGTTTTGGTGAAACGATTTATTATGCTAGTACACTCAAAATATCGATGCATAAAATCGATCCAATCGGAGGAAGTATAATTTAGCGTCTTTGCGATTGCTTCCTGATCGGAAAATTCCAGTCTGTCCGTTTTATGTTTTTTATAAAGGTGAAGCAAGTTCCTAACATTTAAAACAAATTTATAACTTTCCAGGAGACGTTTTATTTCTCCTTTATGTACAACACATTCCTCGGCTAGATTATTCAGAAAGCTTTCGGTCTGAGTAATCTCAGATTGATTTGTAAGGAGGATATTATTATTGAGAGAATACATCCACTCAACAGCGTGTAAATCACGTAATCCGCCTGCCGTAAATTTTAGATTTGGTTCTAAAACTTTCGGAGAAGAGCCGTGCTTTTTGTGCCGCTCTTCAATATCTTTTATAAATTCGTAAGTAAGATCGTTTTTATACTGAGGTGTTATTGAGCCGAGAATGAGTTTGTTCCATTGAGAATAGATGCTTTTATTCCCTATGAGAAAACGGGTCTCGAAAAACTGTGTGTATGCGTGTAAATCATCATGTAGGAATCTTTCAACATCAGAGAACTCTCTAACCGTGTGGGAGGCTTCTATCCCTGCGTCCCAAAGTTTTGTTACATATTCCTGAATTAGCTCTTCGTTCCCTGCTATTTCGGGCAAGATGAACATCAAGTCGATATCTGAGAAGGGGGAAAGCTCTCTGCGGCTGAAGCTGCCGGCCGATGCGATAACAAAGTTTTTATCAACTGTTCCTAAAACTCTATACACATATTCTTCAACCAATATGCTGTAACGGACGCAAAATTTGTAGGAGTCCATTACCAGATCCCGGTCGTTAAACAAATTCTCTTTTTCCGCTAAAAATTGCTCTTTGATTTTCACGATCGATTCCATTGGCTATAAAAAAAGGGGGTTACATATGAATAACCCCCGATTATCTTTACAAATATATAAATTATATTTTTTCGAACCTACCCTGGAAGAAACGTAAATATTTAGGTTCGTAAACCATTTCAAGACCTTTAATATTCTTTCTGTTTTCATAAACAGAAGCAATTGATTCTACCATTACGTCGATATGTGCCTGAGTGTAAACACGTCTCGGGAAAGTAAGGCGAACCAGTTCCAGTTTAGGATATCTGTGTTTTCCTGTTTCCGGATCACGACCAGCAGATACGATACCTCGTTCCATTCCTCTAACTCCGGAATCTATATATATTTCGGATGCCAATGTTTGAGCAGGAAATTGATCTTGAGGAATGTGGCGCAAAAACTTCCTGGCGTCAAGGAATATTGCGTGACCACCGTAAGGTTTTACAATAGGAACACCATATTCTTCTAGCTGAGCGCCGCAATATTCAACCTGGCCTATTCTCGCTCTTATATTGTCGTACTCAACCATTTCTTCCATACCGCGAGCCATAGCTTCCATATCTCTACCTGCTAGTCCGCCGTATGTATGAAGCCCTTCGTAAACAACAACTAAGTTTCTGGCTTCTTCGAATACTCTTTTGTTTCTTGTGGCAAAAATACCACCGATATTAACCATTAAGTCTTTCTTGGCGCTTACCCAAAGACCATCGAAATGCTTACAGATTTCTTTGAGAAGTTGCGCTATGGTCATATCTTGATATCCTTCTTCTCTCTCTTTTATGAAGTAAGCGTTTTCGCAGGCTCTTGTAGCATCGAACCAAAGTGCGATTTTGTATTTCTTACACATTGCTTTTACTTCAAGAAGATTAGCCATTGAGAAAGGTTGCCCACCTGCCATATTAACAGGGCCAGCCATACATACGTAAGGAATTTTCTTTGGTCCGACCTTCTTAATCAGGTCTTCCAGTTTTTGCAGATCAATGTTTCCCTTGAAAGGATGCGGGCTTTGTGGATCATGAGCTTCGTCAATAATTACATCAACAAAATTACCGCCGGCTAATTCCTGATGCAGACGGGTTGTAGTGAAGTACATATTTCCCGGGATATAGTCTCCTTCTTTTATTAAGATTTTGGAAACCATATGCTCTGCCGCTCTACCTTGATGAGTAGGAACAAAGTAAGGCATTCCGTAGAATTTCTTAATATTATCCCAGAGGTAGTAAAAATTTCTGCTACCGGCGTAGGCTTCGTCGCCCAACATCATTCCGGCCCACTGATAATCGCTCATTGCGTTGGTGCCACTATCGGTTAACAGGTCTATATAAACATCTTCGGATTTTAACAAGAATGTGTTGTAGCCTGCTTCTTTGGCAGCTTTTTCGCGTTCTTCTCTAGTGGTAACTTTGATGGGCTCAACCACCTTGATTTTGAATGGTTCAGCCCAACTTCTTTTTACTACTTTTTTCTTTGCCATTATTTCTCCGCTTTTTTTAGAGAATGATTATATCATATCTATCTGAAATATGAATACGATAAAGTTCCCTTGCAAAAGCTGTGAGTTGTTTTTACTCTTCTTCGGATTCCTGATAATAATCAGCTTCGATGATAGAAGAGATTCCGCCTCTGACGTTAAATTCAGCAGTAATTTTCATATATCTCGGATTCGTAACAGCAACTAGATCTTCAAGTATTTTATTGGTAACACTTTCATAATAAATGCCATCATTGCGGAAGGAATTCAAATACAATTTGTAAGATTTCAATTCCACACACAGTTTGTCAGGTATATATTCCAAAATAATTGTTGCAAAATCAGGCTGTCCGGTTTTAGGACAAACCGATGTAAATTCCGGTGCTGTATGTTCAATTACATAATCCCTGCCAGGGTATGCATTTTCGAATGTTTCTAAGATTGTTTTCTTGTCTTCCATCTTATGCCTCACATATATTTTATTAATAATTTGGTCTTTCGCTATAATCAATCGGATCTTCTATTCCCGCTTTTCGGAATCCTCTTAATCGCAAAGCGCAACTATCGCAAACTCCGCATGCTGCTTCTTCGCTTTGATAACAGGACCATGTTAAATGAAGCGGAGCGTTTAACTCATTTCCTTTTTTTATTATTTCCGATTTATCCAAATGAATAATCGGTGTCGCAATTGCAATATTCGTTTCGGGTTTCGTTCCCTTTTCTATTACTTTCTCAAATGCTTCAAAGAACTCAGGTGTACAATCCGGATATCCGGAAGAATCTTCGTATACCGCTCCGATAAATATTTTCTCGGCTCCGATTACTTCCGCCCAACTTGCGCACGCTGTTAAAATATTCGCGTTTCTAAATGGAACATATGAACTAGGGACTTCCTGATTTTCCAAATCTGCTTTTGTTACTTCCATCGAATAATCGGTTAATGATGAGCCCCCTATCTTAGCGAAGTGGGTAAAATCAATGACTAATCGATATTTGACATTATAGAAGTCCGCAATATCATTAAATGCCTTTAACTCTCTCGCCTCCGTTCTTTGGCCGTAATTAAAATGGGCCATCGCAAGAGTATATTCCTTATTAGCGATAGCAGCCGTAACACAACTGTCCAAGCCTCCGCTTGCCGCAACTACCGCAATCTTTTCCTTACTCATAGTATGTCCTGGTATTTAACAGAAGCATAAGATACTAAAATTGATGAATAAAAAGAAAATGATTCTCATCCGAATTAATTCATTATAAAGAAAAGAGTTAAGTGTATTATGGATTTCTTTTTATTCGGTTTTCATATTAGTTATGGTCATGAAAAGAATTATGTTTTCCGGATATTGTAATCTTCGGAAGAATAATTTTAACCATTTGATATGAGAATTCTCCAACGCTTACAAAGGTTTACAATAAGATATTTCTGACATATATTTGTTATGTAAAATAATGACTTATTAGCAATAATGAATTATTCACCCCATATTACCACACTCCCTCTCATAAGACAGATCAACTCCGTCTTGGTGGGTAAATTATATTACAAATTATAAGAATGAGAACGATGGGACTAAGATTAAAAATATTATCAGGATTCTTTATCCTGGCAATGATGCTTTCTATTGCCGGAGTTTGGTCGGTTATTCAGGTTAAAACAATTGGAAAGTCAGTTGAGAATTTGTTGGATGAAAATTATAACAGCATAAAAGCAGTCAAGTCTATGAGGGACGCTATTGAAAAAGAGGAGAGTGCGATTCTTCTGATGCTGAATGATTATTCCTCGAATTCGGATAGCATGCTTGCCGCAACGGATAAAGAATTTCTTAAACAATTAGCGATTGCCAAAGATAATTCGACTATTGCAAGCGAAGATAGTTTATTGGAAGTAATTACACAGAAATATTCTGGTTTCAAAAAGCAATGGAATATATCCGGCATGAAACTACCGGTAGAGCAAAAACTTAGTTGGTATTTCGAAAATATTCACAGTTCTTTTGTTTCTCTTCTTCAAAGTGTTGATGATTTTTCTTCTCTGAACAATCAGGAAATATATAGTACTTCTGTAGGAATTAAGGACAAAGCCCGTAGGGCAATTATTCCGGGAATTGTCGCCGTGCTTTCGGCAATACTTTTCACAATGATGTTCTTTCTTTTTGTTAATCTCTATGTTATTACGCCGATTAACAAAATAAAAAAAGGGTTGGATGGTTTTATTAAAAACAGAATTCCTTATAACCAGCAGATCAATAACAAAGATGAATTAGGGGAATTGTCGGAAACCGCTAGTATTGTTTGTTCAATTGCATCATCGGATGAGTAGGTGAAATGAGAATTCAGATTGTATTACGATACCTTGGCGTTATCTTTCTTATCAACGCCGCGTTTATGTTTCTTTCGGCTGGAATTGGTTTTTACAATGGGGATAGTAGCGTATTTCCACTTTTATATACATCAATGATCTCCGCTCTGTTCGGAATCTTTCCGATTATCTTTGTACCTGAGCCGGATGACATTTCACATATCGAAGGGAACGCAATTGTTGTTACCGGATGGCTCTCTTCTTGTATAATGGGGATGATACCCTATATAATGTGGGGTGGAGAGTTCACTATTACAAATGCGTTTTTCGAAACAGTATCAGGGTTTACTACAACCGGTGCCTCCATTTTGAATAATATTGAAGCGGTTCCGAAAGGCTTACTCTTCTGGAGAGCCTCAACTCATTGGATCGGCGGGGTTGGTATTATTATTTTCGTTTTGGCTGTATTGCCTTCTCTCGGATTTAACAATATGATTCTCTATCGTTCCGAGTTATCTCCCGCAGCATTACGCCATTTTAAGATGCGTACTTCTGATGCCATTAAAGTAATTTTATATGTCTACATCGGTTTGACAATATTACAAACTGTTGCTCTGCTTTTTTGCGGGATGAACCTTTTCGACGCTGTTACTCATACATTTGCGACTGTTGCTACCGGTGGATTTTCAACAAAGAACGGCAGCGTAGCTGATTTTCACAGTGTCTCAATCGAAATTGTAATAATGATCTTCATGATTCTGTCGGGAATGAATTTCTCTCTACTCTACGCAATTGTTATCGGTAAATTCAGCAAAGCTCGGACCTCTACGGTGGTGAAGTATTATATTATGGCAAACCTTGTCGCAATACTAATCGCTAGTTTCAACACATGGGGAACTACATACGATTCCTATTGGCAAGCCTTAAGGTTTTCTGCTTTCCAGATATTATCGGTAGGAACCTCAACCGGATTCGCTAACGCGGATTCTTCTGTGTGGCCGGGGCTTTCGCAGCTTATCATCATTTTCTTTACGCTTCAATGCGCATGCGCCGGTTCTACTTCCGGTGGTATTAAAGTTGACAGAATTATTATCTTCTATAAATCTTTAATTCGTCATATCAAAAGAGCGATGTACCCGAACGCTGTCTTTAATGTGAAAGTGGATGAGCAAAAGATAAATGACGATGTGGTTGCTGCAAATAATGTTTACATTCTCATCTATATCGTTACCGTTTTTCTCGCGACAATAATACTTTCGGCAATGGATGTTGATCTTCTCTCCGCCTTTTCCGGTTCCGCTGCGATGATGGGGAATGTCGGTCCCGGATTGGGACAAGTAGGCTCCTTGGAAAACTTCTCACTTATTCCTGATTTGGGGAAATGGGTTTTGAGCTTTACGATGATCTTCGGTCGTTTGGAAATTTACGGATTGATTGTCTTTCTATTTTATAAATATTGGAAATAGCGGAAGTAGCTGTCACTATTGATCTGAACAGTGACAGCCCGCTCCCTTCTCTATCAAGAACGTTTTATATTCATATTCTTAATTTGCTTGTGTATCTCTTTCCACCTTCGCTTGGAATTATTTCTTTCTCTTTGATCCGATTGCCTTTCGATATAAGCCATCTCCTTTCGCAGCTTAATGTAACTGGCGAATCTTTCTTGAGATAATACTCCCGAATCCAAAGCCTCCAAAATAGCGCATCCCTTTTCGTTGGTATGAGAACAATCTGTAAACCTGCATTTCAGCGAAAGCTCTTCTATATCTTCGAACAAATCATCAATGCCGGAACTGCTGTCCCACAAGGCGAATTCCCTCATCCCCGGAGTATCTATAATTAAACCACCCTTTGGTAGAATAATCATCTCTCTTCTGGTTGTTGTGTGGCGTCCTTTGGAATCCCCCTCACGCACCGAGTTGGTCTTCATCTTTTCTTCGCCGACCAAAGCGTTTATCAATGTAGATTTCCCGACACCGGAGGAACCAATTATGGCATAGGTTTTTCCCGATTCGATGAATGCTTCCAACTCTTCAATGCCGTTGCCGTAAAGAGAACTAACCGAAAAAACAGGGACGGAATCAAACGAATCTTTTACCTTCTCCGAATAGCTAAGAAAGCTTTCCGGCAGATCTGTTTTGGTTAAAATCACTGCCGGTTCTATTTTCCCGGATATGGCAGCGGCAATTTGTCGTTCCATTCTGTTTATACTGAAGTTCTCATCGCAGCTTTGAGCTACGAACATCATATCGAGATTAGTTCCTATAATTTGTTCGGTGCTTCTTTTCCCTGACGACTTTCTCGAAAGCTTACTCTTGCGCGGAAGTACTTCATTAATAATTCCTCGTTCCTCGCCGTCAAAAAGAATCATCGTTACCCAATCACCCACTTTGGGCATTGAGCTTTCATCTGCCTCGAACAGTAATCGTCCGCTGAGCTCGGCCAATACTTCCCCCGCTTCGGAAAAAACAAGATAATTGTTTCTGTTTTCGGCAGCGATTCTTCCTACAACGAAGCCTGAGTTGTTATAGTCTTCTATTAAATCCAATACGCCTTTATCGGCGCCTAATTGCCTGTAAGAATACAATGGTGCACTCCTTAAAAAATTGTAAAAGTATAAAAACGGATATACCAATAGCGGGTGCTTTTCTAATATAGCGAAATTTAGAAAAGCCTTTTAGGCAATTATCAGCGATATGTTACTATGGAAGTTAATATTAAACAAAAACACCTCTTAGGCTTAGGCCGTTAAGCTAAACAATTTTAGGGAAAAAAGGGATATGCAAAAGAATATTTTTGTGCAAAATTATTGACGCAGGAATATAACAAAGCCCCAAAAAATAGAAAAACATCGGTTGTGCCGGAGAATAACATGGTGCAGGAACGGAGCAAACATAGTGCAGGAACGGAACAAACATCGGTTATGAATTCGGAAAACACAGTGCGCAAATTCGGAAAACAAGGTGGGCGAATTCGGAAAACAAGGTGGGCGAATTCGGAAAACAAGGTGGGCGAATTCGGAAAACAAGGTGGGCGAATTCGGAAAACAAGGTGGGCGAATTCGGAAAACAAGGTGGGCGAATTCGGAAAACAAGGTGGGCGAATTCGGAAAACAAGGTGGGCGAATTCGGAAAACAAGGTGGGCGAATTCGGAAAACAAGGTGGGCGAATTCGGAAAACAAGGTGGGCGAATTCGGAAAACAAGGTGGGCGAATTCGGAAAACAAGGTGGGCGAATTCGGAAAACAAGGTGGGCGAATTCGGAAAACAAGGTGGGCGAATTCGGAAAACAAGGTGGGCGAATTCGGAAAACAAGGTGGGCGAATTCGGAAAACAAGGTGGGCGAATTCGGAAAACAAGGTGGGCGAATTCGGAAAACAAGGTGCGTGAATTCGAAAAACAAGGTGGGCGAATTCGGAAAACAAGGCATTATGAATTAGGAGTAATTACACTGGAAAACTGCATGAGGTAGAAAGGAAGAGTTTTCCCCCTTCCTTTCTCCGAAAAGTTATTCCGAAATTGTTTCGAAGCGCAATTTGCCATCTCCCGGATAAGCAACGGAAACCTTGCTTCCGGAAGGGAATTTGTTCATCAGAATTTCCGTAGATAACGGATTGATCAGGTATTTTTGAATAGTTCTTTTCAATGGTCGCGCGCCGAATGCTACATCGTAACCAATCTGCAAAAGAAATTCTTTTGCACCGTTTGATACCTCCAACTCGAGATTTTTTTCTTTCAGTAATAGCGCTACTCTCTTCAACTGAATATCAACAATCCCCTTTAGTTCGTTCATCAATAGAGGTTTGAAGAATATTACTTCATCAATTCTGTTTAGGAATTCTGGGCGGATTGATTCTCTCAACAGATCGGAAAGAGCCATCCTTATTTCCCCCATTACGGAATCGAATTCATCTTCCTCAACGCTCATCAGCTTTTCCTGAACTATATTCGAACCGAGATTAGATGTCATAATTATTATTGTGTTTTTGAAATCAACGGTTCTTCCCTGATTGTCGGTTAATCTTCCGTCATCCAAAACCTGAAGAAGAATATTGTAAACGTCATGATGCGCTTTTTCAATTTCGTCTAGAAGCAGAACCGAATAAGGACGTCTTCGAATAGCTTCGGTTAACTGGCCTCCTTCCTCGTAGCCGATGTATCCCGGAGGAGCCCCGATCAATCTGGAAACGGAATGCTTCTCCATATACTCCGACATGTCTATTCTAATCATTGCGTGCTCATCGTTAAAAAGAACTTCCGCCAGTGCTCGCGCTAATTCTGTTTTCCCTACTCCCGTTGTACCAATGAATATGAAAGACCCTATCGGACGGGCACTATCCTGCAGTCCGGCTCTGGAACGTCTGATAGCGTTGGCTACGGCGTATACGGCATCGTTTTGCCCGATAACCCGTTTGTGAAGTTCCTCTTCAAGACGCAGTAGTTTGCCCCTTTCGCTTTCGAGCATTCTGTTAACCGGAATGCCTGTCCATTTGGCAACAACTTCCGCAATGTCTTCCGCTTCAACTTCCTCTTTGAGCATTCTTTTGTTCTTTTGTATTTTCAATAGTTCTTCGGTTTCGCTTTGAATCTCTTTTTCTAGACCGGTGATCACACCGTAACGCAACTCGGCTACTTTGCCCAGATCCCCTTCTCTTTCGTAACGATCGGCATTAGCTCGTGCCTGATCAATTTCATGTCGCTTGTTTCTAATCTTCTGTATTTTTTCTTTCTCCAATTGCCAATGGCCACGAAGAGAATTGCGTGCTTCGTCGAGATCACTGAGTTCTTTATTTAGTTCCGTTAAGCGGATAGCGGAAGCGTTGTCCTTTTCTCTCTTTAATGCCTCTCTTTCTATTTCGAGCTGTTTTACTTTTCGCTCAATGATATCAAGCTCTTCCGGCATCGAGTTTATTTCGATTCGTAACCGGGAAGCAGCTTCATCTACCAGATCAATCGCTTTGTCGGGGAGAAATCTATCGGTAATGTATCTGGAAGAGAGTTGCACCGCGGCAACAATAGCACCGTCGGTTATTCTAACTCCATGATGCACTTCATAGCGATCTTTCAGACCTCGCAAGATTGAGATGCTGTCCTCTTCGTCAGGCTCAGTAACAAGAACAGGCTGGAATCTTCTTTCGAGCGCGGCGTCTTTCTCTATGTGCATCTTATATTCTTTAAGAGTGGTGGCTCCAATCGCGTGTAATTCACCTCTGGCCAATGCAGGCTTAAGGATATTCGCCGCATCCATTGCGCCGTCTGTCTTTCCGGCTCCCACCAGCTGATGAAGCTCATCGATAAAGAGGATTATCTCCCCCTTCGAATCCTGTACTTCTTTGATAACGGCTTTGAGTCTCTCTTCGAATTGTCCACGGAACTGAGTCCCAGCCACAAGTGATCCCATATCAAGGGCGACTATTCGCTTTGTTCGCAGATTCTCCGGAACATCTCCGGAAACTATTCTGTGAGCAATTCCTTCCGCAATGGCAGTTTTACCAACTCCCGGTTCACCAATGAGAACCGGATTGTTTTTGGTACGACGGGAAAGGACCTGCAAGACACGTCGTATCTCTTCGTCTCTGCCTATTACAGGATCGAGTTTGTTCCCGGCAGCAAGCTCATTAAGATCTCTTCCGTACTTTTTCAGGGATTGGTATGTTTCCTCAGGATTTTGAGAAGTAACACGTTGATTTCCCCTAATTTCCACAAGTGCTTTCAGAACCATTTCGCGGGAAAGGCCTCTCTCTTTTAGCAGATTGCCTATCGGTGTTTTTGTTTCGGTTAAGGCCAGAAGGAGGTGCTCGGTAGAAACATATTCATCCTTTAGATGCTTAGCTTCTTTGGCTGCTTCGTCGAAAAGCTTTCCGGTGTTTTGCGATAGCTGTTGATTACCAATTCCCGAGCCGGTTACTTGTGGAAGTTTTTCCAAAAGCTCACCGACCTTAATTTGGAGATTATCTATTCCCGCTCCTGCTTTCCGAATAATCGAAGCGGCTACGTTTTCCGGATCCTGTACAAGTGCTGCGAATATGTGTTCCGGTTCCACAATCTGGTTATTATAGTTTTGCGCTATTTCCACAGCATTCTGTATTGCTTCTTGAGCTTTAACAGTAAATTTGTTGTAGTTGAATGCCATTTCTATACCTCTGATTTATTTTATTTCATCTTCGGCTTTAAACAAACGTGAAGTCCCTTTTGTTTCTTGAATATAATCAATACGATGCTGTATAACTACCGTAAATATTACCTTTAGCTCCGAATAGCTTTTTGAAAGAATTAAATAATTGGTATTTTCATAACGCCTTTATAAAGTTTTTTTTCAACTAACGCATGGAACCGAAATGAGAAAGATGCTTATTCTATCTATGATTGTATCTTTTGCAATCAGCAGTGTAACATTTTCGCAATCAATTCCACCCAAGCGTGAATTACGTGCCGCATGGGTAGCTACGGTAGCTAATATTGATTGGCCTACAAACAAAAACGCTTCTTCCGGAGAGCAGATTAAAGAGCTTGTTACTATAATGGACTCTTTGAAATCAGCCGGATGCAACGCGGTATTCTTCCAGATTAGAACAGAATGCGACGCACTTTATGATTCACCTATTGAGCCATGGTCTTATTGGTTAACAGGTGTGCAGGGAAAAGCTCCCGAACCTTATTACGATCCTTTGGAATACGCTGTTTCCGAGGCTCACAAAAGAGGAATGGAATTGCACGCATGGTTTAATCCTTACAGAGCAGTAAGAATTATCAATGATTATAAACAAGCCGAGAATCATGTATCGGTTGAACATCCTGAATGGATGATTAACTGCGGTAAGTATTTGATGTTGGATCCGGGAAAACCGGGCGTAAGAAAACATGTTCTTGCCGTTATGACTGATGTACTAACCAGGTATGATATCGACGGTATTCACTTTGACGATTATTTTTATCCTTATTCTCCTAAGATATCGAACGAAGACTCTTTGACATATGCCAAGTACAATAGAGGAATAGAGGATATCGACGATTGGAGAAGAGATAATATCAACTTGCTAATGGCTCAGATAAATGATGTTATCAAGACCGTTAAGCCTTTCGTTAAATTCGGAATCAGTCCTTTCGGTATAGTAAAAAACGAATATGCCGGAACAAAAGGAATGAATTCATATGACGCTATTTACTGTGATCCTTTGACATGGATAGAGAAGAAGACCGTAGATTACATTAATCCTCAGTTGTATTGGGAGATCGGTCACAAATTAGCCGACTATAGCAAGCTTCTCCCTTGGTGGGCTGAAGTTAGCAAGGATGTACATTTCTACGTCGGTCACTATTCAAGCAAAATGATGGCGGAAGGATATACCAAACCGAAATCACAGATCGGAGATCAGATAAGACTCAATCGTAGAACCGATAATGTTCATGGTTCGGTTTTCTTCAGCGCTAAATCGATTACCAAAAACTATAGCGGAATGATCGATTCGATGAAGAATGATTGGTACAAATATCCGGCTCTTCCTCCTGTAATGCCTTGGAAGGATTCTGTAATTCCTAATGGTGTTAAAAACTTAAACGTAAGTACTGATTCCGTTAATGTTGTTGTTGACTGGGATACACCTGAAGCTGCTACCGACGGAGAAACAGCAAGCTATTATATAGTTTACAGATTCGATGAGGATACAAAAATAAACATCGACGACCCAAGAAATATTGTAGCCTTTGTTGAGTGCGGTACAACTGAGTATAAAGATACTCTTGCTTCACTTAAAGATGGTGAGTATACTTATATAGTAACAGCAGTTGATAAGCTTCACAACGAATCAGCTTACAATACGGAAAAGAAAGTTGAGATAGACAACTAGTCTATTGAGAATATATAGTTCATCTACTCAATACCCCTTATAAGTTTCTTTTAAGGGGTATTTTTTTCTCCGAAATACATATTGTGTTACTTTTGCAAAATTAATAACTTAAAGTACAACGACGAAAAACAAAGATGAGTTTATATGTCCTTCTTTCGAATCAAGTATATTCTATTCATAATATGTGTTTTCCTCTGTTCATGTTCCCGTGTAACTAACATGATTGAATATGATATACCGGCTAAGTTTTATTCTGTGGTAAATAAAAATGTAGAATCTGAAAAGGTGGAAATAACTTTATCAAACAAGGGTGAAGCGGAGATCGGTTTGGATTTTAGGATTGAAAAAGATACCGCTACTTGGATTTCTGAGAAAGGGATTTCTTTTGCGATTCCGGTAGATAGTCTCCGCACGGTTTCATACAGCGGAAATACCGAAGGGGCTTTGTGTGGAATTGCAGTCGGAGGATTGAGTGGTTATTTACTTGGTTCTTCGAATAGAAGTACTGAAGCCGGAAATATAGGTGAAGCTTTTTCAATTGCGCTAGGTACCCTTGTCGGTGGAACAGTATGGGGAATAATCGGCAATACCGAAGTGTATGATTTTCGAAAACCAAAAGAATAAAGCTGCCTCCGAAGAAGCAGCTTTTCTGTGCTTTTTATTTTAATAGGTAATTCTCTTTTTCGGAAAGTTTGAACATTTCGATCATTTCATTCAAATCACCGGCTATTCTGTTCAGATCTTCGGCTGCACGGGCTACTTCCTGAATTCCTGCGGCACTTTGGTGAATAACAGTGTTAATCGATTCTATATTATTGCTTATCTGCTCAGCCGTTGAAGATTGTTCCTCGGAAGCGATTGCTAATTGTTCGATCTCTTTGTAAGAATTAATGGAAGCGGTTTCTATTTGTAAAATATGCAAGAAATATTATTGGTTTGTCCGACATAGAATCTGTCGAAGTTTTGAGAATATAGGACATAAGTGAAAAACATCACATCCTCCGGTAAGTTGGTACAATCAAAATATACCTTTAAAACAGAAAAAGCCCGACAAAACTGTCGAGCTTCTCAAGCTCCACGAGTAGGACTCGAACCTACAACCCTGCGGTTAATCCGGCAACTGCCGGACTCTACCATTGAGCATTTGTTCCTTGATAAAATCTTTACCTCTATGCGACTTAAGTTGTTTTTCCCGAATCATAGCTTCGGAGCGAGAATGAAATTCTTCGAAATAGACAAGTTTCCAAGGGATATAGTGTTTGGTGGATTTCACTAAACCGGCGTTGTGTCGCTCAAGTCTGAATGAAATATTATTAGTTTGTCCGACATAGAATCTGTCGAAGTTTTGAGAATATAGGACATAAGTGTAAAACATCACATCCTCCGGTAAGTTGGTACAATCAAAATATACCTTTAAAACAGAAAAAGCCCGACAAAACTGTCGAGCTTCTCAAGCTCCACGAGTAGGACTCGAACCTACAACCCTGCGGTTAATCCGGCAACTGCCGGACTCTACCATTGAGCATTTGTTCCTTGATAAAATCTTTACCTCTATGCGACTTAAGTTGTTTTTCCCGAATCATAGCTTCGGAGCGAGAATGAAATTCTTCGAAATAGACAAGTTTCCAAGGGATATAGTGTTTGGTGGATTTCACTAAACCGGCGTTGTGTCGCTCAAGTCTGAATGAAATATTATTAGTTTGTCCGACATAGAATCTGTCGAAGTTTTGAGAATATAGGACATAAGTGTAAAACATCACATCCTCCGGTAAGTTGGTACAATCAAAATATACCTTTAAAACAGAAAAAGCCCGACAAAACTGTCGAGCTTCTCAAGCTCCACGAGTAGGACTCGAACCTACAACCCTGCGGTTAATCCGGCAACTGCCGGACTCTACCATTGAGCATTTGTTCCTTGATAAAATCTTTACCTCTATGCGACTTAAGTTGTTTTTCCCGAATCATAGCTTCGGAGCGAGAATGAAATTCTTCGAAATAGACAAGTTTCCAAGGGATATAGTGTTTGGTGGATTTCACTAAACCGGCGTTGTGTCGCTCAAGTCTGAATGAAATATTATTAGTTTGTCCGACATAGAATCTGTCGAAGTTTTGAGAATATAGGACATAAGTGTAAAACATCACATCCTCCGGTAAGTTGGTACAATCAAAATATACCTTTAAAACAGAAAAAGCCCGACAAAACTGTCGAGCTTCTCAAGCTCCACGAGTAGGACTCGAACCTACAACCCTGCGGTTAATCCGGCAACTGCCGGACTCTACCATTGAGCATTTGTTCCTTGATAAAATCTTTACCTCTATGCGACTTAAGTTGTTTTTCCCGAATCATAGCTTCGGAGCGAGAATGAAATTCTTCGAAATAGACAAGTTTCCAAGGGATATAGTGTTTGGTGGATTTCACTAAACCGGCGTTGTGTCGCTCAAGTCTGAATGAAATATTATTAGTTTGTCCGACATAGAATCTGTCGAAGTTTTGAGAATATAGGACATAAGTGTAAAACATCACATCCTCCGGTAAGTTGGTACAATCAAAATATACCTTTAAAACAGAAAAAGCCCGACAAAACTGTCGAGCTTCTCAAGCTCCACGAGTAGGACTCGAACCTACAACCCTGCGGTTAATCCGGCAACTGCCGGACTCTACCATTGAGCATTTGTTCCTTGATAAAATCTTTACCTCTATGCGACTTAAGTTGTTTTTCCCGAATCATAGCTTCGGAGCGAGAATGAAATTCTTCGAAATAGACAAGTTTCCAAGGGATATAGTGTTTGGTGGATTTCACTAAACCGGCGTTGTGTCGCTCAAGTCTGAATGAAATATTATTAGTTTGTCCGACATAGAATCTGTCGAAGTTTTGAGAATATAGGACATAAGTGTAAAACATCACATCCTCCGGTAAGTTGGTACAATCAAAATATACCTTTAAAACAGAAAAAGCCCGACAAAACTGTCGAGCTTCTCAAGCTCCACGAGTAGGACTCGAACCTACAACCCTGCGGTTAACAGCCGCATGCTCTACCATTGAGCTATCGTGGAATCAAAATTTAAGAATCCAAATATAATTGCATTGCCAATATTTGTCAAGCCTAATTTGAAAAAAAATAGAATGATGAGACATGAAATAATAAAAATATTTCGGTTTCTTGTGAAAATACGTGATTTTATCGATAAAAAATTATTTTTATTGACACGTTTTAAAGTCATTTTTTGCTATATTGATGGTTGTTTTTAAGGCATGTTAGTTGTGATTAAGTAATTTTTTTGAATTAACTAATTAATAGTTGAGGATCATTATGGAACTGACTCATATCGAGCATATAGGTATTGCTGTAAAGAACCTAGAGGAATCGATAAAATACTATGAAGAGGTACTTGGATTAAAGTGCTACGCTGTTGAAGAGGTAAAGGATCAGAAAGTGAAAACAGCTTTCTTCAAAGTAGGACAAACAAAAATTGAGCTTTTGGAATCTACCGAACCGGATGGCCCGATCGGTAAATATATCGAAAAGAAAGGCGAAGGGATTCATCACTTGGCATTTCATGTTAACAACTTATCAGACGCTCTTAATGAAGCTGACGAAAAGGGTGTTCGTTTAATCGATAAAGAACCGAGAAAAGGTGCTGAAGGCTTAAATATAGCTTTCTTACATCCGAAATCTACTGGTAGTGTATTAACAGAACTCTGTGAAGAGTAATTTTTTTACAATTATTAATCAATTGATTAAATAAATAGCTAAGAGGCTAACGGATCAAAAATGGCAATGCAAGAGAAAATTAAAGAATTGATGGAGATGCGAGATAAGGCGCGTCTTGGCGGTGGTGAGAAAAGAATCGAATCACAACATGCGAAAGGAAAGTATACCGCCCGCGAAAGAATCGAAATGCTTCTTGATGAAGGTAGTTTTGAAGAATTCGATATGTTCGTAACACACAGAACTACAGACTTCGGTCTAGACAAACAATCTTACCTTGGTGATGGTGTTGTCACCGGATATGGTACTATAGACGGAAGATTGGTTTACATCTTCTCTCAGGACTTTACTGTTTTCGGAGGATCTCTTTCTGAGACTTTTGCTCAGAAAATCTGTAAGGTAATGGATAAAGCAATGAAAGTTGGTGCTCCTCTTATCGGTATTAATGATTCCGGTGGTGCCAGAATTCAGGAAGGTGTTAAGAGCTTAGGCGGATACGCCGAAATATTCCAGAGAAACATCATGGCTTCCGGTGTTATTCCTCAGATATCAGCTATCTTTGGCCCTTGTGCCGGTGGCGCTGTTTATTCTCCGGCTCTAACTGACTTCACTATTATGACTAAAGGCACTAGTTACATGTTCGTAACAGGTCCTAAGGTTGTAAAAACCGTAACCGGTGAGACAGTAAGTACAGAAGATTTGGGTGGGGCAAGTATCCATTCAGCTAAATCCGGTGTTACTCACTTTGTAGCCGAAGATGAACAAGAAGGTATTTCCTTAATCAGAAAGTTGATGAGCTATCTTCCTCAGAACAACATGGAAGAACCGCCGTTAACTGTTAACGATGATCCGATTGACAGACTCGACGATGCACTCAACGAAATCATTCCAGATAATCCTAATAAACCTTATGATGTAAAAGACGTGATTTACTCAATTGCCGATGGCAATGAATTCTTGGAAGTTCAGAGAAATTACGCTCCTAACATTGTTACCGGTTTTGCGAAATTCAACGGTATTTCTGCCGGTATTATCGCAAACCAACCAAACTACTTGGCAGGCGTTCTTGATATTAACGCATCAAGAAAAGCCGCAAGATTTGTTCGCTTCTGCGACGCTTTCAATATTCCTTTGGTTACTTTGGTTGACGTTCCGGGATTCTTGCCTGGTACAGCTCAGGAATATGGTGGTATTATTATTCACGGCGCGAAATTATTGTTCGCATACGGTGAAGCTACTGTTCCTAAAGTTACTATCATTCTCAGAAAGGCATACGGTGGTGCTTACGACGTAATGAGCTCCAAACACTTAAGAGGTGATATTAATTATGCTTGGCCAAACGCTGAAATCGCTGTAATGGGTCCTAAGGGAGCTATTGAAGTTCTTCAGGCCAGAAAGCTAAAAGAAATAGAAAGCGAAGAAGAAAGAGCAACATTCTTGGCAGAAAAAGAGAAAGAATATAAGGATAAGTTCGCTAATCCATATGTTGCCGCTCAGTATGGTTATATTGACGATGTGATCGAACCGAGAAACACTAGGTTCAGAATCATCAGAGCTTTGCAGATGTTAGCTACTAAAAAGGATCAGAATCCACCTAAAAAACATTCGAACATACCATTATAATAAGGATGAGAGATGTCTGAAATATTAGATAAAATTATTGCAGGCGATGGTATTCTGATTTCAGTAGTTGGTTATATTATTGTTTTTTTCGCCTTGGTTATCTTGGCGTTTGTTGTATCACAATTGAAAACAGTTCTTACCATCAAGCAAAGAAAAAGGCTTCAGGAGAAAGGTGATACCTCTTCGGCAGAAATGGAAGATATTTCCGTTTCCGGTGAAGTAAATGCGGCTATTGCGATGGCTATTCACTTACATTTTGAAGAGATTCACGATATAGAAAATACTGTATTGACAATTAAAAAAGTTCAGAGACCCTACTCACCTTGGAGCTCTAAACTTTATGGTTTAAGACAATATCCTATAAAAAAATAGTTTGGTAATAAGATGAAGAAATTTAAGTTCAGTATAAGAGGAAATAAATATGACGTCGAGATTCTGAGCATGGAAGATAGTATTGCTGAAATCGAGGTCAACGGTTCGAAATATGAAGTAGAAGTAGAACTGGAAAAGAAAATAAGTAAAACTCCTAAATTGGTTCGTGCTACTGCTGTTCCTTCTTCGCAAGCGGACAAAGCCAAGACAAATAAACCTTCCGCTCGTAAAGGATCAGGCGGAATTAATGCTCCGCTTCCTGGAACCATATTAGAAATTAAGGTTAAGGAAGGGGATTCCGTAAAGGCTGGAGATACATTACTTATCATGGAAGCAATGAAGATGGAAAACAATATCAAAGCTGACAGAGAAGGTACTGTTACTTCGTTGAAAGTTCAGAACGGAGATTCTGTTTTGGAAGGTGATCTTTTAGTTGAAATAGGGAGTTAATTAATGCAAGGTATAGAGCAGTTTCTGCAATTTACAGGTTTTGCCAACGTCACAATTGGTCACCTGGTAATGATACTTGTAGGTATCTTCTTCATATACTTGGCTATTGCCAAAGACTATGAGCCGCTGCTGCTTGTTCCAATCGGATTCGGTATTCTTGTCGGAAACATTCCTTTTATGGAAAATGTCGGCTTGCAGTTAGGTATCTACGAACAAGGTAGTGTTTTGAATTATCTTTACTTCGGTGTGAAGTATGGTGTTTATCCACCGCTTATTTTCTTGGGAATCGGGGCGATGACGGATTTCTCCGCTTTGCTTTCTAATCCTAAGTTGATGTTGCTAGGAGCAGCTGCGCAAATCGGTATATTTTTAACCTTTATGGCTGCTTTGGCTATGGGATTTTCACCGGAACAAGCTGCTGCTATTGGTATCATCGGTGGTGCCGATGGTCCTACAGCGATCTTTTTGTCTTCAAAATTAGCTCCTGAATTATTGGGCGCTATAGCTATTGCGGCTTATTCATATATGGCGCTTGTACCTGTTATTCAACCGCCTATTATCAAGTTGCTTACTTCAAAGGCCGAAAGAAAAATAAAAATGAAACCTCCAAGAGCGGTTTCAAAATTGGAAAAAATAATTTTCCCGATTGTTGGGTTATTATTGACTACTTTCATTTCACCGGGAGCGCTTCCATTATTGGGAATGTTGTTCTTCGGTAATTTATTGAAAGAATCCGGTGTTACTAAGAGATTGGCTGATACCGCAAGTAAGCCATTGATTGATATTGTTACAATTCTTTTGGGACTTACTGTGGGTGCTTCAACTCAGGCAACTACTTTCTTGACTCCAGAATCAATTGGAATATTTGTTCTAGGTGCTGCTTCCTTTATGGTTGCAACCGCCGGTGGTGTTTTGTTTGCCAAACTCATGAATGTATTCCTTAAAGATGATAATAAGTTGAATCCTATGATCGGTGCTGCCGGTGTTTCCGCGGTTCCTGATAGTGCTCGTGTTGTTCACAACATGGGACTCGAAGAAGATCCAACCAACTATTTGCTTATGCACGCTATGGCTCCTAACGTATCCGGAGTTATTGGCTCGGCAGTTGGTGCCGGTATCTTAATGGGATTCTTATTCCACTTAGTATAATCTTTATTGTTATACGATAGATTAAAATCCCGTCCTTGTGACGGGATTTTTTTGTTTTAAAGAACTTATCTCAATTTCGTCCGTTTCCATTTCTTATGAAATTTCTTATTATCCTTTATCTTAATTGAGGTTATCATGAGTAAGTTATTACCTGTTCTTCTATTATTACTTGTTACCGGAATTATATCCGGGCAAAGTTTGAAAAAGGAGGTAAAAGGAAGAATGCTTCCTATGTCGGGAATAACAGCCTTTTATCCTGGAGATTCGGAAATCGATGTAACTTATTATATGCTTGATCTTGTAATTGACGAGAAGACTGAAACTATTTCAGGAAATGTAACAATAGTAGGAAAGAGTAAAAAAGATCAACTTAGCGAGATAAAGATTGATCTGCAAAATAGCCTGAAAGTAATTAAAATTACTAGCAATAATACAGTACTTCCATATCTGCATAAGGAGGGAGTTATAAACATCTCTTTGGAGCAACCTTATACCCTAAACCAAGAATTCAAAGTTAAGATAGAATATTCCGGTAAGCCCGGGACATCCGGATTCGGAAGTTTCGAGTTTGCCACTCACAATGGTTCCCCTGTTATTTGGAGCCTCAGTGAACCTTACGGCGCAAGTGATTGGTGGCCATGCAAAGATACTCCTGCTGACAAAGCCGATTCGGCGAATATTCGCATAACATGCTCAAATTATCTTACCCCCGTTTCAAACGGAATTATTACAGAGGTATTAGACAATAATGACGGAACTCATACCTATAATTGGCACACTTCATATCCAATTGCTCATTATCTGATTTCAATAGCTATAACAAATTATCAGCTCTATGAAAATTATTTCGTTTATAATGATGGTCAAGATACAATGAAGGTTTCTCATTATGTATACCCTGAAAAGTTTAGCGATTCTATGAAGAAAGACCTTGATCGTACAGTGAATATGTTAGAGATCTTTTCCGACAGATTTGGGTTATACCCATTTATTAGGGAAAAATATGGTCATGCTCAATTCGGTTGGGGCGGTGGTATGGAACATCAAACCATCTCTTCCATGGGTGGATTTAGTGAATATCTGGTGGCTCATGAATTGGCACATCAATGGTTCGGGGATATGGTAACTTGCGAGAATTGGGAAAATATTTGGCTTAATGAAGGCTTTGCGACATATGCTGAAGCCATATATACGGAAGCAAAGAGTGGTATAGATGGATACCATAAACATATGAGAGACGATTTGGCAATATCTAAAGGCGCCAAGGGATCAATATGGGTTAAAGATATTAGTTCGGTTGGCGAAATTTTCGATTCACGAAGAAGTTACCATAAAGGAGCAGTTGTTCTTCATATGTTACGCGGAATTGTTGGAAAAGAAGTTTTCTTTAACATTCTCAGGGCATATCTTAATGATCCGGAACTATCTTATAACGTTGCGTTAACCGAAGATTTTAAAAGAGTCGCCGAAGAAATATCGGGTATGGAACTTGACTATTTTTTTTCACAATGGATTTACGGCGAGAACTATCCGACCTATTCTCTCGATTGGAACTATTTCAAAAATAATGATAATAAATATGAAGTTGGATTATCTATTATCCAAGATCAGAATACCTCTCCGCAATTTTTCCAAATGCCTTTGCAAATAAAAATTGTAACCGAAAACGAAGATACATTGATTACGATTATGCAGAGCGGTGAATTAACTATCACAGAGTTAGTTCTGAATGATAAACCGATTAATGTGAAGTTGGATCCGGATAATTGGGTGTTGAAAGACATAAGGTCAGCTACTGAACCCTCAGATGAGGGTATTTTGTTAAGTGATTACAGACTGTTTCAGAATTTTCCAAATCCCTTTAATCCTTCTACGAGAATAAAGTATTACCTCGCGGAGGAGACAGAAGTTACGATAAGAGTTTTTAATACGCTGGGAAGAGAAATGAGTACTCTTAAAAAAGGTGTTAGGGAAAAGCAGGGAATTCATTATGCGGATTTCGATGGAATAGGGCTAGCAAGCGGTGTATATCTATATTCGATCGAATCTAAAAAGTTTTCCGATACAAAAAAAATGTTGTTGCTGAAATAGGGAAGCTGGGAAATGGGCTATATCTGTTTGAAAGTAATGGTTATTTTGAAATCGCAAATATAATGATCCGTGACTGATAAATGCACAGATTATTTAAAACAAAATTTCTCCTTTGGTAGTAAGGGCAAATCGATATTAGATTTGCCAAATACAATAATATCAAAGGGGGAATCCGTGCGAGCATTTTTAATTATCTTTTTGTTCACTTCTATTATCCAATTCGCTCAATCCGATAATGAAGCAAATCAATTGCATGTGGGAGTAAGAGCCTCCCGTATACTTGGTAGCTATCCCAATCGGGAGTTTCCTTCACCGAAATACTGGAATAACACAGCTATTGATTTGTCTTCGAAATTCAATGATGCTCAGCCTGCAGGTTTATGGATCGTAAGTTTATATATTGATGACGGAATAACTCAGCTAACATTCCCTGCCCCATCAGGAACTCACGAGAAGATGTGGTTTCAAAGTGTCGATAAGAATGAGGAGTATCTCAATTACTTTGATCGGAACGGGCTTAAAGTATGGCTACAGGTTGAACCGGGGGAGGCCGATATAGAAGAGCTGATGGAGATTGTGTTAAACAGATATAAGCATCACGAATGTGTTATAGGATTCGGTGTTGATATCGAGTGGTATATTGCCAATAAATTCAAGATGGGACAGAAACTTGACGACGCTACACCCGCGAAATGGGAAGCAAAGCTCAAGTCGATCGATACTTCCTATACTCTTTTTGTAAAACATTTCAGTCAGTCATGGATGCCACCTACATATCGTGGGGATATAATTTTTGTGGACGACAGCCAAGATTTCAATTGGATGGGTGCCGGTAAAGAGTTCGATCTCATGAAGAAAGAATTCAAAGCATGGGGAGATAATTTCAAACCCAATCCGGTCGCTTTTCAATTCGGGTATAAAGCTGATAAAAAATGGTACTCGGCTTTCGACGATCCGATGCAAACAATAGGAGACGCATTACTAAAGGAAATACCCAATTGTCAGGGGTTATTCTGGGTCGATTTTACGATAAACGATCTCTTTCCTGTTTCTGTTGATGAAGAAGGCGCACCTATAACCGGTTATTCATTGGGAAATAATTACCCTAATCCGTTTAACCCGACTACGTGCTTCAACTATTCTCTTCCCTTCGATAGCAATATTCTTCTGGTGGTTTATAACTCACTTGGGGAAAAGATCGAAAATCTTGAAAATCAATTCAATAAAGCTGGTGTTTATTCGAAAGAATGGAACGGGAGTCAATACGCTTCCGGTGTTTATTTTATTAAGATGATAGCTGTTTCTACCGACGGTAAATATAAATTCTCTAATACCCGGAAAATAATATTGATGAAATAGAATTTAGGACAATTCACAATTAGTATTACTATTTTGCGGTAACAATTTTTATGAGGAGAAATGAATGATGAGTTCGATCTTAAACGTTATCGCCTGTGTCGGATTGGCAAGCGCGCCGATAGTTAATGAATCTAAATTCGAGAAAGTAGCGGATGGATTAAGTTTTCCCGAAGGCCCGGCATGGGACGGAAAGAGTTCCCTCTATGTATCAAATTGTAAATCGGATTGGATATTAAAATTGGATAACGACATACCTTCGGAATTTGTAAAGAAAGAAACTTCCCCTTTTAATTTCGGAAGTACAAATGGTATGGCCTTCGGTAAGGACGGATACCTATATGCTTGCGATTTCGGAGTAGGAGCCATTGTTCGTTTTGATGAAGCGGGTAATTGCGAAATGGTTGCGGATGGTTTTGAGGGAAAAAGATTTAATCGTCCGAACGATTTGGCTTTCGATCCTGCCGGGAACCTATATTTCACAGATCCGAACGCCTACAGTAGTGAAGAGCGAGACGGAAGAGTCTTCATGATTCGAAAAGAGACTCAAGAGGTGGTTCTTGCAGCGGATAACCTTGCTTTTTCAAACGGACTTGCCTTCACTGCCGACGGGAAGGAGCTCTATGTTTGTGAATCGGCGATCAACTCTGTTTCCAAGTTTAAAATTGACGAAGAAGGAAAGCTCTACGCCAGAGAAATATTTGTCGAGCTTCCCGGTGGTGATCCGGACGGAATAGCTTTCGACGTTGAAGAAAATTTGTATGTCGGCCATTTCGGTGGCGGAGCGATTATAGTTATCAATAAAGAAGGAGACATTATTCAAAAAATTGCTACTCCTGGTAAAAAACCGAGTAATGTTGAATTTGCCGGCGAGGATATGAAAACTCTCTATATTACCGAAGACGAAACCAACGCCGTCTACAAATTAAGAACAGAAATTTCGGGATTAAGACTTTTCTATTTTCCCAAATGAGAGGTGAATTGTAGTTCTGTTTACTAAATTAATTACGCTGCGACACAATAATTCGGTACTGCGCCATAATAAAATGCCACTGTAGCACGAAAAAAAGTTACCACGTCGAAAAAGAATGGCACTGCGACGGAGACAAAAAGTGATGCGGCTGAATAGCATAGCGCGAGGGAATTTAAAATGACGCTGCCGCACAAAAACAGAGCACTGCAGTAGAAAAACATGATACTGCGTCGGATAAAAATGAGGCTACGTCACTCGAAAATGGAACTGAGCCGCGAAAAAATGGGACTACGTCACTTTAAAATGGCAATACGGTATCAAAATGAGACATTACGGCACAAAAACAAGGGACTGAGTCTGACGCAGTGTTTCATTTTTCTGACTCATTATAGTTTTCTATAGGCGCGGTATTGTTTTATTTGGGGACGGTGTTATGTTAATTTGTCTCGTGTAGAAATTAATCGGTTGTGTTATTGTTTTTTTCTGGTGCTATATTAGAGATAAGTAATGTTTTATCGATTTTCGGCTCTGTTCAAAGAAGGTGTCAGTTCATTATGGTTTCAAGATTCTTTCTTCAAATATAATAAATAGTTGATTATATATAAGCCCCCATTCCGATATTGGATTACAACCCAAGTTATTCATGCTTTTGTAGACTAATTAAAGGTGTTTTAACGGTGCCGTATCTTTACCAAAAGCTCTTAGTAATATTTGTAGCATACATTATCTTTCTAAGAGCTACGAGGTAATTTACCGGAAATTTTGAAGAGAAAAATATGGCACACTGTTGTATTCAATACTAAAAGAATTATATTATCCATAAATTTGAAGAGATAATAAAAAACAATGAGGTTCGGATCATGAGAAAGCAAATAGTTACTACTGTTTTGCCCCTTTTTATCTTTTTTCTCCTATTCGCGTGTGGCCCGTCAAATCAGGTGAGCGTTGAATCTTTTTCTCCTGAAGGAGAGGTAGAGAAACTTACGAATTTTACTGTTGAGTTTTCGGAGGATTTGGCTCCGAAGGAAATTCAAGAGAAATGGCTGACTGATGAGTTCATTCATTTTGAGCCAAAGATACAAGGTAAGTTTAAGTGGGTATCGGGAAGAACCCTTGTGTTTTCTCCTGAGCATGCTCTTGAGCCTATTCAAAAATATAAAGCCTCTATTACTAGCAAAGTCTTATTCGATAAAAATCTTTCTCTGGATGAGGATCCTTTTTTCTTTAATACCCCGAGCTTCGATGCGGTAAAGAGTGATTTTTTCTGGAGCAGAGTTCCGGGGAAAAATTATCAACTAACAATTACCGCTAATCTTCATTTCAATTATCCGGTAGTTCCGGATCAATTGAAAAAACATCTGACGATATATCTTGATGATAAGCAAATCACAGATTTTGAGATAGCTACGTTACAGTCTTCGGAGATAATAGGTATTAATCTCGGAGAAATAGCGCAGACTGAGAAAAAACAGGAATTAAAAATCTCTGTAGAGAAAGGCTTAATGTCAGTAATCGGTAAGGAAGCCCTTAACGATACAAGAAAATTCGAATATACACTCGAACCACTGTCGCAATTGGCTATAACAAGAGTATCTTCGGGATTTAACGGTGTGCAAGGGTGGATTGAGATCGGAACAACGCAAAAGGCTGATCCTGATAAAATAAAAAAATATGTTACCGTTTCTCCGGGAAGTAATCTGAAGTTTTTTGTGAATGATAATTCATTCAGAATTGAAGGAGATTTTCAGAATTCCCGACAAGTATTGTTGAAGGTTAACAAAGGAATGCCGGGATATTACGGAGGAGAATTAGCTTTTGATTACGAAAGGTACGTTTCGCTGGTTGATTTGGATCCGGAAGTGAATTTCTCCGACAAAAAGGGGCGCTACTTAATGCTGGGTGGCGAGAATAATCTTGAAGTAACGGCTGTAAATGTTGATAAGCTTGTTATAGAAGTTGATCAGATCTTTGCCAATAACCTTGTACATTTCCTTAATAACGAAGGTTATTATAGTGAGGATTATTATTACGATTACAATCCGAGCTATTATTCAGGGAATTTCGGAAAGAGAATAAAGACGATTAAACAAGAGTTAAAGAGTTCGCAAAACTGGCTTCAAAAAGCTTCGGTGAATATTAATTCAATTCTGAACAACGGCTATAAGGGAATCTATATCGTTAGAGTATCTTCGGCAGATAAGAGATGGGTGCAAGACTCGAAGTTTATTGCGGTTTCCGACTTAGGTCTTATAGCCAAACGCTCTGATGATAATATGATAGTTTTTGTCAATTCCATTTCCGAAGCAAAACCTGTTCCCGGTGTAAAAATAAAATTACTATCTAGAACCAACCAGGAAATGTTTGTCGGAACGAGCGACGAGAATGGAGTTGTTAGATTTTCCGGTGTCAGAGAGGTGGCAAAAGAATTTATTCCCCGCATAATAACTGCAGAAACGTCTGATGATTTTAACTACATTGACCTCAGAGAAACCGAGATAGAAACTTCACGATTTGATGTGGGAGGTAAAACGGTTTATTCCCAATTCTATAATGCTTTTATTTATTCGGCACGAAACATATACCGTCCCGGTGAGAAAGTCCATTTGTCAGCTATTGTAAGGGACGATATGGTAGGACTTGTAGATCAAATTCCGATAGTAACTAAAATAATTTCTCCTAACGGAAAAGTATTTGATGAGTTTAAGAAAACACTGAATAAAGAAGGCTCTTTCGAGTTGGATTTTACCCTCCCGGATTACGCCCAAACCGGATCGTACATTGTTGAGCTATATACCGGTGGGAAAGAGCTTATAGGAAGTTATAATATTAGTGTGGAAGAATTTGCTCCGGACAAAATAAGGGTTAATCTCAAATCTGAAAAAGAGAATCTCTCGGTAGGAGAAATATATAAGCTTAATATGGAAGCGGAGTTTTTATTCGGGGCAAAAGCAGCGAACATGAAATACGAAGCGGATGTTCAGTTAAGGCAGATCTCCTTTGTGAGCAAAAAATATCCGAAGTTTAATTTCACCAACTCTTCGGTACAAAATACAAATATTGAGAAAACTCTTATGGAAGGAACCCTTGATGATCAAGGGAAAGGAAATATCAAATACATTATCCCAAGTGATATTAAGGGGAAAGGGATATTACAAGGATTCGCTTTTGTAAGTGTGTTCGATTATACCGGCAGACCGGTAAACAGATTGGCTTCTTTTAATGTCTTTCCGAATGATTACTATTTGGGAATAAAATCGGAAGGTTATTATTTCGGCACCAAAAAGAATCTGACATTTGAAGTAGTCGCAGTTGATAAAAACGATCATGGAATAAAGAATTTCAAAGCAAAGGCTGCTCTTTATAAATTGAATTGGCAATCGGTTTTGAAGAAAGACAGATACGGTAAATATTATTACGCATCGGAGAAAGTACCGAAGTTAGAGTGGGAAAGAGAAATTACAATTAACGAAACCGCTAAGGTTAATCTGAATGTTACGAATTCGGGAAATTATGAACTACGAATCAGAAAAGAAGGTGAAGAAGAGTATCAATATTCTCAATTTTATGCCTATGGATGGGGAGCTTCAACGGCAAGTTCATTTCAGGTAGATAAGGAAGGAAGAATTGATGTTGTTTTGGATAAGAAAAGCTACGAACCGGGTGAAATAGCAAAGGCTCTATTTACAACACCATTTTCCGGTAAGCTTCTTGTCACTGTTGAAAGAAACGGAGTATATGATTATCAGTTCGTTGATGTTACCGATAAGTCGACTGAAGTTGATTTGCCGATAAAAGAAGAATATTTGCCTAATGTGTATATAACCGCTACTCTTTTTAAAGCGCACAAAGTAAGAAGCGACGCTCCCTTTTTAGTGGGACATGGATTCGCGAATATGAGTGTTGAAAAGAAAAGCAACCATCTTCCGGTTAGCATAATAGCACCGAAAGAAATAAAGCCAAGAACAACGCAAAACATAACAGTGAAATCGGTTCCGGAAAAAGATGTGTATATTACGCTTGCTGTGGTTGATGAAGGAATTTTGCAATTGAAAGATTACAAAACTCCTGATCCTTACGCGTTTATGTATGCGAAGCATCCGTTGGGAGTAAAAAGTTATGATCTTTATAAATTACTATTGCCTGAGATTGTTGCTGAGAATTCTTCACCGGGTGGCGACGCTTTGGCTGGACAATTGAAAAAAAGAACAAATCCTATAAAATCGAAGAGATTCAAGTTGGTTACTGTTTGGAGCGGGATTAAGAAAACCGATTCGAATGGAGAAGTTACGGTTCCGATTGAAATTCCGCAGTTTAACGGTGAAGTAAGATTAATGGCAGTTGCCTATTCGGGAAAACGGTTTGGTAGTAGCGAAACAAGTATGAAGGTCCGGGATAATCTGATTATTGAGCCGGAAGTTCCGCGCTTCCTTACAACCGGTGATAGTCTTTTATCGAATGTGACATTGATAAATACAACCGACAAAAAAGGAACAGCAAAGATAACGCTTAATGTATCCGGCCCTTTGCAAATAATAGGAGATGAAACTCAGGAAGTTGAAATAGAGGCCGGCTCAACCGAGAACGTATTATTCGCCATAAAAGGAACGAATGTAGGGTTGGGTAAACTCAGCTATAGTACAACAGGCTTAGCGAAACTAAAGGATGAAATTGAATTGGCAGTTCGCCCATCATCTCCGTTTGCAACGGTAACCGGTGTCGGAGAAATTTCAGCGGGTGAAACTCTAACGCTGAAATTACCTTCCGATTATCTGAAAGGAACTCAAAAGACCTCCTTGACAATAAGTAGTTTTCCGGCAGTTAAGTTCGGAAAGCATATGAAATATTTGGTGCAATATCCATACGGATGTATTGAGCAAACGGTTTCAAAACTATTTCCGCAAATCTATTTTGAGGATTTGGCAAAGTTAGTAGCCCCTGAATTATATAAAACACGTAACGCCCCATATTTCGTGAAAGAAGGAATCAGAAAAATCGAATCGATGCAGTTATATAACGGAGCAATGTCGTATTGGCAAGGAGGAAGTTACGAAAGTTGGTGGGGATCAGTATATGCCGCTCATTTTTTGGTTGAAGCCAGAAAAGCCGGCTACAATGTTTCGGACAAAGTATTAAATAATTTGTTCTCATATTTAACAAAGAGAAGCAGAGAGAAAGATACTTATAACTACAGAATATGGGGCAATGGAAAAGTAACATCAACCCAGCGCGCCAGAAAAGAGATTATCTACTCCCTCTACGTTTTGGCTCTGGCCGGAAAGGGTGAATTGTCTACTATGAATTATTACAAGAGTAGACCACATTTACTTACAGAGGATGGAAAATATTTGCTTGCCGGCGCGTACGCCTTAATGGGTAAAATGAATTCATATTCGGAAACAATTCCTCAAGCTTTTGTCGCGGAAAATCCTCTTAGAGAGACAGGAGGGAGTTTCGATTCGGAAGTTAGAGCCAATGCGATCATGTTAAGCGTATTGGCTGATGTTGACCCGGAAAGCGATATGGTTTTCTATTTGACAAAGCATCTTGCGAAGATCGGGGATAGAATCTATTCTACCCAAGACAGGGCTTTCGCTTTAATGGCTATGGGTAAGGTTGCCAAAAGAAACGCTGACGCCGATGTATCCGTAGAAGTAAGAGACGGGAAAAAGGAAATTGGAAAATATTCCGGAAACGATTTGGTATTAAGTAATGGCAGGTTAGAAGTTGAGGATATTGAATTAAAAGCAAGTGGCAAAGGAAAGGTCTATTATTTCTGGGCTCGCGAAGGTGTTAGGGAAAATTGGGAACCGAAGCCTGAGAATCTCGGAATGGAAGTTACCCGAGAATATTATAATTATAAAACGGGAAACAAAATCACTAATAACAGATTCAAACAGGGAGAGTTGATTCTTTGTAAGATCGGCTTAAAAGGGTATTCACGGTCGGCCGAAAATATTGTTATTACAGATATGATTCCGGCGGCGTTTGAAATTGAGAACGCCAGATTGAGCGAAGAGAATAGAATAAACATAAATGACAATAAGAAATTTGTTCCTCAGTATGAGGACATTAGAGATGACAGACTAATTTTATTTACTGATTTGAATTCAAACCAAAGTAAATATTATTACTATATTTTGCGGGTTGTAAATAAAGGGGATTATAAGCTGCCGGGAATTTCCGCCGAAGCAATGTATGATCCGGAAATTCGTTCTGTCAATGAGTCGACTATAATCAAAGTAACCGATTAACTATAAAAAAGAGAGATGCAATGCGGAAATTTGCTGTAATTACTCTGTTATTGTTCCTTATCGGCTGTTCCGCCGAAAGTGAAAAGAGTGTAAGAATTGAAGAACTGGATTATCCTGAAGGAATGGAAGTTGTTAAAAGAAGTGAGTGGGGATGGGTTCCAATTACAAAAGGAATTCCCGAACACAAAGTAAATACAATTACTATTCACCACGGTGGTGTGCTTTATGAAAAAGGAAAGGATACCAAACAAGCGTTGAAAAATCTTCAGGCTTGGGGAAGAAAAGAAAAAGGTTGGATGGATGTTCCTTATCATTTTATAATCGATCTGGAAGGAAACATTTACGAAGGTCGCCCGATCAATTATCCGGGAGATACAAATACTGATTATAACCCGAATGGTCACGCTTTAATTTGTGTATTCGGTAACTATGAAGTTCAGGAAATATGTGAAGAACAATTGAACTCGGTTGTAAAACTCTCGGCCTTTTTCGTTGAAAAATACGGAGCAAATCCTGATGAGATAAAAGGGCACAAAGATTATACTGAAACATTATGCCCGGGTAAAAATCTGCACAAGTATATTGCCGATGGTACAATTGCTGCAAGAGTCAAAGAAGAATTAAAGAAAGACTAGTAATAAGTGGACGGAATAAGAAAATATTTTGTTCATATTATTCGTAATAGATTCGTCAAGATAGTATTGGGGGCGGTGATTGTAATTGCCGCTCTTGATATTGTTTTTCCTCTTCCTAAAATGAAGCCCTATTCAAAAGTTATTACTTCTGATAAAGGAGAATTACTAACCGCATATCTTACCTCGGATGATAAATGGCGTCTAAGAGTTCGTCTGAATGAAATATCCTCAGATTTGAAAAAGGGAGTAATTGCTAAGGAAGATAAATGGTTTTACTGGCATCCCGGGTTTAACCCGATAGCCATTGCAAGAGCATTTTATCAAAATATAACCACAGGGACTATTCAATCCGGGGCTTCAACTATTTCCATGCAAGTCGCGCGATTATTGGAGCCTGCCGAGCGCACTTATATCAATAAGCTACTGGAAATTTTTAGAGCGGTTCAGTTGGAACTTCACTATAGCAAAGATGAGATTCTTGAGATGTACCTTTCGTTAATACCAATGGGAGGTAATATTGAAGGGGTTAAATCGGCCTCTTATATTTTTTTCGACCGACCGCCGAATAAATTAAGTCTGGCTCAATCTATAATGTTGACTGTAATTCCCAACGATCCGAACAGACTGAGAATAGATAACGATGCGAAGGTTTGTAAAGAAGAGAGGGATCATTGGCTAAAAAGATTTTCGGAGGAGGTAGTTTTTCCCGAGAATTCCTTAATGGACGCTATTGATGAACCATTGGTATCCGCAAGATATGAAATTCCGAAAAACGCTCCACATTTTTCAATGGTTGTTAAAGATCTTACTCGAAGTGATATTATTGAATCAACTCTCAACTTACGATTACAAAGGCAAAGCGAAGCATTATTGAAAAATTACGTGTCACGTGTATCCGGTAAGGGGGTGAGCAACGGCGCAGTATTGGTTATTGATAACAGAACCCATTCGGTTGTAGCATATTGTGGTAGTGCCGATTTTTATAATGACAGAGCTTCCGGTCAAGTGGATGGTATTAAAGCAATTCGTTCCCCCGGATCAACTCTGAAACCGATTCTCTTTTCAGCAGCATTCAGTAAAGGAATACTAACACCAAAGATGAAATTGCTAGATATTCCAACCGATTTTGCGGGATACCTTCCCGAAAATTATGATTTGAAATTCAACGGGGATGTTTCTGCAGACTATGCTTTGGTTAATTCGCTGAATATTCCTTCCGTTAGACTCTTAAGAAAATATGGTTTTGAAGAGTTTGTTAATTTGTTGAGCAGAGCCGGCTTCGTTACCATTGAACGGCAGAAATCCGGATTAGGATTGTCAGTCATTCTGGGTGGATGCGGAACTACTTTACAAGAATTGACCAAGTTCTATTCATGTTTTGCAAATCAGGGTGATCTCTATAACCTACGTTTTTTGAAGATGCAAGAATCTCGGGAAATAAATATATTCCATCCCGGAGCAGTTTACATGGCATCTCAAATTTTGGCGAATAATGAACGCCCCGATTATCCGTCGACTTTGAGCAATGTTTCAAAATTACCTAAGATTGCTTGGAAGACGGGAACTTCTTACGGTAAGAGGGATGCCTGGGCGATAGGATATAATCCGGATTACACTATAGGTGTATGGATGGGTAATTTTAGCGGCAAAGGTTCGCCTCATCTCTCCGGAGCGGAGATGGCATTACCGCTACTGTTCGAACTCTTCAACGCAATCGATTATGCCCCGAAAAGGTTGTGGTTTGACAAGCCGGAAGATTTATTGATAAGAGAGGTTTGCTCGGAGACAGGATTATTACCATCCGATTATTGCAAAGAGATAACAACAGATTATTATATTTTGAATACAACCATAGGCAAGAAATGTGATTTGTACAAAGAAATCTATGTAAATTCAAAAGAGAGTCTGGAATACTGTCCTGATTGTTTACCTCTGAGCGGATATAAGAAAAAGGCTTTTCCGTTTTATCCTCCCGAATTGACATTATGGTATTCGGCTAACAATATTGAATACAAGAAAGCACCACCTCACAACCCCGAGTGCAAAGCAAAACATTCCGGTGAGAAGGCTCCTATAATAGTTTCACCTTCGGAAGAGTTTGATTATTTACTTGAAGAGAATAGTCAACAAAAGATAATGTTGCAGGGAGCCTCCGAGAGTTCCGTAACAATTCACTATTGGTACGCAAACGGAAAATATATCGGGAAATGCAAATCCGGGGAAAAAATCTTTTTCTCCCCGAACCACGGTGAAAATAAAATAGCATGTATGGATGATAAAGGAAGAGAGAGTACAATAACAATTAAAGTTAACTATTATTGAGTCTATCGACCTCTGAAGTCATTTACCTTTTTCATAAACTGAACAACTCTCTCCTTATTTACTTCGTTCCCCCAATATCCTTCTTCTTTGAAGTATGAACCGACAATAAGCGCATCGGCGGCTTCAAGATAGTTTTCAACATTATTCAGAGTTATTCCCGAACCAACCAAAACCGGAATATCAATAAAGCGTTTTACTTCTTCGATGTCCTTCAGACTTGTTTCCATGCCGGTTGCCTGTCCGGTGATAATAACACCATCACTCAAGAAGAACTCCGCGGCTTTTCCTGTTTCAACTAAGTCGACATCCTGAGTAATAGAATGAGAACTATGCTTCTTTTTAATGTCAGTAAAAATCAGAATATTTTCCGCGTCAATCTGTTTGCGGTATCTCATTATTTCTCCGGCGTCCGACTCGATTAAGCCCTCATCGGCTGTATGAGCGAATACAAAACCTTCTGCACGAATGAAATCGAGATTGGCTGCTTTAGCGGAGGCAAGAGCTTCTTTATTCGCCCCTGCAAGGATTTGAATGCCACATGTCAATCCGGTATTGCGTTTCACCTCATGTCCGACAATTGTCATAGCCGAAGTAATTTCGGGACCAACCTTTCTTTTTAAGTAGGGAACGTCGTGCATGTTTTCTATTGCCAAAGCGTCGATGCCTGCATCAGCGTATATTTTAGCTTCCGCTACGGCTTTTTCGATTATTGCATCGAAATTCCCTTTATAATTAGGAGTTCCGGGTAATGCCTCAACGTGAATCATTCCGATAATTAGTTTTTTCGATTTGATTTCTTCTTTCAAAATTGTCATTATCTTTCCGATTTATTTATCGAGAATATGTTTCAGTTTGATTTTAAATCTGATAGTAAAAAATATTGCGGCTATTGTCAATCCCGTTACCAAACTAACCCAAACTCCTGCAACTCCAAGATCCAAAACGAATCCGAAAATATATCCGAACGGAACCGCAATAATCCAATAAGCGAAGAAAGCAATAAACATAGGGATTTTAACATCAGTCATTCCACGAAGCACACCGATTCCGACCCCCTGAATTCCATCTGATATTTGATAGAAGGCTGCTATTATCAGCAATGTCGATGCGGTTTTGACAACCATTGAATCATTAATATATAATAACGGAAGCTGTTCTCTGAATATGATGAACAGCAAACCCGATATACTCATAAAAGAAGCAGCGATAAATATCGAGGAATATCCGGCTAATTTAACTCCTTCGTAATCTTTACGACCGAGTGCGTTTCCGACTCTTATCGTTGCCGCAGCTGATATTCCCATTACGGTCATAAAAGTAATAGAGGAAAGATTCGTCGCGATCTGATGAGCCGCAAGTTCTACCGTTCCTATCCATCCTATCATTATTGCCGCGAATGAGAATACTCCGGCTTCGAATAACATCTGCATTCCTGTTGGAAGTCCTATATTTATTATCTTGCGAATAATCTTAAAGTCAATGCTTCTGAAACGCAAGCTCGGGTCGTACTTCTTAAATCTTTCGGAACGAATAATATAAACGAAAATCACGACGGCAATAAAGACTCTAGTAGATAGTGTCGCAATACCGGCACCATCCAAACCAAGTTCCGGAAATCCCCAATTACCGAAAATCAACAACCAGTTCACAAAGGCATTGATAAAGTTAGCTGCAATGTTTATGAACATCCCCGGTTTTGTAAAGGACAAACCTTCGATAAACTGCTTATAGGATTGGAAAAACATCAAAGGAATAATGGAAAAACTAACTATCTTCATATATGAAGAGGCTACTTCCACAACCTCTACAGGCTGATTCATAAACTTAATCAAATCCGCAAAAAAGTAGGCGGACAAGAAAAGCAATATGGAGAATACCATATTTACTAATAAACCTTGTCTTAAATATATTCCGCATTTCTCTTCTTTGCCGGAACCGTTAGCGATAGCAACTAATGGAGTAATAGCTATACTCATCCCGATTCCAAGGATAATAACTAAAATCAAAAGGCTGTTAACCAATGAGGCCGCCGCAAGTGGTACTGCTCCAATCTTGCCAACCATAATACTGTCAACAACACCCAACATTACATGGCTAAGCTGACCGATGGAAACCGGGATAGCCATTTTTATCGTTTCTTTAATATGTTCACGTAAGTTCATACTAATCCTACTAAATAATAAAAAGTCATGGATAATCAAGAATTGTCGGGAAAAGGTATTTCTTGGGACGTGATTAATCTTAGGGGCAAATATACTAAAAATGGGGCATATTTATGCAATAGGCAGAAAAAATTGCGGGAGCCCGAGTAAAATCAAGCTCCCGAAATATTTATATTTCTTTTTCACTTTTAGCTTCCGCAAACCATTTGTAAATGGCCGGAAGAACAAGGAGAGTTAGGATTGTTGAAGTAAACAATCCTCCGATTACCACAGTAGCCAAAGGACGCTGAACTTCACTTCCCGTACCTGTTGAAACCAAAAGAGGGATTAACCCTAACGCAGTTGTGAAGGCAGTCATCAAAACAGGACGTAATCTCATCAATGCCCCTTTTACGGAGGCTTCGTCTATATCCATCCCTTCGGAAATCAACTGATTCAAAAATGTAACCATCACCATTCCGTTTTCCAACGCAATTCCAAGTAGGGCGATAAACCCGATCGATGCCGGAACAGAAAGATTCAAACCGGAAATCCACAGGGCTATTATTCCTCCTACAAGTGCCAATGGTATATTTAATAAAATCAAAGCAGAGTTTTTCAATGAGTTGAAGCTCGTATAAAGTAAAAAGAAAATCAGAAGTAGTGTTATCGGAATAACTACCGCAAATCGCTTATTCGCTTCTTGCTGAAGTCGGAACTGACCGCCCCATGAAGTAGAATACCCGACTGGCAAATCGATCTTACTGTCGATAGCTTTCTGACTTTCGGCAACGAAACTACCAATGTCTCTTCCGGTTACGTTACACTGAATCGTAATGAATCTTTGATTTTGTTCACGCTTAATTTGGCGCGGTCCTTCGATTGTCTCTATTGACGCAACCTGACTCAGCGGTACTTTAAGCCCGTCGTTACTTGTGATAATAAGATTAGCAATGTTAGCAGGAGTTGATCTGAACTCGGGAGCAAAGCGTACGAATATATCGAATCGTTTAATCCCTTCGTAAATCTGACCTGCCGATTCACCACCAATTGCGGTATGTATTACACTTTGGACATCAGCTAGATTAAGTCCGTATCGAGCGATTGCCTTTCTATTCACTTTAATTAGTAGTTGAGGTTTTCCCGAAACCTGATCGACTTGAATATCAGCAGCGCCATTGACATCTCTGATTACTGCTGCAATCTCTTCCGCTTTTGATTTGAGAATATCAAGATCATCCCCGAATAATTTGACTGCAAGTTCGGCTTTCACTCCTTCGAGTAATTCGTCAACAGTCATTTGAATCGGTTGTGTAAAGTTTGCCAAAACACCGGGGAAGTTTTTTAGCTTGGCTCTAATTGCCTCTTCTATTTTTTCTTGAGTAAAGCCCGGACGCCATTCATTCTCATCCTTAAGTAGAACGTACATTTCGGCACTATTGATCGGGTCGGTGTGCGCTCCTACTTCCCCGCGCCCCATTCTTGTTACAGTTCCTTCCACTTCGGGAATAGTACACAATCGTTTCTCAATGCGCATGCTAGTATTTCTGCTTTCGTCCAAAGAAATTGATGGCGCCATTGAGAGACGAACTACTAACATTCCTTCCTGCAATGTTGGGGTGAATTCCGAACCGAGTCTTGGGAATATTAATGCTCCGATTAGAATAAATGTAACTGCGATAGCTATCGCAAGATTCCTACTCTTAACAAAGAATTTAACTGCCGGTTCATAGATTTTCTGGATTGCTCTGATCAAAAAGGAGTCTTTGCCATCTTGCGATGTTATTTTCTTCCCTTTTTTCGGTTTCATCAAAAAGGATGAAATCACCGGAACCAATACAACAGCGAATATCAATGACCCTAGCATAGCGAGAGCTATTGTAAAAGCTAGCGGTTTGAATGTTTTCCCTTCAACACCTTGTAAACTAAAGAGAGGTATGAAAACAGTAATGATGATAATGATTGAGAAAACTACCGGACGAGCAACCTCTTTTGCAGCAAGGGCTACAACACTTAGGAAATTCGAACTATCTCTTTCTCGTTTAATTCGATCGATGTTTTCTACCAAAACTACGCTTGCGTCAACCATCATTCCTATTGCGATTGCCAAGCCACCAAACGACATAAGATTAATCGAGATATCGAAATACTCCATTCCGATAAACGCAAAAAGAATTGAGAACGGAATCGACAATGCGACAACGAGGCTAGGTCTGATTGACCCCATAAAAATCATCAGAACAACCGCAACTAATATGATCCCAAGCAGTAACGCGTCGGTTACTGTTTTTACTGCCGCTTCCACCAGAGATTTTTGTTCGTAATAAGGAACTATCTTTATTCCTTCGGGGAGTGATTTGTTTATCTCCTCCATCTTTTCTTCTACTTTTCCGATAACAGTAGAGGAGTTTGTCCCGAAAAGTTTTACAACCTGTCCGGCTACGATTTCTTCAACTCCGTTTCTCGTCTGGAGGCCTCTTCTAATTGCTCCACCTATTTTTATATCAGCTACTTCATTGAGATAAACCGGTGAACCGTCCACCGATTTAATAACAATATTGTTCAGGTCATCAATCTTTGTGGCTAATCCTATTGAGCGAACAATCAGCTCTTCTGCATCCCTCTCTATAAATGAGGCGCCGATGTTCATATTATTTTCCCTGATAATATCTACGATATCGTTAGCCGTAACATCGTACTTTATCAATGAAGAAGGATTCAACTCTACATGAAATTGTTTTTCAAAACCGCCGATACCTAGAATTTCTGTTACACCCGGAACAGTTTGCAATTTGAATTTGATGAGCCAATCCTGAATTGTTCGCAGTTCTTCCAACGAATATTTCCCGGTTGTATCTTCCAGATAGTAGAAAAGCACCAATCCCATTCCGGTAGAAATCGGTCCCATCTCCGGTTCACCGAAGCCTTCGGGAATTTGCTCGCGAGCTTCCTGAAGACGTTCGTTCACAAGCTGCCGAGCGAAATAGATATCTGTTCCATCTTCGAAGTAGATATTTACTACAGAGAGTCCGAAGTTTGAAACGGAACGGATGTTTTTCAAATTCGGAATACCGTTCATCGCTACTTCTACCGGATAAGTAACATACTTTTCAACTTCCTCCGGCGCTAAGCCTTCGGTTACCGTAAATACCTGCACCAAAGCCGGGGAAACATCCGGGAAAGCGTCAATTGGTAATCGCTTGTAACTCATGTAGCCGGTAATACAAACAACAAGCCCCAGAACCAAGATCATCAATCGGTTCCGAAGCACAAAATCTATTATCTTATTCATAAACCTTACTCCAAATTAGTGTGAATGTCCGCCACCGAATGATTCCTTTTGCAAATCGGCTTTAATGTTGAAGGCACCTTGCGATACGTATTCATCTCCTTCCTCTAAGCCGGAGAGGACATTAACATACCTTCCGTTAGACTTCCCAAGTTTTACTATTCTTGGTTCGAATCCATGGTCATCTTTAATAAAGACAACGTTATTTCCCTCAAAGGTTTGAACTGCCGTTTGAGCTACCTTTATATTTGCTTCATTCGAACCTATGGCAACATCTCCCTGAATAAATAATCCCGGCTTCCAGAATCCACTCTTATTGTTTATGGTAACTCTGGCACTAGCGGTTCTGGTTGCTTCGTCTACTATCGGACTGATATAATCAATCTTGCCACTTAGCTCTTTCCCGCTTGTTTCTTCGGTAATAACAACTGATTGACCTATAGAAACTTTATTCAGATCTTTTTGATAAAGAGTCAATTTTCCCCATACGGAATTAAGGTCCGCTACTTCAACCGAATGATCATCGATTCCTTTCAATTCTCCGACTGCCATGTGAATTCCCGTGACGACGCCATCTATCGATGATTTCAACTCAAAGAGAACCATACTCTCATTCCCTTCAATGATTGCAACGGTTTCTCCCTTTCTTACTTTATCACCTATGTTTACATTTATTTCGCGAACAATCCCTTCAAAGCGAGGGCGAAGATGAACAATATTCAAAGGGTTCATTATTACTTCCCCGGTAAGAGTTAAATACTCTTCTATCAATCCGGATTCGGCTTTTTGGGTAACGATCCCGAGTTCCTTCATTTCTTCCTTTGTAAGCTTAACAACCTCTTCTTGATGCTGCTCTTCCTTGGCTTCTATAGCTTCGGAGTGATTATGCCCTTCGTGATCTGCTTCCGAGAATAGTAAGTATCCCGCGAACAATCCGACTGCAAGTCCGAGAAATACAAGGACCATATCTTTTATCTGTTTCATATTATTCTCCTTTGTCAATGCTGCTTAATGATTTCCCCGTTATTCTTTCCAATCGGGCAAGAACTATCTTTAATTCGGTATTAGTCTTTAAGTATTCCGATTCCAATTCGAAAAGTGTTCTTTGAGAATCGAGTACATCAAGAATCGTAAAGCGACCGTTTTTGTTACCATCCTTAATTATCTCCAAAGCTTTTCTAGCTTGAGGCAAAAGACTGCTTTGTAGCATATTCAAAGTATTTATTTCGGTTTGCGCTGTAGAATAGAGCTCATCCAATTTTGAAAGAAGTTCCAGAGTAATGCTTTTGGTAGTTGATTCCACACTCCCCAATTCAGCAAGAGCTGCTTCTATATTTCCCTGATTCCTATCGAATATGGGAAGTGGAATACCGGCACTGATTAAAAACGCGTTATCCCCTGTTTCTTTTACATACTTCATTCCGGCGCCTACTTTTAAGTTCGGAACCGCAAGAGCTTTTTGTAAATCAATTTCTCTGTTCTTCTGAATTTCTCTTTTCTTGCTCAATACAACTTCAGGTGTTTCGGAAATTACCGATTTTAGTTCCTCAATTTTCGGTAGTCTCTTTACAGTTGAGTTATCCTCCGGTACAGAGTTGATAACAAAATCTTCCTTTCCTGTAAGTAGACTCAAACTTCTCTTTGCGCTTTTGAGGTCACCTTTTAATCGGTTAACGGACAATTCCAATTCGTTTACTGTTAAAAGGGCTCGTGATACTTCGACCGGAGAGATTTTCCCGAGATCTACCCAAGTTGACAAATTAGAAACAAATTCTTCCGCGAGTGTTTTTAACTCGGAGGTCTTTTTGATCTCTTGTTGCAAACCAACTATCTCATAATATTTTTCCCGAACTGAGGTAATCAAATCCATGCGGGCAATTTCATATTCTTGCGCGGCAATGTTACTTGTGGCATTGGCTATAGCTGTTTGCTTGGAGAGTCTCCCTGCCAACATTATTTCCTGTGAAAAGCTTCCGGATACTTCAAGGCCATTGAAGCCGTTGAAAGGACCGCTTCCAAGAAAGTTTTCCGCTTCCAGTTCGAATTCCGGATTAGGAATTAGACCCGCCTGTTTCTTTAAAGCTTCTGCGGCTTCTATCTCTTTTTTCTTCGATTGTAACTGTGGGCTATTTTTTAACGCCCTCTTTATTACCTCATTCAAGGTAACACTACTAATTTCATTTGTGCCAGAGTTCTCTTTTATCTTATCCGAATAGGTTCCTTTCTTGGCGTAATAAACGGAGGGAACCGATTCTGCTTGTCCGCTCAATAATACCGGCAGACAAATAAGAATGGAAGAGATTATGGCCCCAATTCTATTGGACATAATAACTCCTGTATTTTATAGATTATTTGATTCGATTAATATGGAGTATGGGTCTTATTAAATAAGAAGGGTGGACGCGGTAACCAACGTGAGGTTATAATCCGGAATTTCTTCCGTTTCCGAGTCGTTCTGATGTTGTATAATTGTGGAATGCGGATCTGTAAATTCTTCGATCGCGTAGTATTCACCATTTTCAAAAGTAAAAATCATGGGAGCCAATTGATTCTCGTCGTCGTGATTCTCAATCTTGTGATCTTCGCAATGCTTTTGCAGAGCATCGGTAAAAGCGACCTTCTTTCCCGCAAAGCTGTGGTGATTATGTTCTACGCATGTGTGACCGTCTTCGGTTAATTCTATCGCTACATGACCATCGGAGCCAAGGCATACTACGGAATTATGAAGCAGATGATGCGCCACCGAAACGTGAACAGTGAAGGCTAGCAAGAGCACCGGCATTACTATATGATATGTAGCTTTGATAGATTTCATGCAGTAAATATAATGTAAAACTATCCTTAATTGTTACAAGAATTATCGCAGCAGCAGGAAAGATATCCACTGGCGACTTTTTCAAATGCTTCTTTACCTTCGCGATATGCAAAGAGAGCAATACCAAGAGAGCCTAAGATATCGAAATATGCAATTCCGAAGAGCTCATACAAACCACTCGAAAAAAGAAGAACAAATGATAAATAAAAACATGTTTTGGTGCAATTGGCATCTGCAATTATCGCGTCCGATTTGAGCGCTTTTCCTATTTTGAGCTTTTCTTTCATCAAAACATACATGGTTACTATCGATAACGACGAAATTATAATTCCGGCAATTGTTGTCTCAGGGTTTTGATTCCCTATAAGATTTATCACCGAGCCTGCCAATAGACCGGCAGTTAAGAGATAAAATGCTCCTCCGGTTATTCGTAGTGCTCTTTTTTCGAATGCATCTCTCTTGGCGACAACCGAATTTCTCATCCTTAAAATCATATGGGTTATTCCAAGACCGGAGATTACTTCAACAAAACTATCTACCCCAAAGCCAAAAAGTGCCAGCGTTTCATCTTCAAATCCGAAGAAGACTGATACAACTCCTTCCAGAATATTGTAAACAATAGTAATCAGGCTTAGGCCCAGCGCTATTTTCAGCGCTTTACTCATTGATATGCTCTATTGTTTCCGAAAGAATATTGGCCACGTGCGAGTCGTCGAGAGAATAATAAACAATCTTTCCATCCCTGCGATGCTTCACCAGTCTCATATCCCTCAATGTTTTCAACTGATGAGAGACCGCCGATACGGATACATCAACAAGAGACGACAAATCGCAAACACACAATTCCGCTTCACTCAATGAGGCAAGTATTTTCAGCCTTGTAGGATCACCGAGGATCTTGAAAAGATTAGCCGATCTGAGAAGTATGTTATCATCCGGTAACTTTTCCGCTACAAAGCCAATAGCTTTTTCATTGATTGTAGTTACCGAGCAAACCGGTATTTTACCTTTTTCCATTTTTATTGATCTCATTTGAGTGAACATTCAAGTGACAAACATATAGTTATATTTCCGAAAATGCAAGAGTAGGCATTATTAATAATATGCGTATCATGGATTTTGTTTGAAGATTACCAAACAAAGAAATAGTGCTATCAAGAGGTAATTGTCCTCTTCCCAATCCCAAACTACCATGACAGAAAAGCAATCGGTCATGCCACAAGAGTAAAAGAACATACCTTAAAGATAAACGAAGGGTGCGGAATCGTATTCGATGATGACAGAATCATGTTCGGCCTTAACTCAAGAGTACACGGTCGTGCCACAAGAATAAAAGAGGCTGCCACAACTCTGTTTGGTCATGACTGAAGAGCAATCTATCTCGCCTCAATGATATTCAGTCTCCGGATTATCTTTGTGTCATGGCCGAGAAGGATTGAGTCACAATCGATTATCTTTGTGTCATGGACGAGAAGGATTGAGTCATGATCGATTATCTTTGTGTCATGGACGAGAAGGATTGAGTCATGATCGATTATCTTTGTGTCATGGACGAGAAGGATTGAGTCATGATCGATTATCTTTGTGTCATGGACGAGAAGGATTGAGTCACGACCGATTGTCTTTGTGTCATGGTCGAAAATGATTGAGTCACAATCGATTATCTTTGTGTCATGGTCGGGAAGGATTGAGTCACAATCGATTATCTTTGTGTCATGGCCGGGAAGGATTGAGTCATGATCGATTATCTTTGTGTCATGGTCGAGAAGGATTGAGTCACGACCGATTGTCTTTGTGTCATGGACGAGAAGGATTGAGTCATGATCGATTATCTTTGTGTCATGGACGAGAATGATTGAGTCATGATCGATTGTCTTTGTGTCATGGTCGAGAATGATTGAGTCACGACCGATTATCTTTGTGTCATGGTCGGGAAGGATTGAGTCACAATCGATTATCTTTGCGTCATGGCCGAGAATGATTGAGTCATGATCGATTATCTTTGCGTCATGGCCGAGAAGGATTGAGTCATGACCAATTATCTTTGTAAGCAGGAATAAGAGAGTATCGGAAAAACAGATTATGGATTCGCATTGAGATAAACTGCTTTTCCGACACTAAATGAAGAGTTATAAAGACCAGTAAGCGGATAAGTTACCGGAAAAATATCTGTAGCTGGAATTGTCTCTGGATGTGCTGCCCATAGATAAGTTGCTACTTACGGTAAGCTTATTCGAAAACTTGTAAGCAATATTAAGATGCCCTTCGAGCATCATGAAATCGCTACTCGGAACCATTCCCGCCTTTCCGCCGAGAGTAATCTCAGCTGTTTTTGATTTCTCAATTTCAAAATCGGCCCATACACTATGGGATTCGAAATCTTCGGGAGAATAGTAGAAAGGGGAATTATCGTTGGTATATTTGTAGTTCGAGAAGAAATATTCGTATCCGGCAACAAGATTTGTGTCGAAATATTTTCCGATTCGAAATTGGAGATCGTTCCCTTCGTTATTGTCGGAAACGGAGACATATTGGAAATACCCCGAAAAGATAAGGCCGGATGAATGTCTGAGGCTTCCGTCGAGTTTATAAAGACTTGCGCCAAACCTGCTATTTCCGGGAGCGAGATCAATCAAGTACGGGGAATATAGAATAAGAGCCGCGTCGGAATTTATATAGGTTCCTTGTACGTGGAACTTATCTTTTTTCTCAACTCTCAGGTTGGCTTCGGTTTCGGTTCCCTTCAATCCTCCTTCTACGTTAAGAACACCGGTTCCGACAGAGGCAGAGACCATTTTCGAAAACTTCAGAAATACATGCCCCTTGAAGGTTGTAAATCCTCTATTGCCGGTATAAGGAACGGAGGATGAGCTATTGTGCGCGTCGATAGTTGCCGAATCGAGGCTGGTAACTTTAGCGTTCAAGCTGGTTCGGGTAAAAGAAACACCAAGGGTTAGAAACGAAGCGACACCAACGTCTGCTCTGGCTCCCAGCTTTGTCATACGAAAGCTCAGGTTGTCGGTATAAAAAGAGAAAAGGGGAGAGATACCGATTCCACTGGGGAATGTGCGAAGTATTCCTTTAAGACCCACAGCAGGAAGCCATTCCTGACGTTGTACTACCATTCCTATTTCGGTAGAATCGAGCTGCCATGTAAGAAGAGAATCGTAAATAACCGCGGCAGAATCGTATTCTTCGATTTTGGCGTAAGAATCCGCAAGGTAGAGCCGAGGTTCAAATTCCATTGGCTCTTCTTTTACCAATCCCTTAAAAGCAACAACCGCGGCAAGAGAATCTCCTCTTTTATAAAGAAGTTTTGCTCTTTGCAAAGCTGCTTCGTAGAAATAGCCCCCTTCCAATGCCATGTTATATTGTTCCAAAGCCTTATCGTATTCCTTGGCGCAGAACAGAGCGTCTCCGTATTCTTTGGTTATCATAATGTTCGGTTCGGCTTGCTGCAGATACTCTTCGTAGTAAGGAAGAGCGGCAACACAATCTCCATCAATAATGAACTGGCGTCCTTCCTCTAAAATTTTATATAATCGTTCTTCTTCGGCGCGAAGCTTCTGGAAATCGATATTTGTTTGTAGCGTTACCAGATCGCTGCTATAAGGATCAAGAGCTCTGACACTATCGGCTAATTGTTGAGCAGTAGCATAATCTTCGAACTTGACTGATAATGATCCTTTCGCAATAAGGGCCTGAACGTTATTAGGTCTTGCCGAAAGAACGTCTTGCAAATAAGTATCGGCCAATTCGAGATCTCTGTTGTTCCATAAGGATAATTGGGCTCGAAAGAGCTTATAGTCATTGTTATTAGGGTAATCCGCAATCAGAAGATCGACAATCTCTATTGCGTGATCGAAATCTCTTGCCCAAGCCGCTACTCTTGCGTAAAGAAAACGGATATCCGCTTCTTTTTCGTCGGGCACTTGAGCAAAGTAGTTTTCCAATACTTGAAGAGAACTTTCGTAATTCTCAAGATAGGTGTAAAATTGAGCGAGTTCTTTAACGGCTTTTTTATCCAAGGGATTTTTTTCGATCAAAGAAAGATTCGATTCGATCTTGCTTTTGTAATAAGCTTCTCTTTGGGCAAAGACCGTATCGTAACGTTCCTGAAATCTAGGATCGGCGGAATTATTAAGTCCGACTCGTTGTAGCTGCTGATAAGCCTCCTCGAAACGTTTTGCTTTAACGAGTTCATCGATTAGTTTGAATCGAGTATCAAGATCTTCCGGATTACTTTTAAGCAATCGATAATATCGGTCGATAGCGAATTCTTTTTCCGATGATCTCGGATCGTTAGTAGTAAGGTAGGCTTCCTTTCGAACCTGATCCAAACCGTCTTGCGCTTCTTTAAAGAAGGGCTTGAATTCAAGAGCTGTTTCAAATGCCTTCTCGGCAACTTTGTATTTTCCAAGCCATAGGGTGAAGTATCCGTATCTGCTCCATAGTCTCCAGTCGTCGGGATATTTATCCACATATTCTTTGAGTATTACTTCACCCTTTTTGATGTGGTTGTTCTTAGCCAGTATTTCCGAGTATCTGATTATTTCATCCGGTGAAGCGTTTTTATCTTTCTCAAGGTATTTATCATACCAAAGTTCCGCATTAGTCCACTCTTCCAGCCATCTGTAAGATTTTCCTATTTCCAGATAGTTAACGGCGATAGATGGATCAATAGCAATTTCCCTTTCGTGTCCGGTAATTTTGGTACGGAGCTGATTGTGCCAGACAGAGATAACCCTGTCGAGATCGCTTTGAATGGAGCGATTGTTCGGCTCGAGTTTAACTGCTCTTCTTAAATCGAGCACAGCGTTTTGATACTGGGCTCTGTTTTCGAAGCAGACTCCGCGCATACTATATCCTTCGGCTGAACGGGGGTTAGCGGAAATAAACTTATTAAGAAGATCAATTGCCTCGCCGTATCTTCCGGCATCCATATGGGATTTAGCAGCCGATTTCAACGCTTCTGAATTTTGCTGAGCGAAACCGGTTGAGAAACTGATCAATAAAATCAACACAATAACGGAATAATGTAAATACTTTCTCATTCTGACCAATCGAATAACTTTTTAAAAATGTACTGCAAGTAAACAAATTCTTTTAAAATTGGAAATAGATAAATGGTTGAAGATCTGCAGAGCGTATCTGAGCCACAAACCAAATAACAACGGCGAGCAATAGAGCCTGCCCGATAATCGGAGTTTTCGCCAGAATTTGTTCGGTCTTCTCACCTACCGATTCGGGTAAGAAATGAAGAACAAAACCGATAGTCATAATCACAAAGGTTGGGGTATATCCTTCAATAAACTGGGGAATGACACCCGGCTTGAAGAAAGTGACTATTTGACTGAATACTTCCATTACGGATTCGAAATTATCCATTCTGAAAAAGATAAAAGAGATAGCCAGCAAATGGAAATTGACGAAAGTTTGCCCGAAGCGTAGTAATCGGGTGTTAGTCAGATTCAATTTATCATACAAAGCTCTCTTAGGTCTTTGCAAAAATAGGGCGATGGCCATATACGCGCCGTGCAGCAAGCCCCAGAATAGGAACATCCAACTGGCGCCGTGCCAGAAGCCGCAGAGAACAAAAGTAACAACAAGTCCGATTACATTTCCCCAAATACGGAGGTCGCGATATTTCATTTGCAACGGTCTGAAAAGATAATCGAGAAGCCAGGTAGAAAGAGATATATGCCAACGGCGCCAGAAATCGGCGATGCTGGTTGCCTTATAAGGATAGTTGAAGTTATCCATCAATCTGTAACCGAGGAGTAGAGCAATCCCGATTGCCAGATCGGAGTATCCCGAGAAATCGCAATAGATTTGCAGAGCATATCCGTACATAGCGAAGAGATTTTCAACTCCGGTAAAACGGAGCGGAGCGTCGAAGACCCGATCAATAAAATTAAGGCTGAGGTAATCCGCAATAACAATTTTCTTTATTAAACCGCTCATTATGAGAAGAAGAGCTTTGGCAATATCTTCGTTACTGACAGAATATTTTTGATTTATTTGCGGGATAAACTCGCTTGCTCTGTCAATAGGCCCGGCCAATATATTCGGGAAGAAAAAGACAAAGAGGCTAAAGTCTCTGATGCTTTTGGTCGGTTCCATTGCTCCCATGTATATATCAATCACGTAACTCAATGATTTGAAAGTATAGAAGGATATACCGATCGGGAGGAAAATATCCAACGGATCGAAAGAACCGAGGCTAATATCATTAATAATACCGATAAAGAAATTGGTGTATTTGAAATATCCCAAAAGACCGAGATTAACGACGAGAGTAGAAATAAAGAGAAACTTTCTATTCTTTTGGTTTTCAATTTCGAATAGCCATTTACCCGAATAGAAATTGAAAACAGATGAAAAGATTAACAAAAGGAAATAGATACCGGCTGCTTTGTAATAGAAATACAAAGAGAAAAAAATAAGCAACCCGATACGAACCTTAGTGTTATTAGCAAATACTCTGTAGAAGAGTAAGAGAAAGAAGAACAAAAATAAAAAGAGGCTCGATCCGAACAGAAGAGGATCGGACGGATCGAAAGCCAGAAGATCAAATATTTTGGAGAAATCGAGATTCATCATAAAGTTTACGCAATTTTAGAGTTAACAAGATTTTGCAAATCGCCGATGTTTTTGCATTTCAATACTTCAATGCTTTTGAAGCGAACGCCATAGTCTTTTTCCAAAGCCAGGATAACGTTGATATGATTGAGTGAATCCCAACCGGGAACCTGGTTTGCCTTTGTATCATCTTCCATAACAACATCATCCGTTTTAAGGCGTAATTCCTTACAAATAACAGATTTGAATCTTTCAGTTATCATTTTTCACTCCACACTTGATAGTCATTTCTATTTAAAATTCTTGATTTATTCGCTTTTCTACTCGGTTTGCCTGCAGAACTTTTGATAAGCCATCTGGGAGGGACAAGATAAATATTGTGAATATTAACATCCATCCCCATACCGGTTTGCATAATTTTTAATTTCAGCTTATGAAGATCGGAGTCATCGGATAGTTTTGTTTCGGCAACAACACTAACAAGCTCGGTGCCGATTTCCTCATCGAATTCTCCGAAAGCAATTATACGTCCCGGAATTATTTCTTCTAATTTGTTTAGCATATCCTCTATATCTTCGGGGTAGATATTTTTCCCGGCATTGATGATAATATCCTTTTTTCTACCGATAACAAAAAGCTCATCTTCGTAGATGAATCCATAATCACCGGTATAATACCACCCGTCTGCATCAAGTACTTCGGCAGTTTTCTCAGGATAGTTTCTGTAGCCGTCGAACATTGAGACAGATTTTACGGCGATTTCTCCGACAAGATGCGGATCAATCTCCTCGCGATTTTCATCTACTATTTTCATTTCTGTACCATCTATCAATACTCCCGAAGAGACGCATGTTCTTGAAACCACACTGTTCTCATTAGCCAACTCAACTGTGCCTTGGGAGAGTTTCTGACGATCTACCACTATTTCCAGAAGAGGTTTATCCAATGGAGCCTGGGTAAATGCCAGGGTAGTTTCAGCCATTCCGTACATTGTAATCAGAGCGGATTTATTCAATCCGTACTTTTGAAAGCGGGCGTAAAACTTCTGATGGCTCTCAGCTCTGATCGGTTCACTGGCGTTTGTAATTACTCTGAAGCTATCCAGTGATAATCCCTCCAACTCATCTTCCGGAAGTTTATCGGCCAATAAATTATAGGCAAAGTTCGGAAGCCATGCGACTGTCGCTTTTTCCAGAGAGGTAGCCTCAAACATTAAGATCGGAGCCAAAACCCATTCGAAAGGATCTATTTGAATGGAAGGGATTCCGAAAGCAAGAGGTAAATGGAAAGCGCCGATGAGTCCCATATCATGATAAAGAGGGAGCCAACTAACTACTTTGTCGTTGTCGTTGAAATCAAGTGCCTTTGTATAATGCTGAACATGATCAAGAACCGCTTTATGAGAGAGCACAACAGGCTTTTGCAAGCCGGTAGTTCCGGAAGAGTGTTGCAATAAAAAAGGTTCGGTAGTTTCAATCGAATTACGAAGTGAATCCAATTCTGTTTGCAATGATTGATTAGCATTTTCTCTATCCCACTCCAAAGGGAAAAGGAGCTCTTTTACAGTGCTTTCGGCTTTATCGGTAAATGGTCTAATTATTTCTTCCATTTCGTGTTCGGTTAAGATCCAGTCGAGTCCGGAGCGTTGCGACATGCCTTCCAATCCCTGTCGGAATTTATCCGGATGTAAGCGAGGATTTGGGTATGCCAGAACTGCAGGTAGAGCTCCGATACCGGATATCCCCAAGTACAACGGGTAAAAATCCTTGTTATGATGAAAGATAATAGCGCATACGTCATTTCTTTTAATTCCTTTTTCCAAAAGGAGTAAAGAGAACTTGTTTGCTTCTTTCATAAGCTCACCGTAAGTCCATCTTATAGGTTCTTCACCCGCAACCCAATGGATAATGGCTTCCCTATCGGGAGTTCTTTCGGCAATGGATTGCCACTGCTGCCATAGTGTTTTCGCGTCTGTTTTAAAAGCCATATCAATCACTTCTATTTGTATTGAGATAAAATTGCTTCGCTAAATAATTCCGCTTCTTTTTTCGCTCCGAGATCATTGAAATGGATATAATCTTTATGAGCCAACGGTGGATTTGAATTAACCCACTTAATCATAGAATCTTTGCCACCCATTGCTTCGAAGAGATTCCAGAATGCAATACCTGTTTCCTGCGCTATTTTTATCTGGGCCTTAATCAGTTTTGCAACTGTAGGATCAGTTGTAAATTTACCCCCCTGCTTGATGCTCTTGTCATGCGCACCGACTAAGATTATCCCAGCTTTCGGAAAGGCTTTCTTAAATTGGTTGATAACCTTAACCATACTTTTTTGATATCTCTCAAAATTACCTAGCTTTGCGCTAAGGGCGTTAAGGCCAAACTCAAAAATAATCAAGTCGTAGTTCATGTATTTATCAAACTGCTTAAGAGTGGCAATCTCTATATCTTGCAAATCCACACCGGTATTTCCACGAAGCGGGTAATTATCGATATAAACTCCGGGACCACTTTCGAGACTGACTCCGTAGAAATAACCTTGCTTATTTTGAGGGAATTCCAATCTCAGTGCCGAAGAGTTTTCTTTTGACAAAACCAATTGCTTTATTTCTTTGCCAGATTGCAATTTTACTTTTTCTTTTGCCCCATTATTAAAACTATAATTAATGTCTGAAGCCGAAGCGTCGCTGTAAAACAATCGAGCTTCATCGAATGTTTTCACTGTAGAGAATCTACGTGTAGTTTTGTATTCAACCCAACTGTTCGCTTTGTTTATAAATATTTCTCCGCTTATTCCGAGAGGAAGACGTTTTGGATTCTTTGTATATAAACTTGCTTCTTCCCAGTCATTCGAAAAACTGTGCCTTGTGGTCATTCTGAAATTAACATCTTTAGATGTAATGGAGACAAAGCCGGCACCACGTCCACCGAATTTACGTTGGAAAATTTGACGAAGATCCGCTGTAATCAAATCACCTTCTATAGCTGAGTCTCCGTAATGAGCAATACGAACCTGTTTTGATTTCGATTTTCTAAGAGCACTGTAAAAATTTCTCAGTTGGATGGTATTCCCCGAGAGTTTCTGCTTTTTTAGTTTAAGGCCTTTACCCTTTAGAAATAAATCTATTTTGTCTTTTTCCGTCTCAAGAAAGTCATTAAGATAAGCGAAGGAAAAAAGACTAGCGTATGTCACATTATTAGCATTTGGAAGATATGCTTCTGTTTCTGTTGAATCCTCATCAAACAATTCATCGAAGTCAAAATCCTCTTGTTCCCCTTTCGTTTTCAGATCACTCAAAAGATCAACTTGTTTTAGTTCTATACCTAACAAAGAAAAATTCTTAGGTATAAAAGAAGCTGATAATAAAAGGACAATTGCGAGTCCGATTATTAAGAACGGTTTGTTTAGCATATTGTTTTGCATAAGTCATCCCTCATATATATCATAAATTATTTTTTTTCAAAAAAGTATCAATTTCACCGGCCCATATTCTGTAGCCTCGGGCATTCAGATGAACGCCATCCCAGGTATAAACATTTTTCAGAAAACCGTTATCTGTTAAACGCTTATTCAGGTCGATAAATTCAATTTGGTTTGATATCGCAAATTTTCTCAGAACAGAATTTAATTTGATTACTTCTTTGTTCCTGTTGGCAGCTTGAGGCCATTTTTCGCCGGCAAATAAAGTTGACTGAATAACTGGAGTAATTCCGTTAGCCTTTAGAAGACCTATTATTCTGACATAATTGCTATAAATCTCCTCCACCGGAGTCCAATTGTAAATATCGTTTATTCCGGCCATAACGAAACAAATTTTAGGTTTTAGTGAGATCACCTGCTTAATTCTGTTAAGCATTCCTTCCGTAACATCGCTGGGAATTCCACGCCCCACAACTCCGTCACGACCTAACAATTCGCTCCAATCTGCGCCATGTGTTAATGAATTACCAAAGAAAACAATTTCAGCCTTTTTCGTCTTATACATGCTGAACATTTCAGTTAATCTCTCGTAATTCGGGTTTTTCTTATAGTTCGGTTCCTCTTTCCCTTGAGAAAGGATGGTGGAATTCACGCATAGTAATCCGGTTAAGAATATCATTTTTATAGTTATAGTTTTCATAATAGAATAAATGGAAAGTAACCCCTACCCTCATTTACCGAAATTTAATGAATATAAATATAATTATTGAAAGAAAACAAAATCTGTTCCAAAAAAACTTCTACAATACTCGCAAAACCGAGTAATAGTTTCTAATAATGCCCTATAAAACTAAACAGTGTCTCACTTTGAATCGTTCGTGAAAAGGAATTCATAAGGGGTAATCGATACAACGATGTCTTTTTTATTCTTTAATTTTTTGCTATTTTTCGAGCTATTATATTGTCCGTTCAAATATATTTGGGATCAGAATGAAATATTACATAGGTATGGATGGAGGCGGAACAAAGACAAAATGTGTTCTGACCGATGAAAATCTACGCCCTTTACACGAATGTAAAGGAGGACCGTCTACGTTTTTATTGCAAGGAACGGAGAAGGTTTCCGAGACATTGTTGAATCTTATTCTTGAGTGTGTTGAGAAAGCTAAAATAAGTGTGGAGGCTATTGAGGCTGTATTGATTGGCACAACCGGCGCCGGTAGACGTTCCGACGCAGAAAGATTAGAAGAAGGGTTCACAAAATACGCTAAGGAAAGAGGTTATTCTTTCAAAATATTCCGAGTTGAAAGTGATGCCAGAATCGCATTGGAAGGTTCTTTCTCCGGAAAACCTGGGAGCATTCTAATTGCAGGAACCGGTTCAATTATGTTTGGAAAAGATAATTCCGGAAATATTCACAGAGTCGGTGGATTCGGCCGTTTTATCGGCGATCAGGGAAGTGGCTATGCTTTGGGAAAACAAGGTCTGATTGCAGTATCCAAAGCATACGATGGCAGAGGAGAAGAAACAGTATTAACCTCCAAATTGAAAGAACAATTCGGAATAGCCGATTCGGCACAGTTGATTATCGAAATCTATAAAAACGGATTTGATATTGCCTCTGTTTCTCCTTTGGTTGTTGAAAGCGCCGAGGAAGGAGATAACATTTGCAAAATAATAGTTGAAGAGGAAGTAAACGAATTGGTTCTTCATATTAAAGCTATGAAAGAAACTTTAAATGAAGAAAAACTACTCATTTCACCGATCGGCGGTACCATTACAACCGATAACTTTTACGCCAAAACATTTAACAACAAGGTAAAAGAATTATTTTCCGATGTTGAAATCGTGGAAGCGGAAAAGGAACCCGCTCTTGGTGCTGTGCTTATGGCTATTGATGCCGCCAAAAACTAGAGAAAGCGCAGAAATTTAAAGAAAGATTAAATTCAAGGAAATTGACTTAACATGGCTAACAAAAAATCAACTTGGAGAAATCCGTGGGCATGGGTTCCATCCTTATACTATGCGGAAGGCATCCCTTATGTGGTTGTTATGACCGTTGCTGTAATTATGTATAAGAGATTGGGAATTTCAAATACTGACATTGCCCTTTACACAAGCTGGCTATATTTACCGTGGGTAATAAAACCTCTCTGGAGTCCGGTAGTAGATATCCTGAAAACGAAGCGTTTATGGATAATAGTAATGCAACTAATTGTGGGAGCAGGGCTCGCGGGTGTTGCCTTTACAATTCCGGCTCCGAACTTTTTTCAATATACTTTAGCTTTTTTCTGGCTTTTGGCATTTAGTTCCGCGACTCATGATATTGCTGCGGATGGTTTTTATATGCTCGGGCTTACTGAGCACGAACAAGCTTTTTATGTTGGTATCAGAAGTACCTTTTATCGTTTGGCTATGATTACCGGACAGGGATTATTGATTATTCTTGCCGGATATTTCGAAAGTACTACCGGTCTACCGGCAATTGATTTCGACGTAAAAACTGATGGTCAGAAGGAGATTGTACAAATTATTCAGCCTGACTCAATCGATTATAATGCCTTGGAAGGGGAACTCCGTGTAATCGCTGACCCTGCTGAATTGGTGATTTCAACTAACTCAATCACTAAAGCGGAATATGATTCCGTTCTCACAATGGTGAAATCATGGAATATCAATAATGGTTTTTACACCATAGATGAGGAAAAGAAAAAGGAAAGTACTGACGAAGGACTGAACTTTTTTGAAGTATTTATTAAGCATACATTTGGCGCTGAGGAAAAAGTTGTTGTTACAGGAAATACTATTGGAAACTATGGCGTAGTAGCTTTTCACCTCTCAAATAAACCTGTTGACGGTGAAGAAGTTGTATTTAATTTCTCATGGGAAGCTGGGGATAAGAGTATAAGTTTGATTGAAGGGACCAGATTTGTTTTCAATGAGGCAAACTGGAATAAACCGGCATATGCTTTGATACAACTTGATCCTAAACTGAAGAAAACATCAACTGCTGCTTTTGCCGGAAGAGCCGGAAATATTCCTTTATCATGGGTTCTAACTTTCGCAATTCTCGCGGGATTATTTATGGTGTTCTTCGTATATCATAAAATTATTCTCCCTTATCCTAAATCAGATAAACCGGCTGTAAAAGAAGGCGACGGTAGTTTCTTCGGAGAGTTTTTAAAGACATTCCTTCTTTTCTTCAAAAAGAAGCATGTCGGAATTGTTATCGGATTTTTACTCCTATACAGATTGGGAGAATCGCAGCTTGTGAAGTTAGCTTCTCCATTTCTATTGGACGCAAGGGATCTTGGAGGTCTAGGTTTGACAACCGGTGAAGTCGGATTGGTGTACGGAACTGTCGGTATTATCGCACTAACTCTAGGCGGTTTGTTAGGAGGATTTGTAGCGGCTAAAGATGGATTGAAGAAATGGTTATGGCCAATGTTGATATCTATAAACTTACCAAACGCCGTTTACATATATTTGTCATATGCTCAACCTGATTCTTTCTTCTTAATTAATCTTTGTGTTGCAATTGAACAATTCGGCTATGGATTTGGTTTTACGGCATATATGCTTTACATGATTTACGCTTCCGAAGGAGAACATAAAACAGCCCACTTTGCTATAGCTACAGGCTTTATGGCTCTTGGAATGATGATTCCGGGAATGATAAGTGGTTGGTTGCAGGAGCTTATCGGTTATCAGCATTTCTTTATATGGGTAATGCTTGCTACGATACCTGCGTTTATTATTACTAAGTTTATTCCTTTGGATCCTGAATTTGGTAAAAAATCGGAAAAAAATGGTAATCCCTAATGTTATGGGGAAATAAAAATATATCTATTTTCTTATTATTGGTTTCGCTCCCGATTCTTATTCTCCCTAATAAAGGGAGCGAAACTGATACCTCAAATAAAATTCTATCGAACGACCACAGCCAATGGGTTGAAGAGACTCTCGCTAATCTTTCATTAAAAGAAAAATGTGCTCAGTTAGTTATTTCATATGCTTCCGTAAATGATACAACTGTAGGGAGCAAGGATTATCAGCGTTTGGTTAAGCTGGTTTCTAAGTATAAGGTCGGAGGATTAATCCTTTTTAATGGGAATACCGAAATTCAAGTGGATATCATGAACCGGTTGCAGAGAATGGCGAAGATTCCTTTGATTATCTCCTCCGATTTCGAACGGGGACCCGGTATGAGATTCGATGACGCTATCAATTTCCCAAATAATATGGCTATCGCGGCCGCGGATGATCCTTATTTGACATATCTGATGGGAAAGGTCACTGCGGAACAAGGAAGAGCATTGGGAGTGCATCTTAATTTTGCTCCGTTACTGGATGTTAATCATGATTTTCGAAATCCGGTTATTAATATCCGAGCTTATTCCGAGGACAAAGAGATCATCTCCTGGAATGGAGGAGCCTTTGTAAAAGGAATGCAAGAAGGAGGAATGTTATGCACTGCCAAGCATTTTCCTGGGCACGGAGCAACAGATATTGATAGCCATAGAGAATTACCTCTGATAAATCTTTCCAAAAAGCAATTTGAGGAAATAGATCTAAAACCTTTTGGAGAGGCAATCAAGTCTAAGGTTAAATCTATTATGGTTGGGCATTTGGCTGTCCCCGCTTACGAACCGGATACAACTCTTCCGGCTACTTTATCGCACAAAATTATTACAGGGTTACTAAGGGAGAAGATGAGGTATGACGGGCTGATTATTACCGATGCCATGAATATGAATGCGATTACCAACCATTACGAACAAGATGAAGCCGCAAAATTAGCATTATTAGCGGGAAATGATATTGTCTTGTTCCCGGCATATGATTCGTTGGCTATTGAGGGTATTTATAATGCTGTTCTGGAAAATCAAATATCGGAAGCAAGAATTGATAGTTCGGTCAGAAAAGTTTTGGCAGCTAAAGAGTGGCTCAAGTTAAATGAGAAAAGATTTGTAGATAGCTCAGCATCCAAAGAAACTCTATCAATGAAATGGCATTACAGAGTAGCAAGGGATATTGCGGAAAAGTCTGTAACTCTTGTTAAGGATAAGAATCAACTTATCCCTCTTTCCCCAAATGATTACAAGAGAACGGCATGCATTGTATTTAGTGATACCAGACATAGATGGAATATCAGAGAACCTTATTATTTTGAAAAAATAGCAAAAGAAAGATTCGGAGATTTTAAATCATATCGCTTAAATATTGGTTCGAGAAAAAGGGATTACTCAAAGGCACTAAAAGCCGCAAAGAAAGCGAAGCTTATAATTCTTGCTATTTATAACGGAGCATCTTTTAGGCAAGATGATCTTTTGTTGCCGGAAAGACAGCTCAAATTGATTGACGATCTGATCAAATTGAAGAAACCTTTTGTGGTTCTTAATTTTGGCAATCCTTATCTGTTTACTTCTTTTCCGGAAGCGCCATCATATTTATGTTCTTTTAGCTCAAATAGGCTTTCTCAGGAAGCAATGTTAAAGGCTATTCTGGGTGAGAATAAAATCTGCGGAAAGCTTCCTGTGAATATTCCTAATTCTTCTTTTAAGATCGGGTTTGGGCAACACAGAGAAATAAAAAACAATTTGATTCCAGATTATTCCTCAGAAGATTATTTCGATTTTTCAAGAATAGATTCTTTGATGCAAGCCGGTGTTAAAGATTCTGTTTTTCCAGGTGGAGTACTATTAATAGGACATAAAAAGAAGATCATTTACGAAAAAGCCTTCGGGCATTATACTTATGACTCAACTTCAACAAAAATTACTAATAATACTCTATTTGATTTGGCGTCTCTCTCGAAAGTTATCGGAACCACATCTGCGGCTATGATTTTGTGTGATCATGGAGTACTCGAGCTTGATGCTCCTGTCGTTAGGTATCTCCCGGCTTTTGGAGAAAACGGTAAGACAGAGATTACAATAAGAAACCTTCTTACACACACTGCTGGATTTCCTTCTTACAAAAGATATTACGCGAAGGGTTTTAACAAGGATTCAGTCTATAATGATATTATGAAACTGGAACCAATATCGGTCCCGGGAGAGAAGTATCGTTACAGTGATTTGAGTATGATCGCCCTTCAGTTTGTTATTGAAAAAGTTACCGGAATTTCACTAGACAGGTTTTTGGAGAATAGGTTATTTTCACCTCTCGGTCTGAAGAATACATTCTATAAACCTGATAAAAAGCGAATGAAAGAATGTGTCCCAACCGAAATAGATACTATTTACAGAAATCAATTAATTCAAGGAATCCCTCACGATGAAAATGCTTATACGATGGGAGGAGTAGCCGGGCATGCAGGACTCTTTTCGAGTGCTTCGGATTTGGCTAAGATTGTTTCCTTATATTTTAACAATGGGAAATCAGAAAACACGCAATTCTTTAAGCCAAATACTATTGACGAATGGGTTAGAAATAATACAAATAAAGGGAATAGAGCTTTGGGATGGGGGACTCAGACTTTTGATGGCTACTCCTCAGCCGGGGAGAAATTCTCTATTAATTCTTTCGGACATACAGGTTTCACGGGAACATCGATTTGGTGTGATCGAGAAAGGGAATTGTTTGTTATTTTACTTACCAATCGAGTTCATCCTACGCGAGCCAATATAAAGATAATCGATTTTCGACCAAGAATTCACGATGAAATAATAGATGTGATTTCATACTAAAAAAGTATTTAAAATTTTCTCACAAAGAATTATCTTTAGTAAACAAATAACTAATTACTAGAACTGATGGAAGACTCGGTTAAATTCATTGATGTTCATTCTCACTCGGAATTTCATTTTGATGATGTTATTTCGGTGAAGAATCTTTTTCTTCAAGAAATTGAAAATCAAATCGATCAATTGGAAAATTCCAATTTTTCGGTTGGAATGCATCCATGGCATGTGGATAAATTTGATTTCTATCGTTACAAATCGAAGTTAGAGAGCGTTTTAAAGAATTATTCACATCTGTGTGTAGGAGAAATAGGTGTGGATAAAATGTTGACAACGTCCTTTGAAAAGCAAAAAGAGATATTTTTAAAACAAGCCTCAATCGCCGAGAAGTATAACAGAACCGTCATACTTCACTGTGTGAAAGCCTTCAACGAATTGTTGCAAATCAGAAAGATATCTCGTTTCAGACAACCATGGATTTTCCATGGGTTTAATGGAAATCTCCGAACGGCAGAGCATGTTGTTAAGATGGGGTGTTTCCTTTCATTCGGCAAGCGGGTAATTAATCCCTCGGAAAAAATGGAAAACGTCATTAAATTTGTTCCCCTTGAAAATATCTTTTTCGAAACAGATGAAGATCAGCATAGCATCGAAGATATCTATCGTAATTTTTCGGAAATCAGGAAAATTGATATTTCTAAACTGAAAGAGATTATTTTCGAAAATTACAAAAGGGTTTTTTGATTACTAGGATTTGATGACTATGGAATGGCTTTCTCGCACTAGTTTGCTTATAGGTGAAGAGCAAATTGGAAAATTTAAAGATACTAATGTGTTGGTTGTAGGGCTGGGGGGCGTAGGTGCTTATGCTGCCGAACAGTTAGCTCGTGCAGGTATTGGGAATATGACAATAGTCGACGGGGATATTTATCAACCATCAAATATCAACAGACAATTGATGGCATTAAATAGTACTTTGGGGCGACCGAAAGCTGAAATAATGCGCGACAGAATATTGGACATCAATCCGAATATTAGTGTTACTCCGATTAATAATTATGTAACCGATGAGGAAATGATAAACATAATTTCTCCGGAATTTGATTACATAATTGACGCGATAGACACACTTGCGCCGAAGATTAATTTAATTTATCACTCTTTGGAAAAAGGGGTGAAGATCGTAAGCTCAATGGGAGCGGGGGGCAAAACCGATCCTATGCAAATTCGTATTGCCGATATAAAAAAATCTTACAAATGTCCCTTGGCCAGAGTGGTTCGTAAAAGGCTGCATAAACTCGGAATCAGATCCGGGGTGAAGGTAGTTTTTTCGACTGAGGATGTAGTCAAAGAGAGCATTATCCCCGAAGAGGGAAGGAACAAAAAAAGCGCGGTCGGAACGATTTCATATCTTCCTCCCCTATTCGGATGCTACTGTGCTTCGGTTGTTGTAAACGATCTTCTCGGGAAGTAACCAATTCTTGCAAACTTCTTTTTGATTTTCTGTGTTATGATTTATATGGAAAATGTTATATTAATCCGGAACACTGAATCAAGAGAATAAAATGTTACTTGACGCCCATTCACACCTTAACAGATACGGAGAGAAGCTGGAGGAGTTTCTTCTGGAAATTGAGGAAGAAGAAATTTTAACCATCAGTAGCTCCGTTGATATTATTTCATTTCAGCAAATACTGGATATTTCCAAACGTTCCGGTTTTGTAATCCCTTCATTCGGCATTCATCCCAGAAGCGCTCATGAGTTTTCAGATAAGTTGGATAAGTTTCAAGAATACGTAAAGGAGGCCCCTATATTGGGAGTAACCGGTCTCGATTATTCTTTTAGCGATTCCGAAGGGAAAATTGCCAATCAGAGAAAGCTTTTCGAGTATTTTCTAAATGCGGCTGAGGAGGAAAATAAAATTCTGGTAATCAACGTTTACGGCGTTGATGAGGAAGTGATTGATTATCTGGAATCGACGAGGATAAAAAAGGTTGTTATTCGTCATGTCTCTCATACGAAAAAAACTTTACAACGCTTCTTGGATTTCGGAGCCTTCTTTTCCGCAGGTCCGAATATTTTTGAGGACTCCGCTTTTCAAAAAACAATAAAGGAAATTCCTCCGGCTCAATTATTAACCGAAACAGATAATCCTGATCGATTGAAAAATGTTTTGGAAAGAAACGGGACTCCGTGGGATATAAGATTTCTAGTGAAGAAATTGGGAAGCCTTATCGGAAAAGGTGAAAGTGAAATGACCGATATTGTTGAAGAAAATATCCGAAGACTTTTAGGAAATAATTATCCTCTATCCGAAGCAACCAAAGAGGTGATTAGTGATTCTGAATAAATTTTTACCGATAGCAATGTTGGGAAATCCGATATTACGTGAGTATGCGGAAATAATTAACAATATTGATCACAATATCAGAAAGCTTGCTGATAATATGCTCTATTCATTGGAACGAGTCAATGGTGTCGGATTGGCCGGCCCACAAGTTTACTCCTCATTAAATATTTTTATAATCGCCTCGAAACCTAATAAACGATATCCCAACGCTCCACTAATGGCTCCCGAAGTTGTGATTAATCCGATAATCGTTTCTTATTCGGCGGATATGAATTCCGATTGGGAAGGTTGCTTAAGTATTCCGGGGATAAGAGGGTTTGTTCCTCGGTCCAAAGAGATTGAGGTACAATACACTAATATTCATGGAGAAAAATTTGAAAAAACATTATCGGATTTTCCGGCCAGGATATTTCAACATGAATTTGATCATCTGGAGGGAAAGGTTTATTTGGATCGACTCCAATCCACAAAGGATATAATTTCAGAAATTGAGTTTCAAAAAATGCTGGAAGGGATGTAATTGCTTTTCATAGGAAAATTGACTTACAAATGATCCGAATTTTCTGTACGATAAAGAAAAAATGAATAGTTTTACATATGAGAAACTAGTGACTATAAGTATTAACTATTAAGAGGGTTTGAAATGGAAATAATACGAAATAGAAAAATTCTTAGAAGAGAAGAAACTGCTCTGTTGGTCATTGATATTCAGGAAAGAATTCTGAAAGCTATGATGAACTCCGAGGAATTGATTGCTAATTCGAAAAAGCTAATCAGTGGTTTCGGTGTAATGAATGTTCCGATCTTTTATACGGAACAATATCCGAAAGGTTTGGGAAATACTGTTCCGGAATTAAAGGAATTACTGGAAGAAGATGCAATCGCTAAGCTATCCTTTAGCTGTTTCGGAGCCGGCGATCTATTTGAAACTCTTGTCGCCAAAAGGATCAAGCAAGTTGTTGTTGCCGGTATCGAGTCCCATGTTTGTGTGCAACAAACAGTTTTGGATTTGTTGGCTAACGATTTTCAGGTTAATCTTGTTGCCGACGCTGTTTCTTCCAGAAAAGAAAAGGACTATCTGATTGCTCTTGATAGAATGAGAGCTAACGGTGCTGAACTTGTTACTACCGAAACGGTTCTCTTCGAATTACTACAAGTTTGTGGAACCGACGAATTCAAAGCTGTTTCGAAGCTTATTAAATAAATTTGAGAGGGCGGTTTGCCCCCCTTCTTTAGCTGAATATGAGCTCCGTTTTACAAATCTCAATAATAGTCATTTACTAATCCGATACCGAATAATGCTATGATACGAATAATAAATATATGCTTCCTTTTTCTTGCAACAACGCTTCTTGCCCAAACTAATTCGGCCTTGTCGCGATACAATTTTGCGGCGAATAATCCTGAGCAATTCTTATTACCTGCAGGTCTTGAAGAGATATCCGGAATTACTCTTGTTGGGAATGGCTTGTATTGCCATAATGATGAGAAAGGGACAATTTACAAATTCGATCTGCAAAAAAAGAAAATTGTAAAATCTTTTAATGTAGGGAGCATATTCGTTAACGAGGATTTTGAAGATATCGAATATGTAAAAGGTAAATTCTATTTGCTTATTAGCAGCGGTGATTTCTTCATGTTTGAAGAAGGGAATAATAATTCGACTGTTACATTTAAGAAAATTGTAAACAATTTTTCATCCAAATTCGATTTCGAAGGATTGTGCCACGATCCGAAATCAAATTCACTTTTATTAGCCTCAAAAAAGTATGCCGGAAAGAATTATCAAAAGAGAAGAGCTGTATATTCTTATTCTCTTTCGGAAAGTAAAATTATGGAAAAGCCACGCTTTCTAATTTGTCCGAACGAACTTAAAGTTGTATACGGAGTATCTGATTTCTTTCCCTCCGCTATTGTTTACAATCCCGAGGATGATACTTATTTGATATTGAGTTCTAAGGGTGAACCTGCTATTGCAGAGTTGAATTCAGATGGAGCCGTTATAAATGCCGTAAAACTGAATGCCGATTATCATCAACAACCAGAAGGACTTTCGCTTTTAAAGAACGGAACCTTGGTAATAAGCGACGAAGGAGCCGGCGGCTATGGTAAACTTACTTTCTATCCGAAGAGTAAATAATGATGACAAAGAAACGATTATTTATAGCTATGGCCATTTTGACGGTTCTATCAGGGATAAGCTTTTCACAGGCATTACCCGATTCAATTACTATTACCCCGGCTCCTCAATACGCAACCGATAATCTGCACAATCTCGTTTTCGGAGAACATTGGCGCTCTCTTTGGGCTATTCCCGTTAAAGTGGAAATACTCGATTTGGGAAAATTTGCAGGAGGAATTACTCCGATCAAGAGAGGTGGAGGACAACAAACTAAGTCGCTTCGTTTTAAAGGGAATGATGGTAACTATTGGAAATTCAGATCGATGGATAAAGATCCCTCGAAAGTCCTTCCCGAGGCTTTGCGAACGACATTAGCCGCCGATGTAATGCAAGATCAAATTAGTTCCGCAAATCCAATGGCTCCTCTTATCGTTGCTCCTATCTTGGAGGCGGTCGGAATCTTACAAGCTAAACCTCTATTGGTTTATATGCCTGATGATGAGCGTTTGGGGAAATACCGGAATGAGTTTGCATGTCTGCTCGGAATGATTGAGATTCATCCGGATGTGGAAGAGGAGGACGGAATTGATTTTAACGGTGCCGAACAAGTAAAAGGAACGTTCAAACTTTTGCATAGATTGGAAGAGAAAAGAAGTGAAAAGTTCGACTCGAAAGAGTTTTTGAAAGCAAGATTGATTGATGTTTTTCTCGGAGACTGGGATCGGCACACCGATCAATGGCGTTGGGCAAAATACAAAGAAGAGAATAATGAACTTTGGAAACCTATTCCGAGAGACAGAGATCAGGCCTTCGCACGTTTTGATGGCTTGGCTGTTAGGGTTGCCGAATATCTGATTCCACAATTCAATCATTTTAGCGAAGAATATACTCAGATTGAAGACCTGACTTGGAGCGGAAGATATCTCGATAGACGAATTCTTACGGAAATAACAAAAGAGGAATGGGATTCGGTTACGGTCTTTATTTACAAGCGTTTGACGAATGAGGTAATCGAAAAGGCAGTTAAGAGCATGCCGAAAGAACATTTCGATCTTGAAGGAAGAAAGCTAATTTCAGATTTGATTTCCCGAAGAGAAAAACTCAAAGAAGCTTCCGATGAGTATTATGAGATCATCAATTCGGTGGTCGATATATATTGCAGCAACAAAAAGGATTACATAGAGGTTAATCGCCTTAGCGATATGAGTACCGAAGTGAAATATTATAAGAAACAAAAGAAATCCGATTTACCCAAGGGAGAATTGTTATATCATAAAGTTTTCGATAACCATCTGACCAAAGAGATAAGGATCTATACTCTGGATGATGACGACTATATCTTGATAAACGGTGAAGTAAATTCTTCTCCCCTTGTTAGAATAATATCGGGAGAAGGAAAGGATAAAGTAGTTGATAATTCTACTGTTAACGGGTACGCCCTTTCCATCCTCCCTATTCCAAAGGACGAATCAAAGACCTTTGTATACGATAGCGGAAAGAAGACAACGATAAAGTTTAATAACGGAACCAAGTGGAACAAATGCGAATGGCCTGAGCCCAATGATGATTACGAGCGGTATGAACCGGCTTTGCGAGATCGTGGGTACGATTGGCTAATAAATCCGGTGGTTTCCATAAGCTCTGATAACGGACTGATAATCGGCGGAGGACCAAAGCTCTACAAATATAATTTCAGGGCTGATCCTTACGATTATATGATGTCTCTTTCGGCCGAATACGCTTCCAAACCGCACGCGGGTTCCGTTGAATACGAGGGAATATTCAATTCCCTTATCGATGGCGCTGAAGTGAAAATAAACGCCTTTGCCACAGGGCTTACTTTAACTCAATTCTACGGATTCGGCAACGAAACTCCTTATTATCATGCCCTTGCCGAAGAAGACTACTATGAAATCGAACAAGGGGTTGTCCGTCTAGGATTAACATTAGGCTTCGAACTTTCCGACGCGATAAAACTAAATCTTATTTCGGGATATACATACGTCGATACAGAAATAGGTGTGAAGAAATTGTTAGCCGATTTTTACGACTATTTCGGTGGAGATTACGGTCTGAGAACTATGCGCTCTATTAACTCGGGAGCCTCCCTGGAATATGATTCCAGAGATAATGAATTCGAACCATCTTCGGGATTCTTTTTCAACGCCAGAGGAACATATTTCCCGGAAGTGTTAAACATGAAATCCGACTTCACGAAAGGGGAATTGGATATAAGAGCCTATTTCCCGTTAGATTATCTCTCCAAATCTTCAATCGCATTTCGTTTGGGGGGAGGCAAGACGTGGGGAAAATATCCTTTTATCGCGTCACAGTTTTTGGGAGGCAAAGAGAGCCTTAGGGGATTCAACAGAGAACGTTTCGCCGGGGACGCCAAACTATTCGGCCAAATGGAGGTGCGCGCCTCGCTGGGGCGAATCAGAGTAATAATACCGGGGGATTTGGGACTTTCACTCTTCGGAGAAACAGGACGAGTATTCGCGAATAATCTTCCATCTAAAAAATGGCATCCTTCTTACGGCATCGGAGGGTGGCTCTCCTACCTGGATAAGATGTTCACTCTCTCCTTATCTGTCGGACACTCGGCCGATGGTTTTACATTGTGGACCGGAACTAGTTTGATGTTCTAGATAGACTATCTTTTAGCAGGAATGTATCATGCTCGATTCTATGATTAGCATTGATGTTCGAATTAGAGATATCTTCGGGAAAAATATATCATAACAATCTACTCATATGCCTCCTTGAGAAGAAGCAATCATGCTCGGCCACGAAGCAAAGCCAATCGAACGGGAAGCAACCATGTTCGGTCGCGAAGCAAAGGCAATCGAACGGGAAGCAATCATGTTCGATCGCGAAGCAAAGGCAATCGAACGGGAAGCAATCATGTTCGATCACGAAGCAAAGGCAATCGAACGGGAAGCAATCATGTTCGGTCGCGAGGCAAAGATAATCGATCGGGAAGCAATCATGTTTGGTCACGAAGCAAAGCCAATCGACCGGGAAGCAATCATGTTTGGTCACGAAGCAAAGATAATCGAACGGGAAGCAATCATGTTTGGTCACGAAGCAAAGCCAATCGAACGACCGAAAATAGTTGCTTCTTCTTCGAACATAATTGCTTCTGTCTCTTTTGCTCTTGCTTCCTAATCCTTTGGAGTTGCTTCCTTTTCTTTTATAATTGCTTCCGGAGCAAATGGCATTGCTTCTCTCTCATTTATTCTTGCTTCCGGCTTGTTTATTTTTGCTTCATGGCGGATTATTGTTGCTTCAAGGTCGAAAACGATTCCTTTTTTGTTTTTTTTCTTTAAGGCAAGTTCTTTTGCTCTTCTGGCATGACCGATTGCTTTTCTGTCATGGTAGTTTGGGATTGGGAAGAGGGGGATTACTCTTCCGATAGATTCGGGAAGAGTAAAATAAAAGGCCATCCCATGCTCGGGACGGCCTTTAAGTGTAATTACTTTCTATAGAGAGGATCAAGTCCGATTGATCCTTCGAGATTTTTCAGGTATTTGGTAGATTTAACATGTTTCAGATTTGTTTCGGCTTCGTTAAGTTTTTTCTTCAACTCCGCTTTAGCCTGGTCATCAAGATTGGTACCTCTCTCGATGAATCCTTTAATGTAATCTACATGGCGTTGCCATAGCTCAATATCTTTGAGTTGTTTATTGAGAACACGATCTCTGTACCATTCGCTACTGAGCATGTTTTCTCTGTCGAATAACTCACGTACCTCTTTGTCGTGAATCGATTTTCCTTCGAACTCACCGGTAGCCATAACGCTTAAGACAGCCTTAAGGGGAGGGCACGCAGCTTCAATGGAACCGTCACGTAGGTATGCTTTAGCTACTTTTTCCTGCGCCTCGACGATATTGTTAATTCCGTCTACGAATACTTCCATTCCCTGAATTTCCGGGCGAAGCATCTCTTCGTTGAAAACAGTATCGGGATTTTCGAATACTCTACCGAAATAGGTACTAACGAATTTGTTAGTAATTCTGTAACCGAGTCTGCTACCCAAGATGGTTTTCCCTTTGTGTTCGAAGTCGTCAACCTTCTCGAGATATCCTTCCTTGATTAAGAATTTCGGATCTCTTTCGTTCACTTTCAAACGGCACCAGATTTCGGGTATCAGCAAACTAATATCATGATCTACACGATAGTTCGGTCCGATATATCCGGCGGCAGATGTATAGCCGTCATATCCGGTAAGAATAAAGGAGACGAGAGCGTTATTCAAATCGGTAACCGGACACAAAGCATTAAATGGAGCTTTTGTTAATGCCCCTTCGGTACCGGCGCCGGTAGTTGAAGGAGATTTTCCGGTAACACTACAAACGAAATCCATAAAGAGTTCGGGTAGTTCCTGATAGTGAATAGGATTATAAACGGCTAAAGGTCGTATTCCCTTCTCGGGCGGATTATTTCTTCTTCCGGCCAATACAGCGTTAACAGGGAAATAGACAGGTTTATCAACAGGAACTTTTCTGTAGAGTCTGGTTCCTACTTCGGCAATATATTTGTCTTTCGGATTAACAACATCGGGACGATTCTGCAAATATCTCATATTCTTCGACGGTTTTCCGTCAACGATTCTAGGATGAGATGAAGATACGAAATATGTGCAATCCTTTTTCTCAGCTACGTCTTTAATAAGTCGCTTGATAGGAGTTGTGTATTTGTCGAATTCTATAGCGTCTTGCATAATCTTCTCGGCTTCGTCCACATGGAGCGCTTCGAAGTTAGAGATGAATGTATTAGGAGCTGCAAGGTCAGCCTCGGCTTGTTTATCGTAACCTCTGTGAATCGCCTCGTCAGGACGTTGGAAGAAGCGATACTCGCAGTTATCAACAAACTTAACGCAAGGGTTATCGTAGTTCTCACTCAAATACTCAAGAGCTTTTGCAGGAATAACAACGGAAGCGGAAATGTCATCCTCAGCCTGAATTTTGTCGGCTGCAATAAAGTCTTGACGGAGCTTATATGTACGCCAAGCGCTATCTTTGAACAAACCTACTCTCAAATAGCTAGCGACAAGTTTACGCCCTTCGAACTTAAGTTCGTTCCCATTCTTTCCGTCGATAATATCAACCTGGAAGTATTTTCTCCAGTCTTCTCCCCATTCGGGTTTGTAAGATTTCTTTATCAAGAAAACCAAACCTTTGATGTAATGAGGAATACTCATCAACCATTCGTTGTATTCGTCGCTATATTTCAATTTGGAAGGGGTCAACAATTTAATGACAGAACCCAAAGATCTTTCGGGACTAAGTATGGTTCTGCTTTCACCCGGTTTTTTCTTTTCGAAACGTCCTTTATCGCTATAATCTTTACCGATTATTTCATCAACCTTTTTCAAGTCTTCCTCGAAATTAGCGATAAAGAAAGGGCCGTAAAGAATAGCGTCGGAAATTGATTTTGATATTTCCGATTTACCACCACCCGAAACAGTAGATGGTTTATGGCACATAGTTCCTTCCGCGGCTGTACCGATAAGCTGCCATGAAGGGACTTGCTGGTTCTTAACCATTCTTACTTTGTATCCGGCAGGATAAACATATGTGTTATTCGGATGTAATCTGATTGAAACTTCCTTTTCACCCTTAACCCATTTGACGGTTTGTTCTATCAAATTGAACCGTGTATCTTCGGGGACATATATTATATCCGAATATTTTTTATCTATGGCGTAGCCTTCCGGCTTAACGTCTATCATCTTTCCGTACATACTAACAACTTCTTCGAAAGAATGTCCGTCTTTCTTCACCTGGTTATCGTCGTGGAAATCATCTCCGAGGTTATAACTAGGGAAGGCAATAGCACCACCGGCATGTTCCTCTTCAACGTTTCCGTAGAGGTTGGCCGCATAGCTTATTTGAGTTTTTACTTCTTTCTTTGAATACCCGAAATAGTTATCGGCTATAATCGTAACTATAACCCCTTCTTCGGTTCTAGCTGTTATCTTGAATGCTTGTCCGTCGTTGTATATTTCATCTTCCGATTCCCAGCACATTCCGTCACGTTTCTGGCGTTCGGTTGCCTCTTTTATATTAGGAAGTCCCAACTCTTTTTTTGTAAAGCGAATCATATGTGGAGCAAGAATTACGCATCCGGTATGACCTGTCCAATGTTCAATATCCAATCCGGCATCGTTTTCAGGAAGATACGGATCCCCGGCGTTTCCGAAGATTGACTCTACGAAATCGAGATTACTTACAAGGTTTCCGGGAACGAAGAATCTTATTTCCATAGACTTTTCGGAACTAACTCCCTTTACTTCGGGGCTTACTTTAGGTCTTAGCAATAAAGAAACAAAAAGTTCCGCTTCCTCTTCCTGAGAGGAAGTATATGGCAATTTCATATATCTGCTAGGTGGATTCAAAGCAGCCATAAGAATATTCGCGAAAACTTTTTTTGGTACACTCTTTTTGTCGTCGGGAATAGGTAGTCCCCCTTCGGCAATATGAAAAACCCCTTTGGTTGTTCTTCGATCATTTTTCGGATTATGAAGAATCCCTTGCTTCAACCTATAGGAGGTAATAATATCGGACGAAAAACTATCCTCATCCGGAGGAAGAGACAATACACGGGCTATTCCGTGGCTATCGAGAGTAAAAGTATTTGATGGCATGCGAATATTAAGCTTATCCTTAAAATCGCTCAAATAATTATCCAGAAATTTCTGAATTCTCTGATCTGCAGGACAAAGATAATTCGACAATAAACGATTCTTTTCCCTGTGATTTCGAATCAAATCTTTAGCTAACTCCAAAAATTTGGTATCGGACTTACTTCCGTAATAAGGCTTTCCTAAGGAAGCAAGCTTAAGATTAATGTACTGCATTAATCTTTTGTTTTTGTTGGGCGATTGCCCGTCCATGTAAAAACCAAGTGATCTTTTTATATCCATAAAGTCTCCTCAAAGAGGTTAATAATCTTCAATGTAAATTTACAACATAAACACAACAGCCAAGATTAAGATTCTGTAAAGAATTATTACTTGTCATCCAAACTTTTTCTGAACACACCAAGCAGATCTTCAGCTGCCTTTGTAGGTAATAACAATCCTCCGAGAATAGCAGTTCGAATAGTTGGTATTTTTTCTTTAACAGAAGCGTTATTATAGAAGCTTTCCTTCAATTCATCCTCAATCATACTAAAAACCCATTCGAGGGATTGATCTTTTCTGCGCTTTTCGAAAATGCCATTACTCTTGGTCAACTCTTCGAACTTCTTAATCACTTCCCACATCTCCGGGATACCTTTGCCTGTAACGGCTGAACAAGTATGCGCTCTGGATTCCCAACCTGGAGTAGCCGGTTGAAGATAGTGAAGTGCGTTAGCATATTCCGCTCTTGCTATTTTTGCTTTCTTTTCGTTTTCTCCGTCTGCTTTATTAACGAAAAGAGCATCGGCAATTTCTATAACTCCCTTTTTAATTCCCTGGAGTTCGTCTCCGGCGCCAGCTATCATCATTAGTAAAAAGAAATCAACCATTGAACGAACGGTTATTTCACTTTGCCCGACTCCAACGGTTTCGATAAGAATTACATCATATCCGGCAGCCTCGCATACAGTTACCGTTTCCCGGCTTTTTCTAGTAACGCCTCCTAATGTACCACTGGAGGGGGAAGGGCGAATAAAACAATTTTCTTCGCGGGATAATTTCTCCATTCGGGTTTTATCCCCGAGAACACTACCTTTAGTAACAGCACTACTCGGATCTACCGTAAGAACAGCTACTTTATGCCCTTGCTCGATTAAATACATTCCCAACGCTTCAATTGTAGTACTCTTACCCGCACCGGGAACTCCCGTAATTCCAATACGAAGAGAATTTCCGGAATGAGGCAGTAACTTTTGTAAAACAGCTTGAGCTTTCTGATAATGAGCAGGCGAATTACTTTCGATCAAAGTAATAGTTCTGGCGAGCATCGTTCTGTCATTATTCAAAACACCATCAATCAATTCCTCTTCGGTAGGTTGATGTCTTTTAACAATCTTTCTGTTATTATGTTTAGGATTAGCGGGCAAACCGTCGTGTCCTCCTTCAACTCCTTTAACAACTCTGATTGCGAATTCATCACCGGCATTTTCCGGTGTCCAATCAGGTTTGTAGCTTTTATTTTTGTCTGTCATAATCTTTCTTCAATATTGAATAGAAATATAGATCTTCGTAACAATTGAATTTTATAATATGTTCCCTCAGGAACCCTTCCTTTTGCATTCCGATTTTCTCCATCACCTTCCCTGAGGCCGGATTTCTGGCCATGTAATGAGCAAAGATTTTATTGAGATTCATCTCATCGAATCCGAATCTAATAATTTCCTTAGCAGCTTCGGTGGCATATCCCATGTTCCAATAATCTGTCCCGATCCAATAACCTAATTCTGCTTTGTTATTGATATCGTCCAGAACCAGCCCGATAGTGCCAATGATTTCATATGAGGATTTGAGAGTAATTGCCAAAACCAATTCTTTTCCGGTTTGGAAATTCTCAACGTGAGAAGCAATCCATTCCTCGGCCAGGCCGTTAGGATACGGATGTGGAATATTCACGGTGGTATCGGCTATTTGGGATGCACCAGCCAGCCTTTGAACCGTCGGGGCATCTGTTAATTCAAATGCCCGTAAAACCAGTCTTCCGGTTTCAAGTTTGGGTATCATCTTATAAAAAGCCCCGATCTACAAAAATCGGGGGCTTTCCTTCTAAAATATTTATGATTTCTTTGACCTAAGTCGAAGTATTGTTTCTCAATATTCTAAAATCTCTAAGGTAAATATAGGTATTCCTCCCTTCATTTTCTATTTGCGTACCATGAAATCGGAAATGGAATACCGAAATAACTCATTATTGTTGAATCCCAGGAAAATTACTTTTAACTTGCTTTCGAAAGAGGGGCATTTCTTTCCTATGGTAAAAAAGTTTATCCGTCTTCATGTGATATAGTTAGTCTCGGCTAAACAAAAATCATCATAAACTTTTTAGAGGAATATCATGAACTCGAAAATATTTTGGATCTTCGGAATTCTGCAAAGCTTGTCATTAGCCGGAATTATCTTCCTTCTTTTCCGATCGCTCAATGAGATTAAAGGTGTTTGTCTTATCGGACTTGACACACAAATTGTATTGAGTATTTCTTTCCCTCTCTTTCTGTTGATTGTTGAATATATTATCTATTCCAAGAAAGAATAGCTTTCTTCATCAAGCGGAGGCTTTATGTTCTACGAATCGAACATCGAAAAGATATTGTTTCTCGACATTGAAACCGTACCGGCCAATAAAAGCTATTTGGAATTAGAGGAAACTACCCGGAAGCTTTGGGATACAAAATGCGCGTACCTGGGCAAAGGAGAAGATACCCCTGAATCACTTTACGAACGAGCCGGTATCTATGCGGAATTCGGGAAGATCGTTTGTATCTCTGTCGGCTACATCCGTGAAAAAGAGAATGGAAACGAACTAAGACTAAAGTCCTTCTTTGGTCATAATGAAAAAGAATTGCTAACCGGATTTAAGGATTTGCTAGATAACTATTATAATACCGAAGAGCATTTGCTATGTGGTCACAATGGTAAAGAGTTTGATTTCCCATACATTGCCAGACGAATGCTACTTAACAAAATCAAGCTTCCCTCTTTGCTAAATATCGCCGGTAAAAAGCCTTGGGCGGTTAATCACCTTGATACAATGGAGCTTTGGAAATTCGGAGATTACAAACACTACACATCATTGAATCTACTGACTCATATTTTCGGAATTCCTACCCCGAAAGACGATATAAGTGGCGCAGATGTAGGTAGAGTTTACTGGGAGGAAAAAGATGTCGAAAGAATTGCGATGTATTGCGAGAAAGATGTAAAGGCTACGGCTCAATTGTTTCTAGCATACAGAGGCGAAGAGCAAATAGCTGATGAAATGGTTTTCCATCTATAAAAAAAGCCGCCCCTAGAGGCGGCTTATCTATATTTCTTAGATTTTTTTCTTTTTTGGTTTGTACCCGATTCTATGAAAAGGATTTACAACACTGGTTGTAACATTTCGTAAGTGAGAATGTATTCTTTTCAAAGACCTGATATAAATTGCCAAAGAAACAGCAGCTCCCGGAGTAAGATCAGTGATTTCTTCTCTCATCAAGGATTGGATCCTATCATCACAAAGTTTGCTAACCCATTTGTATTCTTTGATTAGCTCTCTACCGGCTTCTTCGTCGGTATTCTTAAAAATCTCGATAGTACGAATAAAGTTAACTTCAACAGCTTCTTCAAGTTTTATGAGATCCTCTTCCATAACTCCGCCATGAAGTTTCCCTCTATGATTCTTGGCAATATCAACAATGTTCTTGGTGTAATCGCCAATCCTTTCAAGATCAATAACAATACTAACGAGAATCAATCCGGAAGGCAAATCTTCAATTCCGGCTAAGACTAGGTGATTAAAAACATCTTTCCTTACATCTCTCTGATATTTATTTACAACACTATCTTCGTCATTTATATCTATATCTATATCGTTTGTGTCGGAATATCTTAAAACATCTTTCGCCGTTTTAAACATAGCTTGAGTTTTTTCCAACATTTCATATGACCTATCAAAGGCGCGATCCATCAAGGAATCGTTTTTGAATACTGCTAATATTTCTTTTATCATCTCTTATCCCCTCCTAATTCGATAAGTAAATTACAACTAGAGGAATTACAAAAAATAAAACTATTACATACGCTAAAGGAATAATCTTGCTTCGTGTCGAATATTCCGCAAATTTTTCGGCTAATGTTAACGGAACAACCTTCAGAGGCCACCAAATTACAATACCGCAAATATTAAATAATAAATGGGAAAACGCAACTACAACAGCAGCCACATTTCCGGTAATCAAAGCAGCAAGTATCGCGGTAATCGTTGTCCCGATATTCGATCCTAAAGTATAAGGGAAAATCTGCCCTAAAGAAAGAAGCCCTGCTCCTGCCATCGGAACCATAAGTGAAGTAGTAATGGAACTACTTTGCACCATGATTGTCAGTACTATTCCAACTACAAAAGCTCTTGCCGCTGTCTTAAACAGGTATTTATCAAACCATGCTTTGGCTTTCTCAACAACTAAAGTCTTCAGTGAAGCTACCATATATTTCAGAGCCACAAAGAGAAAAGCTAACGCAATAACTAACATAATCCAAGGAACTAATTCTGCCCCCAGATTACCTTCGACAAGCGATTGTATCGATTTGACAATAGGCTTCGTAATATATTTTATTGGACTTAGAAAATCCAAACCCCCTACATTCTCAAACATCTCCTCCAATGCGTATGCCATCTTCCCGAGAAAATTTGTAGCCAACTGCAGTGGGAAAATTACTATAACGGATAGGAAATTAAAAAAATCATGCACTGTGGCAGCAGCAAACGCTCTTTTGAATTCGTTACCACGATTGATTTGAGGAAGAGAAGCAATAGTGTTGGTTATGGAAGTACCGATGTTAGCTCCCATTATAATCGGAATTGCTGTATCGATTGTTAGAGCTCCTCCGGCAACCATTCCAACAACAATAGATGTGGTTGAAGAAGAGCTTTGAATGAGTGAGGTTGCAATAATTCCGATAAATAACCCAACGAAAGGATTAGTAGTGGTTTCAATAAGAGTACGAGAAAAATCTTTTCCGAAAAGTTTTAAAGAATCACCCATCATTTGCAAACTCAACATGAAAAGATAGAGGAAAAATAGTAGCTTAATAGTAGCAACCAATCCCTCGTGCTCTTTCAAAAAATTCTTGATTGATTCAATCACTTTTGTAAATAACCTCTTTAAGTGGTGAAATAATACAAATACAGTCGAAATTTAGCCTAAAATTTTCTCACTCATTGTTAAATTAGTGTTAATAAAGACGCCGGTTCTAAATTCTCCGTAATTCAAGTAATTTCGGCAACTTTCGAATAAATATCCTTAAATCTCTTTCTTTAACATTATTCGCAGCCTCTTCGGTTCCCATCCATTTTCTATCACGATTATTTTCCGGCCATTCATCTAAAATCTGCTTAACCTCAAGAGGGAAAACTTCAACGGCACAGTAGTCACCCCATTTTTTATACTTAAATTCTCCGATTCTATCACCGGTAGCTCCCTTTACTCCGGCCTCTTCGAAGGCTTCCTTTTCCGCTGATTCTACAGACGTCATAAAATCTTCAATGATTCCTTTTGGAATTACCATTCTTTTCTTTTTGCGGGAAGATATTAGTAGTATTTGCATCACTCCGTTTTCGAAACGATAGGGAATTACCCCGGATTGATTATAATAGTAATCAGGTTTGGTTCTCATATGTATCCTCACATTTACAATTCTGCTTTCAAAGATAATATCACTGCTCTGCCTATAATATTGCCAAGAGGGTGATATTTCACTTTTTCGTCAAATATATTTTCCATCGATAATCTGAAATCAATATTCTTGAACAAATAAAAATATTTTAGACGTTGTGTTATTCCCAAATCAAACAGATTAGCTTCTTTCAGTTTCCATGAATTATCTGTCGGATTATTGCTTAGTCGATACTCCTTCCATTCTTTTGCACCGATATATTCATATCCCAAATAGAGATCAGATCCGAAAGGTAATTCAATTGTTATTCCAAGATGCGCCTTGTTTTTCGGTATATATTTCACTTCACTGTTTTCGACAAATTTGTAGGCAATTTCTCCTTCGATATTGTCAGTCAAACTAAAATCACCAGAGATTATTCCTCCGAAAGAATCATATCTATTTCCGTTCCCATATTTTGCGCTACGATAATAATCTTCTAAAGCATCCGACTTTTCAAACTCATTGGTTTTCATCAAAATCGGATCATTCAAAGAAGTATAGAACCCCGTTGCTGAAATTTTATTACTTCCTTTACTTACCTTATAGTTCAGTTCAAGCCTGTTCTCTCTTGCCGGAATCAGCTCATCAGAACCTGAAATTCCGAATTGCTTATTATTGATAACATTCTCACGCTTAAAATTACCGTATAACTCGGTAATATTTGGAAATCTGAGTTTAGATTGCAGCTCTATTCCCAAAGAATGATTAGAGCTCAATTTTTCTGCCTTCACACTTCCGGAAACTCCATTCCCTTTTATCCATTGCTCATAATTAAGATCTGTAGTCAAAGAAATATTATCATCCCAAACAATCATAAACATAGCCCCGAATGCCCAATTGTTTTTCACAATTTCTTTCTGGAAATATCTATTCTCAGCTGAGTTATTTGTGGTTCTCAATCCTCCGAATTTACCATATATTTTAATCTCCGAATCTTTCTTAGAAGAAATGAAATACTCCGGCATTACACATAATTGATCATTCGAAAAATCACTAAAGGCAATTCCTTTGCTCTTGTGAATAATACCTTTGTTTGCAATGTAATTTAGAGAAAGAGAGAAATCATCAAACAGGTTTTCAGCTTTTAATCCGGTCTGAGAAACATACATTTCCAAATGAGCCCACGATGAAAGAAACGGAGCCAGCTCCCAACCGTAATAAGATTTTAATCCGGAAAACAGACTGAGCTTTCGTCCGGATTGATACTCATATTCCAATTCACCGGTTAACCAGAATTGCTTATTCTGTCTTCCGTAATAATAGAGATTGGCATTCCTTATAGTAGCATCATTAACCGAACCTGTTGAGAAATATCCTACATACCCTCCGGTAAGACGATATTTTAAATCATTTCTCCCTTTAGATAGCGCAAAAGCAATAGAGGGAACTATCTTGTTTTTATTAACCGTTTCCTCCGCCGGCCGGGTAAAAGAATGAATTATGGGATCTCCCGTAATACTCCCCATAAATGTTCTTACCTGAAAAAGAAGAGAATCATTTATTGCCTTCCCTTGCAATACAAGACCTTTGTTGTTGGCAGAAATATCTCCGTTGAAAATATCAACGGGTAACATATCGGGAGAAGCAAAATTGAATGGAATATTCCTATGCTCAACCCCACTTAAGAATAGAGATTGAGGAGAGTAATAGGGACTAAGATTATCACTGTTATATATGCTTAAAAAGCGAGTCGCTCTGTATCGATTAACTGAAGCAGTACTCCCAATCATATCACCGAAAAATGTCTGAGGTAACTTGGTTTGCCCGAAAGACAAACTTGTCATAACGATAGAGAGTAAGAGGAATGTGTGTTTCATTTGTCTCATAATTAGAAGGTGAACCTTAAGCCGGTTGAATAAATTACAATACTCTCCGGCGAACTTAAAATATTTTCCGCTTCGAAGAATACTCCGATCTTTGAAATGATATAATTATCTCTCAATAGATAATCATAACCGATTCTGCAGAATAACCCGATTTCCTGCTCGATCGAATTTGTCTCGAAGGCAGTATTTTCTAATCCCCGAAATAGAAAGATATTGTTACTCATCCCTCCGGTAAAACCAATTGCCGATTTTTCAGAAAAGCAATAATTATATCTTATTCCCAAAGGGATTCGAAGAAGTATAATCTTCGGATAATCCGATTTTATATTCTTAGGTGAAAGATAAGCTCCGTTTAAGCCTGCTTCCATTTGAAAATTATCAACTAAATCGTAGCTGACAATTCCTCCGAAAGAAAAATCATTTTTCCAATTCTTTCCCATATCGCCTTGGGCAAAGTTATACAAACCCTCAATTCCCAATTTAACTTTCGACCAATCAATTTCTTGCGAATATATTTCCGAGCAATTTGCGGAAAGTAACAGAAAAATCATCATGACTGTGAAGTGTATTATTCTTTTCATGACACCTGAATTTTTTATCACCGGAAATTTACAAAACTATTAGCTAATAATTTTTAACCATATATTTGTACGAAACAATTTCGAGACTTATTAATGCAAAAATTATTCACGATCATCATATTAGCATTATTTTCATTAGCTCCTGAGATTCTATGCAACAATCCGGCGAATAAAACCGGGACTTTCGAAACTATCTCCGATGATTTCGCATTTTTTCTAAATGACGCTTCTTCTTTCTTTTCCTCGGCAGGAAATATAGTTGTTAATAACTACGAATACATTCCGGTAGTTATCGGTCTCGACTTTCTATCTATGAATTATATTGATCCGGAAATACGAAAGAGGATAAAGAAAGAGGACACGAATAATTTCTGGAATACCGTAAATGAATTCGGAAACCACAAGTATATGTTTTTGGGCGGAGTCGGATTATATTCCACAGGACTGCTGTTAAGAGATAAAGGGCTCAAAGAATTCGGAGGAAAAATATTCCGTGGGTGGTTCTATTCCAGTATTCTTGTTTCATCATGTAAGTTAGTTATCGGAAGAGCACGACCATTCAACGAAAAGGGTTCGGTTTGCTTTTTCCCATTCACAACCAATAACAGATACCAATCTCATCCTTCCGGCAACGCAGCTACAGTTTTTGCAATAGCTACAATACTAAGTGAGGAAACAGATTATTTTATTGCTACTATTGGCTTATATGGAATTGTTTCAGTTTCGGCCTTTGCCAGATTGAAGAAAGATGAACACTGGTTTTCAGATGTGGCCTTAGGTTGTTTAATCGGAACGATAACCGGAAAGTATGTCTGCGACGAAAAATTTTTCGGAGACATTTCTCTATTCCCAACGAAAAATGGCATAATGTTAACTTATTCTTTTTGATAACCGGAAGAACAATTTAATTAATAAACTATTTTCCTTATTTTCACATTTACTATCAGAAAAATTATGGATGCCAAAATGATTCCGGAAAATATTCTTCCAAAAGTTGTGGACTATGTTCATTCCGTATTCAAGGAACAAAATCCAGCATACAATCTCTATCACAATATTGTTCATACGGCTGAGGTAGTGCACGCAACAGAGTTTCTGGCTCGCTCCAACAATATAGGGGAAGAAGAAATAGAAATATTATTGGTGGCAGCTTGGTTCCATGATTTGGGATACATCCGAACAGACATGGGACATGAGGAAATAAGTGTTGAAATGGCTACGGATTTTCTTACAAAGAATAATTTTCCGGAAAAGAAAATTCTTCAGGTAAAGTCATGCATAATGTCTACCAAAATTCCACACGATCCTAAAAATATTATGGAAGAGATCATTTGTGATGCCGATCTCTATCATCTGGGCATAAAAGAATTTTTCGACAAAAATGAGCTTCTACGTCTTGAGGTTGAGAAAAAGATGAACAAGACTTTTTCCGATTACGATTGGCTCAAAAATACTTTGGAATTTTTCACCCGTCAGAAATATTTCACTCAGGCCGCAAAAGAAAAATATGACGAACAGCGAAACGCTAATCTTTTGAAACTCCAAAAAAGGCTTAGGAAGAAGCTTTCGAAAAGGGAGGAAGACAAGGTTCGTGTAGAAAAGATTAAGTTGGAAAAGGAAAAGCTGGTCACTAAAAAAGAATCGGATAAAAAGGCGGATCGCGGAATTGAGACAATGTTCCGAAACGTAATGCGCACTCACGTTAGCTTCAGTTCCATGGCCGATACCAAAGCTAATATTATGATCAGTGTTAATACTCTTTTGCTAGGCGCAATAGCTACCATCCTTGCGCGAAAGCTTGATTCCAACCCTCATCTGATTGTTCCTACACTTGTCCTGAGTCTTGTTAGTTTAACAACTTTGATTTTTGCTATTCTCGTTACACGTCCGCATATTACATCCGGACTCTTTACCAAAGAGGATATTGAAAAGAATAGAGCTAACCTTCTCTTCTTCGGTAATTTTTATAACATGCCCCTTGAAGATTTCCACTGGGGAATGACTGAAATGATAAACAACAAGAAGTATCTTTATGACAGTATGATAAAAGATTTCTATTATCTCGGTCAGGTTTTGGGCGTAAAATATAAATATCTTCGTATCTGCTATAATATATTCATGTATGGAATTATTATTTCTATTGTCGTCTTCGGTATTTATATTTACATGTATCCGGAAGGTGCCGCAAGCATAGGAAGCATTATTGAATAGAAGGGGGAATAATGAAAACATTAATCCTTGCAAGACACGCGAAGTCAAGTTGGAAACAACCGGAACTATCCGATATAGATCGCCCTCTAAATAAAAGAGGAAAACGAGACGCTCCTTTTATGAGTAGACTCATGGCCGAGAAATCGATCGTACCGGATCTTATTATTTCCAGTCCGGCTAACAGAGCTGCTACTACAGCCAAAAATTTCGCGGAGAAGTTTTCCTTTTCGGATGATGAAATAATATTGTTCGATTCATTATATCTTGCAGATACTAACGAAATACTGGACGTAATTCATACTATCGATAATTCCTTTGATACAATAATGCTTTTCGGACACAACCCCGGTTTAACCCTTGCCACTAACTATATTACCGACGAATACATTGATAATATTCCTACCTGCGGATTAGTCACAATTGAGTTAGCAATAGATTCGTGGAATGAAGTTGATTGCGGATCCGGCAAAATTATTTGTTTTGAATATCCTAAAAAATATTTCCAAAAGTAATCTGAGTCTCCGTCTCGACGAACATATAATATCAATCGGGAATAAGGTATCGTAGCAACAACTTTATAAATAGTTCTTTACTGAAATATATTTACCCGCGAGCCATGCCAACTAAACCCCAAGAAAAGAATAGCACTCTATCACAAATTCCAATCTGTCATGCTTTGAAGATAAAAAATCACAAAGGAATCGTTTTCGACCTTGAAGCAACAATAATCTACCATGAAGCAAAGATAAACAAGCCGGAAGCAAGAATAATAGATAGAGAAGCAACTCCATTTGCCCCGGAAGCAATTATAAAAGAAAAGGAAGCAACTCCAAAGGATTAGGAAGCAAGAGCAAAAGAGACAGAAGCAATTATGTTCGAAGAAGAAGCAACTATATTCGGTCCTTCGATTGCCTTTGCTTCGTGACCGAACATGATTGCTTCCCGTTCGATTGCCTTTGCTTCATGACCGAACATGGTTGCTTCCCGTTCGATTGCCTTTGCTTCGCGACCAAACATGGTTGCTTCCCGTTCGATTGTCTTTGTTTCGCGACCGAACATGGTTGCTTCCCGTTCGATTGCCTTTGCTTCATGACCGAACATGGTTGCTTCCCGATCGATTGTCTTTGTTTCGCGACCGAACATGGTTGCTTCCCGTTCGATTGCCTTTGCTTCATGACCGAACATGATTGCTTCCCGATCGATTGTCTTTGTTTCGCGACCGAACATGATTGCTTCCCATTCGATTGTCTTTGTTTCGCGACCGAACATGATTGCTTCCCATTCGATTATCTTTGAGTCATGGTCGGGAAGGATGAAGGCACGAAGGATTATATTCGTGACCGGAGTAGATCATAATGTCTAGTACAAATTCGGTGGTAATATTCTTGGTGTTCTATATAAAAATAGTGCAAATAGGAGCATATATTAATTTGTGGATTGAAAATAGCGAAGGCGTAGACTAGAGTTATTTCAAAAAGGGGCTGATATAAGTTATTTGAAAGCTAATGCTGCAGGACTTATCAATGATATACATGAAAGAGGGTTAACATACATAATTACTCAAAACGGTGAAGCTTTTGATTCATTGGAAAAAGAACTTTTTGAGTAAAAAAATGGGGAAAATATCCAAAGTTTATCTGTTGAAAGAAGCTAAGAGGGATTTGAAAAAGTAAAAAACTCCCCGCGACAATTGCCGCGGGAAAATATATTTCAGATTAGTTCATCATCAATTCGTGTGAGTGTTCTTTCGTTACGCGGAACTTACTCATTAGTCCTTGCAAATTAGTGTTGATTTCACCTAAGGTTTCAATAAGTACGGCGATATCTTTAATCGAATCGGAGGTTTGTTTTGTTACCGCACTTATCGACTCGATACTCTTGCTTATTTCGTCACTTGTTGCCGATTGTTGTTCGGAAGCAGCGGCGACCTGATCAATCAGTTCGGCAAGATTACCGGAATCGTTAATGATAAGCTTGAGAGCGTTTTCGGCTTCACCCGCAAGCGATCGGCCATTGGATACTTCCTGTTCTCCCTTCTCGATGGACTTCACAGCCTCACCCGTTCCGGTTTGGATTGCCTTGATCATTCCGGCAATCTCCTTTGTGGCGTTGGTTGTTCGTTCCGAAAGCTTTCTTACCTCATCGGCTACAATAGCGAATCCTCGACCATGTTCTCCGGCTCTGGCGGCCTCAATGGCGGCGTTTAGAGCAAGTAAGTTGGTCTGATCGGCGATGTCATCTATCACCTGGATTATGTTTCCGATTTTCTCGGTGCTTTTACCAAGGGATTCAATTATTCCCGAAGATTCCAAAACACTTTCCGAGATTTTTTCCATTCCCTTGAGAGTTTGGGCTACAATCTCTCCGCCACGCATAGCGTTTTCGCCGGCGTCTTTGGCCTTTTGCGAAGCGTTTGTTACGTTCTCGGTTGTGGCGTGGATTGTTCTTGCCATTTCTTCAACAGCCCCAACTACTTCCAAAGATTGCTCGGCTTGTAATTCAGCTCCGTTGGAAACTTGAATGGTGTGGTCAATAACAGTTCTGTTAGTTTCGGCAGTTTGCGCTACTACTTCGTTTACTTTTTCAAGCATCGCGCGAACATTTTCAACAGCCTGGTTGAAGCCTAGGAATAGTTTGGCTATTTCATCCTCTCGTTCGGGAGTTAATTCTACGGTAAGGTCACCTTCGGAAAAGTTTTCTATTTGGTTGAGCATCGTTTCAACATTGCGACTCAAATATTCCTGTTCGTCCCGGATTGTGTTCATCGCTTCTTCTGTCTTCGACATCTCAACTTTAAGAGCTGCTTCCTGTTCTTCGGCTCGTTTGTAATTATCCTCCGCCAGATTAACCTGCTTTTGCAGTTCATCCGCTCTTTCTTGCATCTTCTTCATCTGGTATTTGTAAACGCGGAATGCGATTAGAGCTATAAGCAAAACAATAGCGAGATAGAACCAGATTGTTTCGTAGATAAAGGCGTTTAGAGAAAAGGCGTAAGACGTTCCCGCCTCATTCCAGATGCCGTCGTTGTTACATGCTTTTACCTTAAATACGTAATCGCCGGGGGGGATATTATTGTAATATGCTATCCTTCTTGTCCCGGCATCTATCCAGTCTTCGTCGAGTCCTTCGAGCATGTATTTGAACTTAACGTTTTTGGGGATCAGATAGCTAAGCCCGGTGTAATGGAATTCGAACTTGTCAGTACCGGCTTCGATAGAAAGTGTGGAGTCGATATTTTGTTCGGTACCGTTTGCTATGAATTTTTCTATTATTACAGGAGGTATGTAATCGTTATGTTTTATTCGATTAGGGTTTACGGTAGCAAGTCCACGGATTGTAGGGAACCACAATCTTCCGTCGGATACTTTAAAGGCGGCCGGATCTCCGGTGCCGTTACATTCGCTACTCTTCATCCCGTCATCTTTGCCGAAGTTTACGCAAGTAAGTTTCTCTTTGTTCCCCGAAATAACAGCGTTCAAATCACTCTTCGAAACATAATAGACTCCCTTGTTGCAACTGATCCAGAAATTTTTTCTGCCATCTTCCAGAATAGAGAATACGGGATCATCGAATAATCCGCTGTCTTTTGTAATTTTTGAAACACCGTTTCCGGTATATTTATTAAGACCGGCACTTGTGCCCATCCAAATATCACCGTCGGAATCTTCCATTAAGGAACGAACGGTGTTGTTTGAAAGTCCATGAGCTTCGGTGAAATGTTTAACCGAACCGTTGGCGTAGAGGTAAACACCATCTCCGCGAGTACCGATCCAGATTCTGCCTCTGCTATCGGAAAGTAAAGTTCTGATATAAGCTCTGGACACTTGGGAGTTTTCCAATACATCCTTTACTTTTCCATCGACAATCAGATTAAGTCCTTTCGTTGTTCCGACCCAAATGTTTCCTTGCGAATCTTCAACTACAGAGCGGATTACATCACTCTTCAGTCCGTTGCGTGTTGTGATATTTGTGATTTTACCATTTGAATATTTCGATATACCGCCGGTGTATGTACCAATCCAGATATTGTCTTTGCTATCGTGAAGGAAAGCGAAAACAACATCATTTCCAAGCCCTTGTTTCGTGGTAATGTAACTGACTTTGTCCCCGTCGATTATGTTAACACCGCCACCGTCGGTACCGATCCATACTTTTCCGTTTCTATCTTCGTAAACGGACCAGATCACATCGTAATTTAGACCTTCGGTCATGGAGTATGTAGTAAACTTGCCGTCGCGGAGTCTGTTCAAACCACCACCGGCAGTACCGAGCCACAAACTACCCTCTTTGTCTTGCATGATAGAGTAAATAGATTCGCTTGTAAGTCCCTCGGCAGTAGTAAGTATTTCGGCTTTGTTGTTTTTGATTCTGTTCAGACCGGCGGTAGTACCAATCCATGGCATACCGTAGGAATCAACATAAACACATCTTACGAAATTACTGGAAAGCCCGTTTTTCTGATTGAAGAGGGTTGCTTCTCCGTAGCTATTGATTCTTACAGCACCGTCTTCTTCGGTTCCTATCCAGATATTGTTTCCGTCTCCGGAGATAGAGATAACGCTTACATTATCATTTTCATAAGGAAGGTCTATTAGGTTAAAACTTGATCCGGTATATGTAAATACACCTTCGCTGGTAGCAATCCAAAGCTTGCCCGAGCTATCTTCGTAGAAATCGCGAATTCCGTTTGGTAAGCCTTGGGAAGACCCGAATTTTGTAACTCTGCCGTTTTGATAAAGATTCAGCCCCTTGCCGTCTGTCCCTATCCAGACTCTGTTTTTTGAATCTTTGAAAACAGCTTTAATGAAACCGGAAGAGAGTCCATCTCTTTCGTTTATATTTTCTTTCCCGTTTTTACCGAAAAGGGTAACCCCACCCCCGTGTGAACTAATCCATAAATTATCTTCGTTATCAAGAAATAAGTCGTTAACGAAGTTTTGTTTCAGTTCCGCGCAATTCTGTTTGTCGATAATCTTAAATGAGACACCGTCGAAGATTGCGAGACCTTCTTCGGTAGCCAGCCAAATGTACCCGTCTTTGGTTTGGGCTATAGAACGTACGCTGTTCTGTGGGAGCCCGTCTTCGGTTTGCCAAGAATCGATAATATACTGAGAAACTTTCTTTTGAGGATCAAGTCCCCGGTTGGAATTACCCGCCCAAAGATTAATTTGGAAAAAAAGACATAGTAATGCGAATAAGCTATAAATGCATTTCAAGGTAGGTCGCTGGAATGATATCATCATCACCTCGAATCTTGTATTAAATGAATAAATAGAAAGTCCGTTAGGCTTAACTGACTTCAACAAGCAAGCATATTGAGTCAGAGTAAAATTAAAGAGCGTATTCATTCATTTCGACAACGCATTCCGACAGAAGTAGAAAAAGAGATAGACTACTTGGAAGAATGAGTAGATCTCAAACATATAATCATAAGATGTTATTATCGACTAGGATCGCAAAAAGGAATCAATTGCAAAGCGCAATAGCCGAAAAAAGATACATTACATTAGGCACAAAAAGATATTCATACTCTTTTATGATACAGCGTCGAAAATATAGGCATTTTATATGTCTTATTTCAAATGAAATGCTTCGATAATATTAATTCCACGATGAATTTTTAGGTTCTTGAACCATTTCTTCTGAATAATTGAGCCATTGCCCCCGATAAACCTAATTTCAACATCGTATATCCCTTTCGTAAGAGGGATTTCACCGGCGAAACAATAGGCTGGCATTGTTCTCCAACAGCGAAGATCCGCGTGTTCCGAGGCATCTACAGCAGCGTTTGTGAGTGCGACCAAGAGATCGCCGAAACCATTATCTACACCTTTCTTTATGTCGCGACCAATTGCGCTGGAGGCGACTCCTTTAAGTATAGCGCGAGTGACGGTTTTGAAGTAGATAATACTCTTCTGGGTTTCGAAAGTTTTTTCGGCAACGTTTGCCATGTTTTCCAGAAGTTCGAGTTCGCCGTAATTTTGGCCGTTGATGAAAATCTGTATTCCTCTTATGTCGGTTCCTTCTTCGAAGAGACGAGGGAACTCAAACTTGAAATTCCATCCGTATTTGATTCCCGGAAATGGAATCGCGTCAACGTAGAAGTTTGTCGGATCGGAGACTGTGACAAATCCGTCGAAAGTAGTAATGCGGGCACCGACCGGAACTTTGTATGGAGCTATTCCGGCAAAGGCGAAAACGTTAAGAAATGCATCGCTTCTGTCGTATTGAGAGGAATCGGTGATAAAGGAAGGTAAATCGTGATCGTAAATGTCGGGATAAGTGTCCCAAGCTTCTTTTGTTTTTTCCAAAGATATTCTGCTATTATCCTCTTCCCCTTCGGCGCGGAAGATAATATGACTGAGATAATTTGCGAATACGTTGTTGTAATATTCCAATTCGGCAGGGTTTATCTTTATTTTCGAATCTTTAGAAGCGTTTAGTCCGTCAGTGTATTCTTTATATTTATCATCGAGTGCGTTTAACTTATTATTTACTCTCTTCACTTCAACGTAAGCTTCGTCGAACTTATTGAGTTGCAGATAGTTGAGAGCCTTGAAGATATTGATATAGATATCCTCATAAACCTCACCGCTATAATCGAGCGCGTTATCATTTAGCAACATTGATGTAGCGGCTTTGGAAACACTCTTCGTAAAAAGATCTTCGATTGCGCGTTCGGCTTTTTCCAATTGGGCGTTGCTTTTCTCGTATTCTCCCTGATAATGGTAAACAATCCCTTTATCAAGGAAAAGGAGAACGCGATCTTTTTCGGAATAGACTTCCTCTTCTTCGGCTTTATTAATCTGCTGAGCGGCACGATCGTATCTTCCCGATTGAAGATCTTTCTTTATGGGGATGTACATTTCGGTGTTTGTAATTATGGAAGAACATCCCGAAAAGATAATTAGAACCGCTAGTAATGTAATAAGTTTTTTCATCATGAAATTCATCTCGATCAATAAAAAAAGGAAGCTCCCAAAATAATGAAAGCTTCCGTGAATATTCAAATCTTTGTTAAAATGAATAGCTATCTTGTCCGATAACTTTTTTGATTTTCTTTGTACCAATCCAGGCTTTAGTGTTGTTTTCGATGTTGATCAATTCGAGATCGATCTGATAGAAAACAACTTTCTCTCCTTCAACCCTGTCTTCTATTGAGTTGATTACGCCGGAAAGTAAGAAATCGGCACCGATCTCTTTATAAAATTTCTTGAAAGTATCTGATGAAGCGAAATCCTGCTGGTCTCTTCTTTCGTCGCGGATCTCTTCACGCTCATTCTTTGAAGCAACAAAAGTTACTTTACCTGAATTGATAAGTTCTCTTTCCATATCTTTTGTGAACATATCAACCGGAATGTGTTCGCTACTTTTGTTTCTTACTTTTCCAACGATAACAACAGGTTTCTTCCCTTTGGCAGCGAGGAAATCTGTTAGCCAAGGACGGCTGACAACATCCGCAATCATTTTTTCTGCTACCAATCTTGAATCGGTGTCGTTCCAACGGCCACTAAGGTCAGTTGTTTTGTCAGGGTTAATCCTCTGAACTTGTTTTGACGGACCGCAACCGGTTAAGAAAAACAATCCGGCCACTAAGGCAATAAGCGCAACGCTAATTTGTTTCTTCATGATAATCTCCTAAGGTTTATTGTAATCTTCGGTTTTATTTTTAATCAAAATATAGTAATTACTAAATTTGTGCCATAACAAAAAGGGGCGATAATAATAGAAAAAAGGACGTTCCCCTGGTAAGTTCCGCATAAAGATTCTAATTAATTCTACATTTATGTACAATTTTCTGGTCATTTCCAAGTTGTGACAACTTTTTACATTTCTTTACTTGGCTCTGACAACTCTTACACAAGGTTTGCCGTCTTTTGTAGTAGAAGATTTGACAAACAAACCAAAAGTCGGAGGACGTCATGAAAGCAAGAGCACGAATCAGTTTCGTTTTATTATTCTTATTATCTACAACTTTTTTGTCCGCTCAGGAAACTTCTATCAAAGATGTAACAGAGCATAAATACGCTTTGAATAATTTGGTAACCGGAATCAAATCGGAAAACAACGGATTAAAAAGAAGCAGTATCTACTACGCCGGTAAATATAGAATCGCAGAAGCTACTCCTGTACTGGTTGAGGAATTAAACAAGGAAAACACTACCGAAATAAAATGTTTAATTGCCCTATGCTTGTATAGAATCGGAAACGCTGAAGGAATGGCAGCTGTAAAAGAGATATCCAAATCAAGTTGTTGCGAAAAGGTAAAATCATTTTGTACCCAAGTTTATCTCACATACCAAATGGAAAATGATATTATCGAAAAGTTTATTGTAAATAACTAAGTAACTAGTGTGAATCAAACTTTATAACTATCTTATAAACAGAAATTGTAATGAAGAAGAAATGTAATATGAACCGAAATCTGAAAATAGTAATATTCCTTATGCTGTTGATTACCAACGGCCTGAGCGCGCAAGACTGGATCCGGGTATTTCCGTTGAAGGGGGAATGGAAATTCTCAATCGGCGATAATCTTGCTTGGGCCTCTCCCGATTTCGATGCCTCGGAATGGGAAACCATTTTCGCTCCTTCTACTTGGGAAGATCAGGGGTTTCATGGATATAACGGTTACGCATGGTACAGAAAACATTTCACAATTATTGATCTCAGAGATGATGATGTTTTTTATCTGCATCTGGGATATATAGATGATGTTGATGAGGTCTACATAAACGGTAAGCTTCTCGGGCACTCCGGTAACTTTCCTCCTAAATATGAAACAGCTTACAACGCTCAACGAACTTATCCTATTCCTGCGAAATTCTTGAACAAAGGAGTGAACCTCATTGCCGTTAGAGTTTACGATGCCCAGTTAGGGGGAGGAATAATATCCGGTGATTTGGGAATTTATAAAAGAGATCCCGGGTTGGAGCTTGACATGAATCTCGAGGGAGAATGGAATTTCGCTATCGGAGATGATACCGAAAGAAAAGAGATTAATTACAATGACTCCGGTTGGGAAAAGATTTTTGTTCCCGGCTATTGGGAAGTGCAAGGTTACAAAGAATATAACGGTATAGCGTGGTATAGAAAGAATGTCGTTATATCCGAAAGCTTATCCAAAGAGAAACTTGTACTTATGCTCGGGAAAATAGATGATATAGATGAGACATATGTTAATGGTGTGCTTGTCGGTTCTACCGGAAAGTTTAGTGATGACGAAGCCAATATCGCTTTTAGCGATGAATGGAATGAACTAAGAGGATACTATATTCCGGATAATCTTATTAAGCCTAATCAGGTTAATACTATAGCAGTCAGGGTATACGACGGATACATAGACGGTGGAATATACACTGGTCCGATCGGGATAGTAACACAAAAAGAATATATCAGATTCTGGAAAAAGCGAAAGAACGTAAAGCAAAACTTTTGGGAAACTTTGTTCGAATCATTAAATGCCGATTTTAATTAATTACCCACTTTTTCGGCAAAATTACCAAAAAGACTTCCGTAAAACTTCAAAAAAACGAATAATAAAACTATATTTACGCTTGATGATTTTTAGAGGTATCGATTTTAAATGAAAAATATTCTTGTTACAGGTGGTGCCGGTTTCATAGGATCCGGATTTGCCAAACGACTTCTCGAGTTAGGATACGATGTTGTTAGTGTGGATAATTTCGATCCGTTTTACGATAGGAAACTGAAAGAAAGAAATCTGGCTCAGCTTCAGGAATACAAATCATTTACCCACATCGAAGGTGATCTGAAAGAAAGAGAGTTTGTAAAAGAGATTTTTGATAATCATAAAATCGATCTTGTTGTGCATTTGGCGGCAAAAGCGGGAGTGCGCCCTTCCATTGCCGATCCTTTGGCCTATTTCCAAAACAATGTAAACTCTACTGTTAACATTCTTGAGGAGATGAAAGATCGCGGATTAAAGAAAATGATTTTCGCTTCCTCCTCTTCTGTTTACGGAAACAACAAGAAGGTTCCTTTTGCGGAAACAGATTCGGTTGATAATCCTATTTCTCCTTACGCGGCCTCTAAAAAGAGTGGTGAGCTTATTTGTTCTACCTATCATGAATTGTACGATATTGATATTTTCGCGTTCCGATTTTTTACTGTCTACGGGCCGGGGCAAAGACCCGAAATGGCAATCGCCAAATTTACCGATAAGATAATAAATGACGAACCGATTACTCTTTTCGACGGGAAAGGGGCTACATCTCGCGATTATACATATATCGATGATATTGTGCAGGGAATGGTAAACGCTATTGATAAAATAGAAGGTTTCGAAATTTTTAATCTCGGCGAATCTCAGGTTACACAACTTATTGATTTGGTCAGGATAATAGAAACACGTTTGGAAAAGAAGGCAAAAATAATTTTCGGCGAGCGCCAAGCCGGAGATGTTGAAAAGACCTACGCCGATATTTCCAAAGCGCGGAAAGTTTTGGGTTACAATCCGCAAACAAAGATCGAGGATGGCATTTCAAAATATTGCGATTGGCTTTTGGATAAATAGACGCATCGGATCGCGATGACGCTAACATAACATTATACGGGAGATAGCATGAAGAAGTTTTCTTTATTCGTTACTCAAATGATATTTATCCTCCTTTTTTCTGTTACTTTATCGGCTCAACCTAATGTATCGGTTTCTTCTCCTAACGGAAAAATAAAAATCGATCTTAAGGTTACCCCCGAAGCTCCTTTCTATTCGGTTGCTATGGGCGGAAAAGTTCTTATAAAACCTTCAAAGCTTGGTTTTGAATTTAAGAATTCCGGAAAGCTTATGTCCAATTTCAAAGTAGACGATTTCCAAATTACTTCTTTCGAGGAAACATGGGAATCTCTTTGGGGACAGAAAAAATCTCATCTCAATAAATACAATCAGATCTATGTAAAGCTTCGTGAAAAAGATGCTCCGAACAGAATATTGGAAATATGGTTCAGAGCCTTTGACGACGGAATAGCTTTCAGATACGGATTTCCGGAGCAGGAAAATCTTAAGGAATTGTTGATTACTTCCGAAGAAACAGAGTTTAATTTTGGCGGGAATTACAAAACCTGGTGGAACAAAGCCAACTACGACAGCTACGAAATGCTATACAATACCACACCACTTAACGAATGCGACTCGGCTAATACTCCGATAACAATGAAAACTTCCGACGGAATATATCTTAGTGTGCACGAAGCTAATCTGACAGATTACGCCGGAATGACATTAAAGGCTACCGACAAAGCCAACAATAAATACGAATGTAATTTGGTCCCTTGGCCCGACGGAATTAAGGTTAAGGCCGAAGCACCTCATAAAACACCATGGAGAACCATTCAGATAGCCGATAACGCCGGTGGTTTGATCGAGTCTTCACTCATTCAAAATCTTAACGAACCGAACAAGCTTGAGAATACTTCATGGATAAAACCGATGACTTACGTCGGTGTCTGGTGGGGAATGCACACCAAGCAATATACATGGGATATGGGTCCAAAGCACGGTGCTACAACCGAGATAACAAAAAATTATATAGATTTCGCGGCAGAGCATAATATTCCCGGCGTTCTTGTTGAAGGATGGAACACAGGCTGGGATAAATGGGGTCAAACAAACGCTTTCGATTATGTTACTCCATACAGTGATTTTGATATTGAATGGCTTTCGAAATATGCGGCCGATAAAGGGGTTTATCTGATTGGTCATCACGAAACAGGGGGAGATACTCCTTCTTATGAAAAGATGATCGATAAAGCCTTTGCGCTTTACAAGAGGCTAGGTATTCACGCGGTTAAAACCGGATACGCCGGCGCTATTCGTCCTGTAGGGCATTATCACCACGGACAATTGATGGTTAATCATTACAGAATGGTTCTGGAGAAATGCGCAGAATACGAACTGATGCTCGACGCTCACGAGCCGATAAAACCGACCGGTATCTCACGTACTTATCCTAACATGATGACCCGCGAAGGGGTAAGAGGAATGGAATGGAACGCATGGAGCGATGGTAATCCTCCCGAGCATACCGTAATTCTTCCCTTTACTCGTGGCCTAGGGGGTCCGATAGATTATACACCCGGCATTTTCGATATTACTTTCGATCAATATAAAGATAAGGAAAGAGTTCACACAACCGTAGCCAAACAATTGGCCCTTTATGTTGTTATCTACAGTCCGCTACATATGGCTGCCGACGTAATTGAAAACTACGAAGGGAAAAAAGAATTCGAGTTTATCAGCAAAGTTCCTACCGATTGGAACGAGACCAAGGTGCTCGACGCCGAAATAGGAGATTACGTTGTGATTGCCAGACGTAACGGTAACAACTGGTATGTAGGGGGAATAACAGACGAAAACGAAAGAGAAATGAAATTGAAATTCGACTTCCTGGAAAAGGGGAAATCGTATACGGCAAAAATATTCAAAGACGGAAAGGATGCGGACTATCTGAAGAATCCTTTACCGGTAGATATAGAAGAATTTGGTGTAAATAGCGAATCCGTTATCGACGTTAGGTTAGCCTCTAGCGGTGGATACGCTATTATTATTACTCCGAATAAATAAAGATCGGAGAGAAGCGGGCAATCGGCCATTGCTCTCCTGAGAAATGTAGTAGAGTAGCAAGATGTGGGAATCTATAGCGCCAACATTGGAGGGGTGAAATGTAAAAGTTTTTTCCCTGTTGGCGCGCTACTCGAAGCATTTTCCGGCAAAGCATAATATCCTGCCTTGAGATAATCTGTAAGCATCCAAAACATTCCCATGATAATCGCGAATATTTCATGTAGGTGATCTATTTTATTTCAATAGAGTTTTTCCGATGTACGAAACAATAAAACTCAGGTCAGAAAGAGAAAAGATTCAATCCGAAATAAAAAATCTTTGTTTCGATAAAGAAAAACATTTTTAGAAAGATATTATCATCATTTCGAAAACAAATTATCGGGTTCCGAAATAGTATAAGCGAAGTTCGAAATAAAAAATCTTCTTTTGAAACAGATTTTCTTATATTTGATACAAATTTTCCAAAAGAATAACTATGTCGAGGAAGAGTTATTCTTCTTCGGAATTAAGAATAACTATTTCTAACATATGATATTTTCTTTCGAAGTAGTGAACAACTATTTCTAAGATATGATATTTTCTTTCGAAATAGAGAATAACAATGTCGAACAAAAGAAAAAGAGTTTCGGAATACGTCTATTGTTCTTCGAAAGTAAGAACTTATATTTCAAACTTCCCTATTTCTTTGTACCATGATTTATTATTGTTTCATGGGAAAAGGAATAACTGAAACAGAATGTTGAAAGAGGTATTTCGGATTATTCCAGGCTGGAAATAATTGATTCTGTTTAATGAAGAAATCCGGTTCGACTTTTTATTATCAAATCGGTTTGACGGGGAGATAGATATCCAAAAGATAGATTCCTAGAGGTTCTTCTTCGGGAGCTTTTAAATAAATCTCGAAACTTGGACGATCTTCCGGAACGTAACCGCTGGTAGGTAACCAGACACGGTAAAGATATCTGTAGGCTTTAATAATATCATCCCCTATCCCTTCGAAATGGAGAACCGCGAAACGCCCTCCCTGCAAGATCATTTTGTCAACTTGGTCTCCTGTTTCGGTTCCCTCGGGGATAGTAATACAAGCATAGTAGCGACATTTATCTTCCGGAGTAAGATATGGATCGTCGTAACTGATTCCGATGAATTTGGTATCACATCGGAACATGTTGTTCGGCTCCGCCCACGCGCATAAAGTATTCCAGGCTTTCCCGCATGATTCTTCGGTGTATCCTTCGAAAGTTGCGGAATATGCGATAAGCATGTCATCCAGAGTAGTGAGGTGTTTGTCCATTTTAATTTTAACACCGGAGTCGTCGGAGAAAGAAAAATTATCCGGATAATTATTGTGATGATTTTCCGGATGAATGGCCATGTTATTGAATCCGTGATTATCGATAACAATATTACCTTTGGTTTCTCTGAAAACCTTAGCCGAAAATCCGAAGTAAGCTTTGAAAGCTCTTGAAAAAACGGACGAGGAGGAGAAACCGCATTTTATGGCTACTTCCAATATTGAAATATTCGGATTATGAAGAAGAATGTAGGCGGCTCTTCCGAGTCGGGCTCTTCTTACAAAATCCTGGGGAGTTTCGTCCATAATGGATGTAAAAATTCTGTGAAAGTGGTATCGTGAAAAATAAGCCTCATTCGCGAGTGTAACCAGATCCAATTGTTCGCAAATATTATTTTCAATGTAAGTAACCACTTTTTGAATTCGGTTGTAGTATAGTTTTCCGGAATCGCTCATAGGTAAAGGTCAGATAGTATTAAATAATGAAGACGCAATATATTGATAGGGGAATCATCTTTCAAATTATTTCGTTAGGAAAAATGATAATTGGATTTTTTCGGTAAATATGATAATTTGGATCGAAGGAAAATGAATAGGTATGTAATATGGATAATTCGTTAGAGTCCCGATTAAAAAAGAGAATAGAAACAGCCAAAAAGCTGGAAAAGATAAAGGATATTCCCCCTTTACCGAAGGTAATATTCGAAGTTAACAGATTACTGAAAAGTGAGAAGACAGCTCCGAATGAATTGGCGGGAGTAATCGGGAAGGATTCCGGATTAACGACGAAGATATTACGAATTGCCAATTCCCCTTTGTATGGTTTGCAAAGGCAGGTTTCCTCAATTGAATTTGCCGTATTGGTATTGGGTCTTTCCGAGATAAGTCAGTTGGTTACCGCCATATCATTATCCGATTCCATTCGTGGGGGATCAAACCCTAATTTCGATTACGAATCCTTCTGGAAACACTCGGCGATGGTTGGTGTTGGAGCAAAGGAGGTCGCTCGTCAATTGGGATTTGTTGAAGTTGCCACCGACGCTTTTGTTGCCGGAATGTTACACGATTTGGGAATGCAGATTCTTATAAAATATTTTCCTTCCGAATTCAATACGATTGTACAGACGGCTAATTTTACCGGAAAATCTTTTGTTGAGGTTGAGCTTGATGTATTGGGGCTAAGTCATCAGGAGATGGGTAAATTTTTGGGAGAGAGATGGAATCTTCCTTCCGCTTTATGCAACGCAATGGGATTTCATCATACGCCGTCAAACGCCAAGAGCGATTGGGAGCTTTTGGCCGTAGTTAATTTGACTGTTTATATGTTGGAACGGATGCAAATAGCTCCGTTTTTTTGGGATCGGGATGTAAAGGTAAATGAAAAAGTATTGGAACATTTTGAGTTGAATAGCGAAGAGTTATTAAACGCATTTATCGATAGAAACAAAGAGCAATTTGCCGATGCCGCCGAACATTTGAAATTATAGATTATTTATTCTCACTGATTTTTCGTATTAATTGTAATTCAAATTCCTTTCCTGTTGCAAGATAAGGTGTGTGGCCTTAACAAAACTAATTGCATTGAATTCATAATAAGTTGAATGGGAAATATGAAAATCGCATTTGCCTCCAGTGAAGTATATCCTTTCGCCAAGACCGGCGGATTAGCTGATGTTTCGGGATCCTTCCCCAGAGAGTTGGCTGCTTTGGGGCATAAAGTAAAAGTCTTCATGCCGAAATATTCCGTAATAGATGAAAAGAAATTCAAATTGAAACATATAAAATCTCTGCAAGGGATAAAGATTCGGGTTGCGGGAAAAATATGTGAAGTAAATATTTTCAAATCATTTTTGCCCGATTCCAAAGTAGAGGTTTTCTTTATAGATTATCCTCCTTATTTCGGAAGGGAGAAGATATATACCGATGATCCGGACGAAGCCGAAAGATTTATCCTATTTTCAAAAGGGGTAATTGAAGCTCTCCAATGGATGAAGTGGAAGCCTGATATAATTCATTGCAACGATTGGCAAACAGGTTTGATTCCTCTTTATGTGAAAGATAACTACAACTGGGATAGAATGTTCGACAATACCGCGACACTCTTTACCATTCATAACATCGGTTATCAGGGAAAATTTGCCTCCGATGTTATAATTAAAGGGGAATTGCGAAGTGAGTTGTTTTATCAGACTGGTGCGATAGAACATGATGGCTTGGTTAATTTTCTGAAAGCAGGTTTGTCTTTTTCCGACATCGTCAACACAGTTAGCGAAAATTACTCCAGGGAGTTGCTCGAAAAAGAATTCGGAGCCGGCCTTGAGTATATGCTTAACATGCGAAAAGAGGATTTTTACGGCATCTTAAATGGTGTTGATTATACGGTTTGGAATCCGGAAACCGATCCGGAAATACCATGCCATTATTCGGAAAAGAATTTCGCTGGTAAAGAGAAAAACAAGAAATCGCTTGCCGAAAAGTTCGGTTTGCCTTACTCTAAAGAGATTCCGATTATCGGAATTGTTACACGTTTGGCAATTCAGAAAGGGATGGATATTCTTATTGAGGGGATTGAAAAACTCATGGAACTGAATGCACAGTTCATTCTTCTCGGTAGCGGTGAGCCTGAGTATGAAGAGTTGTTCGAGGATCTTGCCAAAAAATATCCGAATAAATTTGCCACTCATATTGGCTACGAAAATGGTTTGTCACATTTGATTGAAGCGGGCGCGGATATTTTTCTAATGCCTTCCCATTACGAACCTTGCGGGTTAAATCAGATCTATTCATTAAAATACGGGACAGTTCCTGTAGTAAGGAAAACCGGAGGATTGGCCGATACGGTTACGGATATTTCTAATGATAGTAAAAACGGAACGGGATTATTATTCGAAGAGTACTCCTCGGATGAGATGCTAAAGTGTATAATCAGAGGAATAGATTTGTTTGCTAAGAGAAAAATCTGGCGAAAATTACAACGTAACGGAATGAATAAAGATTTTTCGATAGAGAATTCCGCAAAAGAATACCTTAAGGTTTATAAACTGGCAAAAAAGAAAAGAGCCGGCTGGCACCTTTAGTTAATCGGATTCGGCCGGATTATTAAATATTTGTTTCTTGATAAATTGCAGAGATCGTTCTGCAATTTTTTTTTGTCCGAAATAGAAAAATTCGAATTTCCCGAAAAGATATCCGAGAAAGACCAAAAAGCCCATGTAGAGCGGGATTATCGCCAAAAGAAACATAAGGGTAAATCCTGCCGAATATGTATTTATTCCCAAACCGTATACAATAACTCCGGCCAGAAAAGCGGAAGCAATTCCGGCCAAAGTGAAAACTATCATTTTAATCGTAACGTCTTTATCCATACCTGCATTATCGTAAACATATGTTAGAAATTAAGAGAGCAAATATATGCATACAATAATCAGATAAAAAGGCTATTCAGCATCAGGGCCGATCATTTTTTCAATAAAGCCATTCATCTTTTTGACTTCATCCTTAGTCAGATTTCCCAAAACTTTGTCAAATTCGCTTTCGGAATCTTCCATTTCGGTCAAAAGATCCAAGCCTTTTTGAGTTATAATAACGTCTGCTTTTCGTCGGTCTTTTCTACTGACCTGTCTGTCAAGAAAACCCTTAACACGTAAACGCTCAACCAATCTGGAAGCGTCAGACATTTTATCCATCATTCTCTCTTTCAAGAGATTAACCATAACGGGATCAGGATGAGTATCTCTAAGGATTCTCAAGACGTTATATTGAGGCGCAGTCAGATTATATTTTTTATATATTTCTGCATGTCGCGCCGTAAGCCAACTATGGGCTTGCATGATGTTTACAGAAAGCTTGTGAAAGTCGTTTCTGAATTTAGTCTCTTTTTTCATGTCAATTATTCTTAGTTAGTTCAACATTAATATCTAATTCTACAATATCACCTACAACCAAGCCACCGGTTTCCAATGCCTTACTCCATTGCAAACCGAAATCGAAACGATTAAGTTCACCGGAAACCTTAAAGCCAGCTTTCGTCTTACCCCACGGATCCTTAACGACACCATTAAACTTAACATCCAGCTCGATTTCCTTGGTTATACCTTTCATCGTAAAGTTACCAATAAGTTTATAATTTTTCCCAGATACTTTTTTAAAAGATGTACTAACAAAGGTAAGTGTTGGGAATTTTTTTGCGTCAAAAAAATCGGGGGACTTTAAATGGTTATCCCTGTCAGTATTATCGGTATCAATACTGTTAATATCGGCCGAAAATTCAACCTTGGCGTTTTCGAAATCATCCGATACGGAAGTGATTTTTCCGTCGAACGAATTGAAACGGCCGTCAACATCGGTAATAACCAAATGGCTTACCGAAAAGGTTATATTAGTATGGGACTTATCGAAAGTCCACTCGGTTTGCGCGAACAACAGAGAAAAGGAAAAGAGAAATATCGCAAGGAATGTTTTTTGCATCGTACCCTCCTCAAATGATTTTGTTGTAACATGTTTTCAAAAACAAAACTTATTAATCTATAGTTCCCCAGTTCCGGATAAATTTGTAACAAAAAATGTTTTTTTTCGTCTAAGCAACTGAACGGTTCTTTAATTAGGAGATAACCATTAATGAAAAGAACAACTATTATTCTTCTTTTGTTCATTTCTTTTTCCGGAATTACTACTTCCGAGATCTATTCCCAAGGGAATACCACAAAAAAACAAATCATAAACAATATTAAATCGAATCTTGAGTTTCTTGCTTCCGATGAATTAAAAGGGAGAGATGCCGGTTCTGAATCGGAAAAGATAGCCTCTCTCTTTATCGCTTCGGAGTTGAAGAAATACGGTGTGGAACAGTTTGGGGAGAACGGGACATATTTTCAAGAGTTTGAGCTTTTCTACAAGCAGTTTAGGAATGATTCTCGCATCACGATTTTAGATGGAGAAGATGAGGAGATTATTCCAATCGGAGATGGTTTTGTATCGATGGTTGACGCAAAAATTGATGAGGATTTATTTACTCAAAAGCTTCGGTTGGTTTTCGTTGGATATGGTGTTGAGGTTCCCGAACTTGATTATTCCGATTATTCGAAGTGTGACGTTGAAGGAAAGGTAGCTCTTATTATGCGTGGAGCCCCGAAAGATATTGATGAGAAATATTTCGATGATAAAGGGGAGTTTAACTATTCCGGCTTGAGCGCGAAAATAAATGCTGCCAAGAGAAACGGAGCCTCCGGAATAATTCTTCTGCCAAATAAAGGAACGGAAACATATTGGGAGCATATCTCAAGGTACGCGACTTATCCAACAATGATGTTTCCCGATGAAAAACCAAGTAAAAATACTCTTTGTCCTGCGTTTATAAGCGTAGGTGCCGCAAAAAAACTTCTGAAGAATGAGAAATATGACTACACTGTTCTTCGAGAACTTGAGGAAAACGGAAATATCCCTTCTACTTTTGAGTTAAACAAAAGAGTTAATTTCGGATACAAGTATATTGCTGAGAATCGGGTGTGTAGAAATGTAGTCGGACTTATTAGAGGGAACGATCCTTTATTAAATGATGAGTACGTATCTATGGGGGCACATTATGATCATGTAGGAATTTCGGAAGGTAAGATTTACAACGGAGCTGATGATAACGGATCCGGCACAGTAGCTGTTTTGGATGCTGCCCGAGAGTTGTTAGCCAAAAAGTCCAACAAAAGATCGGTTATTGTATTATTCTACACAGCTGAAGAGAAAGGGTTATTAGGATCGAAATACTATGTGAAAAATTTTGATGATATCGATAATGTTTTGGCGAATGTAAATGTTGATATGATTGGAAGAAATAGTGTCGATTCGGTTTTCTGTATAGGGGCCGATAGAGTAAGTGATGATTTTAATAATCTTGTCAAAGAAGCAAATGAGGAATTAGCCAATTTCTTTTTGGATTACTCTTTGAGCAATACGAATTTGTTTTTCCAAAGTGATCATCACCCTTGGTCGAAAAAGGGGATGCCTGTAGTCTTCTTTTTTGATAATATGAGATCCGATCTTCATCGTCCGACTGACGATGTGGAAAAGATAAAGTATGAGAAGATATACAAGGGTGCTCGTTTGATTGAAAGGATTGTCGAGAAAATATCGAACAGAGAGCAAAAGTTTGCTTTAGATGAATAACCTGTTACCGGATGGGTCGGCTCGCAACAATAACTGCCTCCGCACTGAGTCGACCTATCTTAAATATGTTTCTCCGTAAACAGCCGGACCGATTTTTTGATCGAGATAGAAAATCCTTTTTGGCTCTTTGTACTTTTTCTTAATCTCATACGGGAAATCGAGTTTTGTATCTTCTCCGCCAAGTTTTGTCAGCTTATTCTTCCCACTGATTATTTTACTGTAAGCGTCCTCACTGAATCGGAAAGTAATATCTTTTGAGGAGATCGTTTCCCGAATAATGAAATAATCACTATTTTGATCTACAACGATTTGTTCGAGTTTTTCGTTTTCCCAAAGGACCATATCCACCAAAACCTGTTCGGTATATTCTCTCTCAGCGTTTTTTATTACGACCTCCACCGGAATTGCCGTAACATTCTCAAACTCAACATTTAGTAGGAGCATCATCTCCTCCGGTGTGAAATACATCCTTCCGGAAATTGTCTCTTCCTCGCTCATCAGAGATTTTATGCTTTTTACATCTTCAACGGTGTATCGTTTCTTGTCGGAAGCAATTCTGTAAACTGTTCCCGGGCGATCGTTCGTTCTGGCTGTAGGGAAAGGTTTGAAGTTTTTTAATACGGAATTCTTACTAGCAACAGGTAAATCTGCCGAGAGCTCTTGGGCGAAAAAAGAAAAAGGAATTAGTAATAGTAACAGAATGTATTTGGGAATATTAAATCGCATAACTCAAGAATTTTGTTTTTACTTTTTTAACTACTATCGAAAAAAAGAGAAGAATATTAAGAAATATTTTCCAGTCATTTTTTTTGTTTAAATCGATTACTAAAACAATGAATTTAGCTATTACTTTGTTGATAAAGCATTATGTATATAACCTAAAAAGAAACTATAACAAAAGTAAAAGAAAAATTGGCTAAAATTAGCCATGTGATAATTTATCTACAGGGAAATTGTGAATATTGTAGCAATATTCTTAAAAATCCTTTATGGCATAAAAGTTGGGCGTTTAGGACAAATATTAAGAATTCCGGAATAAATATGAAAATAGCTACAATAACCGGTATCAGACCGGATTTTATTCGAATGAGCAAAGTATTCGAAAAATTAGATGAGAGTTTTGAGCACATAATGATTCATTCGGGACAGCACTATGATGATGAGCTTAGCAAAATATTTTTCGAAGAATTGAAAATTAGAAAGCCTGATTATACTCTTGATACTGGAAAAAATTCCACAAACCACTATGAACAACTCTCCTATCTTTCGAAGGAAATAATATATCTGTTAAAGGGGAAAAAAATAGATCCGGATCTGATTCTTTTTCTTGGAGATTCTCATTCCGCAGCTGTTGCATTACCGCTATTTAAGGAAGGATACAAAATCGGTCATATTGAAGGTGGGATGAGATCCTATGATAGAAGAATGCCGGAAGAGGTAAATCGTGTAGTATGTGATTATTGCTCGGATGTGGTATTTGTCTATACTCCTTTGTATAAAGAAAGACTTATCAGAGAGAATAAAGCTCCCGAAGGAATCCATGTAGTTGGAAATACTATTGTTGAAGTTGTTAATCAGTATATACCGACCGGCAGAAAAACAAAGGATTATATTGTTGCGGATATTCATCGAAGCGAAAACTTGAAGGATGCAAAACAATATAATCATATTCTAACCTATCTCGATAATGTTGGGAAAGAATTAAATCTTCCTGTGAAACTCGTAAGATTTAGAAGAGCGGAAAAGCTTATTAGTGAGTATAATTTATTGGACGACAAAAAAAATATCGAACTTGTTGGTCCTTACGGATTTTTGAAATATCTGGATTTTCAATATAACGCCTATGCCGAAATATCTGATTCCGGTACAAGTCAGGAGGAATGTCCTTTATTGAAAGTTCCTGTTGCAATTCCCCGATTGGCAACCGAAAGGCCCGAATCAGTGGAAAACGGAAACAGTATTATGGTTGGCGAGACTCGTCCGATTAAAGAAATGGTTAGGAATTCAGTCGAATTCTTTAAGAACTATTCTGTGGACGAAACTAAAGTCAAATGGCTGGGAGACGGAAAAACATCCCAGAGAATTGTAGATATCCTGAAGGAGGGTTTCTAAAATGAAAAATGTGTTGATAGTCGGCGGTGCCGGATACGTTGGAGGTGCGATTACTGATCTGATTAAAGAATCAAACTACAATGTGCGTGTTTATGATAAACTTCTTTATGAAGATTCATACAGAAAGCCCGTAGAGTTTATATACGGAGATGTGCGCGATAAGGAGCGCTTGAAACCACAGTTAGCTTGGGCTGATGTTGTAGTATGGTTGGCTGCTATTGTCGGTGATGGGGCATGCCAGATCAATCCTGAACTTACCAAGACTATCAACCATGATTCGGTTTGTTGGTTATCAAAGAACTTTGATGGAAGAATTATCTTTATGTCAACATGTTCTGTTTACGGGGCACAAGATAAAGTATTAGATGAATCTTCACCTACAAAACCATTATCTCTGTACGCTGAAACCAAATTGAATGCTGAAAAATGTCTTCTGGGTAAAAATTCCATTATTTTCCGTTTAGGTACTCTATTTGGGGTAGGAGATCTTTATTCAAGAATTCGATTGGACTTAGTTGTGAATATCCTTACCGTAAAGGCACATACAGAAGGAAAAATTCAAGTCTTTGGTGGAGATCAATTTCGTCCTTTATTACACGTTAAGGATGTTGCTAGAGCAGTTTTAATGAATCTCGAATCGGAACATAACGGAATTTACAATCTTCAAAGACAAAATGTTCGAATAAAAGATTTGGCTTATCAGGTCAGGAATCATTTCCCGGATATGGAAATTGTTCATACGGAAATGCCATTTCAAGATACAAGAAACTATAGAGTCTCCTCCGATTTGGCTGAAGCAACATTTGGCTTCAAATCAATTCATTCAATAGATGAAGGAATTGAACAGTTGAAATATTTGGTTGAGACAAAAAGAATAAAAGATCTGAACTCAACAAGGTATTCAAACGTTGCATACCTAAAAGAACAACAGGTGGCTTGATTATGGACGAACCAAGAATAATAAAAGGTGGTATTGCTGTAGATGATCGAGGAACCGTTTCATTTGTAAACGATTTTAATTTTTCTGATGTAAAGCGGTTTTATATGGTCGAAAATCATAAGCAAGGTTTCATTAGAGCATGGCATGGACATAAAAGAGAAGGAAAATATGTCAATGTTGTAAAGGGCTCTGCTTTAGTTTGTGCGGTTAAAATAGATGATTGGGACAATCCGGATGCTGAGGCAAAAGTCCATCGATTCGTTTTAAGTGAAAAATCCCCTTCGGTTCTATTAATTCCAGCGGGATATGCTAACGGATTTATGTCACTTTCCGAGGATGCGAAACTTGTTTTCTATTCCACTTCAACATTACAAGATAGTTTAAATGATGATTTCCGCTTCGATTCACGTCTTTGGAATCCTTGGGAAGTTGAAGAAAGATAACTTGAAGGAGTGTTAAAATGAAAAAAATATTGATAACCGGAGCTAACGGAATGCTAGGTTATGCAGTTTCGGAATTCTTCAAAAAGAGAGGGCATTACGTAGAGGAGCTTACCAGAAAAGAGTTTGATATAGCTTCGCAACCCTTTGAAAAATTGGAAAAATATCTGGAGGATAAAGATTTTGTTATTAATTGTGCTGGTGTTATAAAACCTCGTATCGCTACAATGAGTGTTGAGGATGTGTTGAAGGTTAATTCAATATTTCCGAAAAATCTTGCGAAATTGTGCAAAAGTAAGGGGATAGAGTGTTTTCATATTACAACCGATTGTGTTTTTTCCGGAAAGAAAGGTAACTACGACGAAAGAGACTATTTCGATGCGGAAGATCTTTACGGGCTTTCAAAAAATGCTGGTGAGCCAACCGATTGTATGACCTTGCGTACTTCTATTATCGGAGAAGAAAAGAGAGAGGGACGCTCATTATTAGAGTGGGCTCGAAGTCAAGCGGGAAAAGAAGTCAACGGTTTTACAAATCATAACTGGAATGGAGTTACTACCCTTTATCTTGCCGAAATAATTGAAAAGATATATAACGAAGGGCTTTACACTCCTGGTGTTTTCCACATACACTCTCTGAATATGGTTGATAAATTTGAATTGCTCAGAATATTCAATAAGGTTTATGAACTTGATTTGAAAATCAACTCTGTAGAGGCAGAAGTTGCTTGCGATAGAAGTATGAATAGCATTTTCTCTCTTTCCTCAAAAACAGCGACTAAGGAAATTGAAACTCAAGTCAGGGAAATGAAAGAATTTTTTGAGGATAAAAAGTAGTATGTCTATTGTAATGAGAGGCTTCTGGAAAGACATAGTTGCAAATAGAGATTTCCAATTGATTGCCGAAGCACTTATTAGTCAAGGTAAGCGCATTTTAGATATTGGGTGCGGGATAGGCGATTACTTAAAATATACTTCGGCTGATCAAATTGTTCATGCTGTAGAACCACATGCTCCTTACATAGAGAAAGCCAAAGAAAAATATCCTTGGGTTAAGTTTCATAATTGTGATGGTATTCAATTTTTCGAGAACAATCTAGAGCATTTTGATGTAATTGTAATGTTCGATGTCCTTGAGCACTTATGTGAAGACAAGGCTATCGAGTTACTCGAAAGAGCAAAAAATCAATGTAATGTTATCGTAGCACAAATTCCAATTGGAGATCATCACCAGGATGAAGATATCTGGGGATTAGGAGGGGAGTTTTGGCAAACTCACCGTAGTATATGGACAGAAGATAATATTGGGAAGCTAGGGTTTTCGTATTATCAAGTTTGGAAAGAATGGTATAATTGGGAGGACTCTTCAAAGTCATGTGACACTTCTATTTGTTTTTGGACTAATAGTTTTGAGAATAATGGACTGGAAATATTTGTTAAGCGATATTTGGAATTTCTCAATATTCGTTACTCAAATGCTTGGCAATTGAAGGCCTCTAATGAGGTTGCAAAAAGAAATCTTAATCATTACGTTATGGATTATTATTATATTTTTGATGCTTTGGATTTTGATGATGTATTATCCTTAAGTCGAAGTTTTGTGGAAATTTGGCCCGGGGAAGGAGCTTTTTTTGATTCTGTTTTTTCTTGTTTTTCAAGAAAAGAATGCTTGCTCATTGAGTTAAATGAATTGAATAATAATTTATTGTCTAAGAAATACTCACATCTTCAAAATGTAACAGTTACTAATGATTTTTCTAGTTTGTCGAATGGTAAACATGATTTTATGTTCTCTTTTCTATTGTGCCAACATATGCCTCCTTCATTATGGAGAAATCACCTTTGTCAAGTCAAGCAGGCTTTAGGCGAAAATGGGGTTTACTATTTTCAGTTCATTGATCGAAGAAACGAGAAAAGTTGCAATGATACTATAGCGGATGCTATTGAAGGAATAGTTGCATATTCTTTGGACGAAATATCAAATCTTTTAAGAGATGCTGGCTTTTCCGGCTGCGATATTTCTATTCCTTACTTTTTTCAAGAAGGGAGAAGAAGAGATACTTGGTATTTGGTAAAGGCATATTAATAGTAAATTGTTGATTTTATTTTGGAGATTTCTGATGGATAAAGGGATTCAATTTCCTTCAGCGGCTATTATTGTTTCGAAAGAGGAGCACGAAAATAATATATTAGAATTACTTATTCAAAAGGCAGAGGATTCTTATTCTCGTGGAAAGGTATACTGCATTTATAGTGATGATGATGTAGAATTTGAAAATTCTTTGAGTAATATTTTAGAGATCAACGATAAGATTATTCCCTTAAAATATGCCTCTGTGATGGATAAGAATTCATTGGCTGATATAATAAAAGAGAATATTAAGGAAGAAAAGATTTTTTGGTGTAAAGGAAATGATCTATTGTTTCCGTACGTTAAGGAACTCTCGATTCTTGGTATAAAAGATGAAGAAGTAATTTCGGATTTTTTATTCGAAGGTGATGAGGAGGTGGAAGTAATTGAATTTCCAAAATTCATTGGAATAACTCTTACAAACAGATGCAATTATAAGTGTTTTTTCTGCAATAGAGAAAGCAACGATAAATACGATACAATAAAACTTCAGAAATTCTATCAACTTAAACCGTTAATACATAATGCTGAGATCATAAATCTCACCGGATGGGGGGAACCTCTCAGTTATAAATATATAAACGAAGTACTAGAATTTATCAACGAGAATAATAATCATCAATGTATAAGTTTAACAACAAATGGCTCAGTATTAACTGAGAAGATTGCCGAAAAACTTTCAAAGAATCTCAATCAAATCATTATCTCTATCAATGCTGCTTCCAAAGAAACCTACGAAAGAGATATGAAACATGGGCATTGGGAGAAAGTAATCAATAATGTTAGAAATGCTCGCAAATATATTCCTCGAGACAAAATGCATTTCGTTTTTGTAGGTCATCTAAAAAACATTCACGAGTTTCCTGAGTTTATTAAAATGGCCTCAGAACTAGACGTTTGGGCAGTTGAACTTCTACCTTTACAGGTAACTTCCAAAGAAATCTTGCAACTTAGCCTATGGTTCGATAAAGAGTTCACAAATGAATGTATAAGAAAAGCAAAATGGCTTGGAGAAGAGTTGAATATTGAGGTTAATGCCAGAGAGTTTGATTCTGACTATGAAAAGAAGATTAATAAGTTTGCATGTAGTGCTCCTTATGATCAAACATACATCAGCGAAAAAGGAGATGTTGCTCCTTGTTGCTATTCCGGTATTCAGACAATGGGGAATATAGATATTGCCGGAAGTTTTGAAATGATATGGAATGGTAAGAAATATAATCGGTTGCGTAAAGAAAAATATTTTCCTGAATGTTCTACTTGCGGAAACGCGAATAATATGAATTATTTGACAACACATATTAATGTTTTATTGCAAAAGCAAAAAGACCTTTTCAATGATCTTCCACTTGTTTCAGTCATTGTACCTAGCTATAATCAAGCAGACTGGCTCCCGAAAACTTTGGAGAGTATTATCGCGCAGACTTATCCGGTTTGGGAAGCAGTTGTTATCAATGATGGTTCTACGGATGATACCAAAGAGATTATTAAAAAGTTTGAGAAGATTGATTCCAGAATTAAAGGAATTAATAAGGAAAATGGGGGTATTTCTTCTGCATTAAACGAAGGAATTAAAAACGCAAAAGGAAAATACTTTTGCTGGCTCAGTTCCGATGACCTTTTTTATCCTGATAAGCTTGAATTACAAGTTAAAGCCTTTGATAAACTCGACGAATCATACGGGATTTCCTTTGGTGCGTTTGATCATGTTGATGATAAAGATAAAGTTACTGAACTAGAACACATAAAACCATTCTATGATGGTCTTGAATTCCCTCAGCAATTGAAGTATGATATGATCGATGGTTGTACTGTGATGCTTCCGATGCAAATTATGAGGGAAATGGGAGGATTTAATAAGCAATTCAAACACGCTCAGGATACGGAATTCTGGTTCAGACTGGCTGCTAAAGGATACAAATTTCACTATATAGAGAAGAAGCTTACAAAAAGAAGAATACATCCCAATCAAGGATTTACTGATTTCGGGCTTGATTGTAGATATGACGGATGGTGGTTCGTAGATTTCTATTTGGATAATTATTCATTCAGAGATTTTTACAAGAACCTGGATTTTACGAGCGAAAAGGACTTGGAAATATTCATGTCACATTTCTTTGATATGATTTCCGATCCGGTTTGTCACATAAACCATCCTCTTGTTTTTGATAAATTCTGGGATTGGTTCGAAAGAGGATTAAAAACCCTTCCGGTACAATTTAGAAATATTATTATTAATAATGGGGTTAAGTTCTTTTCCTTGCGAAAGGAAAAAGGAATCTTTTATAGAGAATATTTTCAAAAGTTTAAATTTATTTCAAATAAACATTATTCAATGAAAGAAATCCCATTCAAATACTCTGATGAATTTCATGACCTAACCTTAGAGAATAGGGAAGACAAAAAAGAGTATATATCAAGGATGTTCAGATATGGTCAAAAGCTTTTAGCCGAAAATAATATGGTGTATGCTCAGGGTGTGTTTAAATATCTTGCAGATTTTGAGAATTATGTAAATGAAGATGCCCTTAAACTTTTTACAACAATTGCCTTTGGAAACAGAGAATTAAATACTTTCATAAAATCATTTAGACGTAAAGCTCCTATTACAACCTTTCCTGATAAAGTAAAAGCGCTTTATCTATGGGCTATGATTCAAGAAAATTATTCTAACATGGACATAAATAAAGTATTTATGAGTATAGAAGATCAAAAGATAATATCAAAAACTATGTCTTGGATGGGTAGAGGAGAAAAGGATAAAATTCCAAATAGTAATTTGCTGAGTTGGAATTACAATGTAATTCCTTATAAAATCAATCACTTTGTTAAATTCAAATGTCCAAATTGTGCTTCAGTGAATGATGCATGTATGGTTATGCAAATTAAGGAGACATCCGGTAGTGAAGAGGTTCTTTGTCTGAATTGTCTGTCGGAGTTTAAATTATCTGATGAACAATTGAAGAAGTATTATGACTCTAAAACAAAGAAGTCCGGAAGTTTTAGAAAACATTCTGGCAAATTTCCAAAGGTCTCTTTTGTTATGAGGTATACTAATATTGTTGGTGGAGGAGTTAGAGTCGCTTTTAGATATATGGAATGGCTTGCCAAATTGGGGTGTAGAATCACTATATATTCTGATACTCTAAAACCTGATTGGATTGATTTACCAGGCAAGTTTATTCAAGTAAAAGACCATCTTGATATTAAGAACATAGATGCTGATTTTGTTGTAATTTTTTCGGCCTACGACATTCCCAAAATTATAACTAAGTTTGATTCTGGTAAAGTAGCTCATCTCTGCCAAGGTTACGAAGGGTATCATTTGGGTAGAAATTTCGAAGAACTTCGAGCTAACAAGTATTTTTATGATGTTCTTCACTCCTTCAATGTAAAGAATATTCTTGTTTCTAATCATTTGATGGATCTGTTTAAAACACGATTTGGCAGAATTGGGTATTATATTCCGAATGGGATAGATCTCTCAACGTTTTATGTAAATCCGTTTATCCCTCGAGAAAAGAATTCGATTCTTTTCTTAGGGAATCCGAAGGATCCTTTAAAAGGAATGGACTTTTTAACATCAGTTATTGCTCATTTGCAGGCTTCTGAAAAAAGAATCGATAACTTGAAATTGTATGTGGTTTTTGGTGGAACTAGCTTGGTAAATGATCAAGATATTATGAAAGTATCTGGAATTGAGATAGTATATAAACAAGGTCTTTCTGCAGATAAAGTAGCTGAACTGATTAATAGAGTTTCAGTTGTTACAGCAACTTCTTGGTACGAAGGTTTCTCCCTTCCTGTGCTCGAAGCAATGGCGTGCGGTACACCTGTAATAACAACTGCCAATATGGGGGCGGAAAGTTTCTGTAAAAACGGAAAAAATTCTTTCATAGTTGATTATGGTGACAGTGACACATTTGCTGAGAAACTTCATGAGATTCTTACGGAGTCAATTGACTTTGAGCCAATTATTTATAATGGGTTAAAAACATCTGAAGAATACTCTGTTTTTAATTCAGCCGTTAAATTTGTAGATGAATTTCAAAAATTACTTCATGTGGATTTTGATAAAGAGAAAGTGGAATGTTTTCTGAATGCGTTCCGTATGGGAAGAGATTCCGGTATCTCCTGGGCAGATGAGAATTTCGAGATATATAAAGCCATAAGCAATTTGGAAAATCGGGTTCAGAAAAGATATAGGGATATCGTCTCTATTATTTTGATTTCTTTTAACCAAGTTAAATACACGAAAAAATGCATTGAGAGTATTTACGAAAATACTGAAATAGGATATGAAATTATTGTTGTTGATAATGCTTCGGAAGATTCTACTATTGAAGAGCTTTCAAAACTCGATAATGTTAAAATAATCCAAAACAAAGAAAACCTCGGCTTTCCAAAAGCAGTGAACCAGGGAATAATAGCCGCCTCCGGGAAATACGTTCTCCTGCTCAACAACGACACCATCGTTACAAAAGGATGGCTAAAGAGAATGGTTGATATTGCCGAGTCCGATAAGAACATCGGAATGGTCGGGCCCCTCTCAAACGCCGTAAGTGGTGTGCAGATCGATAAAGAGGCGAGCTACAAAACAATCGAAGAAATGCACCAATACGCCGCTAATAAGAAGGAAGAAAACAAAGAAAAATTCTTCGAGTTTCCGCGACTCGCTTTCCTCTGCACTCTTATCAAACGTGAGCTGATCGAGAAAATCGGCGGATTGGACGAACGCTTCACTCCCGGCAATTTCGAAGATGACGACTTTTCACTCCGTACTCAACTTGCCGGATACAAAACGATTGTTGCGCAAGATGTTTTCATTCACCACTTCGGTTCCGTCAGTTTCAAAGCCGAAGGGGATAAAGCTTACGACAATCGCCTTATGATAAACCAAAAGAAATTCGAAGAGAAATGGGGCGCTAATCCGGATGAAATCTGGCTCAAGGGAAAAGAGATAAAGCAAAGAAAAATAAACTATGCCATAAACAAAGATAAGTTCATTCAGCATTTCGACCGCGCTTTGCAATTCTCCGAAGAAGGGGATTATCAAATTGCTCTCGAAGAAACTCTTTTGGCAAAGGAACATTTCGCCGATTCTTCACGTCCCGGCTACGAGGAAATTACCTTGGCCGACGTTCTGAATATCGCCGGAACAATTGCCTTCGCAATGGGGGATCTCGAAAAAGCGAATGAGCTTTTCCAAGAAGAGCTGTTGCAAAGTGATAACTCAGCCAGAGCATGTAAATCATGCGCGGAAGTCTATATCGCCGCCGAAATGTTCGAAGAAGCAAAACAGATGCTGGAATGGGCCTTCAAAGTAGCTCCCGAAGATAATGAAGTAAGAAAGAATCTGATTGCAATAAACGAGAAACTCGGTCTTTCCTCGGATGATAACCGCCTTGAAGCGTTGGAAAGAGACAATTACCAGCGAATACAAGAGGCCGAAAAACTTATCGACGAAGATAAAATAGATGATGCCGAAGCCATAATTAAGAAAGTTCTCGAGTCCGACGAGTATCACATCGACGGCATGAACGATCTCTCCGTAATATACTTGATGCGGGGGAACGTAGTAGAGGCTCTCAAGCTCATCGAAAAGGTGCTTGCCCTGGAGCCTGAAAATGAAGTTGCAATGGCAAACCTGAAATACGTGGAAGAAAACTACTCAAATTAGTACTTACAAATATTCTAGCGGTTCCGGTCAATCATGGCCGGAACCCTTCTCAATCCCATAACCTAAGCTAATTCCCATTTTAAAAACCGTTCCAAACTCCTTTAAACTGCACATCTTCTTGTATTCCCATTGCGCGATTCCCCGATCCATCTAGGTAAAAGTAAAAGAATTTTTACTTTGCCATTTGAGTCAACTGGATAGAAGATAGTCTAGATTTAATGGTTTTTTTTGTAGTAAATTTATATATATATATAACTATATTTAAAAGAGTTCAAGTAATACTAATATGTGAGTTTTGTGTTTATATGGTGAATAGGATGCTAATTGGCTATTTATTTACCTTAAGAAAGTGATGTTATCTCTCAATGGGGATATGTTTATGCTTCGTTAGAAAACCAACAAGACTTCAAATAATATTAATTAGTGGTAATAATTAGCTGTTTTATATTTAGCATCGTACAACACTGAAATATAATATTACTACAAAAAAAGGAGACAAACAGTGGCAATAGGAAAATTCACTAAGGTGGAGCTATATAAGTGGAATATAAAATTGGGTAGTATTACCTTAATTGTACTATTAATATTATTTAATAAATGCGTAACTGATGTTAGTTCTCCCAGCGAAATACTGAAAGACAGTTTAGTCGTATTTGAAAAGGATCATATTATGGGGGGGTATAAAGGTTTAGACAATTATCATCATACATTTTTGGTGAATACATCACACGATTCAATGTCGATTACTCTTCATGCAAATCAGCCGGACAATATTGAAAATCCCTCAATGAGCTTACCGCAATTTGGAAAAAATGCTCTTATTATTACCGACTATTCAAAGTTCTTTACTATTCCATTTATAAAGAGTAGCTATTTGGTTGATAGACCAGACAAAATATCAGAAAAAAGTTTTGAATGGAGCAATCTAAAGCTAGGGCCATCTGATGCTATGATGGTTCCATATTCGAATTATTTTGGAGAAGGGGAGACGCTTTTTAAGAGGGGAAAAGGAGTGAGTCACTTTTTTGATTTAGATGTCTTATGTGACTATCAAATTGATACTAATAGGAATGATTATTTGGATATTTACATTAAAAAAAGTTTTAAAAATATAAGCAATGATACTCTTTTTAATGTTGGGATAATTTTATTCGTTCCAAAGGAAATGGCACAAAACTCATGTAATGAAAAGTTATACAATATAGTTTCTGATACTGTAATATGTAGTGAAAATTTCGAACGTGAAAATAATATTTTCACTATTGATGGTTTTGCCAAGCCAGCAATAGGGCAGGAAATCAGAACTTCTAAAGAGTTTCTTGCGCCAAATGCCTCTTTTGATCTAGTTTATAAAATGAAGATCAAATCATTACTTGAGAGCTATAATATTTATCCAATGCATTTAATTTCATTCGTTAGTAAAAGTAAAAGAATTTGGCCGCAAAGCGAAATAGTTATTAATAACAAAGAATATACTGGTAGTGTGAGATATATAAAAGAAATCGGAGTGGCCGTTCCTACTTACACATTATTCTCGATCAGTGGCAAAAATAGCAAGATAATTTACCTATTTAACGATAAACTATAACTATTTTCTTAGGAGGTATAATGCAAAAATTTTGCAGTTTTATTTTAATTCAATTATTCATTATAGGATCGTTATGTGCTCAAGACATCGATTTTATCTTACCAATGAAAAAACAAAAAACGTTAAATGCAGACTTGGTAAAACAGATAGTTCAAAATAATTATAAGATGCTGAGTTTGAGCAATTGTGATACTAAAATATATAAATCCGTTAGAGGAGAAGAATATATTTTGGTAAAGCAAAATAAACTTATGTATTCCGTTTCTTTTGTTCTAATCAAGTTGAGTGGGAGTGAATTAGAAGTAATTGATGATAATTATCATCCTAGTACTAATGAGTTTGAATTGTATGATTCTTCAAATGAAGTATTAGACTCAAGGAATACATCAGTAGATTATTTATTTGATACAGAATGCAATAATGTCAGTTCTGCTGTAAGTGCAGTAAATATAGTATCGGATTGGGCTACTAGACAAAACTACGTAGTACAAAAACTTATTGGAACAAATGCATCAGTAAATACAATAAAAAATGCAATTACTAGTAATAATTTAATTGCAATGGGAAATGTTGGTCATGGATGTCCAAACGGGATATATCTTCGAGGAGGATTGCTTGACTATACTTGGTTTAAATCTCAGAATTTATCCAATAAGGTATTTTATTTTAATTCATGCAAAGTACACAATGAACCGTTAAAATCTGCGATTATGCTTGAAGGAAAGGCTCGAACATTTATTGGGGGAAAGGTTAACTTGCCTATAGGAGCATCAGAAAAGGTTTTTAAAAATTTTTGGAATAGTGTATTAAACAATGGAATGAAAATGGGGCAAGCTTTGTCACTAGGCGAAACAAATAATAACCTTATTGGGTACCATAGATTATCAGGGGATCCAGGTATTATAAAGCTTACAACAAAGGGAACTCTAAAGGGAAATGAAGTCTGGATGTATGCAACAAGTCTGAATGGGGATCTGACACTGCCCACCAGACAGAAGCTTACAATTAAATCCGGGGCCAATGTAAATCTAAACGGTCATCACATACTGATGAACGGCGGTACATTGGAGATAGAGCAAGGTGGCATCGTAAACTACAAAGCGGTAATAAGGAACAGCGATAACTCGATAGCGGCCTATTCCCATACCATTCAGCAAGCATTGGATCGCGCAAATACAAGTCACGTAGTTGAAGTGAGAGGAAGCCAGTCTTTACCTGCGGATTTGATTGTAGGTACCGGAAAAACATTGCGAATCCCTTCCGGCGCTTCCCTAAATCTTAACAATCACGCAGTAAAAGCTTTCAGCGGCTCAATAATAATAGAAAGCGGTGCGAACGTAAATTACAAAGGGCTTGTGAAAAACAGCTCCGGTACCGTCAGAGGATTGTATTCTACAATTCAATCGGGGATAGATAACGCCGGAACAAACCAGACCCTTGAAGTGGTTGCCGGCAACTTCAACGAGAGCCTTGCAATAACCGGAAAATCACGCGTGAAAATAAACGGGAAAGGTAAAGGAATTACAATCATAAACTCTCCGGTAGAGTTTACTAATTCGGAGTATTGTAATCTGACAAATATGACCATAAAAAATGATTACGCTATAATTGTTAATGGTGGTACGCGTCCGAATGTCAGCTTTGTAGAATTTTTCGAATGTTACGATATGGCAAACATATATGACGTGGCTACATTTGTATTCTCCGGGAACAGTAATAATCAAGGAACATACGGGCATAGTCCGGAGTTCGGGGTAGATGCTTATAGAAGTACAGGGGATATTTATGGATGCGAAATAGAAGATTTCGATGTATTTCTTAATAGTACACAAAACTCTTCTGTAACAGTGACTGAGAACTATTTTTGCCATAATTATATTGATTTAAACGCGGGTGGAGGAGGTCAGATATTTACTCAACATTGTACCTACAGCAAAACTCCTCCGAAGAGCTTCATGGGGAATGTTTCCTATAGCGGTGGTGGAACATATTGCGGTGCAGTAGCAAAACCTCCGATACAGGTAACCTCTTTGGCAAAAACAACTGATGACTTGACAGATCTTAAGGAAGTAAACCGCGTAATGGCGGAAATTATGTCAAGCGTAAGTAAGAGATACGAATTGGCCGGAGCGAAAGGGGAAGATACCCGCGTAAATGAATTGAAAGGGGTAATCGGAGTTTATAGAGATATTCTTAGAGAAAAAAATGATAACGCCCATGTAAAAGCTATTCTCGGAAAGCTCTCCCATTGCTACAGATTTATCGGAAATAACACGGAATTCGATAATCTGGTCGGATCCATGTTAAAAGAGAAAAAGTATTCCCCCTCCAAACCGGAAATCAAACGATATCTGATCGGTAAAGCGATAAGAGAAAATGATTATTCTCTAGGGCTGAAAATAGCGGATGAAATATTGGAAGAAAAGAATATCGAAAACGGGTTAGCCGCCGAAATGTTATACGAAAAAGGGATAATCTACAAACACTACATGAAAGATATCGCCGCAGCAAAAGAAGTATATAAAAGACTCGCGGAAAACTATCCGGAAAGCAGATTGGCCGGATTCGTGAAATACGACCTAAAAGAAGGGTGCAAATCATTCGGAAAAGAAAACGGGGAAGAGAATAAAGAGGAAGCCGGAGAGAAATTCACTGTTGGCAACTATCCTAACCCGTTCAATCCGGTAACGAGAATATCATATTCCCTCCCGGAAAGAGGAATGGTAAGTGTAAAAGTATACGACATGCTCGGTCAGGAAGTAGCGACCCTGGTCAACGAAATCAAAGAATCGGGGCAATATCAGGTCACATTCGACGCCTCAAAACTCTCCTCCGGATTATACATCTACACAGTAACTTCCGGTAAATACTCAGCCACAAAGAAGATGTTGTTGATCAAGTAAAAAAATTATTTCCTTCCCCCGCTATCTCTGCGGGGGAGATATAATTCCCATTTTTGAGACACCACCCCATTCCTTAAACCCTTATGTAATTTCTCCGGACAAACATCCTATTTCTTCAATCTTACTTCGTTCTTCTCCACCCGTAGCAAGCATTTCTCTACCCGTAGAGGGTAATTACTTAAACTTATAACGAATTTCTTTACTTTCCCGATTCACCGCGCCACTCTCCCCGTCCATTTCTTCACTTGTACATCTCATTTACTTAAAGTAATATGCAATTTCTCCACCTTTCCCTTCCATTTCTCGAGTCACCCCTTCCATTTACTAAAAGTGATATCGAATTTCCCAACACGACGGAGGCTCCGCTTCACTTGTAGATTCCATTTCTCCATTTGTAGAAGGCTATTCTTCGCACAGAGAACGCTATTCTCTATTCCCACATTCCATTTCTCCGTTCCCCGGGGCATTTCTCCAACTACTTATGCTCCGCTCAACCCAACGAAGCCATTTCTCCACTCATACATTTCATTTCTCGATACACCGAGCCCATTTCCCGAATATAGCACAAATGTCTACTCAATTTTAGGTAAACACTCATCCACATCCGGTTGCTGTCGTAGATCCGGCCTTTGCCGGGAGCCTGTCGAAGCACTCTGTGTTGTACTTTCTTTTTTCGCTCTATTCTACCTTAATGCGCGCGTCGACGATGTGGAGAGAATTGTCCTTCGCCACAATCAACGGATTAAAGTCGAACTCGGCTATTCTCTCATTTTCTATTAACATTTTCGCCGAGTTTATGATTATTTCCTTCAACTTTATCATATCTATCGGCTTTTCTCCCCTTACGCCACGGAGAATTTTTCCCATCTTGGTGGAATTGATCATAGCCTCTATATCCGCATCCGAAAGGTAGGCCGATTTCATCGTGGTGTCGGAGAATACTTCTACATATTTCCCCCCGCTTCCGAACATTATTATCGGTCCGAAGGAAGGGTCGCGGTAGCCTCCGAGCAAGACTTCGTGCTTTGTTTCGATGAATGGCTGCACAAGGAAACCTTCTACCCGGTAACCCCCTTTCGCGAAGCTGGCTATTACTTCCCCTACCGCCACGGATAATTCTTCTCTGTTTTTTATGTTCAACTTAACGGCATCCAGTTCCGACTTGTGAACTACCTCCGGATTGATTCCCTTTATTACCAGCGGGAAATCGATCTTGTCGAAACTCTCTATCTCATCCGGAGAGACAATGTAATCTCTTGTGATGGGGAGGTTGTATGTCGCGCAAATCCGTTGAATCTCTTCCTGCGGAATGAATCCTTTCGATGCGGAAAGATTACTTTTTCCCGCTGAGCTGAGAAGAGCCAGATATTCCTCCCGATTCTTTTCGAGTTCCTTCTGCTTTTCGGCGTGGAAGAGCATGTTCGAAATAATCTCGGCTGGATCTTCAGGATTTCTGAATGCGGGAATATTCTTTGTCGAGTTTTCCTTGTACTCGTTCCAGAACTCCGGCAACGGCATGCAAACCTGTATTATCGGCTTTTCCGAAGGGATCGAATATATTCCCTCGATTACCTCGAAAGCTTTTACCATAACCGGCTCCACGAATATGGAAACAACCGCGTCAACATTCGGATCTTCGGCGGCGAGACGGTTAACCTCTTTGAAATCATCCGCAGTTCCACCCGGCAGAAGATCAACCGGATTGGCAATGCTTCCTTCGGGATGAACAATCTCTCTGAGTTTCTCGCGGGTCTCTTCGGTGAATGAAGCGAGTGATAATCCCTCTTTCTCCAGTGCGTCAACGGCCAGAATAGCCGGTCCTCCGGCGTTTGTAATAACCGCCACCCTGTTTCCTTTCGGGATCGGGAAATACTCAAAGCCCTTCGCGGTGTTAAAAAGCTCGTTCAGGTCATTAGCCCTTATAATTCCGAATTGATCGAGCATCGCTTCAACCACTTTGTCTTTGCTACTTAAGGCTCCCGTGTGCGAAGAGGCCGCTTTTATTCCGCTTGCGGTTCTGCCTGCCTTTAATATGATTGTCGGTTTCTTAACATTCCCTTCCATGAATTCTCTGATGAACCCGGCTCCCTCTACAAAGCTTTCGAGATAGTAGGTGGAAACGGAAATGTTATTATCTTCCTGCCAGAATTTCAGAAGGTCGTTCTCATTCATGTCGGCTTTGTTCCCAACGCTGATAAAATGGGAGAATCGAATATCGCTTTCCCTTAGCATATTCAAGATTGCGGCTCCCAAAGCTCCGCTCTGTGAAAGAAAAGCAATTTTCCCTTTCTCCGGTCGCTCCGCAACGAATGTAGCGTTAAGTCTGGTTTGCTCTAGAGTATTGATAATTCCCATACAGTTCGGCCCGACCATTCTCGCCCCGGCGTTCTTTACCTTATCGATTATTCTGTTCTCCATCTCTTCCCCTTCGGGGCCTATTTCCTTGAATCCGGCAGTGATCAGGATAATCGATTTAACATCTTTTGCCAAAAGCATATCAATCGATTCTTCGGCGAACAATTTCGGAACAACAACGATAGCAAGATCTATATCCTTCTCTATTTCGTTGATGGAATGGAAGCATTTGTAACCGAGAATTTCGTCGGCTTTAGGGTTTACGGGATAGAGATTACCTTTGTAGCCGTAACCCTTTATGGTGCTAAGTAATTCGTAACCTATACTCTTCTCTTTTGTTGAAGCTCCGACGATAGCAAGAGAGTTAGGGTAAAAGAAGTTTTTTATTTTACTATTCATCATGATTAGAGATCTTTTGTTTAACAAATGTAAAGTAAAATAAGAAAGATGCTTGAGAAGAAAAAATTTAATTGAGTATAAAAATCATTTATTTTATATCAAAAACTATTCTGTTTCTGAAAAACCTTTTATATATTCCTTCCGAAATCTCTATTTCTGTTTATTTGAAAATGCCGGTAGTTCAATGAGAAATATATATTATCTCTTATCCGTACTTTTGATTACCACGAATCTTAATGCTCATGTCGGTCATGATTCATTAAGAAGGAAAATTGATAAAGACTTACAAACTCTTACCAATCAAGAAAAGGTTGAGTTCCTTGTAAAGGAAGCTAAATCCAATCTTCAGACCGATCATATCTTTGCTCTCCATTTAAGTAATAGAGCTATGAAAATAGCCGACTCCACTTCCGATAGAAAGGGGCAGATTGAAGCTTTATTGTCATTGGGGCATAATTACTTCACTATTACCAATTACGATACGGCAATGGTCTATTACGAAAAGGCACTTAAGCTTAGCATTGAAGAAAATGACTCTTTGGGTATGCTCTCTTCCATGACAAATATGGGGTTGGTCCATGATATGTGGGCAGAGTTCGACAAAGCTATCAAGTATTTCATAACTAGCAGGGAAATAGCGGAAAGATTAAACAGATCGGAAGAAGTAGCACATTCATATATAAGAATCGGGAAAATTTTCCGAATACAAGAAGCCTATGATTCCTCTTTAGCTAATTTTCTGAAAGCATTTAAGATATTGAGTAAGGATAATGATAAAATCGAATTAGCGAGTTACTATTTGGAAATAGGAGTACTTTTCCGAAACTTAAAGCGATATGATCAGGCATTGAGTAATTTCCAAAATGCGTTGGAACATTTCCTAGAGGCTAATGATAAGAAACAAGCCGCAAGAGTATACGGTTATATTGGGTTAATCTATTTCGATCAAAAAGAGTATACGACATCATTAGAGTACCATAAAAAGGCAGCCGAATTAAGAAAACAAATTTCAGATAGGGAAGGTCTTGGCATTTCTCTAAATAATTACGGCAAAATATATCTTAGACTCGGTGAATACAACAAAGCACTGGTTAACTTCAACGCTGCCCTGAATATTAGGAGGAAAAGTGGGAACGTTTACGGAATTGCGGAAACCAACGCCAGAATCGCGGAAGTTTATAGTATGATGGGCAATTCCCAAATGGCTTTGAAGCATATCAATATTAGTGTGAAAATCTCCGAAAGGCATGATATAATTAATCTTATCAAAGAGAACTACTTTTTCCTTTCGAAGATTTATGAGAATCTCGGACAAAACAAGAAGGCTTTGAAGTATTACAAGAAGTATTCGCAGTATAAAGAAAATTTGCTTAATACCGGAACGAGTAAAAAGATAGCCGATCTTCAGATGCAGCTTGAATCGGAGGCGCAACTAAAACGTATCTCCACATTGACCAAGGAGAATGAGATTCATGAATTGATGGTAAGTCAGGAAAGGCAGATCAGAATATATCTTATTATTTTTATTTCTTTTCTTCTTATTGCCGCCTCCTTAATTTATTATCTCTATAAAACCAACAAAAAGACGACAGAGTTTTTGTACATGGTTATAAATTCTTTGAGTCAACCGTTTTATGTTATTAACGCAAATACATTCGATATCGAACTGGCTAATAAAGCCGCCAAAGAAGAGAACGGAAGGGAAACTGCAAATAGAAAATGTTATCAAGTAATCCATAAAATAAATGAGCCTTGTAGCACTGATGAGGTAGGGTGCCCGATTAATGAAATTAGAAACAACGGGGAGAAAGTAGTTAGGGAATATAAATTTATCGATAAAAACGGTGTTAAGTATGTTGAAATTTATGCTTATTCCATTTTCGATTCAAAAGGTAATTTTGAGAAAATCATTGAGTATCATCTCGATATTACAGATAGGAAGATAGCGGAAAAAAGAGTTGAACGATATGTTGACGAGTTAAAGTATAGCAACGATCTGTCAGAGAAAAAGGCTGAAGAATTGGAAAGACTCAATATTAGTTTGATAAAATCGAAGGCGGAACTGAAGAGAATTAATAGTACCAAAGATAAGTTCTTTTCAATTATTTCCCACGATCTCAAGAGTCCCTTCAACGCGTTGCTCGGCTTTTCTGAATATCTGATAAAAGAGAATGATGTTCTTACGAAAGAAGAGATAGGGGAGTTTTCGCAATCAATAAATAATACTGCCCGAAGAATATATGATCTTCTTGAGAATCTTCTTAATTGGTCTCGTTTGCAATCCGAACAAATTGCCTTTAATCCTGATCGCTTCGATCTCTTTACTTGTGGCGAACGGGTAGTAACTCTTCTTTCGGCTAGCGCGCAGAGAAAGAAAATTACAATCGACAATAAGATCTTACATAATACTTTTGTTTATGCCGACGAAAACATGATCGAAACGGTTTTGAGAAATTTATTATCCAACGCTATTAAGTTTACTCATCAAAACGGGCAAATAGAACTTGAAGCTTCTCAGGGAATGGGAGTGATAAATATAGCTGTGAAGGATAACGGATTAGGAATAGACAAGGAAACACAAAGAAGATTATTCCAATTCGAATATCATCATACTACTTTAGGTACGGCTAAAGAGCAAGGCACCGGGTTGGGTTTGGTTATGTGTGACGAGCTTGTTCGAAAAAATGGTGGTTCAATCTGGATTGAGAGCGCGGTAGGGAAAGGGAGCAAATTTATCTTTTCACTCCCTGCTAAAGTTTAGGAATCTTTTAAGGCTTCGGAGTATGGTTTGGCAAGATAGCTGTTTGCTATAAGTCTTCCGAATACATATGAAAGTGCGGCCGCAATTACACCGATCGCGTCAAAGAAATGTATCGTGACGAATAATACCAGTAGTATTCCCCCTACTTCCAATGCTGTTGCTGTGGTAAGTGGCTTTGTTTTTTTAGAGTAAACAAGTATTGCTCTTTGAAAAGAGATCAAGAATGTTAGCCCCGGCATTATTGCCAATATTTTTAACGGAAGTATCGAGAATAACGATAATTCCATTGAGAGTCCCGATACAACTCTAAACCATATTTCCGATAACGGAGTGAACGCCACGAGTGCCAGTAGAATGACAACAATATTGCCGGAAAAGAAAGCATAATTTCTTAGTGGCTTGTAGTTCTTGAAATTATCTCCCATCAACGCGATAGAAACTTCCTGATAAGAGAGACCGATACTTCGGAATATAAAGACAAGTGAATTTATGACCGGTAAAACCGCCAGAGATTCTATTGACATGCTACTCTTGCCGAGGAAAAAGGTAACCATTGGATGAACCCCTAAAGAGATAATTGAAGTTAACGCCAACGGGTAATAAAATTTCGCGATATATCTATAGTTTAGTTCCTCGGTTGAATGATCTTCCTTTAGGTTTTTTATTAAAGACATTGCCATTAACTTACTTGCAAAACCTTCGGAGGTTACTCCTGCCGAGAGAGCCAATGCTCCAACTACAACTCCGGAAAAATCAGTTAAGTAATATAGCGCTAGCGCTGTTCCCATCATGAATACCAAGCGTATTATGGTATTGTAAGCTACTTTCCTTGTCTGATTGGAATTAATTAATATTCCCTGGTAAAATCTTCTGTATCCAATTGCCGCCGGCCATGGTAGAAGTAGAAATGTCGCTTTGTGAGTAAGAGCCGCAACATTCACCGGAAGACCGATTAGTGTGATAGTAAGAAAATCAAAAATCGGTGGAATAAGAAGAACTAGCATTAGAAGCGTTATAGAAAGATTAAGAGCGTATGTGAAATTTCTAAGCTTCTTGAAGGAATCTTTGTTCTTTACCAAGGCTGTTGAGGCGGACATTATCATTATTATCGGTGCCTCAACAATTAGTGCCAAAGAGAATGCTACGCCATAGGCGGCCAAATTAAACTTAGGATCCGCTAATCTGGCAATGATAGCTGAGATAAAGGGCCCCTCTACCGACATCATCAACCACGTTAATATTAACGGGCCCCAGAAGAGTAATATCTTTTTGTTACTAATTGTTTTTTGTGCGTTTGCTATCAATTTTTTTGTCCTTACTCAAGATTAATCATTTCTTGCCGATAATAGGGGAGAAAAGAAAATGATATGGAAAGCAATAATTCTAAAAATTATTTAATAATTTGCAATCCTAAAGATAGGAAGAATTACGCATAGAGGTAGAATAAAATGATTGAATTGAAAATACCAACATCCGCCGCCGTGGTTTTGCTAAAGGAGCGAATGGAGTATGAGTTGAAAATGAGGAAAAAAGGGGGAAAGTATTTTGGTGACTATTCCTTGGAAGATCTCGATTTTGACGAATTACTTAGTATAGCCGAATGCGCTGCTTTTGATATAATATACACTCTTCCTTTCGAAATATTGTCTGAAGATAATAATCTGATTGAGATTATTTACAAAGCATTTGTCTCTTTGGAAGCCGTCTTTGATAGAAAGGAATTCGGAGAATATTCTTTGGAACAGGCTATCCTGCTCTTGAGACCGATTAATAAATTATTCCTCGGTAAGAATAATAGTGGTTCCTATATTTATAATTAGTTTTATGGTATAAATCTTCATTCTTATCGGTTCTTGATCTACATGATATAATTATTTTAATGATATTTTAATTATTACTCCTTATATTCCATAATATTAAGTCTGTGTGATAAAATATCTTAGAATAGTTTATAACATGTTACTCCCCGTGAAACAAAAAATATTACTTCTGATTTTGATTGGGCTTTGCTTTGCGAATAAAATAATCGGACAAAGCGAAACCTTTTCTTTTAGTCATCTCACAATTGAAGATGGACTTTCCCAATCTACGATATTTAAAATTCATCAGGATTCTCAAGGGTACATGTGGTTCGGAACTACCGACGGACTTAACAAATACGATGGTTATAACTTCGAAGTCTACAATTTCAACCCTGCGGATAGTAATTCGATTTCGGGCAATTCCATTACATCTATGTATGAGGATGAAAATGGTTTTCTGTGGATAGGTACGGTTGAAGGGAGACTCAATTTATTCGATAGAAAAACGGAAACATTTAAGCATTATATTTTACGCGACAAAATCGGAACGGAAGAATTCCAAACAATAGATTACAGAAAGTACCCCCTCTCTTTTGCAAGGAACGTCAATGAGACGATTACTTCGATTATCGGATTAGATAATAATTATTTATTGATAGGTACTTGGGGAAACGGGCTTTTTCTTTTCAATAAACTCACCGGTAAAATAGAGTCATTCACAAATGATTCTGTGGCAGATTCGACTATTAGTTCGGATATGGTTACCGATTTGTTACTGGATAAAAATGGTGCTGTCTGGATAGCGACTTTCGGAGGAGGATTGAACAGAATCGCCAATGCGGAAAGATTCGTTCGAAATGAAGAAAGAACCTTTGAGCATTTGAGCGATACTCGTGATACTAATAATTGTATTTGTGATCCTGATATAATTACCCTTTATGAGGATAGCAAAGGAAATATCTGGATAGGAACATTTAACGAAGGTGTAGCGAGAATTGAGGCAGAACAGAAAGGAAATACTGTCGGACAGATCTATAGTCAAAAATATTCTCATTCCTTAGCCAACCCAAATTCTCTAAGTGACAATAATGTTATGGATATCGTTGAAGATAAAGAAGGGGATATCTGGATCGGAACCTTCGGGGGAGGCGTAAATCAATATATATACAAAGATGATTCCTTCAGTAGTTTGAAACATGATCCCTTCAATGAAAAATCATTGTCGGATAATGATGTTCTTTCTCTTTTTGTTGATAGAACCGGAATACTTTGGGTTGGGACTCATTTGGGAAAGGGACTTTCCAAAATGGATCGGAACTCTGTAAAGTTCGGAGTATTTCAAAGAAATCGTGGAAATTCTAACAGCTTGAATGATGATATTGTCTGGTCCGTTTACGAAGATGAAGAAGAGGAAAAAATCTTCTTCGGTACATACAAGGGTGGTCTAAATGTTTATGATATTTCCCAAAAGAGTTATTCAGTTTATCAATCAGACTTTGATGACGAGAAAACTATCTCTTCCAATCATGTTCGAGTGATAAGAAAGGACTATAGGGGGAATTATTGGATTGGAACTTACGATGGTGGGCTCAATCTACTACTTGCGGCTGAGAATGAGTTTATCAGATTTATGCCGAATCCCGAGAATCCCAATTCTATTACTGGTAATCAGGTACAGGCAATATACATTGACGCAGATACTCTATGCTGGCTTGGCGTAATAGGAGGAGGATTACTCAATTTCTCTTTACCGGAATATTACGAGACAGGAAATCTGAATCTTACAATTTTTAGGCACAATAAGAATGATAATTATTCTATAAGTGATGATCGGGTCTATTCAATTTATGAAGATAGTTTTGAAACTCTTTGGGTGGGAACTTTCGGTGGTGGATTAAATCGCTTTGATAAAGAAAAGAAAAGATTCTATCGTTATCAAGCCGACTTAACTGATTCCACCACAATTAGCGATAACAAAGTGCTTTGTATGCTTGAGGATAGTAATTATAATTTTTGGATTGGAACTTCAGGAGGAGGGTTAAACCTTCTGGATAGAGAAAATGGGAAGTTTCGGAGACTTAGCAATAAAATAGGCTTTGATGTTCAAGTAATCTATGCAATGTTGGAAGATAATAAAAAAGATCTGTGGTTGAGTAGCGACAACGGGTTGATCAAATTTAATTATGTGCAGGGAAACATTACTGGATTTGATCTTAAGGATGGTCTCCAAAGTATGGAATTTAGTGGAGGAGCTTATCATAAAAGTAGCGATGGAAAGATGTACTTTGGCGGAATTAATGGGATAAACTATTTTTATCCGGATAGTGTCCGAATTAATTCCATCGAACCGCAGGTTGTAATAAGTAGAATCAAAGTTTTTAACGATGAGCTCAAAGGGGAAAGGGAGGAGATTATATTAGACTATGATCAAAATTTTTTTACAATTGAGTTCTCTGCATTAGATTATACAAATCCGGGGGATAATCAGTACGCTCACTATTTGGAAGGATTGGAAAAAGACTGGTTGTATACGGACGCAAACTTAAGAATGGCATATTATACAAATCTTCAACCGGGAGAATTTATTTTTCATGTAAAAGGAGCAAATAACGAGGGTATTTGGAATAATTCAGGAAAAACGCTCAGAGTGGAAATATTACCTCCGCTTTGGAAGACATGGTGGTTTATCCTGTTAAGTGTACTTACTATCGGAGGGGTTGTCAGTTATGTTATCTACCTGAGGGTTAGACATCTGTTGGCAATTGAAAAAATAAAGGTTAGGCTTGCTGCGGATTTGCACGATAACGTGGGAGCCGGATTAACCGAAATTGCGATAATGAGTGAACTGGCTTCAGTGCAAATAAAAAATACTCCGGAGCAGGCTATTGAGCAGGTGTCCTCTATTAGTGAGACAGCTCGTCAGCTTGTGGATAGCATGAGCGACATTGTCTGGTTTGTGAATCCTAACAGGGATTCCTTACATGATTTGGTTATTCGCCTTAAAGATTCATTTGGTGAACTTCTTTCTTCGATGAATATCTCTTTCAAAACCAGTAATCTTGATAACATTGAAGATGTCAAGCTACCAATGGAGTTCCGCCAAAATCTATATCTCATATTTAAGGAAGGCATTCACAATTGTATAAAACATAGTAAATGTACAAAGATTATACTTGATGTGAAGTTATCAGGAAATAACCTGGAATTACAATTGACTGACAATGGAATAGGGATTAATCAGGAAAGAATGACTTGTCAAGGAAACGGTCTCAATAATATAAGAGGAAGAGCTAAGGCAATAAACGGTTATATTGACATTATTTCTAATGCTAATCAGGGGACGATTATTCGGTTCAAAGGAAGAATTACAGTTAGAAGTAAGTTTTCTTTTAGTAAAAATAATTAGTTGTTTTTGTTGGGACAAAACTTTAATTTAAAAATGGTAAGGGAACAGATATGATAAAGGTTGCTATTGTAGAGGATAACAAGACAATAAGAGAGGGACTTGCTGCCCTAATTCAAGGGACTGAAGATTATAATTGTATTGGTTCTTTTGCAGACTGTGAATCTTTTCTTAATAAGCTAAAGATCAATAAGCCTGATGTTGTTCTGATGGATATCGGGCTACCGGGAATAAATGGAATTGAAGGAGTAAAACAGGCGAAGATCTTATTCCCGGACATTAATATATTAATGCTTACTATCTACGAAGAGAGTAATGTTGTCTTTGAGGCTCTTTGCGCAGGGGCTTGTGGTTATCTCGTAAAAAAAACACCACCAAGCCGATTATTGGAAGCAATAAAAGACGCATTTGACGGAGGCTCTCCGATGAGCTCTCACATTGCAAGAAAGGTAATTACTGTTTTTAGAAAAAATAATTCAATAAAAAATACAGACGAAAAATACAATTTATCTGAAAGAGAAAAGGAGGTATTGAACTTACTGTCGGACGGAAATAATTATCAGGAAATTGCGGATTTTCTGTTTATCAGTGTCGATACCGTAAGACACCATATTAGAAACATTTACAAGAAGCTTCATGTGCATTCACAATCGGAAGCTGTGGCTAAGGCAATACGAAAGGGTCTTATTTAAGTTAAGATGAAAACGACATATTTATGTAGTTGAGATCAAACAAATAAATAGACATTTTATTGCAAGGCAAAGAAAACTATGGATGGATATAAGATATTCTGAGAATAATCAAATAACTTATTCGGGTATCCATAATATGGAAACATTTCGGAAAGCATTTTTCTGGGGGGAGAAATGAGAACTCACACAATTCATCTCGATGAGATAGCTTATCAGTATGTTCTAAGGAACAGCACTTTTTCTAATCCTCACGCTGTCACAATGGAATAATTAGGTTTCGGAAGTAATCACCAATTAATGTATGAATAATACTATTCATGCGAATAGATAGGTATACCTTATCCTCAATTTTTGAGGTATCCACTTATTAAGTGGAGCTATAATTCACTTCCAATAACTAATTAAAGGGGGAATTCATGACCCGAAAAGCGACCATTTTATTTCTCCTTTTATTCTTACCTTCTTTTCTATTGGCTGGTACAGTCGGTAAGATAAAAGGAAAAGTTGTTGACCAGGCTACTGGTGAGCCGCTAATTGGAGCCAACGTATTTGTAGTTGGAACTTCTTACGGCGCGGCAACTGATGTAAATGGGGAATACTCCATTACAAATCTTGAAGCGGGGGTCTATTCCGTCAGAGCTTCGTTTGTAGGCTATCAAACAGTTACAATAACAAACGTACGCGTTAATGCCGATCTGACAACCGAACTTAATTTCAATATGCCTTCAGAGGATATTTCGGTTGACGAAATTCAGGTAATTGCGCAAAAACCACTTGTTAACAAAAACGCTACAAACGCAAACAGAATTGTTACCGGTGAAGATATTGAAGCCCTTCCTGTACGTGGGGTAGAAAATATCTTATCTCTCGATCCGGGTGTTACTTTCCAGGATGAGCAAATATTCATTCGTGGTGGTAGACATGATGAAGTTGGTTTCTATCTTGAAGGAGCCTCGATAACTGATCCGGTTGCCGGTGGTAGAGCCGTAACTATTGTTCAGGATGCTATTGAGGAGATTCAAGTACAAGCCGGTGGATATAATGCGGAATATGGTGGCGCAAACGCCGGTATTATTTATACTTCTATTAAGTCTGGTACTCCTGAGTACCACGCTAGCTTGGAGTATATTACAGATAATATTTCCTTTAAAAGTAAAGATAATAGAAATGACGGAAAGAAAAGATTTGGTACATATTGGTACGGTTATGATGAGATAATTGCTACTCTTAGCGGACCTATCGTTGATCCGAAATACAAGTTCTTTGCTTTGTTTAATTATAATAACAATCATGATGCCAATCCTCAAAATTATCCCGGATTTAACTTAGGAAATATTAGTGATCCGACTACCGGAGATACTCTTAATTTCTATTATCCGGGTGGCGCGATATATGGCAATTCCCAAGAAAATTTCACGGGAACCGGTTCGATTAGTCTCGATTTCAACCCGTTTATTTTCAAACTGGTTGGAACTTATACCTATGCTAACGGAAGAACTCCTTGGAATACCAGTAGAAATTCCGGGCCGATAGCGAATTTCTTGAATACAGACCGAGATGTTGAGTTGGAAAATCAGGATGGAGCTTTTAGTGTAAAAGCAACTCATCTACTAAATCCAACAACTTTCTACGAAGTCAGTTTTGGTTACTCCTTTAGTACACAAAAATCATTTGATCCGATTTTAAAAGATAATTGGCTCGGGTATGGTGACAGTGTGGCAAATGCAAATGCCGGTGTTATTTGGACTCATAACGATGATCGTTGGAATCGTCCGACCAGATACAATATTTTGGGCTTTGCTTTTAACCGTCCGGGGGATGTTGTGGCCGGATATGGAAAATATAAGAGAGAGAAGTTCAATATTGCTGCCGCTCTTTCAGCCGATTTCGGGAAAGAGCATTCACTGAAAGTTGGCGGTGAGCTTCAATTGTTTACCATTAGAAACTGGGCATTGAATAATGAAAATATTATGTCTTTGCCAAATATTCTAAACCAAAGTAATGCACTTCCAGGCCAGGCTCAGTATGGTGCAACAACTATGGATATAATAAGAGCGCAAGGTGTAAATAACTACGGGTATGATCCGCTTGGGAATGAATATGACGGTGATGGAGTTGAAGCGGCCAAAAAGCCTGTTTTCTTTGCGGCTTATATTCAAGATAAGATCGAATGGAATGATTTGGTTGTAAATATAGGGCTTCGCTATGACTATATTGATATTGACAACCTTATGTTCAAAGACCCGTCCAGACCGGAATTGGCCATTGACAAAAATACAGGGGTTGTAAGTGCAAGCGGATTCAAAAAAGTTCCAACATTTGATGCCGTAAGTCCACGCTTAGGTGTTTCTTTTGCGGTTACTGACCAAACCATATTTCATGCTCAGTATGGTAAATTTGTTCAGCAAACCAGACTAAGAGACGTTTACAACGGTGTACATGCCACAGCTAGAAATATGAAAGGTGGACTATTTATACCTGCTCCTGTTGGTTTTAATGTAAGACCGACCAGAACTACCCAGTATGAAATTGGTTTTACTCAACAGATTGCTGATTTTGCCTCTTTTGATATTACCGGTTATTACAAAGATATTTCTGACCAAGTTGTATACAAACAGCAAAATGTTGATAGAAATTCTCCATTCGGAGCTTATTCATATTTAACAAATGGTGACTTCGCTACTACCAAAGGTGTTGAAGTATCATTTAATATGAGGAGAGTGGAACGTTTACAAGTAAACGCTTCGGTTTCATTCCAAGACGCAAGAGGAACAGGGTCATTCCCTAACTCAAACAGAGGTTTGGTTGGTGCTCCTTTGGATGGTGTTACTATATTTGAGCCTCACTACATATCTCCTCTGGAATATAATCGACCATTCTCAGGAAATCTAAATCTCGATTACCGTTTTGGTGTGGATGATGGTCCTTCCTTCCTACATGAATTCGGAGTATCCGCTTTGATGACTTTTAATAGCGGCCATCCTTACACAAGAGGGAAAGGTGGGGACGATCTTGAAGGGGATGCAAGAGACAGACAACCGATTGAAGCTCTTAACACCTCCTCAACTCCTTCTGTATTCCAATTAGATCTGAGGGTTGATAAGACTTTTACTATTTGGGATAAGCTTAAAGCAAACGTATATATATACGTTATCAATCTCTTTGATACCAAGAATATTGAAAATGTATTCCTAAGAACCGGAGCAACTGATGATGATGGTTATCTGAGTGATCCTGAACTTGGTGGAAAGCTTGTTGGTACTCTTGGAGAAAATTATAGGAAGCTTTACCAGGCTATCAATTTGGATTATTATCAACAATATCAAGATGCTACTACCGGCGCGGCATATACTGTAAATCCGTTATTCTACGGTCCGCCTCGCCAAATTAGAGTTGGTATAAGACTGGAATATTAATATTGTCACTTATTTACTGACTAACAGAATAGGAGTACTAAGTATATGTTAAAAAATAGATTAAAATTTGTTTTCTTTATTCTGCTTGGAATTATCCTAATAGCGGGAAATTCCTTTGCCGAAGAAAAGAACAAGGATAAAGGAACAAAGAATTCCCTTAGGAAAACAACAGGAACACCTGTTCGTACTTTCCTAAATATTAATAACCTATCAACGGTTATAAAAAATGATGGTATTTCGGATATTGATGTTGCCGAACAAAACTCCGGACTGGTATTTCCGAAGGGAAGCCAGAAAACAGCAGTATTTACTTCCGGTCTTTTGTGGGGAGCCAAAATTCCAAATGATGATCAAGTAAGGGTTGGTGGTGCGGCATATTCGTCCGGTTTACAACCAGGTAAAATATTGGCTAATGGTCAGGCCGAAGATCCGAGTCTTGCGAAAAACAGAATCTATAGAGTTCGTCCGGATTTTGAAACCGGAGATCTTTCTACGGAAGCCAGTGAAGAAAATACTACTGTAGATGTAATTCGAGAAGGTTATCGTAAGGATTGGAACGAATGGCCGGCGACTGACGGCGCACCGTATGATGATGTTGATAACAATGGTGTTTATGATCCGGCTATAGATATTCCAGGTTTTCCCGGTGCGGATCAAACGATTTGGTTTGTAGCAAATGATATGAATTCGGAAAACACTACAGCTCTTTATGGAGTTCAACCGATAGGAATAGAAATGCAAGCGACTATGTGGGCTTATGCTCAGCAAGGGGCGCTAGGAAATATGTATTTCAGAAAATATCGATTGATCAACAAAAGCAATATCAAGCTGGATAGTGTGTATCTCTCAATGTGGTCAGATATCGATTTGGGAAATTCCGGTGATGACTTTGCCGGATGTGATACTAATCTTAGTTTGGGATACTGCTATAACGCAAACGCAGTTGACGCTACTTACAATCCGTTACCTCCTCCGGCTGTTGGATTCGACTTTTTCCAAGGACCAATTGTTGACGGTAACGCAGGGGAAGACTTAAATAAAAATGGTGTCGATGATGCCAGTGACTATGCGATATTTGATGGAAAAAAAGTAGGTCCCGGGAAAATAAATCTTCCGATGACTTCATTCTATTATTTCGCTCGTGGTGATGCTTCGGTTACAGACCCGACAACAAGATCACCTCAAGGATCTACACAATTTTATAATTTCTTCCAAGGAAAAATCGGGTTAACCGGTGATTACTTTGTTGATCCTAATACAAATTTACCTACGGCTTTTGCCCTTTCCGGAGACCCTGTTACAAGAACCGGTTGGGTTGATGGCCAGTTACTACCAGGAGGTGATCGTCGTATCGGTATGGCTTCAGGGCCTTTCATAATGGCTCAAGGTGATACCCAAGAAGTTGTGGTTGCGGAAATATGTGCAGGTGCAATTCCGGGAGTTGATAGAATCGCTGCTGTAGGTCTTTTGAAATTCTACGACCAGATAGCTCAAAAAGCCTATGATGATTTCTTTAATTTAGCTACTCCTCCCCCTGCTCCTGAAGTTAATGTAGTGGAGATGGATCAAGAAGTGATAATCGATTGGGGAGAAATAGTAGAAAAAGTTGAGGCTACAGAAAACTCTTCAATTAAAGGATATGACTTCCAAGGCTATAATGTTTATCAATTACCTTCTCCTGCTGCTTCAAGGGATGAAGCAAAGTTGATTGCTACATATGATAAGGTTGATGGAATATTAAAAATCGAAGATCAGTTTTTCGATCCTAATACAGGTGTTGTGGCAGTTGGTGTTAGACAATTCGGTAATGATACTGATATTAGAAGATACCTCCATGTAGATACCGATTTCTTAAAAGGTGGTGGGCCGCTTGTTAATGGTAATAGGTACTATTACGCTGTTACTGCTTATAGTTATAATTCCGATCCGGCGGCTGTGCCAAATAACTTGGAAAATTCTCTAAAGCCTATTACGGTTATTCCGCACGCAAAGAATCCGGGCTTAGTTACTGGCGGAGAAGCGTTAGATACTTTGGCAATTACTCATTCTCCTGCTCCGGCTGATGGTGGTAGCGATGGTAACGTTTATCCTATCATAATTGATCCGAATAAACTAACCGGTTTGGATTATAAAGTCACATTCGAAAAGAAAGGTGATGATGTAGTATGGCATGTTAATAGATCTGACGGTGTAAGAGTGCTTGCAAATCAAACGAATCAATTGGCAGACTCAGAATCTCCAATAATTGATGGTATGCAGATACGAGTTATTGGTGCTCCTCTGGATGTGAAAGGAATTGATATGACTAGTAATGCAAATGGGCAGATAGTTGGAGGTTTGCATACCTATGAAATGACACCTGCTCCGACAGATGTAGATGGTGCTTACTCGGCAGATTGGTACAGAGATGTTGCCCTCTCTCCAAATGGAGGATCAGCATTTAATGTTGATGCTATGCAAAAAGCAGGGGGGTTCTTCTTCCTGGTCGCTGGTCCTAATACGATTCAGGATCATGAGTCAGCTGTTGGAAGATGGACCAGAGATGGAGCTCATTTCCCAATAATAATTCCAAATAATTACGAGATAAGATTTACTGAAAAGGGAGGAAAGGGTTTATGGCCGAGTGACTTTATTGGGTTTTATACTCCTGGTGTTTATGATATCCCATTTGAATTGTGGTATTTGGGAAGCACATTAGAAGACCCTTCCGATGATGTTAGAATGATTCCTGCATTTGTTGATGAAGAAGATCTTGAGGGAGCCTCCGGTGCTCCGGAATTTAACTTTATTCTTGATCATACTGCCTCCGGTGGAGACAACGATCCCTTTAGTGATTGGATCTATTTCTATATGCCGGCTGATGATTCACCCGGTGAGGCAGGATATAATGCTTTTGTAGCGGCCAATCCGACTAATAGAGATCCGGCTTGGACAGAACATCTGGCAAGAATATGTATTATGAATTGGAATCAAAATGATGGAGCTGGCCCAATTAATCAAATGCCTGAAGCCGGTACAACTTTCAGAATCAGATTCACGGTTCCGAATGCCGCGGGTGTTGACGAATTTAGTTTTAGTACTCAAAAGGCAAAAGTTGATAACAATTTGGCTAAGAACGAGATTGGTAAAATCAACGTTTATCCTAACCCGTACTATGCAATAAATCCTGAAGAAATTAACAAGTACAACAGGTTTGTAACGTTTACACATTTACCGCAAAAAGTAAAGATAAGAATCTTTAACCTTGCCGGTGTTTTAGTCAAAACAATCGATAAGGATGATGAGGGGCAATTCCAAAGATGGGATTTGGCAAACCAAGACGGACTTCCGGTTGCCAGTGGTCTTTATGTGGCTCATATCGATATGCCTGAGCTAGGTAAAACTAAGATTCTGAAACTTGCTATAATTCAAGAAGAACAAATTCTTGATAGGTTCTAATTAACGTTACCATAAACTTGAGGAGAAATTATATGAGAAGTATAAATAAATTCTTTACTGTTATATTTCTTCTACTCTTTGCGGTTAGTACAGCTTATGCCGGTAGCGGAAAACGAACCGGTACAGCAAGTGGGGCTCAGTTGCAAATCCCAGTGGGAGCCCGCGGAATCGCTATGAGTGGGGCTAATGTTGCTGCCTCAACAGGAGTAGAAGCGCTATTTTGGAATCCTGCCGGTGTGGCAATTCTGAATAGCGATGTTGATGTCATGTTTTCGCACATGAATTATTTTGCCGATATTGGTGTTGAGTATGGCGCTGTTGCAGCAAATATAGGTGAGTTCGGAGTTCTTGCATTTAATGTAAAGGCTCTTTCAATCGGGGATATATTGGAAACTACTACCCAGCATCCCGATGGAACCGGTAAAACATTTTCACCGCAAATGCTCACTGCTGGAATTAGTTATGCCAAATCTCTTACCGATAATATATCCGTAGGTCTTACCGGTACTTTTATTTCCGAGACCTTAGGTGAGGTAGAAGCTTCCGGATTGGCTTTCAGTATCGGTATAAATTATAATAATCTTGCTGATATTTCCGGTCTTAGCTTCGGGTTAGTAATAAAAAATCTCGGGCCGGAAATGAGATACGAAGGCTCCGGATTAAATGTTGATGCAACCGGAGATAATTTGACCAGATCTCCCGGAATCTTTAAAGCTACTGCTGCCGGTTTTGAGCTCCCTTCAACCTTTGAAATCGGATTTGCTTATAAACCGATGCTTGATGATATGAGTGCATTGCTGGTTACAGGAAACTTTGTAAATCAAAATTTCGCCGAAGATGAATATAAGTTAGGGGCGGAATATGGTTATAACGATATGTTCTTTGTTCGAGGCGGATATGCTTTATCTCCCAATCTTGAATCGGAAGAATATGTCTATGGTTTCAGTGCCGGTGCCGGAATCAAGTATAATTCAAATGGACTCAATTTGAGGGTAGATTACGCTTTCCAGGAAATGGAATATTTCGACGGTAATCATGTCTTTTCGGTTACTTTAGGGTTGTAATTCTATTTACTCCTAAATAGTTAGCGCGTCGGGCATTGGTCGCTTAATCCCTTTGCCCGGCGTTTTTAAAACCGCACATATATGCTGTTGCAACATCTACTTTTCTTCCCTATAATGATATTAGTTTTTCTCTCTATTGAGCACAAGGCGGACTATGGTTGGGGATTTCCATAGAAACTATCCCATCATACTTGGGGGCGATGCGAAAGTTTCCAAAACGCGATAGCTAATTAATCGGGGGGTAAATCAGCTGTCGAAAAATGATCCGGATAGTTCTTCCGCCTTGTCTTTTTTTTCTTTCCGACTTGCTCACTATTTAAGTCTAATTTGTATTCTATCTATTTTGTGGATTTCCGATAAGTACTAATGAACTATTTCGGAATAAGGATTGTTGCATAACCAAATAGCAATAATGTGAGTATTGGTATGAACAGAAAACAAAGATTGGTGGCTTATAGCGGAATACTGATTATTTTGTTGGCATTTATCGCTTGGCAACTATTTGGTGGGGAATTCTTTACTCTTTCTCAAACTCTTTCCGAGGCTACCGGTATTAACAATTCTTCCACCGGTGGGGAATGGGAAGACGTATTTGTCTGGGGTTTGGATCTTACCTTGCTAATATCCTTTGTAACAATAGTTATTTGTGGAGTATTAATACTAATGTTTCGTGAAAAAAACTCCGGTATAAATTGGTGAATTGCTCAAAGCATCTGATCAGTTCGTAATATTTGGCGGACAGTTTTTCTTTTTTCATGGGTTTCAAGAGATGCTAAACTTTCGAATACTTCCCTTACTTCCGTAGATTCGGAGGCTTCAGCCAGACTTTTGTATAGCTCTATTAAGCAATCATCCAGTTTTACCGATATCTCAATCAAATCATCAACATTCAAGTCGGAATCGATTCTAAGATTTTTCATGCATTCCGGAGCTTTATGCTTATCTATGAATTGAAACCATGTCTCTTCAACTTTTTTTGATATTCCCTCTTCATATTCGTCAATAGACTTTTCCATCTTTGCTTCATGTTCATGAAGATACTCGAGGATCAGTTTGATCTTTTCGTTTTTAGATTCGTTGTGGAGGGATTTGAAATATTTTCCGAATGTGTGGTGAAAACCTTTTACAAAGTTCATAAAATCAATAGCCTTTTCGAATTGTGTCATTGCTTTCTCTCCCATATTATATGCTAGCATTTCTAACGAATATCAGGCGGATCTTCAAGAGTAAATACTCATTAGAGAGAAATAAAATGTAGCTATTAATATAATCATAAAAAGATTTTAGTCAAGAGGGAAATATAAAAGTAAGCCCGATTCATTGAACCGGGCCAGGTTAGGAGATTTAACCAGCTGGGTTTAGCTGTTGAGACTTTTATATGTAAACCACCAGTCGAAACCTTGTGGCGAATCTTTTCTTTCTTTTGCGATTGCTACATCTTTCGGTGGCGGAATAATAACCTTATTTCCTATAAGTTCATTATTGGGCCAATTCTCCGGCATTGCTACTTGTTCATTATCCGCTATTTGAAGCGCTGTTAAAGCCCTAAGAACTTCGTCAACTTGTCTTCCGATTTCTTGCGGGTAAAATAACATCAATCTTATTGTAGCTTCCGGATCAATAATAAAAACTGCTCTCACAGTGTTTGTCCCCTTGCCCGGATGAACCATTCCGAGTTTACCGGCAACTTGACCCATATCATCTGCTATAACCGGATATGGAATTTTTACATCAAGTTTTTCTTCAATCCATTCGACCCATTTAATATGTGAAAAAACTTGATCAATTGAAAGTCCTATTAACTCAGTGTTTAATTTTCTAAATTCTTCATATCGATTTGCGAAGGCTACGAATTCAGTAGTGCAAACCGGCGTGAAGTCTGCAGGATGACTAAATAACACCAGCCATTTTCCCTTATACTGACTTGGAAGAGCAATTTCTCCCCATGTTGTTTGAACTTTCATTTCCGGTAATTTATCCCCGATTAAGGGAATCCCAAATCTTTTTTCTTCTTGCATTGTTTTCTCCTATATAAATCTAATTGTTTCTAATAAGTGAGATGTTGCAACAGTAAAAAGGATTCGAAAATAAACAATATATTTTACGGTATGATTAGCTCTTGTCCCGGATATATAATATTCCAGTCGTCAAATCTGGATTCATTCGCGAAAAGAAGAACGAACCATTTCTCGGTATCTCCGTAATACTTGTAAGCAATTAAAGATAAACTCTCTCCCTCTTGTACTACGTGAATACCTTTCTTTTCTCTTCTCTTATCGTCCCCTTTTTTCTTCTCTTCTTTCGTAATCTCTTTCTTCTCCGTTGTCAAAGAGTCGGCTTGAGAGGGCTGAGCTTTTTTCTCAATTTTCGCTTTCGGAGGTGGCGGAGGAATTAATTCATCCTTTTTCATCATATTGAACGGATCGAAGATCAATAAAAGTATGATAACTACTATTACCAATCCAATCACACCAAACAATATTTTCTTATTGTTTTCCATGTTTGCCCCTCGATATTATTTGCAGATTGAATGAAATTCTATGATCACTTATTAAAATAGATTTATATATCAACTTAATCAATACTTTTCGGGAGGAATGACCCGAATATGGGATTATTTTCGAAAAAAAACTTCTTGGATGAATTCTATAGGAACGTTTTTATACTCTTTCTTGTTTGAGCATTATATTCTGGGAATTATTCTGCAAGGTTACTTTTGGCAATAATTAAGGAGCTTTGAAGAAAATGGGATATAAGACGATATTACTTGATACGAATTCCTTTTTGAGACTTGGAAAGTATATCAGCAAGCTTACCGGAGGAATAGTCGGAAAAGAAAAATATTTCATTGTGGCTCATAGCAGGTTGGAAACGGAGCTGAATCGAAGTAAGAGATTAAAGAAAAAGTTTCAATGGATTAATAATCTCAATTTTTCACGCATTAAAACTTACACCGTTCCTCATGACAGATGGAATGAAATCAAATATGTTTTAAGGCATGTTTTGGATTTCAACGAAAAAAACAACACTCTCCTTTCCCCGATAGATATTTATCGTTTGGCCATTGCTCTGGAAATGGATCTTATTCTTGCCACAGATGATTATGATATGCAGCTAGCTTCTGAATTTTTCGAAATTCCCTATATGAGTACTCTTGATCTCCTTTCTTTAATGTATAAAAGTAATTTTATAGATAAATCCGTAATGCTGCAAACCGTAAACTATTGGTATGCTAACTACGATTTACCACATCATTTTTATGAAAAGTTCAGAGAGGAATTTTCCTTTGAGTTTATTCCATCTAAAAGAGCAATTGCGCAGAGAAATCGATCTTACTGGAATTATCTCCATCTGACTAAGATGGATAGGAGAGTAAAAAATCATATGAGAAATATTAAAGCGAATATATGGAAAATATGTTGATCGGCTTCTGGCGCCCTGTAAAGCAATTCTCCGATTTTTGAGTTAAATTAAGAAGGACATTTGTAGATACTTCTGAATAATCGGAGAAACGCTGATGAAGTACGGATTAACCAAATATACATTAGATACTTTTTTCGACAAAGTAGTTGAAAACTATCCCGAACGACCTTCCTTGGCCTTAATTGACGAAGAGCCGATATCATATACCGAATTCTATTCGAGAGTAGATACTCTCAAAGCAAAATTGCGAGTTCTGGGAATTGGAAAGGGGGATAAACTTGTTATACTTGGTCCTTCCTCCCCCAATTGGGCAATCGCTTTTATGGCTATTACTACAATGGGAGCTGTAGCAGTTCCTATTTTAGAAGGATTTCCCGAAGCCGATATTGATCACATTATCAAGCATTCCGAAGCTGCAGGAGCCTTCATGGACAAGGCAACCTTCAGTCATCTTACTCTCGAGTCGCTGAATAAATTGGATAGTGTAATCAGCCTTGATGATTTCTCTTTTCTGATTGAAAAAGAGAAGAAAACAGGATTTTGGCAACAAATTAAAGAGTTTCCCGAAAAAGTCTTGAAACAAAAGGAGAAAAAGGAAAACGATTCCCTAGAGGAGATTGAAGAGGAGGATATAGCAGAAATACTTTATACTTCCGGCACCACAGGACACTCGAAAGGGGTTATGCTGACCCACAAAAATCTTGTGAGTAATCTTTTCGAAGGACCGGATCAGTTGAAGGTGATTAACGAAAAGAGTGTGATCCTTTCCATTCTTCCGTTGTCCCATGCGTTCGGTTCTACATCGGCGTTCCTTTCAATTATTCGCCACGGAGCTTCCATTTACTATCTCAATCGTCCTCCTGCGCCAAAGATACTTCTGGACGCCATGCAGAAAGTCCGTCCCACAATTATGGGAGCGGTTCCTTTGGTTTTCGAGAAGATTTACCACAAGCAGGTTGTCCCTACTATTGCCAAGAGCGGTATGCTAAGAATGCTTTCGAAAACAAAGCTTACTAAAAAGATGCTCTATAAAATAATCGGGAAAAAGGTCTACAAGCTTCTGGGTGGCCGACTTGAATGCGTAATTATCGGCGGGGCAAGCTTTTCTTCCGAAGTGGAAACTTTTCTTCAGCAAGGGGGAATTCCTTATTGTCTCGGGTACGGCCTAAGTGAGTGCGCTCCTTTGGTTGCTTTCTCATCAATGGAAGAACAGAAAACCGGTTCTCCCGGTCACGCGATAACCGATGTCGAGTTGAAGATAATCGAGCCGGATCCGGTTTCAGGCATCGGGGAAATTTGTGTGAAGGGCCCCAATGTGATGAAAGGATATTTCAAGAACGAAATCGAAACCAAAAAAGCATTTACCGAAGACGGATGGTTTATTACCGGCGATAAAGGCTACCTGGATAAAGACGGATTCCTCTTTATTACCGGGCGCTCGAAAAATGTGATTGTCGGGCCTTCGGGGGAGAATATTTATCCCGAGGTTATCGAGGCAAAGCTTATGGAATCGATATTCGTGGAAGAGACTATTGTTTACAAATTGGATAATAAGCTTGTAGCAAGGATATATCCGAACTACACTTATATTGATAGCCTGAAAAAAGAGAATGAAGAGAATGCTATTGCCCTTGAAATCACCACCATTCTGGAGAAAGTACGCAAAGAAGCAAATATGAACCTACCTGCATTCTCCAAAATCGGTGAGGTTATCGAACAAACTTCTCCCTTTATCAAAACTCCGACTAACAAGATAAAACGAATGGAATATGTTCCTGATTATCTGAAATAGATATATTGATTTGATTCCGCAGCTTAATACAAAATTCTTTTTCGTATCAAGTTGCGGATCAGGCTTTTCAAAATATTCATTTCCAAGCCCCATTCCATTGATCAATTGCATCAATCCTAATTCTATCAAGATAATGTGCCTGGATTCCCGCCAAATATGTGAGCTCCATAGGTCGTAGATCCCGACAAAGTCGGGGAGCGACATACTATATCTAATGGCTATTTCTCTTTACACATCCACAAGAGGCTAATATTTCCTCCCTCTATCCCAAAAAAGTGAAGGTAAAAGCCCAAATTGCCGAGGTATATCCTCCTAAAGTGTGAATTCAGACCAAAGGAGGATGAATTTGAAGCAGAGGAGGTGAACTTTGAACCGGAGGAGCATGAATTTGAAGCAAAGGAGCTGAAGTTTGAACCGGAGGAGCATGAGTTTGAAGCAAAGGAGGTGAAGTTTGAAACAAAGGAGCATGAATTCAGAGCTCAGGAGCTGAACTTCAAACCAAAGGAGCATTACTTTACTCCAAACTTCAGACACTTTGCTCTGAATTGCAGACGCTCTACTTCAAATTCCACCTGATCCGTAAGTTTTTTCATCTCCTCCGCTATTTTTAACAGACGCTTTAATACAATCTTATAAAACTCCGTAAGTTTTTCCGGGTGCTTTGCTCTGAACTTCAGATACTTTGCTTTGAATGCCTAGTAATTTTCATTATTCCCGGTGTGAAGGGGGAAATATAGGGTAGTGTCTCAAAAAGTGTGTACATTCGAAAATAAGTGAATACTAGTTTTCTAATCTCTCGGCAAATATATCCTTAAATTGATTTAAAATAAAACCCCATCCGGCTATAGGTTTAGTCCAAGCTCTTTCTACGTTTCTACATGCCAAATAAACAGCTTTAATGGCAGCTTCATCGGTTGGGAATTGGGTCTTATTCTTTGTGTATTTTCTAATGTTCTTATTTAGATTCTCTATAATATTTGTAGTATAAATGAGCTTTCTTATTTCAACGGGATAATCAAAATAGTTCGATAGATTCTCCCAATTTGTAAACCATGAGTTGATTGGCATCCTATATTTGCTTCCCCATTTCTCTCTTAATTCTTCGAGTGCCTTTTCTCCGGCTTCTTTGTTCGGAGCTTCATAAACATTCTTCAGATCTATAGTAAAAAGCTTTCTATCCTTATAGGCTACGTATCTTAGTGTGTTGCGTATTTGATGTAGCACACAGACTTGAGTTACGGTTTTTGTGAATGTTTTCTTGATTACATCCGTAAATCCCTTCAGATTGTCTGTTGAGCTTATTAGGATGTCTTTTACTCCTCTTGATTTTAGGTCTGTTAATACTTCATACCAGTAGGATGAGGATTCTTCTTTGCTTAGCCATAGGCCTAATACTTCCTTGCGCCCTTCGCTGTTTAAGCCGATGGCTATGTTTATTGTTTTGTCTGCTAATCTGTAGTTCTCTCTTATCTTTATATGGAGGGCGTCCATCCAGACGATATAATATAATTTGTCCAGTGGTCTGTTCCTCCATTCTTCTATTTTCGGTAATATTTTATCGGTCATTCTCGATATCGAGCTTTTATCTATCTTCACCCCATATATGTCTTCTATACTCTCTTGTATGTCTCTTACGCTCATTCCTTTGCTGTACAATAACAGTATCTTTTCTTCTATCATATCTATTACTTTCTTTCGCTTCGGGACTAGTTTTGGGGTGAAACTCCCATTCCTATCTCGCGGTACTTCTATGCTGTATTCCCCGTTTTTAGTCTCTACTAGCTTGGCTTTATTGCCGTTCCTACTGTTTTCTTTTCCTTCTTCTTCTCTCTTTTGGTACTTCTCATAGCCCAGATGTTCATCCATTTCTGCTTCTAACAGAGTTTCTATGGTTTCCTTATATAACTCGTCAAAAAAACTATGTACATCTTTTCCTTTTAGTTCTTTCTTTAGTAATCCTTTCAATTCTTCTTTATTCCCTTTTTCCATGGTGTCTCCTTTTTTTTGTGCGAATATAGTGTTTTTTTTATTTACACACTTTTTGAGACACTACCAAATATAGAGTGAGTTTCTTCGAAAGGATGAGGCAAAAAAAAGCCGCGAGACTGTTCCCGCGGCTGATAACGCATCGAGTCATATCTTATACACCGTTTGTCCTAGAATGATTTGCAGTCGCGCTGTCCCGTATCTGCTCCAATTACTATCTCATTCCCCAGATTAGTTCTTAGGTACCAATATGGTTCGTTTAATTGAGGATGAACCAATGGCCAGCATAGTTGTAACTGGATGAATGAGTCCCCGCAATTCAATTGGTGCATCATTTCAATCGCTTCGGCAAAATTGATGTTGTAGTGATCGAATGTTTGCAAGCCAACGGGACATGGAATCGGTTGAGGTTGTGTCATGCCTATTAAGGGATATTGAGCTTCGTAATGCTCATAGCATGTACCGGTGTTATCCCTTGTAATAATATCCCATCCGGCAACATCTTCGGGTCTTGTTGCGGCGGGTCTTTTTAGGCGGGCGCTCTTCAAAAGGAGCCCTTTCATTTCTACATCCGTACCGATTCGTTGAGATGTTTTTTCGAGCATTTCTTTTAGGTCAACCATAACCTTTCTCCTGTGATTGTTATTAGTTTATTTTTCGGGTCTAGCCCGCTTGTAATAACTATCCGAGAGAATGGAGGGAAGTACTTAGCCTCCGCAACAGCAATTATGGTATGTAGGATATGAGCAAAGGAAACAGAACATTTTAGTAAACCGAGGATTGGAAATTATAGTTCACTATATGTTTCTGAATATGATAACAAAAAATATATTTTAAAGCTCCTCCCCGACATTAGGCCGGGGAGAATAATTTATTAATAATTCAAAATCGGTTGTAACCATCGTTCCGCTTCTTCTTTTGAAATTCCCTTTCTCGAAGCGTAATCTATTACTTGTTCTTTCGTTATTTTTCCCGTAGTGAAATATTTCGCTTCGGGATGTGCAAAATAAATTCCGCAAACAGAGGCTGTAGGATACATTGCCAAATTCTCCGTCAACTTAATTCCGGTATTCTCTTCGGCATTCATCAAATTGAAGAGGGTTATCTTTTCAGTATGATCTTGCTGCGAAGGATACCCGGGGGCCGGTCTGATTCCTACATATTCTTCTTTTATCAATGACTCCTTCGAAAGATTCTCTTCCGACGAATAACCCCAAAGTTCGGTTCTTACTTTTTTATGAAGCAATTCCGCGAACGCTTCGGCAAGTCTGTCTGCCAGAGCTTTTACTATTATCGATTTGTAATCGTCATTCTCTTTAGAATATTTCTCCAGCAATTTTTCGATTCCCAAACCTGTTGTTAAGGCAAAAGCACCAATGTAATCATCTTGTCCGGAATCTTTTGGCGCTACAAAATCCGCGAGCGCGTAATTCGGAACATCGGTAGATTTCTTCGATTGCTGTCTGATGGAATAGAGAACTGCCTTAACCTCTTTGGAGTTCTCTTCGTAAACTTCGATATCATCCTCTGTAGCGTTTGCAGAGAAAAGTCCCACAACTCCGTTGGCGGTAAGTAGCTTGTTATCTATAATTTCGTCGAGCATTATCTTGGCGTCTGCAAATAGTTGTTTTGCCTCTTCCCCAACATCCTCTTTTTCGAAAATGGAAGGATACTTTCCGCGCAATTCCCAAGCTAAAAAGAAAGGAGTCCAATCGATATACTCTCGTAGCTCTTCCAACGGGAAGTTTTCGAATTTCGTAATTCCTAGTTTGCTAGGTTTTGTAATAGGGGCTTTTTCCCAATTGAGTTTAAGCTTGTTATTACGAGCCTCTTCAAGGGGGAGGTAAACTTTTTTCGATACTCTGTTTTCGTGTTGTTCTCGGACAACGTTGTAATCTTCTTTTATTTTTTCGGAAAATGCTTTTCCGGTCTTTTCATTTAATATTCCACCGACAACCGGAACTGTTTTCGAAGCGTCCAGAACATGGGCTATTGTACCGCTATAATTAGGGGCTATCTTTACTGCCGTATGAACTCTCGAAGTTGTTGCGCCCCCTATCATTATAGGGATTTTCAATCCTTTCCTTTCCATTTCGCTGGCAACGTGAACCATCTCGTCAAGGGAAGGGGTGATAAGGCCACTAAGCCCGATCAGATCAACCTTATGTTCGATGGCAGCGTTAATTATTACTTCGGCGGGAACCATTACGCCGAGATCAATAACTTCGTAGTTATTACATCCGAGCACAACCCCGACAATGTTTTTACCGATATCGTGAACGTCTCCTTTAACGGTAGCCATCAAAATCTTTCCGTTCGCTTTGGTATCCCCGTTGGCTCTTTTCTCTTCTTCTATATAAGGAATCAGATAGGCAACTGCTTTCTTCATAACGCGTGCGCTTTTCACTACCTGCGGAAGGAACATTTTCCCTTCTCCGAAAAGATCTCCCACGGTGTTCATGCCACTCATCAAAGGACCTTCGATTATATCAATAGGGGAAGAATACTTTTGGCGTGCTTCCTCAACGTCTTCATCTATGAAATCGACTTTTCCCTTTACCAAAGCGTATGATAGTCTCTTTTCTACTTCGTATGAACGCCATTCGTCAACTTTCTCTTCGGTCTTATCTTTTTGCTTTACATTTTCCGCGAACTCAATCAATCGTTCGGTAGCGTCTTCTCTTTTGTTGAGCAATACATCTTCAACTCTTTCCAAAAGATCTTTATCTATTTCCTGATAAACCTCAAGCTGTCCGGCATTAACAATTCCCATATCCATTCCCGCTTTAATCGCGTGATATAGGAACGCCGAATGCATCGCTTCTCTAACAGTATTGTTTCCTCTGAATGAGAAAGAGATATTACTTACACCACCGGAGATCCGGGCATAAGGAAGATTCTCTTTTATCCATCGGGTGGCATCAATAAAGTTCTTACCATAGCTGTCGTGTTCTTTAATACCGGTTGCTACAGCAAATATATTCGGATCGAAGATGATGTCTTCCGGCGGGAAGCCAACTTCTTCGGTTAATATCTTATAAGCTCTTTCGCAGATATTTATTTTTCTTTCGTAAGTATCGGCTTGTCCTTCTTCGTCGAAAGCCATTACTATAGCCGCGGCGCCATATTTCATTACCATTTTGGCGTGCTCTACGAATGCTTCTTTTCCTTCCTTCAAACTGATTGAGTTTACAATTCCTTTTCCTTGCAAACATTTCAAGCCTTCTTCGATAACCGACCACTTGGAAGAATCGAGCATAATCGGGAGTTTAGCTATATCGGGCTCGGAGGCAATCAGATTAAGGAATTTCACCATTGAAGTTTCCGCGTCGATCATAGCGTCATCCATGTTGATATCGATGATCTGCGCTCCTCCTTCAACCTGGTTTCTCGCTACCGAAAGGGCTTCTTCGAATTTCTCTTCTTTTATTAGTCGCGCGAATTTTCTTGAGCCGGCAACGTTAGTTCTTTCCCCGACGTTTACGAAATTCATTTCCTTACGGAATACCAGTGGTTCCAAGCCACTAAGCTTGAATGTATGTTTCATATCAACCGGCTTTCTCGGTGCGGAAGTCTGCGCGATTTGATCGAAGGCTTTTATATGATCCGGAGTTGTTCCGCAACATCCTCCTAGAATATTGAAATAGCCCTTATCCGCGTATTCCTTCAGTACTCTTGCCATAGATTCGGGAGTTTCGTCGTATGCCCCGAATTCATTGGGTAAACCGGCGTTAGGATATAAACTTACAAATACCGGACAGTTGTTGGAGAGTTCTTCAAGAAAAGATCTCATTTGTTCAGGCCCCAAAGAGCAGTTTAAGCCAACGCTCAACAAATTCTTTGTGTGGAGCACAGAAACAAGAAAAGCCTCCGTTGTTTGACCGGAAAGATTTCTTCCGCTCATATCCACAATTGTTCCGGATATCATAATCGGTAATTGTTTATCGAGCTCATCCATTACTTCTTCAACTGCGAAAATAGCGGCTTTGGCATTTAACGTATCGAAGATGGTTTCAATTAGGATAATATCAACTCCCCCTTCGATAAGCCCTTTAGCTTGTAGCTTATACGCCTCTGTCATCTGATCGAAAGTAACGGCTCTGAAACCGGGATTATTCACATCGGGAGATATAGACAAGGTGCGATTTGTAGGGCCCATTGAGCCGGCAACAAATCTGGGTCTTTCCGGATTCATCTGAGTATATTCTTCAGCTACTTCTCTGGCTATCTTCGCCGATTCGAAATTAATTTCGTAAGCGAGATCTTCCATATGGTAATCAGCCTGCGAAATAACAGTAGCGTTAAAAGAATTTGATTCGATAATGTCGGAACCGGCATCAAGATATTCTCTGTGAATAGCTTTGATTATTTCCGGCTGTGTCAAAGAAAGAATGTCATTATTTCCTTTGATATCACACTGGTGATTTGCGAATCGTTTCCCCCGATAATCTTCTTCGGTTAATTTATATCGCTGAATCATTGTTCCCATTGCGCCATCGAGAATAAGAATTCTTTCTTTTAAAATATTTTGTAATCTTTCATTAATTCCCATAAAAGCTTACCTTGTCATTAAAGTGAATAAATATGCGTTTCAGATATTATCAAGAAGTTTTTGAATGAGAACAACAATATAGTTAAATTAGTTTTCAATATAAATTAGGTTTGGGAGATGATGATATGATTATTGTAACTGGTGGCGCCGGATTTATCGGAAGTACTATAGTTTGGAAACTGAATCAAATGGGGGAAGAGGAAATCATAATTGTTGATGAACTCGGAACCGATGATAAATGGAAAAATCTTAACGGACTGAAATTCATAGATGTTTATCACAAAGGGGAGTTTTTCGATCTGATAGTCGAGGATGCTATCCCTTACGAAATCAACGCTATAATCCACATGGGAGCATGTTCTTCTACCACAGAGAAGGATGCCGATTATCTTTTGCAGAATAATTATCATTATTCGCAAGAGCTCGCGAAATATTGTATGACTCATCGCGCACGTTTTATATATGCTTCTTCCGCAGCAACTTACGGGGAAGGGGAAAACGGATATGATGATGATCAAACCAAATTGAATGATCTTCGTCCGTTGAATATGTACGGATATTCAAAACAGATGTTCGATCTTTGGTTGCATAAAACAGGTATTGACGAAGAAGTCGTCGGATTGAAATACTATAATGTTTACGGGCCGAATGAATATCACAAGGATGACATGCGCAGTGTTGTGCATAAATCGTTTGAGCAAATTCGCGATACCGGAAAAGTAAAGCTCTTCAAATCGTACAGACCGGAATATAAAGATGGTGAGCAGTTGAGAGATTTTGTTTACGTAAAAGATGCTGTGGATATGACCCTCTTTTTCTTGGAGAACCCTGATAAAAACGGACTCTTCAATGTTGGAACCGGAAAAGCGAGATCTTGGAACGATTTAGTTACGGCAGTATTCAACGCAATGGATAAGCCGGTGAATATTGAGTATATCGATATGCCTGAGCATCTGAAAGGTAAGTATCAGTACTACACAAAAGCTAATAACGAAAAGATTATATCCGCAGGATATAACAAACCGATTATGAGCCTCGAAGAAGGGGTAAAAGATTATGTGCAAAATTATCTGTTGAAAAAGAAATTTTTGGCAATGTAAGGAATTTAGTTGAATGAAGTTAGCCACTCTCTGTTATGTTGTTGACGGCGACAAAACTTTAATGCTCTACAGAAATAAGAAAGAAAATGATTATCACGAAGGGAAGTGGAATGGTCTCGGTGGAAAATTTGAGGCCGGAGAATCCCCTGAAGATTGTGCCGTAAGAGAAATCTATGAAGAGAGTGGCCTTACCGTTAATAATCCTACCCTAAAGGGATTTATTACTTTCCCGATGTTTGATGGTGTTGACGATTGGTATGTTTTTCTTTTTGTCTGCAAAGAATTCGAAGGAAAACTGATCGAATCAAACGAGGGAGAATTGAAATGGATTCCAAACGATAAGCTATTGGACTTAAATCTTTGGCCGGGCGACAGAGTCTTTATTCCCTGGCTTTTCGATGAAAATTTTTTCAGCGCTAAGTTTAATTATGAAGAAGGGAAGTTTGTGGACTATGAAGTTCTGTTCCACTAACCTCCCGTAACATTAAGCTTTCAAAAATCGATCAATGGCTTCATTTGTGGCCAATGAGTTTTCTACAGGAGCCATATGTCCTGCATCCGGAATAATTGTAAATATCGAATTAGGTATTTTGTCTGACAATCCTTTCATTACTTCCGGTGTAGAAAGGGCATCTTCCTCTCCGACGATAACCAAAGTTGGAACCGCAATATTTGATAACGATTCGGCTGTGCTAGTTCTGCTAAGCATTGCCAATATTGCTCCTTTTACTCCGAGAGGGTTGCACTGTTCCGCTCGTTCAATTATTTCAAGGTAGTATCCAGGTTTTTCTTCTCGGGTTTTCCCGGAAAAAGTCGGGGGAACGGCATCGGCAACAAAGGCTTTCATTCCTTCGAGATTTATCTGTTTTATTTTCGCAGCGCGTCCTATTTTCCCGGCATCAGGATCTGCTTCGGCTTTTGTATCGCACAAAATTAAGCCACCAATTTTATCTTGCTCACGTTCAACTGCTCTCAAAGCTATATAGCCACCCATCGAAAGTCCGCAGATTATTGGTTTTTCCAACTCTAATTCCGAAATGATCGTAAATAAATCATCAACGTAAGATTCCATTGTGTATTGTCCGTCGCCGACATAACTCTCTCCCAAGCCTCTAATGTCGTATGTAACGCAATAGAATTTACTTTGGAATGCGGCAATTTGTTTTTCCCACATGCAATGATCGAAAGGAAATCCATGAATAAAAACAACGGGACGATTCTCTTTATTTCCGTTGGTGAATACAGCTAGGTTGTTGATAATCTTCTTCATCTTTACTCCGGTGTTAAAACGAATGATTATTATTATCTCTTTTTTTGTAAATTCTATTATACGAATTTCTTCCTAAAATAGATTTAGAATGATAAACTTCCAAAGAATAATCGACAAGAAAAGACTAATCCGTTTGGGAATAATCATTATGGTTGCCATTCTCCTAAAAGGCTTTCCTGCGATTTCTCAAAATATTAACAATAGTCTAGAGTCCGGTGCATCGAAAATTTTCGGTGAAAGAATAGCCGATTCCAATATTGTAATAATTGGGATCAATGAAGATGATATCGCAAAACTTGGTGGATGGCCATTAAAAAGAAGCTATTACGCTCTATTATTAAAACGGCTTTCTAAATATGAACCGAAGAAAATCGGGATGGAAGTTTTTCTTTCTAAAAAATCTGCCGGTCAAAACTTGTATAACGAATTGCTGAAAGAAGTTGCCGGTGAAAACGAAAACATCCTTTTTGCTTCGGTCCTTTCCGATATTGGTGAAGATGACGGATTATTCTATTCCGATTCTATTCTTTTCCCCTCCGTTGAGTTGAAAACGAATAGAACCGCACATATAAACTACCTGGAATTTGACGGGGTCTATATTCCGAAGACAGTGAGATATAAAGACGCAACTTATTCTTCTTTTTCCTATGCGCTTACCGGAGAAAAGAATGGATTTGGTCTCGCGAAAGTTAATTTTAATAAAAGCTGGAAGAGATATAAAAGCTATTCATTAATCGAATTCATTTCACTTTCGGAGAATGGAAAGGAACTTGATTTGAATAATAAGATAGTCCTTATGGGAGTAACGGATCCATCGATTGCCAGAGGAATAGAAACCATTTTTGACGGAAGAATTCCGGGGGTTGGAATTCATGCTATGGCAATTGATAATATGCTAAATAATGAGTTACTCTCATATGAAGGCAAGGATTTTTCCTTTTGGATATTTATTCTATTAGTTCTAATTCTTACAGATGTATTATTAAGTAGAAAGTATAAGTGGATTTACATTCTTGCTAATGTTCTGCTACTTATTGTCGCAATTGCTCTCTACCTGATTGGAAATACGGAAACGTATTATTCTGCTTTATTACTTCCGTTTGTGTGCGTAATTTTTTTCGAAGGTATTTTAAGTTTCTTGACGACAAAGTATTCTCTTGAAAAGTCTCTTTCGGATAAGGCTACTTTGGCCTTAATGCTCGAAAAAAAGGAAGCGAGATTGGAGGAAATGAAACTCGAGTTTTCAAATAAGGAAGGGGAAGAAAAGCAGCAGTATGAAAATGAGCTTAATAAGTTACAAATAGAGATTGAACGCCTTAAGTCGGCTCAAATAGATGAGGAACCTGTTTCCACGGATGAGAATGAAATTGTTAAAGAATTCCATGGAATAATATATTCCGATAGTAGTATGGATAAAGTCGTTCGACTAATCGAAAAAGTAGCTCCAACCGAAGCAACAGTTTTAATAGAAGGGGAAAGTGGCAGTGGAAAAGAGCTTGTTGCCAGAGCGATTCATGATTTGAGCTTACGAAAGGGAAAGAATTTCATGGCAATAAATTGCGCGGCATTATCCGATTCACTTTTGGAGAGTGAGCTTTTCGGTCATGAAAAGGGAGCTTTCACAAATGCTATTGCAGACAAAAAAGGGTTATTTGAGGCAGCCGACGGCGGAACGATTTTTCTTGATGAAATCGGGGAAACCAGCGAAGCGTTTCAGGTAAAAATTCTCCGTGTGTTGCAAAACGGGGAGATACAAAAAGTCGGATCCAATGAATTTAAAAAGGTTGACGTTCGCGTTGTAACTGCAACAAACAAAAACCTGTCCGAGATGGTTAAGGAGAAAACCTTCCGGGAAGATTTGTACTACAGATTAAATGTTGTAAAACTATCGTTGCCTCCGCTACGTGACAGAGAAGGTGACATTGTATTATTAGCCAAATACTTTGCCGAAGCGGAAGGAGTCGCATTAACAAACGGAGTTGTTACAAACCTTAGGAAACATAATTGGAAGGGGAATGTAAGGGAGCTTCAAGGGGTAGTAAAGCGGGGAGCAATTTTTGCCACTGCCGAGGGAAGAAAAGCGATTTCCATAGTTGATCTGCCGGATGGATTGGGGAAAGTAGATAAAAATGATATAGAAGAACTAATCCTTGCCTCGTTACGCGAAAAAAAATTCTCTCATAAAGCGATTACTCAAACAGCGGAAGAATTAGGTGGTTTAAGCCGAACAGTTATTTCGGAAAATCTAAGAGGAGCTTTTTTCAGAGAATATTGTATCAATAATTTTGATAAGGAAAGTGCCAATCATATGCTGGCCGGAGATTCGGATCCGGAAGTTTTGGAAAGAGTAAAATCAAAGACAGATAAATTTCTGAATAACATTGAAAGAGATGTTCGAAAATATGATTCCTCTGATTTCGAAGAGATCAGAAGGAGTGTCGAATCCAAATACAAAAATCTTCCTCAAAGATATCATGAGTATCTCGATCAAATAATAAAAGAATTCATAAAAATGCCTGGGGAATAATACTCCAGGCATTTCTTCTACCTATCCAGGCATTTCATAAATCCATCGCTTTTTGTTAACTCCTTGTATAATAATAGGTTAGCGTTTACTCCCCGATTTGGCACGGTTGTGGTTCTATCCAAACCAGAAATAATTCAACCAAGGAGGAAATATGAAATCTCAAAACAAAATCACGACGATTCTTATAGCATTAGGAATAATCCTTATGCTTGCAGCTTGCGATAATTCAAATCCGAACGCTCCTGAAGAGTTTATTGTCGCAAATGATTATGAAGCCTTAAATAAAATTGTAGAGACCGACGAATCCATCCAGTCTTTTGAACTTAATTATAATGAAGAAGATGTAATGGATTTTCTGAGTTCCGGTATGGCAAAAATCACAACTGAAATCTATCCGATAAGATATGGCCAGAAGATGGTTTTAGTTGATAGAGTGTTTGAGACTGAAATCGTGGGAGATACAGCGTACGCGACTCTAACGAAAACATTTGACGGAGTATTATTTGTAGCCGCCTCATTTGATGAAACAACCGCTTCGATGTTCGGAGGAAATTCCGGAATGGGATCAGGACAGGGCGATTGTGATGACCCGATTGGCGACGGTATTGGTAATCACGATGGAACAGGTTCGAATAGTGGGAATGGCGGAAAAGGAAAACATGGTTCCAAAGGTTCGGGAAACAATGGAGAAAATTCGGGGAACTATGCAAACGGTGGATTTATGGCCGATACATTGATTTCCAAGAGCTTTACAACAACAGTAACCAGAAAGATAATTTTCGAAAAAATAGCCGAAGATGAAAATCCTCTCAATAATTGGAGAATGGTTGCTACTTCCTTGCCGGAAGGGGGAACAATAACAGAGAATATTGCAATTACTAAAGTAACAGTAGATCTACCTGATGGGGAAAAGATCGAAGTTGAAAACCCAAATGACTACTATATTTTCAAAGGCCCCGGTCATTCACGACAGATGCCTCATATGGGAAGAGGTGAACAAATAAATCTGACAGTTGAATTGCAAAGCGCTTATGCTGATACCGATTATGTTAGCTTGACTTACGGCGCAATGAAAAAGGGTAAGAAGAATAGAGCCAAAAAACTATTTGAATTAGTCTCCTCCGAATTTGACGGAACTGTTTACAATAAAGTTTATAAAGGTACATGGGAAGTTAGACAAGCACGTGGTTACAAACATGCTGTCATCAATGTACTACCAAAACAAGTTTTATATGATACAACGACCCCTGTAGAAGAGAAATCATGGGGTATTCCCTACAAAGTTAATTAAGGGAATGGAGCTCCATGCCAAGGCTGCCTCAATAGAGGTGGCCTTGTTATTATTTTGACATGGAAAAAAGAAAAAGCAATAAGAAATTTATTTTCTTGATAATATTACCAACTATCTACATTTTTGAAGGCAATGAAGAGAATATTTACATATCTGATTTTAGCTGTAATCGCAATAGCTTGCGAAACTCCGGGACCAACGGAGCTTTCCACTGATATTGATAATTCAGAGGCTACCGACAGCTATACGGTAGAAGTACTTTCTCCGAACCCATCGGAAGAGGAATATGAGGTTGGGTATGATTCAACCGGGGTTTTTCATCCGGTTCCAAAAGCTACATCAACGATTTATGTAACAGGCATTAAAAATACTCTTCAAAACAAGACGACATATATATCACGCAAAACAGCTGAGTTTATTGATAAAACCCAACCGGTCCATTCGCACGGAAAAACCTTAGGCCATAAATCTCTCGATCTGGGTGAAGTTTCTTTCGACGGTGAAATTGCAATTGAAAAGCCAAAGAGAATTAAATACAGATTCCATGGAGAGCCAAGAGATACGGTTTTGGGGGTTATTCATGAATTAATTCGAAAAGGAAATTCTTCTTCGACTTCGGGACATAGATTCGGTAGAAAAATTGAGTTTTCCTTAGTAGAAAGAGGACATGGAAGTGGGAACGGAAACGGGCAAGGTTCCGGAAGAGAGAAAATAGAATTTGAGATACCTGTTCCTGACGAAATTACATGTGAGGTATCAGTTTCCGGAACAATTAGTAAAGGAAATTTAAAGACGAAGATTTTTTGGAATGGTGATAACAAAGGGAAAATTGATATAGTTATTGGTGGACTGCCGAACAATTCACGGGATCCATTTCCGTTGATGAGATTTACTACTAAGAATGACGGTGAGTTTACTATTCCTCAAAAACTATTACGTTCTATTCCTTTCGACCGTTTTGGGAAAATGATTGTCTCGGTAATTCGTCGAATTGAGTTTTCAAAGCAGATAAACATGCTTCGTGATAATAAAATTGTTTCTCAGAGTATTCATAATGTTGAAGTTGATGTTCGTTAAGAAGAAGATATACATAGGGATTATATGCTTTATGTTAAGCTTAACTGACATATTCGGACAACAATCATTTAGTCTTTCGGGAAACTATTCTTCGTTATTCGGAAAAGCTTTCAGAGAACTGAGTTACGAAGCAAATCCGGGAAACTATTCTCTTACTAAGGACTGGGAGCTACAACTTATTGCGGGGAGTTTATCCAATTCAAACGGAGGAGGAGTTGCCAGCGATATCTATTCCATCATGTTAGGAAAGCGATTAGGTGATCACTATCTAAGCGGACGTTACACTCCCGTATACAAAAAGGAATTCATAATTACATCCGGTGGCAATCTGGATATAGGGGATACTTCTGAAGTATTAAATACGTCCCTCGGGTATTATGAAAAATTTGCGCTAGGCTATTCATATATGATTTCTCCGAAGCTGAATCTCGGGTTTACCTTTCGTTTCTTCGAACAAGAAGCCAGCAAGGAAGAACTCGAATTTGTTTTTTCGGATACGGTAAATCAAGTTAGAAAGATTTCGACTAATCTGAGAAAAAGAAATTGGCGTGGGGATATCGGGCTTTCATATTTGCTTTCTCCTGACTTACTTGTAAACATTAGCTCAAATAATCTTTTTTCTCTAAATGAAAACGGTTCTCTCGAGGATTACTCGGCGTATGAATTGTTGGATGAAAAGTCTTTTACTTTCGGGATTGATTGGAGAATGAATGAGAGATTATCTTCTACTTTGTTGTATGAATCGACAAATTCTTTTATTGCCGGGCTATATTCGGGGTGGAATATTTGGGGTGGAAAACTGATTCTCGGAGTAGCCGCTAATCATGATAAATATCAGCAACCGTTTATTGCCTCTGTTACCCCATCTCTTTCTTATTCAAAGGATTTCTTTTCTATTAACATTTCAGGAATAAAGTATTCCGAAGAAAGAAGTGGGACTAAACAGCTATCACAATTGGGGCAAAACGGGCTTACTAACATAATAAATAATAGATATAGTAATGATAAGGTTGTTGCCATGATCAGTTTTGCTCTGAGCTTTGTAAAAGAGCAAAAAGTTAAGTTTAAGGATCTGAAACTTTCCGAGCAAATATATCCGGCGCATGATGAATATTATTTCAACAATCCTATCGCAATAGGGATTGTCGAGAATATATCAGATGAACCTGTGTCAGTAAAACCATCTACAATAATTGAGTATTTGAACGAGGAGCCCATCTATTCTCCTTCGGTCACTATCCCTCCCGGGGAGAGTGTGGAAATTCCGTTTTATATTTCTTTCGAAATGGATTACGAAAAATATAAATCGCGCAGAATAGGGGAAGCAAAATTTTTACTGACTACAGGTAATAGCTTTACTGATGATGAAATAATAAGACCGATTTTGATTAATTCCAGAAATAGTTGGGACGGTTCAGTAACGAATCTGCGTTTTTTCGTAAGGAATAGTTTCTCGTTTGCGCATGATTATTCTCGATCAATAATTAGCCAAAATAAAACAGAGTTGGATTCGATTGGGGAACAAGTTCGTTCTTTCGAAATAGTTAAGTTATTGTTTTCCGAATTTGTGAGTGGCTTGCAATATGTTTCCGATCCGAGAGCCTCTAACGAATATGTGCAATATACCGATGAAACAATCGCTCTTAAAGGGGGAGATTGTGACGATCTTAGTGTGGGGTTTGCTTCCTTATTGGAGAGTGTCGGGATTCAAACTGCCTTTGTTGATTATAAAGAGAAAGAAGGTATAAATCATGTCGCACTCATGGTTAATACGGGAATATCCCCCGAGTTTTCTTCTTTGATAACCAAAAACGATAAAAAGTTTTTTGTAAGAACTAATACTTCCGGTGTTGATCAAATTTGGATTCCTATTGAGATGACATCTCTTACTGAATTTGAAAAAGCATGGAATTTGGGCGCGAGTAAGTTTTATAAAGAGGGAATCGACGAACTCGGATTGGTCAAAGGAAATGTTAAAATAATTGATATTTATTAGAGAGGTTGAAATGAGAAATATATTTTTTTTCTTCGTACTCACTCTTACTACAATATACGCACAAGAGTTTAAGGCTATTAAAGTAAGCGGAAATGTTTATGTTTTGCAAAACACAAGAGAAGATTATATACCTGTTGTCGAGGGAGCTACACTAAAAGCCGAAGATCTTCTTATAACAGAAAAAGCTTCTTCAATCCGATTGGAAAAGGAAGATGGTCTTTTCTTCTTAAAAAGTGAATCTGCCTTACCTCTGAATTTCCTTAAGAAGATTACGATTAATGATCTTCTGCTTGCATTGACTTTGGAAGAGATCCGAAGTGTTCCGAAGACAATAAAAAGCGAGGGCCTAAAAACGACTGCCGTTTACGGAAGCAAGGAAATTAGCAAAATTTCGAAAGATACACCGGACGATTTTTTAGGTGAGAGAATTATAAACGGAGCCAGACAATTAGCTGACGCCGGATACAAGGAATCTGCAGTTCTGGTCGCGAAGGAAACTTTCCGAAAACATCCGGTTACGAAAAACTCATTTGAGAATAGAATCTATTTTGCCGATTTATTATCCGAACTCGGATTATATCAAGAAGCAATTACGGATTACAATAGTATTATGCAATTAACATTATCTGATTCTCAAAAAGAGATAGTTGATAAACGCGTTGAGGAGAATAGTGTTAAACTAATCAAATAGATTATCCCTTTATTACTCCCACGGGCCGGAGTTTGGCGATTTTTAATGTAATTCCGGCTTTGTGAACTACGTTAACAACATCTTCCACATCTTTGTAAGCGTATGGCATTTCTTCGGCGATTGTTTTCTTTCCCTTCGCCTGAATGTAAACTCCTTCTCGTGCTAAGTCATCGATAAGGTTTTTCCCTTTCCCGAATTTCAACGCACTGTGACGACTTTTTACTCTTCCCGCTCCATGGCATGAACTTCCGAAAGTTTCTTCCATTGCATTGGCTGTTCCGAGACCTATATAGGAATATCTTCCCATATCTCCCGGAATTAAAACCGGTTGCCCAATTGTTTTGTATTTGGCAGGAAGATTTGAACTCATCGGCGCGAAAGCTCTTGTGGCTCCTTTTCGATGAACCCATACTTTCTTTATCTGTCCGTCAATATCATGTGATTCCATTTTTGCAATGTTGTGGCAAACATCATAAATCAAAGAAAAGTCCAAATCATTTTCCGAAATTCCCAATGTCTTTTTCAAAGTTCGTTGGGCAATACTCATGATAATTTGTCTGTTATTCCATGCAAAATTAGCGGCGCATTTCATAGCTGCGAGGTATTGTTTTCCTTCGGTAGATTGAATAGGAGCGCATGCAAGTTGCCTGTCGGGTAGATTAAAACCGAATTTTTTCTCCGAGCGTAGCAGTAGTTTCAGATAATCATCACAAATCTGGTAACCAAGACCACGTGAACCGGTATGTATCATCACAACAAGCTGACCGGGGAATAGGCCTAATATTTCCGCTTTTTCCGAATCATATATTTCGTCAATTACATCAAGCTCAAGAAAATGATTGCCGGATCCTAAAGTGCCGGCCTGATCGAGTCCTCTTTCTATTGCTCTGGGACTTACAAATGATGGATTCGCGTCAGCAAGACATCCGTTTTCTTCTGTATGTTCAATATCTGTGTCATTACCGAAACCCTGATTCAGAGCCCATCCTGCCCCGTCTGTTAAAATTCTCTTTAACTCCCTTTCCGAGAGCTTTCTTATAGCTCCGCTTGCCCCGACTCCTGTGGGGATTTCATTGAACAATTTATTAATCAAGGTCGGAATTCTTTTGGATACATCTGAAAACTTAAGTGATGTTTTCGCGATTCTCACCCCGCAGTTGATATCATACCCGACCCCACCGGGGGAAATAACACCCGTATCGAAATCGGTAGCTGCAACGCCACCAATAGGAAAGCCGTATCCCCAATGAATATCCGGCATAGCAAGACTATATTTTTGTATTCCGGGAAGATGCGCTACATTGACAACTTGTTTGAGAGCCTCATCATTTTGAATGCTCCCTTCCAACATCTTTCGCGATGTATAGATTCTACCGGGAACAAGCATTCCTCCCTGCCTTGGTATCTCCCAGAGGTAATCGCTTATTCTGTTTACTGTAATTCCGCTTATAATCATAGTTAGCTCCTACTATGTGTCGAAAACAATAGTTGTCTCAAATCGGCACTCATTTCTAGTGATATTCATTTTATGATATGTTACAGCTTTTATTTCTTCTTTTAGGCTTTCCGACAAAGTGATAATTCCACCTTGCAGATTGCATCTTAACTCGATTAAGGAATCGACTTCTCTGATTGATAAATCAATTATCTCTGTTACAATCCATTTTTTGGCGTGAAGCAAGTAATTTATTTCACTTAGAAAATCGACTAGCAAATCTTCCATTGAATTGGCGGATAGTTCTACAAATGAATTATCCTTAGACTGATTAGGAAAATTATTTACAGTAATTGCCAAAAAAGCTTTGTGAGAATTAATGAATAATTCTTCCAGAGTCTTTCCGAATACTTGAACTGCAATATCGGCCGTATGGTCAAGAATTCTGAATTTTGTATTATTCTTTTTCGTCATGATATAAGTATATTTGCAAAGTGAATTTTCTGATTTATAAAATATTATTCTTCTTTTCCGTAAGATAAATGAGAATAATAAAGAATAAAGGATAATAATAAGATGCACAAATTTGAAGCGAAACCCTACTTGCTATTAAATACCGTTCAAAATTATGCGTGGGGAGAAAAAGGAAAAGGGAGTTTTATTCCTCAATTTCTTGGAATAGAAGCCGAAGAAGATCAGACCTACGCTGAATTATGGATTGGGGGGCATCCGAAAGCTCCGTCGAAAATTCTCCTCGAGGATAAAGAATATTCAATAAATGAAATAATCGAATCATTTCCGGAAGAAATTCTTGGTAAGAGAGTCATTGAAAAATTCGGAAAGACATTCCCGTTTCTGTTCAAGATTCTTTCGGCGGACGAGCCTCTTTCCATACAAGTGCACCCGACAAAAGAGCAAGCTGTTTTGTTACATGCCAAAGATCCGAAAAATTATCCGGATAATAATCATAAACCGGAAATTGCGATTGCAATTGAAGAATTAAGCGCATTGATAGGCTTCAAACCGAAAGATGAATTGAGCATTCTATTTAGTGAGTTCAACGAGTTGAATGAGCTTGCCGGATTAAACTGTGTCGAAGAATTATCGAACTCAGCCGACATTTCCATATCGATTAAGAAAATATTCTCCTCGTTGATTAGAAACGCACGAAAAGATGAATCTGCGTTCTCAGAGATTTTGAAAGATATCTGTAATAAGATTGTTAGGAAAGCATCTCAGAAAAAATATGAGTCACTTTTCCTTGAAATGCACAAGAAATATGGGAATGATGTCGGGCTTATCTCAATTCTTATGCTAAACTATGCCGAATTAAAAGCCGGAGAAGGAGTTTATTTGGAAGCCGGAATTCCTCATGCTTATTTGAAAGGGAATATTGTCGAATGTATGGCCAATTCGGATAATGTTGTTCGTGCCGGACTTACACCTAAATTTCAGGATATAGATACTCTAATTGAAATGCTGACCTACCAGACCGGGCTTCCTGAAATAATATCCGGGGCGGAGAATTATTTTGTTTATAAAACCGATGTTGAAGAATTCGAGGTAAGCAGATACAGCCTTTCCGAAGAAAAGAGGAGTCTTTCTCAAGATTTTCCGAGGGTATTGATCGTTTTGGAGGGAGAGATTGAAATCTCCTATTCCACCGAGACGGAGAAGAGGAGATTTACGAAAGGGGATGTTGTTTTAATACCGGCGTCTTTATCTGAGATAACCATGACCGGTAAGGATTCGGCCATGATTTACTCGGCAAGAGTAAAAGTTTAGAACGGCTTTGGAAATGTTGTCTTTATTTTGTCGATGCAACTTTCAACAGCTTTTTCCAAAGATAATGTTTCAGCGTTTCTGCGAATACAAGAAATTAAAATAGCGGTATTTATCTTTAATGCTCCGTCTTCCGAGATAAAGTCCATGCCGCTTCTCTTTAATCCATGCTTCTTTAGTTCATCGTAGATTTCATTTCTGTCTATCAATTGTGCCCCTAGTAAAAATGTGATGTATATTTTAATTTATCCCTTCGACGGAATTGTAATGATAAACTCTGTCCCTTTTCCCTCTTTGCTTTTTACCTCAATTGTTCCGTTGTTCTTTTCAACTAGTTCTTTGCATAATAACAATCCAAGCCCTGTCCCGGTTTCCTCGGAAGTTCCCTTCGTGGAGTATTGATCTTCTATCTTAAATAATTTTCCAAGGTTCTCTTTACTTATTCCGACTCCGTTATCAATCACTCGAATATCGGTTTGAGTTCCTTTTTGCTGGGCGGTTATTTTTATTTCTCCACCTATGTCAGTAAATTTTATCGCGTTCGAGAGAAGGTTTCTTACAACCGTACCTATCATATTAGCGTCGCAATAAACGGAAATATCGGTTGAAATTTCCGAGACTAAGCTGATTCCTTTATTCTGAGCATATATCATATGCAGATCAATTGTAGCTCTCAAAAGATCCAACAAGGAGTAGTTATCGGGTGAGTAATTAATTTTCCCCGATTGTATTCTCGCCCAATCCAATAAATTTTCCAGCAAGATGAAAGCGCTTTTCGCCGATTTATTTACAGTAACAATTGCCTCTTTCAGTTCTTTTTCGGTAAACAGCTCAAATTGAGAAGCCATCATATTCGTATAACCAAGTAATAAATTGAAAGGGCCTTTCAGATCATGCGCGACAATTGAGAGTAGGCGATCTTTGTTTTTATTTGTCTCTTCCAATTCTTTACTGTATAGTTCGATTTGTTCATTGGCGTCAATTATTTCGGTTATATCAAGTATGGTACCGGTAATGTTACATATCTTAGTAATCGGATCGTAACTGGCAACCCCCTGAAGTCTAACATGTTTTACTTTATTTGAGGCCGTATTAACTATTCTTATTCTTAAATGAAACGGGGATTGCTTCTCCAAAGCCTCTTTTGTAGCTTCCTTTATTATTGCTTTGTCTTCATGATGAACGAATCGATCGATCCAATCGGAAGGTGGAGTATCTGTCGGTGATAAATCCATGATCTTCTTCATCTCTTTGGACCATGTACGGGAAAGAAGAACCTTATCCTTAAATTGTATATGCCAGCTCCCAAGATTTGCTATCTCTTGAGCTTCTTCCAATCGCATTCTGTTTAACCGAAGTTCGTCCTCTGCTCTTTGCTTCTCAATTGTAACCCCTATTTGATTGGAAACAAATTGCAACAGATCCAGATCTTCTTTCGAAAAGGCTTTCGGATCATCATAGTCTTGAATAACACAAGCCCCTACAACTTTACCATATGCGTGCAGTGGTACCCCGAGCCATATTGCCGAAGGAGTTCCGTAATCCTCTACCAGACCTTGCTTTATCATTTCCTGAACTTTATCATCGGTAACCAAGAGAGGAGAATTATTCTTTACAACGTAAGCAGTTAAGGTTTTCCCAGCCGGAAATGTCTCTATCTTATCCTTTTCATCTTTGAAATAGGGGACATCTATCGTATCATCCTTTTCATTATACAATGCTATGAAAAAGTTGCTGGTATCGAATAATGTACTGAGAGCTTTATCGATATTAGGGAAAAGCTCTTTCATATTATTTGCCCTGCTCGCTGCCGAAGATATCTTATAAAGACCCTCCTTCAGATTTTCCGCATGCTTTCTTTCGGAAACATCCCTTACAATGGCAAGAATATAATCATCATTTTCGAGTTCAAGTTTGCTTAAGGTAACTTCACTATAGAAGGTGGTGTTATCAAGCCTTTTATGTACCCACTCGAACATTTGCGGAATGCCCGCTTTTACTCTCTCCATCTTCTCTTTTGAAGAAGAGACGGAAAGAAGTCCGTCCGGTTGAGAGATCGGAGAAAACTTATCGGGTGATTTCCCGACAATATCATTTCGGCTACATCTGAAGAGTTTAAGGACATGAGGGTTACAGTCGATAAATCGATTGTTCTTTATTAAGAAGATCCCATCATTAGCGCTATTAAAAAGAGCACTATAAACCTTCTCCTTATCTCCGTTCAGATCTTCGAAGTTGATTGTAGCCCCCTTATATGTTACCGGCTGTCGATCATTTTCAGCCCCAAGTTTGCCGGCCATTTGTTTTCCGTATGTTGTGTAATAACTTTCGGTTTATAAAACTTTTTAATAATAAACAATTATTATAAAAAAAGAAATAACACCTGCAATATAAAAATCAGATAAAGAGATTCTTTCTCAAAAAAAGGGCTTTCCCAAAGATAATCTTTAATCTTATAACAAATATTCTTATTATTGCACGTTATCATGTGCGAGCATGGTTTTACTCGGAGGGGAAAAAGAGTAAATATTATTAAACCATATTCAGAGGGAATTATGAAGCGCTTAGCTACAATTATTATTCTAATGTCACTTTCCATATCTGTCTTCGGACAAGACGCAGTTAAGAGATATCCTTTCAAATCGGGAATGATCGAATTCAAACACAGCGGTACCATGAAAGGAACCGAGATTATGTACTGGGATGATTACGGCAACAAGGAAGTCCACTTCAAAGATTATAAGATTAATTTTTTGGGAATGAAAACAAAAAAGAAAGAAGTAGAACTTACTTTGGGAGATGTTACCTATAAATGGGAAGATGGTAAGAAAAGCGGTACAAAAACTCAAAATCCTTATTTGGCTGAAGCTAAAGAAGCCGGTTCGGAAGAATGGCAAGATGTTACCGGGCCGATGCTCGATAGCCTTGGTTTCAAACAGATTGAAAATGCCACTGTAAACGGAAAAGATTGTGAAGTTTACAAAGGTTCTTGCAAATACTATGTTTGGGAAGGATTACCAATGAAAGTAAGTGGTAAATTCTTCGGAATGAAAATAAATATGGAAGCAACAAAGGTTGAAACCGATATCGATGTAGATCAAGCTAAGTTCGAACTTCCTAAGAAAGTTAGTTTTACCGAAACAAAATTTACTATGGAAAAAGATAGCGATGTTTCCGAAAAAGAATTAATGAAAAAAGGAAAGAAACTCCTTAAGGGACTTTTCAAATAGTAGTTTTCTAAAGGGCAGCTCAAAGAGTTGCCCTTTCTATAGCTTCCTTTTTATTTCTCTGTTCAAAAAGATTTCATTGAATATTCTCACCGATTTCTTAAATCCAAACACCAAAAACAAAAACAACACGGCCAGTATTATTCCTCCTTCCATAATTCCCTCCCGATTGATTATTTTTATGATTCACCTTTGCAATATTTCTATTCTTACTTTTTTTCGATAACTTCTATCTTTCATTTCTAACAAAGTAGGAACATTATGAGTTCAACTGCCAAAAACGAATCTTGGAAATTTCCTAAAGAATTTTGGGCGGCCAACTTTATGGAGCTCTGCGAAAGAGCCGCTTACTACGGATTCTTTATCGTCCTCACTCTCTTTTTGACAGATATTGTGGGCTTTACTGATATTGAAACCGGTATTATTGTCGGTCTGTTCTACGGAGGTCTTTATTTGTTGCCTCCTTTTGTCGGTGCATATGTAGACAAAATCGGGTTTAAGAAAGGATTGATTATTGCTTTTTCGCTTTTATCCTTCGGATATTTCTTTCTTGGAGTTTACGTATCCAAAGTGATTGTACTTTTATTGCTTTTTGTTCTTATGGTAGGGGCGTCTTTTATAAAGCCTCTCATTACCGGAACAGTTGCTAAAACTACTACTGCTGCTACCCGTGCCAGAGGATATTCACTATTTTACTGGATAGTTAATATCGGAGCTTTTTCCGGGAAAACATTTGTTCCTTTTATACGCCAGGGAATGGGTTTACAATATGTTAATTTCTTCTCTGCGGCAATGGCAATCATCGCATTACTCTTTGCTCTTTTTATCTATAAAGATGTTGATGAAGGGAAAAAGAGTGAAAAAACCATTGACGATGTAATGAACGCTTTGGTTGGGATTCTTCAAAAGCCTCGTCTTTGGATCTTAACTTTAATTGTAACTGGATTTTGGTTGATTCAGGGGCAGCTTTATGCTACTATGCCGAAGTATGTTATTCGTATTGTAGGAGAAAGCGCTAAGCCCGAGTGGCTCGCTAATGTTAACCCTGCAACCGTGGTAATTTTTGTTGTTCTTGTAACACAACTGATGAAAAACAGAAAAGCCGTAACATCAATGATGTTTGGTATGATGCTCATGCCCTTTTCCGCTTTGGCAATGGCCTTAAGTCAGTCGTTGGCAAGCATTACCGGTCCTTCGGTTGATGTTTTCGGAATGTTCTCAATGCATCCTTTAACAGTAATGATGATCGTTGGTATCGCAATTCAAGGTTTGGCGGAATGTTTTATTTCACCCCGATTCCTGGAATATTTCTCCTTGCAGGCTCCCAAAGGGGAAGAAGGACTCTATCTTGGCTTCAGCCATCTTCATTCTTTCCTCTCTGCGATTATCGGCTTTAGCCTTTCGGGAGTATTGCTCGATAAATATTGTCCTGATCCGAGAACCTTGCCTGTGGGAATAACAGATATTGAAAAAGCGGCTTATTATGCCGATGCTCATTACATCTGGTACTATTTCGTCGCAATCGGTTTTGTTTCCGCTATTGCTCTTTATATTTTCCGTATGGTAACCAACCGTATAGACGCGAAAAACGAAGCTTAGAATAGAGGAAATCGGTTTTCCTTAAGTTTATTATTAAGCTCATCGATTTATTTCGATGGGCTTTTTCTTTATCCGCGGTTTAAAAAAGAAAACCCCTTTGGAAAATATCTCTTCTCCAGGGTTATCAGCCAAAACATTTCATCGTAATCCTTTGTCACGTTCCGGAAAAGAGAAAGAATAGTAAAAATAACTCACAGAATAGCAACTATATCCCCAAATAGTGAAGGTAAAAGCCCAAAATGCCGAGGTATATCCTCCTAAAGTGTGAATCCGGACCAAAGGAGTATGAATTTGAAGCAAAGGATATGAACTTTGAACCGGAGGAGCATGAATTTGAAGCAAAGGAGGTGAACTTTGAACCGGAGGAGCATGAGTTTGAAGCAAAGGAGGTGAAGTTTGAACAAAAGGAGCATGAATTTGAAGCTCAGGAGCTGAACTTCAAACCAAAGGAGCATTACTTTACTCCAAACTTCAAACACTTTGCTTTGAATTCCAGACGCTTTACTCCAAATTCCACCTGATCCGTAAGTTTTTTCATCTCCTCCGCTATTTTTAGCAGACGCTTTATTTTAATCTTATAAAACTCCGTAAGTTTATTTGCGTGCTTTGCGTTGAACTTCAGATACTTTGCTTTGAATTCAGTGGGAATTCCCTTTTGCGCTTTGTGAAATGGGAGAGCGGATAGCTTTTTTAGGTTATACCTCAGAGGAGATCATGTTTATCCCGATTGCTGCGGATGCGAGGCCTAATAATTTGTGTTTGTCAGTCAATGCTGAAAGATATTTTACCAAGTTAATTATATTCCTCTGGGAAGAAATATTTGAGAGAAATAGTATTGAATAAGTCAGCTCCGAAACAAAAAAAGGAAGATATAAAAAAGAGGGAACCGGAATAATTATTTCTCTTGTTCGGTAATTAAACACTGAATATATTTCTCGGCATTTTATTTGGAGAATGGTTGATGAAAGTAGCTGTAATCTACAACAAAGGGCTGGCGGATAACGACTCGGTTATCAATCCGTTCGGACGCCCGAATAAAGAGATTTATAATCCGGAAACCGTAAAAAAAGTTGCTTCCGCTCTGGAAAAAGGGGGACATACGGTAAAGATTTTTGACGGTGATATGCACCTTGCCGATAAGCTGAAAGGCTTTATGCCGAAGGTTATCGAAGGGGATCGGCCGGGGATGGTTTTTAATATGGCCTACGGCATTCAGGGGGAGAGCCGCTATACTCATATTCCCGCAATGCTCGAAATGCTCGGGGTTCCGTATGTCGGGTCGGGCCCGGCTGCCCACGCGGTTGCCCTCGACAAGGTTTTGACGAAGATAATTTTCCAGAAATACGGTTTGCCAACACCTCAGTTCTGGGTTTTCAATTCCGCGCAAGAAGTTCTGTCTGATGTAACTTATCCGGTGATTGTAAAACCGAAGATGGAAGCCGTTTCCTTCGGACTCAGAGTAGTTGATAATATAGATGATTTGCGGGAAGCCGTTGAGTTTATTACAAAGGAATTCAGTCAGTCCGCTCTTGTAGAACAGTTTATTCCGGGAAGAGAATTCGCCGTGGGAATTTTGGGGAACGGAATCGATGCCGAAGTTCTTCCGATAGTGGAAATAGATTTGAATAATGATCCTAACGCTATCCAGACTGTACAGCACAAACTGGAAAAGCCGAAGGAGAAAATATGTCCGGCAAATGTTGATGATGAACTCAAGGAAAGAATTCAGCACTTAACCAGAAAGGCGTTTAATTCCCTTGGGCTTTTCGATTTTTCCCGTGTCGATTTTCGTATGGATATGGAAGGGAATCTCTATTTACTCGAGATCAATTCGATGGCCAGTCTTGGGAGAACAGGATCTTATGTTAGAGCCGCCGCGACAGCCGGATTAAACTTCGACGCTATGATAAACCGTATGCTCGATACCGCTGCTATCAGATATTTCGGGAGTTCGAATCAGGAGCTTCTTGTTAACGGCGAAGACAAAGAGAAGGGAAAGGCTATAAAGATAAGAAGTTTTATTCGCAGCCAATTTCCCGAGATAAAAGATAATATCAGGAAGATGATAAATACCGAAAGTTATGTTTACAATACCGAGGGAGTAAACGAACTCGGAAACTGGCTCTCTTTCAAATTGAAAAAATTTGGTTTTACCAGAGAAGTATTCAATCGAAACGAAGTTGGGAATTGCCTCTATTTTCAGAATCACTCCGATGAGAAGAACGATTTTCTCATGTTGGGTCACCTCGATACTTCATATCGGCATAAGGATATGGTTGAGTATTACGAGCGTCGCGGAAGGATTTACGGTTCCGGGGCTACCGAAAATAAAGGAGGACTGGCTGTAATGCTGGCCGCTTTGGGAGCCCTTAGATACGCGCGAAGTTTGAGATCAAAAAAAATAGGCATTCTGATTACAACCGATGATAGTATCGGAGGAAAATATTCCGCGGATGTAATTCATCATTACTCTCTCAGATCGGCCAGAGTTATCGGGCTGAAATACGGCGATATGAATAACGGGGTTGTAGTATCAAGAGCCGGAACATCTTCTTTCGAAGTTGAATTGTCAAACACAAAGCGCATGGGGAACGAAGAGGGAACCGATATCTTTGAGCTTGTGGCAAAGAAGATTCTGGCGATTAAAAAGATGGGGAAAGAAGTACCCGGGCAAATTACCGTAAAGACAGCCTCGTCGGAATTGAACTACGGTCTCGTTGCCGATCACGCGGCTATACATCTTACCACCCGCTACGACTCAAAGGAAGCCGGTGAGGAGATTAACAGAGAGTTGGAGAATCTTTTACGAAAGGGAAAAAAGAAGGATCTTCGGCTAATCATAAAAAAAAGGTTACTCTTCCCTCGATGCCGGAAAGCTCGGCGAATATAGAGTTTTTTGATGAAGTAAAAAAGATCGCGGACCGTTTGGAAGTAAGAGTAAAGAAAACTCACAGATGGCAATCATGTAATATATGCCATGTCGCCGATGAAGTGCCTGTGTTGGACGGATTCGGGCCGATAGGGGAAAATTACAGATCACCCGACGAATATATTTTGCAGGATAGCGTTATTGAAAAAGGAACTCTTCTGGCTGTAGTAATGAATGAGCTATAAAGGAAATTATATCTCCCCCGCCGAAATAGCGGGGGAAGATTAATATATCAGATCTATTTAATCAACATCATCTTCTTGGAAGCGGTATAGTTGCCTGAGGTTATTTTGTAGATGTACAATCCGCTTGATAATCCGGCTCCGTTAAATGGAACGTGATTTTCTCCCGCCGGCATTTCTTTGTTCAATAGGGTCGCGATCTCCTGACCGAGAATATTATATACTTTGATACTTACCAAACCGGGTTCGGCAAGTGAGTAAGTTATCTTCGTTTCCGGGTTGAACGGATTCGGGTAGTTTTGATCTAGTCGGTAACTTAGCATGTGCGGATTAACCGGATCGTTAGTGTCACTTACCACACCGGAGTATTTCTCCCTGCTTGCCGAGATCGATTTCTTAAGTGATTCCGGATCGCTCCCGGCCGCGATGGCGAAAGCAATTTCTATTTTCTCATTAGGCTCAATGGAATAAGGGCCTGCGGAGCTAAGCGCGGAGATATCCGCCGGTCCGGCGCTGCTATGAGCGAAACCGGAAGAAAGGGCGCTATATTTTTCCGCGAATGTAAATCCGTCGTAGATTCCTATTCCTCCGCCGTTGCCGTCATTGTGAAAAGCGTAAAAGCCTTCCCCCGGAGCTTCGGAAAGAAGAGCTACCGCTGTTTGTGTTGTAAGAGCTCCGGCTTTGGAATTGTAAACTCTTCCGTATTTATCGGAGGATACGTATTCGGCCTTGTTCGTTTCGTAACCTTCCTCATCTATATCCCAATCGAAATAGAGACCGCCGTAAAGCCCCTCTATCTTTTCGTCGGTTGTGTTCTTAACGCTGTATTGAAGAATAATATAATCGCCGTTGGTTACATCCGGATAGGCGAATGTATTCAATTCCACTTCGACACCGATCTTTTGCAATCCGGCCTGTGAGTCGTTGAATTTTGCGTAGCCTTGTTCGTCCGCTTTTTTCCCCGGAACGCTGATTGTAAAAGGAACTGTCGGGGTAAACTCGTTCGGCTGTTTGTCGGGATCTCCACCTCTTATCGGACCGACAACCTTTGTGGCGCCGGTGCTCAAAAGAAATCCTCCTTCGAACATGAGGTTTGCTCCTTCGTCATATTTGAATCCGGCACCCTGTGTATTAGTAGGATAGTCGATAAATCCTAGTGAGCCATTGCTACCGACAGATAACTGAATATTATTCGATTCGTGCGTTTTGTACGAAGGATTTATTAATACATCCACCAATTCGTGATCAGTGTACGATCCGTCCTTATAATCAAGCACGAAACGGACTACCTCGTTTTTCGGGGCCGATTCTTTTACTTTGAAGCGGAAAGGCGCCGAAGAGTTTGATATTTCTTTCATCATTCCGATAGCACCGGCGGAGAAACTTGCCGAAGTAATTTCCACATTCGGGTTGGATGTGGAAAGGGTAACCGATAATCCGGAAAGGGGAGTGAGATAGTTGATAAAGGAGACATCTATTCTTACAATTTCCCCCGGCTCAAATACTTTATTTCCGTTTCCTTCGTCAGTGAATGATATATCCGAAATTCTTGCCGACTTTGCGTTTGTTTCCGTTAATGCTCGATAGGCGTTAACTCGTCCTTTGCCAAGTTGCTTTGCGTAAAATGAATTCAGGTCATCTATGTCGTCGCATGTAGCTCTGATTTGTTCCGAAATCTGTAGGGGTGAATAACCGGGGAATTGTTCCTTTACCAATCCCGCCAAACCGGCGACCAACGGAGATGCCATCGAGCTGCCACTTAAGTATGTGTAAGTATCATCTTGCCATGTGTTTAGAATATTCACACCTGGGGCCATCACATCTACATTTAATCCGTAGTTCGACATTGAAGAACGACTATCGGTAGAATTAGTGAAACCTACCGAAAGAACTCCTTTGTAAGCTCCCGGATAGATCGAGATATTTTCCGCCTCGTTTCCGGCAGAGGCTATTACCACAACCCCTTTTGAAACCGCGTAATCGATAATTTCCTGCGCTGCTTTGGAGTAGGAATAACCACCCCAACTACAATTTATAATATCGGCGCCATTCTCCACGGCGTAAAGAATTCCCGCGTATCCGTAGGCGACTGTGCGATCCCCGATATCGTGTTGAGATGTTTTAATGGGCATGATTGTACAATTGTATCCGAGTCCCGCAACTCCGATTGCGTTATTTGTAACTGCGCTTGCTATTCCCGCTACATGTGTTCCGTGTGTCGGACTGTCTTCGGTCGGGTCGTTATCGGGGGTGCCACTCAATCCGCCGAAATCCCAGCCGTGAATATCATCTACATAGCCGTTACGATCATCATCAACTCCGTTAACCGGATCATCGTTTGTCCAGATATTACCTGCCAAATCGGGATGATCAATATCCACGCCGCTATCAACGATAGCTATTATAATCTTCTTGTTCCCTTTGTTTATATCCCATGCTTTGGCAGCCTCTACTTTTGTAAGGGCGTATTGAGTAGCCAATTGGGGATCGTTGGGAACGAAAGTAATTTCCGAAAGATAAAACGGTTCTGCCCATTCGATATCTTCGTTGAGGGAAAGTTTATCCGAGTAGTATTTCGGATCGATCGGTGAATTGTAATCGACTATATATATATCGTTAAGAAGAGTTTCTTCGGCACTTACGCTCGGGAATCTCCTCTTCATTTGTGTGATTCCTTTTTTTGCCAGAAAAGTTTTAACACTTTCCACTCTGTTGGCCGAAGCCTTTTTCAAGCCGGTCTCTTTCTTTAGCTTGATTACAACCTTATTCGCGAAATAGATTTCCTTTCCCTTCTTTATAATTCCGTTACTCCCGAATGAGAAGGTAGCGCAAAGAAGAAAAAGTATGATAAACTTAGAACCGAATTTCATTTTTACTCCAACTATTAAAACTATCGGCCTATTTTATCAAATTGATTTTCAAATAACAACCAAAAACAAAAGAAGGCCGCCAAATAGCGACCTTCTTGCAAAAATTTATTTGATTATGAAACTGTCTACCTCTCTTACTTCACCGTCAGGTTTGTTTCTGGTTCCCTCTTTCAAAGGGATGCCGTAGGTGGTTACTTTTATTCCCTCCGGCTGAACTTCGAAAACCGAATAATGAAAAACTCTTAATCCGAAAAAGTCTTCAGAGATCTGAGAGCTTTTTCCGGGGCCGTGGGAATATCCCAAAACTTCGTAATACGGAACCGATTCGTTGTATGTCATCGTTTGTCCCGGGCGCTTCTTCTCGGGGTTGTCTCCGTATTTCGAGTTGTGATAGTAAATCGGCGCGCCGCATGATCCGAGAATCAATTGGTAAACTCCCTGATATTGTAATCGGGAATAGAGATGCTCGTGCCCGCACATGTAGGCGGCAACGTCATATTTCTTGAACAGATTCCAAATATCGTCCCGATGTTTTATCCCCGCTTTTTGTCTCTCTGTTAAGACGGTATCAAGATCAAAGAGACGGGCGAATCCGTCGCGGATGTGTCCGCCGGTTGGGAAAGGCATATCATGACCGGCGACGAAGATATTATCAACCCCTCTTTCCCGCGCCTCCTTCAAATCATTCTCGAGCCAATCGATATGCTCTATTCTGTGCCAATCATCCTTATCGTCAGTAGTGTCGTTCGGATCGCCGTAATTCCAGCGGGCAGTATTCACAAGGATGAAATGATTGTTGTTATAATCGAATGAGAAGGTTAAACCTTTTTCATCGTCCGGTCCGTTTTGTGGCATACCGGAGAAAACCTTTTTGAAATTGGCTTCATCCATTCTGTGCTGGATTTCATGATTTCCCGGAGTGACGAAAATCTTCGGCTCAATGGCTCCCGGAAGATTGTAAACCGGTGCCATAACCTCTTTCCAGTGATTAAGCTCTCGCATAGTTTGATTCGGGTTTTCTCTGTTTCCGTTTACCATATCGCCGGGGAAAATAACAAATTTTATGTCTGGATGATTTTCCGCGAGATGATTTGCCAGGGCAGATAGAACAGGTTCGTTTACTCCGTTATAAGGTCCCCGACTATCGGACATAGCCGCGAATTTAAAGGATTGGGAAAAAATTAGCGTGGGTAATAACAGAACTAAAAGGAATATCGCTAAATGTTGATTTCTTCTCTTCATTTGTTTGTTCCTTTCTAAAAAAAGGGGGCTGCCACTTTGTAATTTCAAAACGGTGTTTCGAGTCAGCTCGAATACCGTACTATAAACTTGTTAGTGACAGCCCCTAATATTATGGAGAATATATCATTTCAAATCTTCAAGCATTGCTTTCAGTTTTTCAACACTACTCTGCCAATCGTGCTGTTTTGCTTTCTCTCTTTCAATCACATCTTTCGGTGCGCGACCTACGAAGTTTTCGTTGGAGAGTTTTTTATTAACACCGATTAACATTCCTTCCAAACGGTTTATCTCTTTGGAAAGTCTTTCGCGCTCAACATCAAGATCTATGAGCCCTTCCAACGGAACGAAGATATCGCAACCCTTTACGACGGCACTTGCGCAGCCTTTGGGTTTCTCCACTCCTGCTTCGGCATGAAGTTCTTCAACTCTGGCCAAAGATTTAATATATGTAATCTGAACGTCGGAAAGATTATCCGCTTTCAAATATGCTTTAATTCCCTTTGAAGGTGGAATATTCATTTCGCCGCGAATGTTACGCAACGCGGTAATAACGTTCTGAACGAATTCTATTTCTGTTTCTGCCTGAGCGTCTATCAAGCTCTCGTCGAATTTCGGGAATTCCGATGTCGAAATGGATTCTCCTTCTTTTCTTTCCGCGATAAGATTGTAAATCTCTTCCGAAATAAAAGGCATAAAAGGGTGAATTATTTTCAACATATCTTCGAACAAAGAGAGAACGCGAGTCATTACGGCTGCTTTAACCTCTTTATCGTCGGAATATATTTTGTTCTTGATCAACTCAATGTACCAGTCGCAGAAATCATTCCATACATAGTGGTAAATGATTTTCGAGGCGCCGTTAACGTCGAATTTATCGAGCGCGGTTTCCAATTCTTTGAGGGAATTCTGGAAACGTGAGATAATCCATTTGTCGGCAAAGTCTTTATGCTCTTCCTTCAATTTCGGATCTATCTCAACATCCTGCGCGTTCATGAGAAGGAAGCGTGCGGCGTTCCAAATCTTATTGGCGAAGTTACGTCCGATCTCACATTTCTCGGTTGAGAAGAGTACATCCTGTCCGAGAGGAGCTATATAGTTTACAGTAAAACGAAGAGCGTCTGCTCCGTATTCATCTATTACATCAAGAGGATCGGGAGAGTTACCGAGCGATTTGCTCATTTTGCGTCCCTTTTCGTCACGGATGATACTTGTAAAGTAAACATCTTTGAAAGGAATTTCTCCCATGAATTTCATTCCGGCCATTATCATACGGGCAACCCAGAAGAAGATAATGTCAGGACCGGTAACCAAAAGATCGGTCGGGTAGTAATATTTCTGCTCATCTTCACTTGTGAATACATCCTGAGCCCAGAGCCAGCTGGATGCCCATGTGTCGAGCACGTCATTTTCCTGGTTCCAATTCTCAATATCCTTCGGCGCTTCTGTTTCGCAGTAGATTTCTCCTGTTTCCTTATGATACCATACCGGGATTCTGTGCCCCCACCATAGCTGACGGGAAATACACCAGTCGCGTATGTTTGTCATCCAGTGGGTGTATGTCTTTATCCAGTGATGAGGATGGAAATTAACCTGACCGTCTTCAACAACTTTAAGAGCCGGTTCTACGAGCTCGTCCATCTTCATGAACCACTGTTCCGAGATGTATGGCTCTATCGGAACTCCCCCTCTTTCGGAATAGCCTACTTTGTGGGTGTAATCTTCAGTTTTTACAAGAACTTCCAATTCTTCCAATCTCTTAACAACAGCTTTGCGGGCTCTGTTTCTATCCATTCCGCGGAATTCTTCCGGAGCGTTATCATTGATAGTAGCGTCTTCGTGGAAGATATTGATAATTTCAAGATTATGTCTCTTACCCATTTCGTAGTCATTTACGTCGTGAGCGGGAGTAATCTTTACGCAACCGGTACCGAATTCGAGGTCAACGTAATCATCCGCGAAGATCGGAATCTCTTTATCGATTATCGGTAGGATAGCTGTTTTGCCGATAAGATGTTTGTATCTTTCGTCGTTCGGGTTAACCGCTATACCGGTATCGCCGAGCATTGTTTCCGGGCGCGTAGTTGCAATAACCAAATACTCGTCGGAATCTTTTATCTGATATTTTATATGCCACAAGTGGCCGTTTTCTTCTCTGTAAAGAACCTCTTCGTCGGAGATAGCCGATTTCGAGGCGGGGCACCAGTTAACCATTCTGTGTCCGCGATAGATCATTCCCTCTTTGTAGAGGCTTACGAAAGCTTCTACTACTTTCTTGTAGTAATGATCATCCATTGTGAAACGCTGGCGATCCCAATCGCAACTTACACCAAGCTTTCTTAGCTGACTGATAATAATGCCGCCATATTTCTCGGTCCATTCCCAGCAATGTTTTAGGAATTCGTCACGACCCAATTCGAATTTGTCGATCCCTTCGTCCTTCAGTTTTTTTATTACCTTGGCTTCGGTGGCAATAGAGGCGTGGTCTGTTCCCGGAACCCAGCAAGCGTTGTATCCTTTCATCCTTTTGTAGCGGATGTAAATATCTTGTAATGTGTTATTCAATATATGCCCGAGGTGAAGCATTCCGGTTACGTTCGGAGGAGGAATCACTATAGTGTAGGGTTCTTTTGTATCATCCGGTTCCGAATGAAATATCTTATTCTCTTCCCAATATTTATACCATTTGTCCTCAACGTCGCGGGGACTATACGCCTTTGGAATATCTTCCAGTTTTCTCGTTTGCATGCTTTACCCTACTTTCTTGAAAATAATGAACCGTAAATATAAACAAATATGAGAATATTGTTTAGAGGGAAATTGGAAAATCAGTCGATAATGAACAATTCCGAATCTTCTTTTGTTATTTATAAATGAACGAACCGCTATACGTTTCGGGAAGACCTGACTGATACGAAGAATTTCTTTTTCGAAAGAACTTACTGAAGAAAATTTTTAGTCTCGCTTTTAGATATAAAAACAATTCAGGGGTTTGACATGTCACAACTCGAAAAAAAACTAACGAAATGGAGAGTAAGAAGACCGCAATACGCCAACAAAGATGAAGTCTTTGCCGTTTTGAATCGCTACGGTTTCGAAATTACACAGAGGCACGGCTCTCATGTTTCTCTTTTTCACCCGACTCTTCTGAAATACGATGAGTACGGGAAAGATGGGAATTTCAGAATTACAGTTACAAGCGGACAAAGAATAAAACATTACTCTCTGCAGATTATCCTCAAAGCAATTGATCAGGTTAGGGGATAGGGACTCAGACATAATTATATTTATCGAAAAATGTTCATCAAATAAGAAGTGAACCGAAACAAAGTAAATCCGGGCATTCTTTTTTCGAATATTCTCGCAATAAACCTAAAAATGGGAAGAAAAAATGGGCTTGCTTTGTGGTACTATATATAGTATAATTTTAGAGTTGTTATGACGCAGCTTGAGAAGAAACTTTGGAAATGGAAAGAAACTAAACCTCCTTATGTGGAAAAAAATGAAGTCTTTTCCATATTAAAGCGATTTGGTTTTGAATACAGAGAGAAGTCAGGATCTCATGTAATTGTCTCACATCCTGCTTTACTTGAAAGGGAAGATTACGGAAAGATCGGGTGCTTTACTATTGCTATTAAAAGCGGAAGAAAAATAAAATATGTTTATCTGAAAAATATTATCGAAGCTATTGAAATAATAATGAGGAATGAAGAAATATGAAATCCTTAGAATACTATCTCTCATTGAACTATACAATGGAAGTAAATAAAATTCCGGAGAACGAAGGGGGCGGATATATAGCCACAATACCGGCTCTTGGTAAAAGAGCTTTTATTGGGGACGGCGATTCGGTTGAAGAAGCTATCCGAAATCTGGAGACTGTGAAAAAGATATTATTTACCGAGTACCTCGAGAAAGGAATTTCAATACCCGAACCGGAAAACTTGGAAATGGAAAAAGAATATAGCGGAAGGTTTGTTCTTCGAATTCCGGGGGAACTACACAAGGAGCTTACCTTGCGCGCCAAAGAGAATAAGATAACCCTGAATCAATATTGCCTCTATCTTCTTACACAAAACAACACAGCCGAATCACTTAGGGCGGAAATAAAAGAGCTTCTTGCCGAAGTAAAAAACGCGGAGCCCGAAGCCCTTACAACTTATTCGGTTGTAAGTGAGAAGACCGGAAAAAAAATAACAAACCGACCGGAATAATAATTCTCCCAATCCACCCCCAAAAAACACCATCCCGCTAAAGATTCCCCAAGCGGAGTTGAGCATTCTGCCGGCTAAAATACTCCGGAATAGTGGCGCGCTGCAGATTTTCCCTGCTTCAATGATCCATAGAACAATTTCGAAGATGTTCCTACCGATGTGGATAACTTGTGGATAAGTCCGGATATACTTTGGAAGAGTTTCGCTACAATCCGGAACAATTTCGAAGAGGGAGAGAACTATTTCGTTACGGTTCGGAACAGTTTCAAAGAGGTATTGAACTGTTGCGCTACTCATTTTCCGCGGTGCGCCGCTCGTCAGAACAGGTGCGCTGCTCGTCGGAACATGTGCGCTACTCAAATTCCGCAAGAAAAAGTCTATCCGAATAGTTCCCGGCGGTAACTAAACATGGAAATAGCGCAAAGAAATAGTTCCGTACCTTATTGAAACAATTCCGGGGCCTAACGAAAAGAATAAAAGGCTTATCGGAAGAAGGGAAAAGGTCTTCGAAAAGGATAAAGAGCTCATCGAAATGATTCCGGCGAGTATTGCAACGGATTTAATGTGTGGCGCAATTGGGGGAGCGTCCGGCGCAAAGAAAAATTTCATTTGCGCACCGGAGAAAAGCTTCCGCGCGGAGCTTTTAATCTCCGCTTACGGACTATTGATATTTATCCAACCATTCGGAAACTATTTCCGCAAAAGGCGCTTTAACGGGGATCCCTTTCTCAAGATCGGAATTGATATACTCGGCTTTACCTTCACTGATAAATCGGGCGAATCCTTCTTTATTGGCGTAATACCAGATTCCCCAATTGGGAAGGGACCATTCTTCGGAATAGAGATTTACTTCGTAATCGATATAGAAAAGCTTGTCGCCGGAGACTACGAAATTGAAGGGGAAATAATCGAGATTTATTCCCCCTTTTTCTCCCCGCGCCGCCAGATCGAAGAGCTGCTCGATAAGATTTTCGGAAAATTCTCCTTCGGCAATTGCTTCGGCCGCGGTTTTTCCCGGGATATATTCTTTCACCAATAGATTTTGCTTTTTGTCTGTCGCCATTATTTTCGGGACGGGAATGTTCTCTTTGATGAGAAGGGTGTAGGCGTTCAATTCCGATTTCAGCTTGCTCTCGTCGAAATTGTAGTAAGAACAAGGCTCGTCGTGCATTATCTTAACAACCACCTTCTCCCGCTTATTATCGGCAAGGAAAGAATAGCCCGATTTCCCTTTACCTATTTTTCTGATAATTTCGTAATCGTTTCCGTGAATTTTAACGATATCGCCGGAAGTAATTTCGTCAGGTTTTTTCATAATCTACCTCAAGGTTAAGAGATAATCGGCAATTTTTCCAAGATCCTTTACGTCGATATTTTCGTAAGGGGGCATGACCGATTTGTATTCTTTTTGGTAGGCTTCCATTCGGTCTTCGTCCATAAAAGCGGAAGGATTTCTCAGGTAGTTTATAAGATCGTCCCTTTTCCAATATTGATTTGCCGCGTATAAAGAGGGGCCGAGTTTGGTTCCTTTCAGATCGTTCCCGTGGCAGGCAACGCATCCGATTTTCGTAACGAGTTCGGTACCGATTGTAGCCGGATCTTCCGATTCGTAAGATGAGACATTAGCGGTCGGTTCCTCGTTGCTTTGAGTTAATCTGCTTAGGAGAAAAAGAAGAATAAAAATGGCTAAAAATGCCGCGACCCATTTTTGCGCGTTAGTCATGTTGCCTCCTTTTTGTGTAAGATCTTATTAAGTTTCGGCTCTTAAATTTTCTTCGTAATAAGTTCTGTATTCCTTAATCGAATTGAAGAGCGATTTTGCCATCTCTTTTCTTCCGCTTTTCGATTTAAGGTAAGCCTCGTCTTTTCTGTTGGAAAGATACCCGAGCTCAACCAAAACACTCGGCATCGAAGCTCCCACAAGAACGTAAAGACCGGCTTGTTTAATTCCTCTAACGGGTATGCGGGATAAATCGTTCGCCCATTTCTTGCAAAGTATGTCGGAAAATCTTTCGGAATATTTCATATATGCCGAATGAGCCATACTGACGAGAATAAAATTTTCATCGTCCAGCTTTTGATAGCTCTGCGGATTACTTTCCAAATTTATTACGCTATTCTCTCTTTCGGCAATCTCAATAGCTTCTTCGGTGCGCCCGGGACGAAGAAGGTAAACCTCGAAACCTCTGACGGAAGCTCGTTTTCTTCCCAGGGAATTCGCGTGAAGGGAGATAAAGAGTTTTCCTTTGTTCTCGTTGGCAATTGTTCCCCGCTTATGTAGCTCTACGAATTTATCGGTTTCCCTTGTGTAAATCACCTTTACGTCGGGCATTTCCTGCGCTATCAGTTTTCCCAGCTCAAGTGTAACTCCGAGGTTTACATCTTTCTCCTTTACCCCGGTAATCCCGATAGCCCCCGGATCTTTTCCGCCGTGCCCCGCGTCGAGCACTATCGTATCGAAAGTCCATCTTTCCTTCTCCTTGGAGAGTTGAGCCTCCGTCTTGTGATATTTTTTACTCTGAATGGTAACGAGAATATCATTCGACCCTACCTCTTTCATCGACTCATGAGCGGAATATCCCTGCTTCAATAAAAACTCGAGCTGCTTGTTGTCTCCGACAGATTTCATTTCGGCTTTTCTAACGAACCCGATCGATTTGAAATTCTTCAACAAATCCGGTTCAATTGTAACGCCGGAGATAAAAAGGAACAATTTATTATTGAGAATGGATGTACTGAATTTATGAATTTCTCCTGAGCATTTTAAGCGAATCAAAGTACCGTCGAGCTTTTCCTCGATATCCATTCCGAAGATATCGTAATTTTCGTTAACCGAAGTAGGGGAGGAATAGTTATCGAGCCCCGGTTTGGGAGCTGCTACAATAGGTCGCGGAATAACTCTCTCTATCGGTTTTTCGGCTGATATATGTTTGGCGCCGTCATCGAACTTAATTTCGTTACCGTAAGCGGTTTGAATATACTTTAAGGCATATTTCATCGGCACGAAAACATCCCCCTTAACAAGGAGAGTGGAAATAGGCATTTGGAAAACCTCTTGGGAGTTATCGTTTCTGTTCGTAAGAACGACAAACTGATTTCTGCCGGTAACCTTCATGTTGTAGTTGGCAAATTTCAGTTCCAGTTTCGAAGTCTCCTCGGCGTAATAATAATTTCCCGAAAGAGCGGTAGCAATTTCCTTGGCCGAAGCGAATACCAATCCGTTCCGTGTGATGTAAGAAATATGTTTTGTGCTTCCGTTGATATCCATGCTCAGCTTTAAGAGTCGCTGGGCGTTGGCTTCGGAAAGCATAAAAAGAAAAATCAAACTGATGTATATGGAGCAACGAAATATTTTCATAATTAACCGATAAATGGGAAAAAGAACCCGCTGGATTTCTTATAAGTTACAAACTTTTCTTTAAAATGTTCCTCGAGAAGTTTATCCTCGAATCTTGCGCGTAGAATAAACAAAGGAATTTCCGCGAGAATTACAACCGGCACTATCACAAAACCGAAAAGAGCTATCCCCGCCCCAAGATCGCTAAGTATCTGAAATAGATATTGCGGATGGCGAATAGTTTTGTAGGGCCCGTCAGTAACCAGTCGCGAATTTTTAGTGATTACTATATCCTGCGAATAAGTATCCCCCATGTGCTTATAAGCCCAGACCTGCATCCAGGAGAAAGCGACAAATACCGCAAGCCCGATCATCCGTATCGTATCGAATTCGTTTATGTTATCCGGAGAGTAAACCCCGATTCCGAAGACAGCCAGGAACTGAAGCAACAAGATAACAGCCGCCACATTCGGAGGAGTTTTCTGCAAATAAGTTTCCGGTTTGTTTATTGTGGTTTTGAGAGATTGCTTTAATCCTTTCTTCGCCCCCGATAAGTTAGCCCCCATCGAAGCCAGAAGATTTACCCCTACAAGAATATTTATTGGATCCATAAAAAGTAAATTCCGCATTATTGAAAAATGTGATAAAAAATACACCCTATTCCGAATAATAGAAATATAGCAATAATTGTTTTATTTTGAGATTAGATTTGGATAAATTCCATTTGTACCTGTCATTTTTACGGATTTGACTGATATATTAGAAAAAATATTCGAAAATTAGCTAAAACAAAGGAATTTTGTAATAGCACGGTTTTTGAAATTCATAAAGAAAAAGCGATAGAAAGAAGATATGAATACCGGACAAATGATGATTACCCTCGGCGCATTAGTGCTTCTGGGTTTAGTGATACTAAGAGTAACCAGCGGGTTCCTGACTACGAGTACAGTATTAACTGACGCGAAGTTAGGAGTATTGGGAGTTTCCATTGCTACTTCGGTAGTTGAGGAAGCAAGCAGTAAGGCCTTTGACGAGGCGTCGGATAGTAATTCCGTTTATTTGTTGAATTCATTAACACCCGCTGCAAGTCTCGGCCCGGAATATGGCGAGTCTCTCGGTAATTTTAACGACTTCGACGATTACAACGGGTTGAACTATACCGACACGATTTCCTCTTCCGCTCCGTTTAAGATCGAATGTTGGGTAAATTATATTACAACATCCAATCCGAACGGAACAACCTCTTCGAGGACATGGCATAAAAGGATAGATGTACAGGTCACAAGTCCGGGGATGGTGGATACAATTAAGATGTCGACAGTTTACAGTTATTGGTATTTCAGGTGAGGTAGGAGATGGGATTTAGTACCTTAATAGATATTATGGGAGCAATGGTAGTAGGTGGAATGCTATTGATGATACTATTGCGACTCAACGACGCCTCCGTAGAGAATACCTTTACGAACGGAGGTGAACTGATAGTTCAGCAGAATCTGGTAGAGGTAGTGAAGCTACTGGAGCATGATTTCAGAAAGATAGGCTATTGCGCCGATTGGAACAAGATTCCGAATCCTGCGAAATCGATTATTGCCGCGGATTCCTCAAGTATTACGTTTCTTACCGATGTTGATTCCGATTCCAACGTAGATACGATGAGGTACTATCTAGGGCCGGCCTCCGAATTGGCGCATACTCCGAATCCCAGAGACCGGATGTTATACAGAGTGGTAAATAATGCCACTCCGAAAGGCTCTAATTTGGGAGTTACCCAGTTCAAACTGGTCTATTTCAACGCATTGGGAAATGAAATTAGTTTACCGATAACAATGCCAGGTGAAATATATACGATGCAGATAAATATAACGGTAGAAAATTCCGCAGCCTACGCTGATCAATACTCCAGCGCATTTTGGCGACAGATAAGGTTAGCGGCCAGAAATTTGAGAAACAGATAGAGAGAGGATAGATCATGGGTGGAAAAGCGGCAGTATTTTTGGTGATGGGATTTAGTCTGATATTTCTCGTTGTCGGTCAGAACTTCAACAGTATGTCTGTCGATTCGATCGATAATTACACAACATACTATCGGGAAACAAATGCCCATAATATCGCGGTAAGTGGCGCCAATATGGCAGCCAGCGAAATCTTTTTCGATCCTTCGTGGGATGACGGAATAAACAATTTGTCATACAACGGAGGAAAAATTAACGTCTCTCTCCAGGTTTTGGACGCGTTCAAGAATCTTCGGCAGATAACCGCATCTGGAACTTACGAAGGAGTTACAAAAACGGTAAAAGTTGCCTTTCAACCGAGTAAGTTCTCAAAGTTCGCGTACTTTTCCGAAATAGAAGGATCCAATATATGGTGGACAACCGGAGACACTGTTTGGGGACCGATGCATTTGCAAGATTATTTGCGTGTAGCTTACAAACCGGTCTTTATGGGAAAAGTTACTACTAAGAAGAGAATAAAGTATTACAACTGGCGTCATGACGATCCGAAATTTTACGGTGGTTATGAGCAGGGGGTAAATATTGTTCTTCCCCCTGATAAAGTAAAAGATATGGAAACCGTTGCAGATATGGACGGAGCAAAATTTGTTCAGGACTCGGTATATCTTACCTTCGCAGGAGATAGCATCAGGTACAGATTCTCGAAAACCGGTACCGATACAACGGTATTGGGTAGCGATCTGACGAATAACGGTGTAATATATATAAAACATGGTACTTGTCGCATTCAGGGAGTTGTAAAAGGGCAATATAGTTTAGTCTCATGGGGTCCTGATCCCGAAGGTAGAATTTACATTGATGATGATATTGTTTATCACGACAACCCGTTAACTAATCCAAACTCTACCGATATGTTAGGGTTGATTGCAAGAAATGATATTTTAATAACGGATAATGCTGCCAATAGCAGTGATGTCAATATTCACGCCTCAATATATAGCGAGATGGAAGGATTCGGAGCGGAGAATTATGACTCGCGTGGTGTATGTGGTAATATTAATTTGCTTGGTGGAATTATACAGAAAAAACGACAAGCTGTAGGTACTTTTAGTTATTGGGGAATGAACAACGGATTCAACAAAAAGTATAAGTATGATGAAAGATTAATGCTTGCTTCCCCTCCGCATTTTCCCGGCACCGGTGAGTTTGAAATTGTTTCTTGGTATGAATAGAGTTCAGAGCAGGTCTTTCAAAGCCTGCTCTAAAGATTTATAAGAAAATTCGAAATGACTTTCGATAGTTCTAACGGGGGAGATTCTGGCACCTCCCAAGACCATGTCTGCCTGCTCCCCCAATATTATCTTAAGGACAAATCCCGGCACTTTAAAGAAGTAAGGTCTCTTCAGAGCTTTTCCCAACGCTTTGGCTAAATCGTTCATCGTAACAAATTGGGGGGCGACCAAATTATAGGGACCATCCAGTTTTTCTTCCAAAGAATGAATCACGAATCTCACTACATCTTCAATATGAATCCATGGAAACCATTGTCTCCCGGAACCGAGAGGGCCACCGATAAAATATTTAAATGGAGGAATCATTTTCGGTAAAGCTCCCCCTTCTCCGGCCAGCACAACACCAAGACGCAGGCGAACTTCTCTGACAGAAGAGTCGAGTAGTTTAACTTCTTCTTCCCAAGCTTCGGTTACTTCAGCGAGAAATGTTTTTCCCGGCTTGGAGTTTTCGTCGAAGATATCGGAAGAGGAGTTTCCGTAAAACCCGACAGCGGAGGCTGAAATAAATGTCTTTGGCTTTTTCTCCGATGTGTTTATGGTTTCAACAAGTTTTCTTGTATTCAACTTTCTGCTATTGAGTATTTTCTTCTTTTGCTCAGCGCTCCATCTACCGGCAGCTATGTTTTCTCCGGCAAGATTAATAACTGCCTCGGCTTCACTAATGAGATCGGACAATTCGAAAAAGTCGTCATCACGAAGATTGCACTCATAGTATTTTACTGCACCCGGAATTTTCTCAGCTGCCGAGATAGCGTCTCTGGTGATAATTGTCAACTCATCACCACGATCGATAAGAAACTTCGATACTCTTGTGCCTATTAGTCCTGTCGCGCCGGTCATTAGGATTTTCATAGATTCATCCCTTTTTTCTGAGTAAGCCTTTTTCCGAGAGAATAGTTCCTAAAAATCATTTAATCCGTAACTTTTCTATATTGCAAGTGTCTAATAGCAATATTATTCTTATTCCGGAGGGCAATTGAAGAAAGGTTTACTTCTATTCACGTTTTTTGCAATAACATCACTATTAAGCGCTCAATCCTATTTTGTAAAGGGGAAAATAAAGGATAGTTCCACAGGGGAATCACTCAATTACGCAAATGTCAGAGTAATGAATTCTTTTATCGGAGCATCGGCGAATGCCGAAGGGGATTATGAGTTGTTGCTCGAAGATGGTAAGCATAATCTTATATTTTCTTTTATCGGTTACAGATCGGATACTGTAACAATAAATCCGGGAAAAGATATTACTCTCGATATTGAGTTATCCTCCGTCGCAATAGAATTGAAAGAGGTAACCGTTAAACCTGGCAAGAATCCTGCAATTCCAATTGTCAAAAACGCAATTCGCTATAAAAACGAAAGAGAAAAGAAATTACGCTCTTATGAGTTTTACGCATACACAAAAGGAATTATTAAAACTACCGAAGATATTTCGGCTAACAACAACAGTGTTACCGCCGGTCTGGGAGATACGGATACTTCGGAATTGAAGATAACCGGTATTCTTGAAAACGAGAGCCACGGATTTTTCCTTCGACCGGATAACTACAAAGAGAAGATAATCGCGAGAAAGCAATCTGCGAATTTCCCTCCGACGATAAATACTCTTACCGGGGGAAGGTTGATTCAAAATTTCTATACGGATGATATCCGCTTTTTCGATCGCCCGATGGTAAGCCCAATAGCCAACGACGCACTCGATTTTTATTACTACTATTTAGCCGATTCTCTGATGCAGGATAATCGGAAGATTTACAAAATATTTTTCTCACCGGAAAATTCATCCGAAGCCGGCTTTTTCGGTCATATATATATTCGCGACAAATCTTTCGAAATGGTAAAACTGGATGTGAAGTTGAACAGAGCGGCTAATCCGGGAGGCATTTTTACGAAGGTGAACATTTTTCAGCAATATTTGCCATACGGCGACGGAATATATATGCCAATCGATTATCGTCTTTTCGTAGCAGGTAATGTGATGGGACTTGTCGCGTTCGGATTTGAGATAAACTCCGTATTGCAAGACTACCGTATCAATTCGGAGCTTAAGGCAGATATGTTCGACAACGCAATCTTGACAGTACTTCCCGACGCTGACGAGAAGAATTCTCTCTATTGGAGCAAAAGGCAAAAGCTTCCGAATACTTTGGAAGAAATAACGGCATACCAAAGAATAGACAGTCTCGAAGCGGTTGAAAAAACTTTCTGGGATAAGTTCTCATTTCTTGCGACCGAGCTAAATCTGTCGAAGAACTACGGCATCACCGGGCCGCTTGGATTGTATAGTTTTAATAGAATAGAAGGGCACGGAGTGAATATGGGAGTTTATTTTCATGATCTCTTGAAATACAGATTCAATGGTAATATTGAGACTTCATACGGATTTTCCGATAAGCGTTTTAACTGGAATGCCGAAGGGGAGTATTTATTAGGGAAGTATAGAACTTCTTCCATTAGCGCAAAAGTTTACAAAAAGCTTTCTACTCTTTTCGCAGAAACGGATCAGTATAATAAACTTACGTCAACGCTTACAAGCTTATTGGGGAAATATGATTTCCGCGATTATTTCTATTCGAAAGGCTTTGAGATAAAGGGGGAAAGTGAAGTAAATTCCTTTCTGAAGCTGGGGATTGGGTTCGCAAGCAGATCGGATAAGAGCGCACGAGTGAATTCCGATTATTCCATCTTCAATAAGAAAAAGAAATATAACGCGAATCCACCGATATATGAGACTAATATTAATTCCGTAACCGCATCTTTCGGAATCGATTTTAGAAAATATATTGAAGATGGATATTACAGACGTCGCACTTCTATGGGAAAATCCTTTTTTCTTTTCAACGGATCAGTAACAGTTGCTAACAAAGATTTCACAGCTAGTGATCTGGATTTCAGTCAATATAAACTGAATTTGTTCTCCAAGATTAATTCTTTTCGGGCTACAACTCTTGAAATAGATGTTAATAAAATTTGGGCCGATAATCCGATTCCGTATCACATGGCTTATGCCTTACCCGGAAATATAGAATCGGGCGGAAAAGATCATTCATTCAGAACTCTGAGAGTGGGGGAAGTTTTCGGAGACGATGTAATTACATTTACAACTGAGTATAATCTGAAGGATGAGCTTTTTAAAATGTTCGGAATACCTTTTTTTGAGGATTCCGAGATTCAATTGGGAATTCATTTTAACGGAGCTTGGTTAAAGAATAGTGAAAAAACTATCCGAATGAATAGGTTTATCAGTAGCGATAATTTCATAAATTTCGATACACCTTTTTACGAAGCAGGATTCAGTGTAGGGCACATTTTAATCCCGATGAAATTTGAGTTAACATGGAAACTGAATCACTTCGGTAAAAATAATTTTGTTTTCGGTATTAATTCATTCGCACTTTAGAGAGGAGACTCATGAAATTATATTCGGCTTTTTTGATTTTACTTTTCGCATCAACCTCAATCTTTGCCCAGGCTATGGAGATCAACAGAATTGATCCGCCGAACTGGTGGAAGGGAATGAAAAATAACGAAATTCAATTGATGGTTTACGGAAAAAATCTAGAGAAAGCCGACGTAATGTTCGATACCGATTTCATCCGAACAAAAAATGTCCATTACTTGGATAATACCGACTATTGTTTTATAGATATCGAAGTCATACCGAAAATTACTCCGGGAGAATACAAACTTATCTTGGACAAAGCCGGAGAGGTTGTGAGTTATCCTTTTTCCATACTTGAGCGGGATACAAGCGCCAATATTCATAGAGGCTTCTCGAATGAAGATGTGATATATTTAGTAATGGCGGACAGATTTGCCAATGGTAATCCGAATAACGATTTGGTTGAAGGATATGTCGATACGATGCAAAATATTCCTAACCAAGGGCGTGCCGGCGGCGACATACAAGGATTGATGGATAAGCTTGATTATATTAAGGATTTTGGCGCTACAACTATTTGGCCCACGCCATTATTGGAGAATAACACTTTCAGAAGTTATCACGGATATTCTATAACCGATCATTACAATATTGATCCTCGGCATGGAGACAACGAGCTTTATAAGAAATTTGTTAAAGAAGCTCACGGAAAGGGGCTCAAGGTAATTGTAGATCATGTCTCGAATCACATTAGCGAAAATCATATCTGGATGAAAAGTTTGCCGATGAAAGATTGGATTAATGGCACTATGGAGAACCATTTGTCCGCGAATCATCATAAGATGGTTTATACCGATCCTCATGCGGATAGCTCAACAATTCGTCATGTACATGAAGGATGGTTTACTGATTACATGCCCGATTTGAATCAGTCAAATAAATATCTTGCAAATTATATTATCCAAAATACGATTTGGTGGATTGAGTACGCAGGACTTGACGGAATAAGGGAGGATACATATCCCTATAGTGATCAGGAGTTTATGTCGGTTTGGGCAAAAGATGTTATGGAAGAATATCCTTCGCTAAACATTGTTGCTGAAGTTTGGACCGGTGAGCCCGCATTTCTGGCGGGATATCAGGGGAATTCTCCTTTGCCAAAAGCTTACAATTCCAATTCCCCTGCGGTAACAGATTTCGGGTTGCGGGATCAACTAGTGAGTTACCTGAACGGCTACGGAAGTTTGTACAAAATCTACAATGTTTTCGCGAAAGATTATCTTTATGCCGACCCAGACAATCTTGTAACATTTGTAGATAACCATGATGTCGGAAGGGCAATGTATTATGCCGATTCCGATTCGGATCGATTGAAGATTGCGTATCAAATATTACTTACCGCAAGAGGAATTCCACAGATTTTTTACGGCTCCGAAATAGGTATGAAGTTTACCGAAGATCACGGAACTCTTCGTCACCCTTTCCCCGGTGGGTTTGAAGGTGATTCGATTAACGCATTTACAGAAGAAGGCAGAAGCGAAATAGAAAATGATCTTTTCCGATATTTGCAAAAACTCATCTCATTAAGAAAAGAATATTCTGTGTTGCAGTCAGGAAAGATGACTCAATTCCCACCGGAGAATAATTTATTCGTAATTGTACGAAGTGATAAACATGATAAAATAGTAAGTGTGGTAAACGGGGAACCAGGCGAAAAAGAAATAGTACTAAGCGGGTACGGTGATATTCTAAAGAATTGTAATAAAGGTATTAATCTATTTACGGGTGAGGAGATTGATTTGAATAAACCGATTACAATAGCCGGAGAAAAAGGAATTATTATTAAAATAATGGAATAATTTTCTGATCTTTACGTCTGAGAGATAAAGAATTAGGGGGAAGTAAGGTGAATAAAGATTTGGAAAAAGAGCTCCTTGAGCCGAAATTAAAAGAGATTCCTTTTAAAAGGACTCTTAGTTTTAGGCCGGTTATCGAGCTGTGGGAAAAAAGAATAGCTGCGAAAGACCCGAGATACTATTTTGCGAAAGATAAGATTGAAGAAATCAAGAAAATCGATTGGTTTGTGAATGACATTGATGATTATTCGCCATATAAAAAGTACAAAGATGAGATCGATCTTCTTATGTCTGCCATCTATTCTCCTGCGGAATGGGATACTTCACTGAAGGCGTCTCTTGTTCCCTTTGATTTCATCCCGGTTTACAAAACGGAGTTATTCGATAATAAGATTGGTTTTACGGAAAACGTATTTAAGAAAGTAGATGTGCAAGATCCCGAAGCTTCCAAGTTTTGGAGAACGATAAAAGGATATTTCTACATTTTACACAGATGTTATAATGTGGAATTGAATATCGACTACTCTATGGTCTTTAATATATCTGATCCTAAAACTAATCTCGATCGTTTTTACCAATTCGAATTCGATGGTCAATTTCTCCAAATCAAAGTTAACGGGGAGTTGCCGGAACTTACCGAACAGCAGGTAGGGGAATTGTTGAACTCAAGCAAATGTCTGGAAAAGTGGTTCGAGTATTTGCCACCGGAAAAATTTGAGTTTTTCGGATTTTCAACTGTAACGGCCATTGATGTTACTAATCAGGAAGTTCTCTCTCATTTGAAATATGATCTCCTTGAAAGGGAATCGATTATTTCACCCGAGAAATTCAAAGAGTTGGAACATAAACTCCGAAGCTTTTTCAAGAAACCGAACTTAAAGCTTGGTCTTGCGGCTTTGCATGACAATAAAGATATTCTTACCTACGGAAGACAAATCGGAAATAGTTTTGTTCTGAATGATACATGTAATTTCAATTGTAGCGACATTTCCAATTCTATTTATGAAATGGCCGCAATGACGAATAAGTCGGTTATTATTGATGATTTGTTAACCCACCCGAATAAAAGTATTGTGGAAAAAGAGATTGAGCGGCAGGGAATTAGAAGTCTTGTTGCAGCACCGTTGTTTTCACATAAAGAGCTGATCGGGTTTTTGGAGCTTGGTTCTTCCGATCCGAAAGACTTTACATCCTTTGATAAATTCAAGATAAAAGAAGTGTCTCTGCTTTTTTCGATAGCCATAAAAAGAATTTTGGAAGAAACGGAAAATAAAATACAGGCGATAATAAAAGAAGAGTGTACCGCAATTCATCCGACGGTAGAATGGCGATTTCTCAATGCCGCTGTAAATTTGTTAGGGAAAAGAACCGAAGGACTTCCTGCCGAGATGGAAAACATTATTTTCGAAAATGTATATCCTCTTTACGCTGTCACTGATATACGAAATTCTTCGCTTCACAGGAATAGAGCCATTCAGGAAGATTTGGCAGAACATCTGAAAATAATAAACAATATTTTGCTTAAAGCCAATTCTCTGAAACAACTACCGATATTGGAGGAAATGATTTTCAGAGTCGAGCGCTTTTTGCATGACATTAATAACGGACTCAGTAGCGGAGCCGAAGTATCTGTGAGCGAGTTTATTCAGAATGAAGTCGAGAGTATTTTTGCTCATTTGAAAAAGACAGAACCTGATTTAGGGAAAGAACTAAAAGAATACGAAAGCAAACTTGACAAGGCCACGAAGTCACTCTACGTGAAGCGAGGAGAATACGAAGAAGCTGTAAGCACGATTAACGATACTATTTCATCTTTTTTAGATGACGCTGAGATATATGCGCAAAAGATGTTTCCGCATTACTTCGAGAAATATAAAACCGATGGTGTTGAGCATGGAATATACATCGGAGAGTCTTTGGTGAAGGATAAGCCTTTTGACAAAATATATCTTCATAATCTCCGACTCTGGCAATTGATTGCCGTTTGTGAAATTGCCAGAAAGACCGGAGAGATTAGAGCAGATCTGAAAGTTGATCTGGAAACTACTCATTTGATTTTGGTTCAAAATACTCCTCTTGCGATTCGTTTTAGAATGGATGAAAAGAAATTCGACGTGGATGGGACGTACAATATTCGTTATGAGATAATGAAGAAAAGAATTGATAAAGCTCTCATATTGGGTACAAATGAACGACTGACCCAACCCGGGAAAATAGCTATCGTATATTCTCAGGGGAAAGAGGCTTATGAGTACAAGAAGTATATAGAGTATCTCCAAGCCAAGAATGTATTACTCCCCGAAACAGAAGAGGTGCTTCTGGAAACTCTTCAGGGAGTGCAAGGTTTGCGTGCTTTGCGTGTTACGGTGAATCAGGAATGCAAAGAACCGGTTTATGATTTCATGAAAGAAGAATTCAGGGAAGTGGTTGTAAATGCGAATGGGAAAATTTCTTAAACGAAATAGACAAGACTGTTTCTCACGATAAGAGAAACAGTCTTTCGGAAAATTATTCGCCGGTATAATGTTTTATTACTCTTCTGACTGCGGCTTCGCAAACTTTGCAGAAAGGTTTGTCCCCTTTGGAAAACATTATGCAATCGAGCATCGGGCGATACAACCCTCTCGAAGCGTATCCGGCTCCTTCGTAGACTCCTACCTTTCCCCAATATTTACTTGCCTGCAAATATTTATCAACTTTATCGGAGTGAGCTCTATCTTTTTGCGCGTACTCTTTTTCCGCCAAATCAATCTCACTTTGGGGAGCTTGTTCCCTTTTTAATCGGGCAATAAGATTATTCATTTCGGCTCTCTCTTTTTGCCATACGGCGTCCGATTTATCGAAATCTTCCTTTTCCCATGGAGTCGGAACCGCTATATCATCCGATAATAATTCTTTCCATTTAACATTTTCGGGATCCAGCATTGCCGTGATATTCGGCTCGACCGGTTCTATTCCCAGCGGATAAAAATCATTATATGCTGTTGATGATGTGTAGTATTCATCAGCTAATCCGCCGAATGAGTGACCGAATTCATGAATGAAAAGATATTTGGCAAACTGATTATCCGTAGTGAATGTAGCGAAGAAATTATAAATCCCTCCACCTCCGTATCGGGCGTGATTTACCATAATAGTAATCGCGTCGAAGGGAACCAGAGCAGCGAGGTCGTGCAAGGTTTTGTTATCTTCGGTCAAAAGATATCTTTCGGAATTCATCGAGTTAAAAGTTGAGCTCAATGTGGTATTCTTATAGATATCTGCTCTCGGTTCGTCTACTCCACTCTCTTCGCTCGGTTTTAGAATGCCATAGATATTGAAAGAGTTCTTCATCGATTTGTAAGGCTCTTGCGAAAAGAAGAAATCTGTGAACTTCTTCATATCCTTCTCGAATTTTTTTATGTCATTCTTAGAATAACCGTCACCAATAATAGCTATATCAACTCTCTTTTCAGGATTACCGCTGAAATGAGATTTTACAATTGTGACCTGGCAATCCATCGCTTTGAGACGAATTATCCCTATGTCATCCGGGTTAATTATAGTCGAATAAAATTCCTCCATAACCTTTCTTTCGTTTCGTCTTTCTATTACAAAGCGAAATTCTTGTTTCGGATGAGGGAATATCGCGGTTTCGTGAAAGGTTTTTATTATTCCTTTCGCGGCAGGTCCGCTTAATTTATATTCTCCGAAATAGCTGTCATATCCTTTCGAATAAATAAGCTTTCTCTCGGCTGTGTCGTAAATCTTTACGTAGTATCTGCCATTGTTGAACTGATCCAAAAGATTTACTTTGTTTCTTCCCCAAGAATCGTATGAATAGATTTTGTCGGGAGAAATTATTTCCGTTTTAGAGTCTCCGGTGTGATGATAATCGAGACGCATTGTACGGTTATGAAAATATTTGTCAAAGTCGATAGTTTGCGCATAGGTAAGCATGCCAACACTCATGATAATTGTGAGAAAGAAAAATATTCTTTTTAATGCCATTTCACTCTCCGTGAATATTATGTTGGTGTAAAGAAAATTCAGTCCTAAAGTAAGAAGTAATTTGTAAAATATCAGCGGGAAAAGAAAATATTCTTTTTTAACCGATTGGAAGTACCATTATTTGCGCTTTAATGATGAATTTAGTATTACGTTACCTTATTTTTCGAACAGTCTTTTCAACAGGGAGTATTAATGAAGAAGGTTTTTCTATTACTGATATTTTGTTATGTGTCGGTTGCGGCACAGGATCTTAGATTTTACGGTGAGTTTAAGTCGGGTAGTCTGGTTATCGGACAATCGGATGGTGTGCAGTGGGCTAAGCTGGATGGTAAGGATTTGCAAGTTGATGAAAATGGTATATTCGCTTTCGGGTTTGATCGGGATGACAACGAAGAACATCTTCTTAATATCAAGTTGGAGAGCAACAAAGTAATACTTAAGAGAATAACTCTCGGAAAGAGGAAATACAGAATACAAAGAATTAACAAAATGAAAAAGAGTCTGGTTACCGCTCCGAAAAGTCAGAACGAGAGACTTGCGCGGGAGAGAAAAATATCAAAGGAAGCCAGAAAGAAAATCGGGGAAATAGATACTGCTCTTTTTGCCGACGGATTTATGTGTCCTGTAAACGGGGGATGGATTTCGAGTGTATTCGGAAGTCAGAGAATACTAAACGGAACCCCGAAGAACGCCCACAACGGTATTGATATCGCGGCCGCCAAAGGTACACCTGTCTACGCAATGGCCGACGGATTTGTAACTCTTGCCGCCGATACATTCTATTATGCCGGTAACTACATTCTTGTTGATCATGGGCAGGGCGTAAATAGTTTTTATCTGCATCTTAGTAAAAAAGATGTTAAAGCGGGAGATTTTGTGAAGAAAGGAGATAAGATCGGAGAGATCGGTTCTACCGGAAGATCAACCGGACCTCATTTGCATTGGGGATGCCAATGGTACGGAAAGCGTGTTGATCCTAAAGGTATATTGGAAATGAATTTCAAACTAAAACGTGAATAAAATATTATGAAAAAGTTTGCCGCGATTGCCTTAGCTACTTTTCTGTTATTCGGTCTTGTTGGTAATTCTTACGGGAAAGAGAATCTTCCCGACGGAGAATGGAAAAATAAATTTGAAAACGGAAAACGCCCGAAAATCGGACTGGCTCTTTGCGGTGGCGGAGTTTTGGGGTTTGCTCACGTCGGTATAATAAAACTAATCGATAGCCTCAATATTCCGATAGACTATGTTGCCGGAACAAGCATGGGTGGAATTGTCGGGGCTCTTTACTCGATGGGATATACCGCCGAAGAAATGGAAAAGCTCGGTGTCGCGATAGATTGGGAGGAAATTTTTTCGGACGCTCCCAGAAGGGAAATGCTCCCCTTTATTGAAAAACAGAAGAGTGGCAAATATCAGATCGTGCTTGATTTGAATGGATTTACTCCTAAATTCCCTTCCGGACTTATTGAAGGACAAAAAATACAAAATCTCTTTCTCGATATTACATATCCCTTTGAGGGGCGGAACGATTTCGATCAGCTTCCGATCCCTTTCCGATGTGTAGCGGCTGATCTGATAACCGGTAACGAAGTAGTGCTTCGAAAAGGATCTCTCAGTAAGGCGCTTCGCTCTACTATGTCTATCCCTTCTGTTTTTACTCCGGTTGAATACGGTGATTCTCTTCTGATTGATGGGGGTGTGTTGAATAATTTCCCGGTTGATGTGGTCCGCTCGATGGGGGCTGATATTGTGATCGGATTGAATCTGAATTTCGGGAAAAGATATAAGAAGGATCTGAAAGATATATTTTCGGTGCTCGACCGAACTGCGGATCTGCCGAGAAATCCGAGGTTGGAGAAAAATAAGAAAGGAACCGATATCTATATCGAGTCGAACGTAAGAAATTATTCCGTTATGGATTTTTCCGATGAGAATATTATGGATATTGTTGATATCGGGGAAAGAGCGGGGAATTTGAACAAAGAGTTGCTGATTGAATTACGCGACAGTCTTAAGAGATATGGAATTATCGGAGAAGTAGCCGAAGAGAGTTCTAACAAATATAATGTTTACAAACAGACCTACGAGAATTACAAAAAGAATCCACCCGTGATAAAAGGGATAAATATAGAAGGGAACAAAGTCCTTGATTTTTCCTTTATATACGCTAATCTGGGTATTCGTCCCGGTGAAGAATTTATCACGAAGAATATTAAAGAGAAAATAGACGCGCTATATAGTCTCGGGTACTTTAAGAAAATTTCTTATGAAGTACGCGAGGAAGAAGAGGGATTTGTAAAGCTGATTATTTCCGTTGAGGAAAGATCTCTCAGAAAACTGCATGCCGGTTTCAGATATGACGATTTTCACAAGATCGTGGCGATTTTCGGGATTGAAACTACTTCTCTCCTTTTCGACGGGAATCGTATGGAAGCGCAATATCAATTCGGCGGGATTCGCAAATTTGATCTGAAGATCTCTTATCCCTCTCGCTCGATGGATTTTCCGGTTTATCCTTTTGTCTCGGTGCATTACAAGAGTGTTCCTACGGATCTCTATTTTAAGGAAGATAAGGTAGCCGAATACAAGGATCGTTCATTGACATTACGTGGCGGTTTGGGGATAAATCTAAGCAAATACTGGGTGTTAGAAGGGAGTTTCGATTACGAATATATGGATATCAAACCGATTATCTCCTCGAATAATTTTGCCAATCTTATTCCTACGTGGAAAGATAATATTGCCCGTATAAAAGTTGATCTTGAGTATGATATACTGGATGATGTTCTTTTGCCGAGGCACGGAGCGAAATTCAGTTCATTCTACGAATACAGCGGGGAGGCGTTAGGTACGGATGTATTGTACAACAGATATTACGCCGATTTGAAACTTTACAAAACATTTGGCAAGTATCATACAATAGGGCTTCGTGGCGCGGTAATGCATTCTTGGGATAACGTTCCCATCTACAAAAGGTTTCATATCGGTGGACCGGAATCTTTTGTCGGTATTAATTTCGATCAGGGAATTGGTAGCCGATGGGATATATTCCGATTTACTTACAGATACGAGTATAAAAGGGATATCTTCTTTAAGGCGGTATTCAACACCGCTTTCGATTATAATCTGGGAACTCTATCTAATCCTACTTACGGAAGACCTTTGCTCGGTTACGGAATTGGCCTGAAGTTTACCTCGATATTAGGACTCTTTGAGATAATGTATGCCAGAGGGGACGCGAATATTCGTAACCCGGGGACCAAACAGAGTCAGCTATATTTTACAGCCGGGATGAAATTCTAAATAAGTTATTCCGTCGAAGGAATTTCTTATTACTCATCAATCCATTTTTGCAATTCTATTATGAAAGTGCTTCCTTCATCGGGGGCACTTTTAATGGAAATTTTTCCTTTCTGCTTTTCAATGAAATCCTTGCATAGAATTAATCCCAAACCTGTTCCCGATTCGTCGGCTGTTCCTTTTGTTGAGCAATGAGTTCCTACATCGAATAGTTTCTCTTGTTGCTCTTTGCTCATCCCCACCCCGTTGTCGGTAATCATAAGGAAAACTCTGCTGCTATTTTCTTCAGCGGTTATTTCAACTTTTCCGTTTTCCCGAGTGAACTTAATAGCGTTGTTTGTGATGTTACCGATTGTTGTTTCCAGCATATATTTATCGGCGTGCACATGAATGTGTTCGGGAATGGAAATACGAACAGCAATATTCTTATTTGTGGCGTTCCCTTCGTACGGTTCGACAGCTTCCTTAACCATTTCGGCTAAGTTAAGATTTTGCAAATCAACTTTGATCATCCCCCTTTGCGAGCGGGACCAAGTAAGAAGATTTTGGAGCAGATTGTGAGCTTTTCGAGCCGCGTCGAAGATTTCGTTTATCAATTCCTTCTTTTCGGTATCGGAGAGATCGGGGAAGTCTTCCGACAAAATTTCGGAGAAGCCGAGAATAGAAACAAAGGGATTCTTAAGATCGTGCGCGATGATAGAAAAGAACTTATCTTTGGTGGCGTTCAGCTCTTTTAACTCTTCGGTAAAGAGTCGGATCTTTTCTTCCTGTTCTTTCCGTATGGTAACATCTTCGATTGTCCCATCATAATAAAGCGGAATCCCTTTTTTATTTTTTATAACTCGTGCGCTTTCGCTGATATAGACAATTTTCCCGTCGGGACGCCTCCATAAATTTTCGAAATTGAAAATCTTATCGTTGGCTTGTAAATACTCTATAAATCTTTTTCTCGTTTCTCTGTCGGAATATCCCTCTTTCTCAATGTCGAACGAATTCATAGCCTCTATGTTGTTGAATCCGAGTATTTTCAGCAAAGTAGGATTTGTCATTAGTATCTTTCCGGCCGGGGTACTTCTGTACAAACCTATCGTAGCGTTTTCATATATAGAACGGAACTTTTCTTCGCTTATACGAAGATGTTCTTCCATCTCTTTTCTTTGGGTAATATCGAATCCCGTACCGAGTATTGCCGGTATTCCTTCATATTCCAAATAGCTACCCATAAACTCCATCCATTTGATCTCACCGGAAGAGGTGATTATCTTCATCTCATAGTTCTGGGGAACATCTTTATGTTGTAGTCTGCCGAAGGCCCGTTCTTTGGCAAGCGCACGATGATCAGGATGAACAATTTCCCAAAAGTTTTTCCCTTTTAATTCTTCCAAACTGTAGCCACATATCTTTTCCCCCGCTTTGTTCATATAGCAGAACTTATTATCCTTTACTATGAAGATAGCCGAAGAGGTTGTTTCGGTAAGAGTTCTGAATTTTCTTTCATTATCTATCAGTCTTTTTTCGGCCTTTTTCTGTTCGGTAATATTTGTTATCATCACCAAATCTCCGGCAATTCCGCCGTTCTCGGTTCGCAATAGAGTTGCTATTACTCTTCCGCAAAGTATATTTCCGTCTCGTCCGTAGAATTCAAGATCGTAAGGGGGGATCTCTATCCCACGTAGTCTTTTTCCCAGATTCATTAATGCTCGCATCTTAACTTTCTTGGAGAAGAAGGGGAGGAACATAATGTTCTTACCGATTATTTCTTCGGGGGGATAGCCGAGCCAGTCGTTAACCCTCCCGTTTGCGTCTATGACCGTGCCGGTCGGATCCAAAAGAATAATAGCCTCGGGGGAGATTTCGAAAATCTTCTTATACTTTTCGAGATGCTTTATGTCCCTGGCTGTTGCTTTCAATTCAAGCAATTCCTCTTTCAGCTGTTCAATCTCTTTTTCGGTTTTCCTTACAGAGTTTCCGTTTAGCATTTTTGTTCTCTCCGGTTCATGTGAGGATATATTTTTATAAACATAAAACATAACAGAAATAATTCCGTAAACTCTCCGGTAAAAGGAATAAAAAATGGTATGGTGGTTAAAAAGTTTTTTGCAATTAATAGATAAAAAGATCATTATCTTTGCAGCATGAAAAAGAGAATAATTTTACCCGGAGGGGATGGCCAGCTCCGGTTTTTTTGTGAAAAGACCGAGTTGAAAGAAAAACGAGTTCTGGTAATCGGAGCTTCGAGTGCCGCGATAGCTGAAAGCATAGCTAAGAAGACCGGCCAAGTAGTTGAGCTTATCGTTGAGGATTACGATTCGATGATAATCAGTCGTTTGGATTTGGATAATAACCCGAATGTAAACGTTAGAATTATGGATTTCGAATATACCGATTTCGATAAGGAGGAGATAGATATTGTTTACTCCCAAGGCTCTACAATCGATTCTAGACGAAACCGAATCGTCAAGGAAATAAAACGAATCTTAAAGCCGGGCGGAATTTATTGCGTCGGTGAAACCATTAATCTGCAGGAAGAAATTCCCAAATTTGTCGAGGATATTTACGAAGCTTCCGATTTGATGGTGTTCGATTCGGTGAAGAGTGAAAAGTATTATACGGAAAGGAAGTTCGAAATTCTCGAGACTACCAAGCTTTCCGGTTCCCTGAAGGAATATTACAGAATCACTCTCGACATGTTGAAAAATAAAATCGAAGAATTAAGCGATAGTGAAAAATCGTATCACAAAAAGTTGATAAAGAAGATTAGTCACGAATCGAAAGCCTATCTTACCCAAGGGGCTGACAAATTTATCGGTTTTAAGGTTACATTACTAAAGAAGGAAGAGAAGTGAAAAAAGGGGACATTTTAGAACTTAATATAGAGAGCTATGCCTTCGAAGGAAAAGGGGTGGCGAAACTTGATATAGAAGATTCGAATAACGAAGGTGAGAAAAAGAAGTTTGTTGTTTTCGCGCACGGGGCTTATCCGGGTGATAAGGTTAAGGCCAGAATTGTTAAGAAGAAAAAATCTTACGCCGAAGCTAAGGTAACAGAAATATTGGAGAAGGCTCCATTGAGAATTGAGCCTAAATGTAAATATTTCGGGGTATGCGGCGGATGTAAGCAGCAGGATTTGGAATATGATATTCAGTTGAAATATAAGCATGAGCAGGTAAAAGATATTTTCGAACGCATCGGCGGACTTTCCGATTTCGAGTATGAAGATATTGAGGGTTCCGAAAAGATTTTCCATTACAGAAACAAGATGGAATATTCTTTTGCCCGTAAAAGATGGCTCTCTCCCGAAGAGATCAATCAATCGGATGAGATAAGGAATCAGCAATTCGCCGTAGGACTTCATATCCCACGAATATTCGATAAGGTTTTGGATCTGGACGAATGCTTTTTGCAATCGGAAGCTAGTAACAAGATCCTGAATTTCACTCGTGAGTTCTTCAAAAGCAGAGAGACTTCAATTTACTCATGCAAAACACACGAAGGATATTTGCGTAATCTCGTTATAAAATCGGCTCATCATACAAACGATTTGATGGTGAATCTCGTAACCTCTTCGGACGACGAGAAATTGTTTAAGGAATATTCCGACGCTCTTGTTGAGGAAATACCAGAGATTACAACGGTTATCAACAATGTGAATCTGAAAAAAGCGATGGTCGCCTTTGGCGATTTCGAAAAAGTTTATCACGGCGAAGGCTGTATTTACGATTCTATCGGCGGATACAGATTCAGAATAAGCGCGAATTCTTTTTTCCAGACGAATACGCTGCAGGCCGAAAAGCTTTATAGAACGGCTCTTGATTACGGTGAAATTACAAAAGATGATGTTGTTTACGATCTCTATTCCGGGGCGGGAACAATATCGATTTATGTTTCGGAAAGAGCCAAAGAGGTGCACGCTTTCGAGAGTGTGGAAGACGCCGTAAAGGATGCTCATGTAAACGCCGGCATAAATGGAATTGAGAATGTTAAGTTTTACCTGGCCGATTTGAATAAATCGATGAAGGATTTTCTTGCTACTTCCAATCTCCCGAAACCGGATGTTGTAATTGCCGATCCGCCGAGAAGCGGAATGAATCCGAAGACGATCAGAGATATTCTCAGAATGCAACCGAAGAAAGTTGTTTATGTCAGTTGTAATCCGGCAACTCAGGCAAGAGATATTGAGATGCTTACCGAACAGGATTACAAACTTGTAAAAGTAAAGCCGGTGGATATGTTCCCTCATACGTATCATATCGAGAATGTGGCTTTGCTTGTAAGAAAGTAGTTGAATCAATCCGATAATGTGCCTTGATTTGATACACTTTTGTTGTATCTCCTATTTCAAGGAAAATTAATCGGAAGTGATGTAATAGATGTTTATCGGGGTTGGCACGGTGATTGAATATTACCATGTACAAAAATAATTCTCTGCACCGGAAAGAACAGAGAATTTGATTTTGAACCCCTTATGACCCCAAAATAAGAGTTCAAACGAGGCTGCCGCTTTATTGTGGCGGCCTTTTTGTTTTTAAAGGGTTAACGGGTATCTGTTGATCGCTGAAACTCCGATTCGGTTCGATGCTCTCCATGATTATTTCAAGAATGTATTTCCGCGTTTCAATCCATTTGAGAACTTTTTAGCTATTATCCGGAACAATTTCGTTACTATCGGGAATTGTTTCGTTAAGCTCCGGAACTATTTCGACACCCTCCGGAACTATTGCGCTACTCGTTGGAAGGGGTGCGCTGCTCATTTTCCGAGGTGCGCTGCTCGTAGGAACCGGTGCGCTGCTCATTTTCCCCGATCTGAAGAGTATCGAATAAGAATTTTCTTCCGTCGAAACAGTTCTTGGGGGCATTGTAATTCATTTTGGGCATATCCGAATCCTTCAATAGAGCTTCGAAACAGATTTCCTCTCCATCGAAAAGGTTCCGGAAGTCTTCGAAATAGTTTTGCTCTTCGGCCATGTAATTTTTTTTATTATCGCACCGAATCGGATAACCTGCGCACCGGAGAATTTCATCGGCGCATCATTTCTTAGGAAGAATTATCTGCTTTTTAGATATATCGTACCGAATCCGGATTGCTTTGCGGAGGGGGAAATATGGGGATTATGAATTATTTTCGGCATTTTTCATGAAATATTGAGTATTGCAGCGATAATATTGAATATAATCACATATCGAATAAGAAAATATCGAATTTTCATAAGTATTTTTATATTTTTAGAATATACAAACTTGTTGCAATGCGAGTTAATAAGGGTCTTTTTCTGATTTTGAATTGTAATAGTTATTGCCGCGCGTCAGAATGTAAAGCAACCACACATATTTCTACCGAAATAACCGGCTTTGTAGGGGTACAAAGAGGAAGAAATCAGCCGGTAACCGAGGTGAAGAAATGTATCAAAATCGTTTAAAATCGACGAAAACAGCTCTATTTGAAACAGACTTATCAAATTGAGACACTTTAGGAATTAATAGATCACGATTTCACGCGAAATTGAGGGATTATGTTTGGCATCAATCTTGGCTTATGTAATCGTAAGAAATGAATCTATTTAGTAGAGAGGGGCTTATGTCACACAAAACAAAACTATTTTTCGTATTATTTCTAACGGTTGTATTTTCGGCTACAATGTTTGCCGGAAATAAAAAATCGGGAGATCAGGTGCAAGATTACACAAGCATCGCCCGAGTTACATCAACCGCCGAAGGAACGAACCTAAATTTTCTTAATCCTATTTTGGATCCTCCTTCATACAGAACAGGTTGGGCGGGAACTTTTAACGGTACTTTGAATTCGGACGCTGTTAAGTTCTATTGTATAGATTTGGGACACGGACTTGCTCAGAATTCAGATTACTGGGACGAAGGATCAACCCCATCCGAAATTACTTACATTTTGAACAACTACTATCCTCAAGCTACACATCCTAATCAGTTATCGAATATTAGCAAAGAGGCAGCGGCTGTTCAGATAGCGGTTTGGCATTTCAGCGACGGAGTGGACGCAAACACAATTCAGAATGATAACACGGTAAGAGTAAGAGCTCTTAGCATTATCGCGGACGCGGAAGCCAATCACGAAAACGTAAAACCGGTAAATACATTGGTCTTCGATCCGGCAATTCAGTTTTTGGCCCCCGGAACCACAGCAAGTTTCAAAGTTAAGGCTCTTGATCTTGACGGAAATCCGGTAGCGGGAGTAGATATAACATTGGCCGCAAATTTGGGTACATTATCAACAACATCCGTTTCCACAAACGCTATGGGAGAATCATCGGAAATTACACTCTCTTATAATGGTACCGGAAACGCAGTTATCTCAGCTTCGGCAAATGTGGAAATACCTCAGGGAACCAGATACGTACATAAAGCCAACCCTCACGACAAGCAGAAATTGGTGCTTGCAACCCCTTCTACAGATATAAAAGAGGTTTATGGTAACGTAACATGGATTTCCGGCGGTGGCGATTGCGATCTTACCGGAATGGCAACTTTTACACAAGGTGGCTGGGGAAGTAAAGGAAACAGCGTACCGGGGCAAATAAGAGATACTTATTTCGATACGGTTTTCCCTAATGATTTGGTAGTTGGCGGAAATCATACTATTACATTAACATCCGCTTACAGAGTAGAAAAATTCTTACCATCCGGCGGAACACCGGACGCGTTGGACAGAAGTTATACCGATCCTTACAGAAAAACATCCGGCGGTGTTTTGGCTGCTCAGGTTGTGGCTCTTTCGTTGAATGTTTATTACGACGAAGCGGGAGTTCTCGGAACAAACTCGAATATGTTGAAAGACCTAGTATTTGTATCGGGTCCTTTCCAAGGGAAAACAGTTAAGGAATTGTTGGACATAGCCAACTCGGCATTGGGTGGCGGTCCTACTTACGGTTATTCATATAGTGAAATAAATGACGCCGCTACAGCGGTAAATGAGAACTTTGATAACGGCACTACGGACAACGGAGTTTTAACTTGCCAGACAGAAGTAATTCCGAAAGCATCTCTCGGAGATTATGTTTGGTTAGACGAAAATAAAAATGGTATTCAAGACGCCGGTGAGCAGGGTGTTGAAGATGTTACTGTTTATTTATACGATTGTAACGGAACACAATTAAGCTCTACAACAACCGACGCAAACGGAAAGTATTTATTCGCGGATCTTCTTCCGGGAGATTACAGTGTTAAGTTCGATCTTCCAACCGGATATGTTTTCACAACTCAGGATGCCGGTTCAAACGACGCGGTTGATTCCGACGTTAATCCTTTGACCGGGAAAACAATTTGTACCAATCTTATCGCTGACGAAAATGATCTTACCTGGGACGCCGGAATTCACGTTGACGGTCCCGAATGCGCAACTGACTGGAGCGCTACTTTCGGTCCCGATTCCTCTATTTGCGAATTCGAACCAGATTGGATAACAGTAAATGGGGCGGTAAGCTTAACCCCGAATCCTTCGAGAGCCAAATTACAGACTTCATGGAGAATCGTATGGCCTAAGGGAGAAGACATAGATAATACGGTACATTACTCAAATACATGGATAAGCAAGGACACTACTTTCTCGATAAAAGGATGGTGGCCGGGCGTTTCCGCAAAGGATACAATGGTAGTCTTGGAATTTGTAGTTAACGTATTGGATTGCGAAGGCAACTCAATTCACGCTCCGATAGCCAGAGAGATATATTGGAATCCTACAATATGTCCTCCACCGGTAGAGGAACCTGATGTGAAGATTGAGAAATCGGTTAATGATACCGAAGTAAACAACGGTGACAAAGTAACATATACTATAAAGGTAACAAACGATGGTCCGGGGAAAGCAGAAGGTGTTGAAGTAGTTGACGTACTACCTGAAGGAACAACATTCGTATCGGCAAACGCTTCGCAAGGAACATATAATTCCACATCCGGATTATGGACAGTAGGAACATTAACTAACGGCGCCATCGCAACATTGGCAATCGAAGCAGAAGTTGATTTGGGAACAACCAGCGCGGTAGATTTCGGACCGGCAACAGGTTACAATCTCTTCTTATTCGGTAATTTGGAACAACCATCATCCGATACACAAGGAAAGATGGCTGTAGGTGGCGACGCTAAATTGGGAGCTTACAGCGTAGGTGATCAATTAGAGAATTCCAACGGTGCAGTTGATGTAATGATTATCGGTGGCGATTTAACATACACAAGTGGCGGAATTTTCGGCGGTAATGTTGTCGTCGGCGGAACTACAAACTTACCAATCGATCCGGTAAGCATCACCGGTGGCGAGCTTAAGTTCGGAACACCGATAGATTTCAACGCGGCAGAAGCAAGCTTGAAAGCATTATCATCCGATTTGGCGGCATATCCTGCAAACGGCACCACAGAATTGAAGTGGGGCGGCTTGAAACTGAGAGGAACTCATCCTCAATTGAACGTATTCGAAGTTGACGGCGCGGTATTGAGTGACGCACACAGCATGGCAATCAGCGTACCTAACGGTTCGGTAGTATTGGTTAACATCAGTGGCGAAGAAGTAACATGGACCGGCGGGTTGACAGTTAACGGAACCAAAATAAATAACGTATTATATAACTTCCCTGAAGCAAAGAAATTAAACATCTCCGGAATCGATATCCGAGGATCTATATTAGCTCCTTACGCTCATTTGAATTATCCTACAGGGGTTATTAATGGTCAGGTAATAGCAAAATCGATGAAGGGAGCGGGACAGTTTAACTTAGCATTGTTCAGCGGACATATACCTGTTGGCGGACAGATTACAAACTGTGCCGAAATAACCAAAACATATCCTACCGATCCTGATTTGACAAATAACAGCGCTTGCGTAGCGATCAATGTTGATGTGGAAACATCAGCCGGTGGCGACGAACAAACAAGCGAATGGAAACAAGTAACTACATTCTCACTCGACGAGATTGTATGGGCTCTTACATTTGATAATCAGGGCAGATTGTTGGCCGGTACCGTAGGCGGAAATATCTACAGATCCGCAGACAACGGAGCTAACTGGGAATTATTGAACAGTGATATGAATGTAGGCTTTATCTGGTCGATAGTAATCGGTGAGAACGACAGAATATTCGCAAGTACCGAACAAGGCGTATTCTACATGAACGCGATTGGGGATTGGAAGCATCCGAACGGAATGGCAAACGATACCAGAGCACTTGCATACGACGCGGATAACAGTATATTATACGCCGGAACATGGGGATTCGGAATCTATAAGAGTATAGACAACGGAGTAACATGGTCCGACATTAACAACGGTTTGACAAGCAAGGTTGTAAACTCCATAGCAGTAGACGCGAACGGAAATGTTTACGCAGCAACATTCGGTGGCGGAGTATTCTCAAGTGACGATATGGGAGCAACCTGGAATAAAACAAATCTACCTTTCGAACACGTCTGGGCAGTAGACGTAACCAGCAACGGTGATGTTTACGCTGCTACTTACGGTGGCGGAGTATTCGGAAGTGATGATATGGGTAATACATGGCAAGATCTTAACAACGGCTTAAACGACGCGTTGTTTGTCTACAGCGTAGCAGTAGATGGCGAAGACAACGTTTACGTGAGCACATGGACCGGTGGAATCTTCAAACTGGAAGCAATAAGCGCCAAAGCAATGAGTGGCTCCTCCGCGAAATCAGTAGCTTGGTCACCGGCCGGAATGGGTGGCTTAGGAATCAGTTCTCTCGCAGCTGACAAAACAGCCGGAATGATTTACGCCGGTGGAGAAAACGGAGCTCTATTTGTTAAGAATACCGACGGAACCACTAGTGTAGAAGAAGAGATTCCTACGGAATTCGGATTAAGTCAGAACTATCCGAACCCATTTAATCCTTCTACCAACATTGAGGTTAAGATCAAATTAGCCGGTAAATATCAGCTAAAGATATATAACATCTTAGGACAAGAGGTTGCAACACTGATGAACAAAGCTATGCAGCCGGGAACATACACATTCAAGTTCAACGCAATCGGGTTGGCAACCGGAGTATACATCTACAAATTCTCCGGAAAGAATGTAAACTTCACCAAGAAGATGTTGTTAGTGAAATAAAAGTAAAGTGAAATAGAGAAAAAGTAATAAATCGGAGGCTCTCTAAAGTTTTTCGAAAGAGGAACAAAGGGAGCCTCCTCTTTTATTAATGACAATTAATTAGAATATTTTGATTATATTTGCCAGGAGAAAAAGCTCAAATAAGTTCGAAAATATTTTAAAATCGGTATATGTTCTAAAAATATTGTGAATTTGTTGAGTTTTGTTTAAATTTGTTCTCTTTGCAAAAAAATAGTAGAGTAGATAAAAATGAAAAGAACATTTCAGCCAAGTAACAGAAAACGCAAAAACAAACACGGATTCAGAGCAAGAATGGCTAGCAAAAACGGAAGAAAAGTTCTTGCTAGAAGAAGAGCAAAAGGTAGAAGAAGATTAACCGTTAGTGACGAATATTAATCTTGAAAGTGTTTGGCCTTTCTAAAAAAGAAAGATTTAAAAAGAAGCAAGATTTTAATACCGTATATGATGCGGGAAAATATGTTTATTCAAATAGCCTTAAACTAAAGGCTATTTTTTATATTGGCGAAAGAGTAGACGACGTAGACGTGAAGGTTGCGTTTGCGGTTTACAAGAGAGCCGGACATGCCGCTTGGAGAAATCGGGTTAAACGCCTGATGAAAGAGGCATATCGGATGAATAAAAAAGAACTTTTTACGGAAGACTTCGGAAAAACGTTATACGTTGTTTTTTCGCTCAATAGAATCAACCAGAAAAGATTTCCTAAGATTTATCTTAAGGAAGTAATGCCGGATGTTCTCGATTTGATGAAGAAAATCAGGACAGAATTATAATGACATTCTACCTTTACAGGGAAATAAAAAGTTTTAGAGAGAGATTCCCATCGGAGGAGACTCTTCCGGATTATTATGCCCCCCACTCTTTGTCGTGTCTGAATCACTTACATCAATATTCGAAAGAACAAATTTTTTATAATTTCACAGGAAACTAGCGCAGATATATTATGGATAAACAAGCAACAATAGGTTTTGTATTAATAGGTGTAATTCTTACGGTTTGGTTGTATATGAATTCGCCTCAACCACAGCAACCGGTTAAACAATTACCGGATTCAACTCAAGTAGCAAATCAGCAACCCGATACCTTGAAAAAAGAAGAAGCGGAATCTCCCAAAGAAGAGAATATAGCTAAGGAAACAGAAGAGGTTGTGGAGACAGGAGCTTTTGCAGCTTCGAAAGAGCCTGAAAAAATAGTTACGGTTGAGACAGATCTTGTTAAAATGGAGCTCACAAATAAGGGAGCCAGATTAAGAAAGATATATCTGAAGAATTATAATACATGGTATTACAATGATATAGAAGATACCAGCGACTTTTATAATCGTCATGTTCAGCTAATAAACCAGAGCAAAGGGGGAGAATTAGGAGTTATTTTCGTTACTCAGGAAGGACAGCTTGTAAATACTTCCAAATTGAGTTTTGATCTGGACAGATCGGGTTATAATTTCAAGGTTGCCGGCAACGATTCTTTGCAATTAACCTATAAATACAGAACAGCTGATAATCAGGAAATTAAAAGAACCTATCTTATTCGCGGAAATGATTACATGCTTAAGACCGATGTTGAGATGGTCAACATGAACAGAGTGATCAGCGGTTTGAGATATGATGTTGTTTGGGAAAGCGGATTGAATTTCGTAGAAGATAATTCTTTTGACGAAGCTCAGTATTCCAATGCCAGCGCTTTTTCCGGTGGGGAACAGGTGGTAATAGACGCTTCCTCTGCCGATGATATCGAAGAAAAAGATCTGAACGGATTAGTTGATTGGGTTGGAATCAGAAACAAATATTTCTGTTTTATAATCTCAAATCTAACTCCGAATGAAGAAGGGGGAGCAAAATTCGAAGGGCACAGAACCGAAAATAAATCTAACGGAGATGTGCGAGAATATTACAGTGCTTCAGTAAAGGTACCGTTCAAAGGAACAAATTATCAGAAAGACTCATTTGATCTCTATTTGGGACCAATAGATTATTACGGATTAAAAAAATACGAAAAGAATTACGAATCGATTTATGATTTCGGAAGTTTCTTGGGCTTAAAGTTTATTACAAGACCGATTTCAGAATATATTTTACTTCCGTTGTTCAGGTTTTTACATGGATTTATTCCAAACTACGGTTTTGTTATTATACTATTCTCCATCATTATTAAGCTAGCGCTTTATCCTTTGACGAAGCAGAGCTACAAATCGATGGGAAGAATGCAAAAGCTACAACCAAAGATAGCCGAGTTAAAAGAGAAATATGGTAATGATCCGCAGAGAGTACAGAAAGAGACAATGAAGCTTTACAGTACTTACGGAATTAATCCTGCCGGCGGATGTTTGCCGATGTTGTTGCAGATGCCGATACTCTTCGCTTTGTTTACTTTCTTTAGAGTAACGGTTGATATTCGTCATGAGCCATTTTTGTTCTGGATAACAAACTTGTCCTCTCCGGATTATATAATGCAATTACCATTCAAAATTCCTTTGATTGGAGTTGATAAGATTACCGGTCTGGCTCCATTACTTGGTATCACAATGTTTATTCAGCAGAAGATGACAGTGAAAGATCCTAACCAAAAGGCGATGATCTATATGATGCCTGTAATGTTTACTTTCATGTTTATGGGATTCTCTTCCGGCTTGAACCTTTATTACTTCATGTTCAACTTGTTGACAATAGCTCAGCAATACTACATGAATCATAAGGGAGGGGATATGGAATTGGTTGCTGTTCCGAAGAAAGAGAGAAAAACCGGCTTCATGCAAAGAATGATGGAAGCAGCGGAACAACAGCAGAAATCGCAACAAAATCCTAAGAAAAAAAGAAAATTTTAATATATTTCATTTCAAGAATGCTCCGGTGAATACACCGGAGCTCTTCTCATAAAAACAAACCGAAAAAATATGTCATCCGTCATTAAGAAAATAGCATTAGTGTTAATGATATTTTGCTGCGCAATTAATGCACAAACAAAATATGAGATTGGTCTTGAATACGAGCGAGAGACTTATCCTTTCAATTTATCCGGTAAAAGGCCTATAAACGTCCCAAAGGTCGCCTTGGTATTAAGTGGAGGGGGATCTAGAGGGCTAGCGCATGTTGGTGTGTTGAAAGCAATAGAAGAGGCAAATCTTCCCGTAGAATATGTTATAGGGACAAGCATGGGAAGTATAGTAGGAGGAATGTATTCCGCCGGTTATACAATAGATGAAATGGAAGAGCTAATTAGTACAACCTCCTGGAATGATTTCTTTTCCACCGAAGAGACCAACAGAAAGGAACTTTTTCTTGATGATAAAGTAACGGAAGACAGAGCGATATTTTCTCTACGATTAGACGGATTAAAACCGGTTCTTCCGACTGCTATTAATTCAGGCCAGAAAGTATCTAACTTCTTAAATGTACTAACGATTAATGCGCCAATTCATATTGAAAAAAGTTTTGATGAGTTGAAATACAAGTTCAGAGCAGTTGCTACCGATCTGGTATATGGGAAAGCCGTTGTACTAAAAGACAAATCGTTGAGTAAGGCTCTGCGCGCAAGTAGCAGTGTATCATTTTTGCTAACCCCAGTGCAGGTAGATACCTTACTACTTGTTGACGGAGGATTAGTAGCAAATGTTCCCGTAAAAGTAGCAAAGGAATCGGACGCGGATTTTATTGTTACTTCCGATGTTACAAGCCCCCTTCGAACAAAGAAAGAATTAGAGCTTCCCTGGAATGTCGCTGATCAGATAGTCAGTATCCCGATGAATATTATATCTCAGCAGAACTTGTTTTTGACCGATGTGTTGATTAAACCTGATATTCCTAATCAAATTAATACCAGCTTTACCGGAGTGGATTCTTTGGCTGAGGAAGGATATTCTGCCGGAAAGAAAATGCTATCCGATATGAAGAAGAAATATCTGGAGGCATTCAAGGAGAAGAGCGGAGTAGAAACAAAGTTCTTTAAGAAAATAAGGATGTCTGAAACACCAAACCGATATGAGAGCCAACTATACAGAAAGTATTCTCAAATGGATTCTGTTTCGAATAGAGAGATAAAAATGGATCTTGCGGAAATCTTCCTAAATAGCGGTCTTAAAGATATTCATGCGGAAGTGATGATAGACAGCCTGGGTACTTTATTAAGAATTATTCCCAACTATAATAATAGTATACGGTTTATAGATCTCAACGGAAACAGTGTCATATCCTCGGATGAGATTCTAAAAATAATGCGTCATCTTGAAGATAAGCCATTTTCATCTTCTCAAGTTGCCGAAGCTTTGACTGAGGTAATGCGACTTTATAGAAAAAAAGGGTATGCATTGGCAAAGATCCAAAGCGTTTCTTACAGCAATATTACCGGAACATTATCCGTGAATTTCATGGAAGGAATAATTAGAAACATCATTATTGAGGGGAATCATCACACAAACAGACCGGTAATTACGAGAGAGTTTTCGATAAATCCGGGGGACTATTTCCAACTGGAGAAAGTGGCTGACGGATTGTCTAATCTCAGAACAACCGAATTGTTCGATAATGTTGATATTCAGGTGATTGAGCAAGGGGGGATTAACGATATCAAAATTGTGGTTGAGGAAAAGCTTCCTAGGATCGTAAGAATCGGATTCCGACTTGATAATGAATATTTTGCTCAAGGTTTGGTAGATATACGAAATGAGAATATTTTCGGAACAGGGTTAGAGCTCGGAGCGATTGTTTCCGGAGGAACGAGAAATCGATCGATTAGTTTTGAGCAGAGAGCAAATAGATTGTTTGATACATATCTGACGTATAAAATTAATGCCTTCTACAAGTCGACTGATATTACTACTTATGAGGATGAGCCGGTAACAAGGAGAAATCGCTTCTCAAGAAAAAAATCGGGTGAGTATCGTCAAAATGTTCACGGAATATCCTTGGGTATAGGATCCCAGGTAGAAAGATTCGGAAATGTGATTATTGAAGGAGCATTTAAGCGTAACGAAATTTCAAATATTAAAGATAATCCGGTCGGGAGTGATTTGGTAGATGTTGCTAGTTTAAAGCTAAGTATGTCTATAGATTCTCAAGATAAGTATCCTTATCCTACAAGTGGATTTTTGGTAAATGCGTTTTACGAAACAGCTTCCACTGTGGTTGGCGGAGATATTGGCTATACCAAACTATATGTTGATTATAAATCGTTATTCACTCTTTACCATGAGCATTCGATAAAATTAGCTTTTTCGATCGGATTTGCGGACGCTACATTGCCCTTGGCTCAGCAGTTCTCTTTCGGTGGTCAGAATAAATTTTTCGGATATAGAGAATATGAGTATAGAGGAAGACAAATTCTAACTTCTTCGTTGGAATATAGATTTAAAATTCCTTTCCAAATATTGTTTGATACCTATTTCAAAGTTCGTTATGATTTGGGATCGATATGGAAAGAGAAAGAGATGATTAAGTTTAATGATCTGAAGCACGGAATTGGAGCGTCACTCGCTTTTGATACTCCGGTAGGTCCGGCAGAGTTTTCTATCGGAAGGAGTTTTTTCTTTAAGGAACAGATCTCAGAAAGTATTGCGACTTGGGGAGATGTAGTCGGGTATTTTTCGATCGGCTACTATTACTAGCTATTAGAGCTAAAAAAATCAGCCGCAAGTTTTGCGAATTTTCTAGATAATTGTTTTTCGCCTGATTTTTTGTAATGCTGCGCCATTGCCTCGAAGACTTTTCCTTTGTTCTCAACATTATTAAGGCCATTGTTTGCTATCTTCAATATTGTTGAGTTCCAATGGTATTCGAAATCATAGCTATAAAGGAGAAGTGCTGCCAATATCGGCTCATATTTTGTCGGTGATGATATTAGCGCTTTTTGATAATAGTATAAAGAAGTTTCGATGTTGTTATAATCGAAAGAACGGCTTTCGAAAAGTTTGGCTGTCCACATATACATGTCGTATACGCATTTGGAATTTTCTTCTACAATCTTTTCTGTAAACATAATAAGCTCATCTGAGGAGAGGGCGGGATTCGCTAACAAAACTTTATAGAGCTCCGGTCGACAGATACCATTCTTCAAACCCAGTTCAAGAGTATCGAATAATTCATCCGAGGAGGAGGAATTCATAAATATGGATTCCATATACTTTATAAGTTCTTTTTCAATACTATTTTCCGATTCTTTATTCATAGAGCATTTTCATTTTTCTAGTATTAATGAAAGCAAATTTCCCTTCGTAAATTCGGGAATGTCCTTCGGGAATTCAACAGTTTTATTTTTGTCCCATTGTCGGCCTGAAGATACAATATATTTATGCTTATTGATATAAGCGAAACGTCGTTCCAAGGAATATCCTTCATCAGACAAAACAAAAAATACAATAATTACAGGAATATTTAAATCTTTACTCCATTTTTCGTAAGAGGTTACGGCGCGCTCGTTTACTATCCACTTGGCTTTTCGTTTTCCTTTCCAATCGAGAAGTACCGATTTATCTTTATATGAGATTATCGTATCAGGTCGGTCATCCCCCTTTTCCCATACTTTTTCGAATCTTTTGTCTCCACCGAAATCATTGAATTTAATCCCCCACATTGTAAGTAGATTTTTCCCGTGATATTCGGCGTAATCATGTAACGCATAGTTCTTTCTAAAAGCTTCCTGCGACTTGAGAGGATTAAAATCAAGATCCTTCATCGTTTCCTTCCGTTTTCATTCAAAAAGCCAACATGAAATAATTAATAAAAAAAATCAGAAAGTCCATTGAAATATGTAACAAAAAGCGGAACTCTTTCGTCTTTAGAGTAGGATGTGATTATGCTAAAGAAAACCAGATACAATTTTTTGCTTCAGCAGTACAAGAATAATGTTTACAGTTATTCGCTATTCATGTTAAAAAATAAAATGGATGCTGAAGACGTGACACAAGAAGTGCTAATTAAGGTGTGGGAAAACATCGAAAAGTTTAGTCTTCTTGCGGCTAAGGCGTGGATACTAAGAACAACACACAATCTCTGCATCGATTATTTGAGGAAGAGAAAGGCTTTTAGTATGAGGGAAGTTGAGATAAATGAAGAGTTTATGGAATTCACTGCTTCAGAAGAGTTAGAGTCTAATCCGTATTTAAAGACGCATATAAAAATGATTACAGCAAGCATAAAAGAAGCAATTGAACAGCTTCCGGAAAACTTGAGAAGCGTATTTGTTCTCTATGAGTTACAAGGTTTGAAATACAAAGAAATCAGCAAGGCTCTTAATATACCGTTGAATAGTGTAAAGGTCTATTTACTGAGAGCCAGAAAAAGATTACAAGAGGAATTAAAGCATTATGAAGCCCAAGAAATCATTTGAAATAACAGAGAGTGTAGCTTCCAAAATAATAGCAGCTGCATACCGAGATGGAAACATCTTCGATAGAATAAAAGTCGCGCTTTGGGTTCGAAAATTTCCCGAGGCTAGAGAATTATATGAAAGTTATTCGGCTACAGCGCGCTTAGTGAAGGATATTAAATTAAATGAGTGTCCGGATGAATTGTTAGAGTCAATAAAACAAACGACAGGAACAATAAAGGAAGAGAGATCATTTTTTAGTGATTTATACTATACGATTTTCGCCAAGCCGGCTGTTTCTGCAATGGCAGCAGTACTAGTAGTGGCGGTTATTTTGGTTTCGGTAGTTGTAAATAACAATAACAGATATCACGGATTTACAAAAGAAGAAGTGGAGCTCGCTAATATTCAAACACAGCAAGCTTTGGAGTTAGTAGGTAAATTTTTCAAAACAACAGAAGAGCAAATCACAAAAGAGATTTTGACGGATAAAGTAAGTAAGCCAATAAATACGGGAATAATAACAATCAACGAAATTTTTTCGGAGGGAAATAAAAATGAAAACAATAACTAAAATACTCGGTCTAGTATTACTATCAGCGGTTTTTACATTTGCACAACAAGGGGATTATTCCGATTTCGAAGGGTATGTTAATTTCGGAAGTTTTGAGGAATTTGAAACCGGTGATGAAGTAACTGAGATTATCATTGAAGAAAATCTTCTCAAGATGGTTTCGAAAATGGTTAACCAGAATGATGAAGAATTGAAAGAGTTGCTTGGAGGATTAAAGCTTATTCGTGTAAACACCTTTGAGACAAATACTAAGAATTTCAACAACCTAAAAGAAAGAGCTATATCGATTGATAAACAGCTAATGGCAAAAGGCTGGGATCGAATTGTAAGAACGAAAACCAGATCTTCCGTAACAAATATTTACATACATTCCGATTACGAATCGAAAATCAACGGATTAGTTGTAGCGTCTGTAGAAGAGAATGGAGAGGCTGCTTTTGTAAATATTGTAGGGGATATTAAATTGGAAACAATTGGCAAGCTCAATTCCAAATTTAACATACCGCATCTCGACAGTATAAAAGTAACTCATGACTAATGTTATGTGGAGGGGGAAATGAAAAGAGTAGTAAATCTAATTTTACTCTGCGGGGTATTGTTATTATCTACCGGATGTATAGGAGTGAATTCCGATTTTAAGAGGATTCGTACAAAACTCATATCCTCGGTAGGTGTTGATTTTCAAAAAGATATCGAGTTCCGAATTGGTTCTGCGGGCATCAAATTGGTAGGAATGTTTGTCAGCTTTGCAGAGACCGATGAACCAATTGAAGAATATTTGAATGATATTTCATATATCCAAATAGGAGTTTATAAAACGAAGAGAGGATATGATTATTCTCCGTCTCTTTCCAGTCTAAAAGTATTTAATGAGCATCTGGAGGGGAATAATTGGCAACATATTGTCAGATCGGTTAATCGAAATCAGTTGACCGGAATATATATTAAGTACGATGATGAAGAGCGGTTAAATATAAACAGTCTTTTCATTGCGTCGCTTGATGAAAGAGAACTAGTATTGGTTGAGGTAGGTGGTGACTTGGAAGAGTTAGTTAAAGAAATAATCAGAAATGAGCAATTCCATATCGTAAGAAAATAGACACTAATGAAACGTCACTTCATGTAGCATGATGAGGTGACGTTTTTTCATTTCAAGAGAGCTTCCGTTTTACTTTTCGAAATTTCAATGTTAATAAATTGTTAATGACGAAACCTTTCCCGAGGTGCTTCGTCGAAAGATACTTGTTTGGCATACTTGTTGAAACATTATGCCGGTATTTATTAAATAATGAGGGTTAATTGTGAGATTAGTTAGTTTAGTCTTGGTTACTGTTGTCTTTATGCTGGGAATGACTGAGCACTTGAGAGGGGACAAAAAAGAGGGGAATGGAACTACAATAAGTGGTTTTGTTACGGATAATTCCAATGGTGAGGCTTTATTGGGAGCCAATGTATATTTGAAAGAGCTTAATCACGGGAGTACTACTAATATTGGGGGATATTATGTTATTCCCGATATACCCAAAGGTGTGTATACCTTAATAGTCAGTTATATCGGATATAGGACAGAAGCTATAAAAATCAATCTTGAGAAACATAACAGGCAAATTGATTTTAAGCTCAAATCTTCGTCTGTGGAAACAGAAGAAGTAATCGTATCAGCCGACTCGGTGAGAGTGTCCGAGAAACTTTTCGCGAAACCTGTTTCGAAAATCGCTATGACATCGACACAAATCAAACAAGTTCCTCAGGTAATCGAAGCGGATTTATTACGATCTCTTCAAACATTACCGGGAGTAACTTCTTTATCAGATTTTTCATCGGCACTATATATTCGTGGGGGTACACCTGATCAAAATCTTTATTTGGTTGATGGAACCGACGTTTATAATCCGGAACATGCATTCGGTATTTTTTCTACATTCAATACCGACGCTATTAAAAAAGTCGATTTATATAAAGGCGGATTTTCGGCGGATTACGGCGGAAGACTTTCGTCGGTACTTGATGTTACCAATGTTGACGGGAACAGAAAGGAATTTGAGGGAACCTTTAATTTGAGTCTTCTTTCGGCTTCTACAACTTTACAGATGCCAATTGGTGATATCGGATCTGTTTCGGGATCATTCAGAAGAACTTATATCGATCAGACTTACGCCAAATGGATTGATGAAGTACCTGCATACTATTTCTATGATGGAAATATAAAAGCATATTTCGACTTTGACAGAAAGAACAAGCTTTCCATCAGTTTCTTTAACGGAAAAGATAATCTCGATTTTAAGTTGGACAAAGACGCTCCTGAGTCAATAGGGTTCGGATATTATTGGGGTAACACAACCGGAAGCGTAAATTGGAAGCATATTTTTAGTCCGAAAGTATATGCCAATTTCTGGGTGACCGGTAGCAGATTCAAATCCAATTTCGATTTCGACGCGGTTCGTTTAACCGAGGAAAATACTATTTCCGATTACACTGCCAAAGCTTCCATCGAGTACTTCGCTACGAAAAATCTGGCGTTGAAATTCGGAATGGGACACAAAATATATCATGAATATTACAATCAGGATATGCCTGAACAGCAAATATTGTTTGATAATCACAGACAAATTTCCAATGCGTATTTAAGCGCTGAATGGCGCCCGACTTCAGACTGGGTTATCCAAGGTGGAGTGAGAGCCAATCTTTATAATGCCGATACTAGCTTCTTTAATCTTGCTCCGAGATTTTCGGTTAAGTATAAGTTGGATGAATTCAGTAGTATGAAATTTGCCGCCGGACGTTATTACCAATACTTGAACAGATTGCCTCGACTTTTTTTTACAAGTATCTGGTCTTCGGCTAATAAATACAATAAAGAATCGGCATCGAATCATTACATTTTCGGTTATCAAAGAGAATTGTTCGATATCTGGCAGTTCGAAATCGAGGGATATTATAAAACTTACGAGAACTTATACAAATTCAATGATCACATTGCTACCGATATCAGACCGTCCAGTTACGATAAATACGGACGTCCTGTATATTCATCTTCCGAAAACGCTTTTAACAGAGGGGACGGAGAATCATTCGGTGTTGAAGTAATGCTCCGTAAGGAAGTCGGGATGCTCAACGGTTGGGTATCATACGCATATTCCAAGACGAATTATAAGTTCGACGATATAAACCAAGACAATTATTTCAAACCTCGTCATGATCGCTCTTCTATCGTTAACGCGGTTGTTAATGCGGATCTGACTAATTGGTTCTTCGGTGATGAGTATACAAAACCAACTTCGAAATTGAAAATCGGTGTTAACTTTATATACGCAACCGGACAGCCAATAACCGTACCGGCCTCTGCTTATTACACGAATACGGTTCCGGATCAAGGGGATTTGCTTAACCCATATGGCAACGGGAACAATTACAATCTATACCCTGGTAAGATGAACTCTTATAATCTTCCCGATTATATTCGAATGGATTTCAGTATTACTTATGAAAAGCAATACGATGGATGGAGCATTGCTCCTTATCTGCAAGTCTTCAATATCGGGAATAGACAAAATACATGGTTTATTCAATACGAAGATGAAAAAGAAAACGGAAGAATCGTTCAGAAGATTGATAAAGTTAATATGTTGCCCCTTTTGCCTAGCTTGGGCGTAAATATTAAGTTCTAAGGAGAGAATCAAAATGAAAAAATTATATATATACTTATTACTTACTTTGGCCGTGGTTGCATGCGGTGATCCGGCGGTTAAATTCGACGATGTCGAATACGAACCGAAAATAGTTGTCGAAGGATTTATTTATCCCGGGAAAGAGATTACAGATATTAAGTTGAAAAGAAATTTCCCGTTGGAAGAAAAACTTGATACTACAATTATGTATCTGACTCCGGAAAAGAATAATGTTTCGATTAAGATTAACAATATCGAATTGCAATATGATGAGAATAGAAAAAGTTATTCCGCTAAAGGAGTTATTGCAGATTTTAACAAAGCATATTCGTTAACTGTTTCAGCTAGTATCGACGGTATTAATCTCTATACGGAAGCCGAAACGGTAACTCCGGCAAAGGGCTTCGAAGTTTTGGAAGAGAACCTGGGACAAATCAAACATTGGATTCAAAAACCGACTTTCCATTTTACACCGTCCCCTGGCTCGGATTTCTACGCGATGTCTATTCGTCCTCGAAATGCTACGCTCGACAATTTTATCTATGATAATCCTTATGAGCCTAATGTTAAGAGGGATGATTTGGAGGATAGATTCGAAAGATATCTTTATCAAGTCGCTATTTTAATAAATGTCGATTCATATGTAACAAAGCCAATGGAATATGAAATCAACGGATTGGATACTTGGTTCTACGATAAATATGATATGATTATGTATGCCGGTGATAGGAATTTCAAAGATTATGTATTGACGGTTGAGCAGGTACAACAGATGGATGGAAACTTTATTGAACCGAAATTTCATTTGGAAGGCGATGGAATCGGTGTCTTTGCTTCAGCTGTTGTTGATACCGTTAGTTTCGAAATTATAAAATAACATGCCAATAAAATGTTGTCCGATGACATGTTACTCCTTACAAAGCGACCTCGTCCAAGGTCGCTTTTCTTTTATTCGAAGGATGCGGGCCATTTCAATAGGATAAAATAATTCATTATTATTGTACTTTAATTCAACAATTGTTTGGAAACTGATGAAGAAATTTGAGATCCCTGAGTATTATAAAAGTTCGATTATAGCCAAGATAAAAGAGATGAGAAATAGTGAAGACAGAGGGAAGAAAGATTTTACCCCTACTAGTCTTGATTTCGGAGTGGTCGAATTTCTTATTCCTCGGCATTTCGGATTTTGCTATGGTGTTGAACATGCTGTGAATATTGCTTATAAGGCTATTGATGAAAATCAGGGGAAGAGAATTTTTCTGCTGAGTGAAATGATTCATAATCCCTCCGTTAATGAGGATTTGCTCAATAGAGGAGTGGTCTTTATGATGAACACCGACGGAAAGCAAGTTGTTTCCTGGGATGAATTGTCCCCCGAAGACGTAGTAATAATTCCGGCTTTCGGAACTACTGTTGAAATAGAAAAGGAGCTTGCCGCCAGAGGTATTGATCCTTACAGATATAACACAACATGCCCTTTCGTTGAAAAGGTTTGGAAACGTTCCGGTAAATTGGGGAATGAAAATTTCACAACCGTTATTCACGGCAAACATAAGCATGAAGAAACAAGAGCCACCTTTTCGCATACAAAGGAGAATGGTAGCGCGGTTGTTGTTCGGGATATTAATGAGACCAATATTCTCTGTGATATTATAAAAGGGAAAATCGCAAAAGAGGAATTCTATAGATTATTCGATGGAAAATATTCCGAAGGCTTTGATGTTGAAAAGAACCTTGTGAAAATCGGTGTGGTTAATCAAACAACTATGCTCGCTAGCGAAACCGAAGAGATCTCTTCGGCCTTGAAAGAAGCAATGATTGAGACATATGGTGTCGATGATATAAACGAACACTTTGCCGATACACGCGATACTCTCTGTTACGCAACGAACGATAACCAAAAAGCAACCTATGGTTTAAGAGAAGAGGATGTGGACTTTGCTCTGGTCGTCGGTGGATACAACAGCTCGAATACTTCACATATTGTTGAGTTGCTTGAAGAAAAATTCGATACTTATTTCATCTCCTCCGATGAAAAAATAATCTCTTCTCAGGAAATCAGAAACTACAATCTTGAAGATAAAAAAGAAGTAGTCTCATTCGGGTATATTCCGAAAAAGGGAAAAGTAAGAATCGCCGTTACATGTGGCGCTTCCTGCCCGGACGCAATGATGGATAGGGTGATAAAAAAAGTATTAACCTATTTCCCGGAGGCGAAAGTCCCGGAATTATTGAACGAAAAGAATTGATGGGGATTATCCCCTTATTTTAAGGGAGCTTCTTGAATTCCGTATTCATGCTCCATATATTTGATATTATTTTATCTTACCGGGGAAAAGATGCTAAACGTCATTTTTGTTTGTATGGGAAACATCTGCCGATCTCCTTCCGGAGAAGCAGTTTTTAAAGCGATTGTTGAGAAAAACAATCTTGAAGAAAAAATCTTTGTCGATTCTGCCGGAACAATCGGGTATCACGCCGGGGAAAGAGCAGATTCCAGAATGAGGCAGCACGCCGCCCTTCGTGGCTATAAGCTCGATAGCATTGCAAGAAAGTTTATCGAAAAGGATTTTGACAAATTCGATTACATCATCGCGATGGATAGAAGCAACTATTCCAACATCCTTGCTTTGGATAAGGCCGGTAAATATTCCGGAAAAGTTTCCATGATGACAGACTACTGCACCAAGTTTACTACCAAAGAAGTTCCTGATCCCTATTACGGTGGCGCGGCCGGTTTCGAACTTGTGCTTGATCTTTTGGAAGACGCATGCACGGGATTGTTGAATAAAATATCCGAGGAGCATCCGGAGATTAAGTGAATTTCCGTAGAAAAATAGAGGAAGCCCTCGGCGAAAAAATTATCTCGAGTAATTCTATCGGGGGCGGATGTATTGCCGATTCCAATATTGTTGTGGCCGAATCGGGCAAGCGATTCTTTCTCAAAAAATATTCGGGAAACAATTCCGATATTTTACAATCCGAAGCCAACGGGCTTCGTGAACTTGCAAAGGGGAACGCAATCAGAGTTCCGAAAGTAATATTGTTGGAAAAGGAATTTCTTCTTTTGGAAAATATAACTACCGGAAGAAAAGGGAAAAACTTTTCCGAAGATTTCGGACGTGGGTTCGCCCGTCTTCACAAATACTACGGTGATAGCTTCGGTTTTCGTGAAAATAATTTTATCGGATCCAATCCCCAAATAAATCTCCCGAAAAAGGAAAACTGGATTGAGTTCTACTGGGAGAATCGTCTCATGTTTCAATTTCGGCTCGCCGAAAAAAACGGATACGTAACCTCCGAGCTGAAAAAACTTTTCTTCTCTTTGGAAAATAATATCGAAGGAATTATTCGGGGAAGCGAAGAAGCTCCTTCTCTTTTGCACGGAGATCTCTGGGGTGGTAATTATATGGTCGACGAAGAAGGCAATCCGGTATTGATAGATCCTGCAGTCTATTATGGTCATCGGGAGGCCGATCTGGCTATGACAAAACTTTTCGGTGGATTCGATTCTCGTTTTTATTCCTCATACGAAGAGTTCTTCCCACTGCCTGATGGAAGCCCGGAAAGAGAAGAACTTTATAAACTCTATCACGTTATGAATCATCTGAACCTTTTCGGAACGGGATATCTTTCACAAACAATCTCTATTCTAAAGCGTTACTCATAGAATGTGGCACTCTCTTAAGCGTATCGGTTAATTCTTTTATTAAGCGCGCCGTAATACCCCAGATTACTTCCCCCTCGGTTTTGTAGACATATACTTTGCGGACACTTTTGCTGTATGATTTATCAATCTCGTTTTCTCCGTTATTCTTAATCGGAATCAGACTTTCCTCTTCTCCTTTCGAATTAAGAAACTGATGTTCATGCACCGACACAACTCTGTATTCTTCCGGTTCCGTCTCCATAAAGAATTCCAAAGGAACGGTAAAGACTTTTGCTACTTCCTCTTTGTCCAACGTACAGTCATCAATTGAGTTTAATTCCACTATTCCGATGAAAGGATCAACCGTAACATTGCGAGGTCCGATTAGAGTATCCAGTCTCCCGACTATCCTGATCTTTTCTCTCCCTATGCCCAGCTCTTCTTCTGTTTCTCTGATTGCCGTCTCTTTGAAATTAGAATCCGTTTCCTCTTCATAGCCGCCGCCCGGAAAACAAATCTCGCCTCCTTGGCGTATATGTTCCGCGCGCTTTTCGAACAACAACGAGTAGTAACCATCTGTCTTTATTAACGGAAGTAAAACTGCTGAGTTAAAGAATTCATTCTTACCTAATATTCCCGGAGTCTTTGGCAATGCTTCCCTTAAGCTTGCGAAGTCGATACTTGTCATCTTTTCCCTTTCGATTTTTTCATATATAACAAATAATTTTGTAAAATGTCTCCGATATACTCTATATTTACCCTCTGATTTTACTTATTATCGGGCAAAAGGATGATTAATTTACTGTTAACTATTCTCTGTTCCACGGCAATCGCGCTTCTTTTGAAATTGAATGAGACCAGAAAAGGGGAACCTCTTCTTTTTCTTGCCGGCAATTATCTGGCCGCAAGTATTCTGGGAGCTATTTTCTTTTTCAATAACGGTGAGTCACAATTCGAATATGAGCCTATTCTGTTCGGCGCGGGAGTGGCCATTCTTTTCGTTATGTCCTTTTTTGCCTTTGCCAAAGGGGTGAAAATAGCAGGTACCGCTTTAGCTACCGTATCCTCAAGGCTTTCTGTGGTTATCCCGATTGTACTCGCGGTTATTTTCTTCGGCGAAATTCCGCAAACCAAACATTACTTCGGCTTTTTCCTTACGATTATTACACTTCTCTTCTTCTATAGATCGTTAAAACAGGCCGGGGGGAAGGCAATATCCTTTTCCGATTATCTCTATCTTGCTATATTGTTTTTGGGAATCGGATTCGGAGATTTCACCTTGAAAATATTCCAGTCTGTCCGCCCTGTCTGCGAAAAGCCCCTATTTTTATGGTCGATCTTCTCCTTCTCTTTTCTTTATTGCTCTGTCTTGATTTTAATAAAGAGAATAGAATTACGAAGGGATACTTTTCTAAGGGGAATGGTTTTGGGAATCCCGAATATTTTCACAAGCTATTTTCTTATCGAATCCCTTATGCAGCTATCGGCGATTATTGTTTATCCGGTCGTAAACATCGGAATAATTCTTTTGACCGCGGTTCTTGCGAATATTTTTTGGAAAGAACGAATTAACGGATTTGGCAAATTAGCTCTTTTGGCCGGAACAACAGCGATTATTATTTTATCAATATAATATATTTTGAAGGATCTGAAATGGAATTAAACGAAGCGATTTTAACACGACGAAGCATACGAAGGTTTACCGACGAACCGGTTGAACGAAAAGAAATCGAAGAGATCATCAAAGCGGCCATGTACGCGCCATCCGCTAAGAATTTGCAACCGTGGCACTTCGTAGCGATTGACGATAGGGAAATACTTGATAAAATAACCGACATTCATCCTTTCGCCAAAATGACAAAACAATCTCCTGTTGCCTTGCTGATTTGCGGTGATCTTGATATCGATCCTTCCGTAGGATACAATGCTATCAACTGCGCGGCGGCAACACAGAATGCTCTGCTGAAAATTCACGACATGGGGCTCGGTGCGGTTTGGCTCGGAATCTATCCCCGCGAAGAAAGGATGGAAGGAATAAGCAAGCTCGTTAATCTTCCCGAAAACATTGTTCCGATCTCTCTTATAGCTTTGGGACACACCGAGGAAACCAAAGATACCCCCGATAGATTCCTGCCCGATCGAATTCACTATAACGGATGGCAGAAATAGTTTTAGAGCAAAGATTAGTATTTAATGAGAAAGCCGGGCGTAGCCTGGCTATTTCTTTCCGGTAATAAGCCAAAACACTTCATCGTAATCCTTTCCCATATTTCGGAAAATACAAAGGACGGAAAGTATTCCTCTAAGAACAGCTCCTCTATCCCAAAAAAGTGAAGGTAAAAGCCCAAATTGCCGAGGTATATCCTCCTAAAGTGTGAATCCGGACCAAAGGAGTATGAATTTGAAGCAAAGGATATGAACTTTGAACCGGAGGAGCATGAATTTGAAGCAAAGGAGGTGAACTTTGAACCGGAGGAGCATGAATTCAGAGCTCAGGAGCTGAACTTCAAACCAAAGGAGCATTACTTTACTCCAAACTTCAGACACTTTGCTCTGAATTGCAGACGCTCTACTTCAAATTCCACCTGATCCGTAAGTTTTTTCATCTCCTCCGCTATTTTTAACAGACGCTTTAATACAATCTTATAAAACTCCGTAAGTTTTTCCGGGTGCTTTGCTCTGAACTTCAGATACTTTGCTTTGAATTCAGTGGGAATTCCCTTTTGCGCTTAGTGAAATGGGAGAGCGGATAGCTTTTTTAGGTTATACCACAGAGGAGATCATGTTTATCCCGATTGCTGCGGATGCGAGGCCTAATAATTTGTAATTCCCAAACTCCGTCATGAGATATAGAATAGGTTATTTGACATATAATCTGCATGAAACAGGATTAGTGTGCCGCGGATGAGCACACTTGCTTATATCCTTATAAAAATCTATGGTAGTTGCATTATAACGAAAAGCTTACTTTGAATGTTGTGCCGGCACCTTTCTTACTTGTAACTTTAATATTCGCGTTATTGATGTCGCAATACTTCTTTACCAAGGCAAGTCCGAGGCCGCTACCGTCGTAAGGGCGGGAATAGCCCTGTTCCTCTTGCGAAAAGGTTGTAAATAATGTTGGCAAATATTCCTTCGAAATACCGATTCCGGTATCTCTCACTTCAAGGAACCAATTCTTTCCGTTCGCGTAAACCGAAACATCCACTTTTCCTTTCGGGGTATATTTGATAGCGTTATCAACCAGATTAGCCGCTATCTGGGTAACTGAATACTCATCCAGATAGACTTTTTTATCTTTAACATAGTTTAGGAAGTTCAATTCTATTCCGTGATAGTGAGCCTTTTGTTTGAACTCACTAAGGATAGGAGTAATGATGTCATTGGCTATCGAAACATTTGCGTGCTTAAGAGTATAAGTGCCGTGCTCAATTTCCGACATATTCAGAATAAGGTCTATAGTCCGGATCAAACGGCGCGCTGCGTTATCTACCGAAGAGAAATACTCCTCTATTTCGCCGGTGAATTTCTTCTCTTTGAATTCAAGATGAATAAGAGAGGTAAAGTTAAGAATAGTATTTATAGGCGTTCTGATTTCATGCGACATTTGCGCGAGAAATTCGGATTTAAGTTTATCCGCTTTTTCGGCCTGCACTTTAGCTTTTATCAGCTCAACGTTGTTTTTCTTTTCCTCGGTAATGTCTCGGACAATTGCCGCAATGGCTCCTACATTTCCGTGTTGATCAATAATCGGGGTTAGAGTGACACTAACGTAAATTGTTCTGCCATCTTTTCTTCTTCTTCTCTCTTCGTATAATTCCGTTTTTTTATCACTAAGAACACGGGCGAAAGTTTTGTCGAAAACACTTTGTCTGTCTTCCGGAATTGCCGGCAAAGTTCTTCCTTGAATTTCTTCCTTTTTCCACCCGAATATTTTTTCGAAGGCTCTGTTAACTCTAATGACAATCTTGTAGGTATCAAAAACAATAATCCCGTCGGGTGTATTGGAAAAGAAAGAATCCAACTCATTGAAGGCGTTAGTGATATTGTTTGTCATCAGGTCAAAGGAACGCTCCAGAATTTCAATCTCATTCAGGGGTTCGTAATCCAACTTCACCTTCGGATCGCTCTTTGACAAAGTCTTAAACTCTTTCGATTTTCCAAGCGCTTTTTTGCTAAGATCCAGAATAGGAGAAAGCATGTTGTTGATAGATAAATAGACCAGTAGATTTATGATGATAATAATCGATACACCGAAGAAAATGATTGTCCAGAAAAGTTTATTAACGCTGGCGAATAATTCTTTTTTGGGAACCACGATAAGTAAACTCCATTTATTCAATTCTATCGGGGCGTTGAACAATACAATTTTCTTTCCGGTAAAAGGATCAATAGTTTCGGTAATACCTTCTATTCCCGATTTAACAAGAAGAGCTGTATTTATTATTTCCGGATTGTTCTTTTCCTGTCCGAGGGTCATCAGACTCTTGAGCCCGATAAGCTCTTTATCCGGAGCAGAAACAAACAATGTATTATTACTAACCAGCATTGCGTAGCCGGTTTCGAAAACTTTAATATTCGATACAATTTCATCGAAAGCGGAAGGAATAGCGTCGACTCCGGCAATGCCGATAAATTTTTTATCTTTCATTATCGGGAATATAAAGCTAATAAGGGAAAGCCCTTCGTATTTATACGGTTCGAAAATATGTGGCTGTCCGGTGTTTTTCGGAATTAAATACCAGGAGGATGTATCCATCCAAACCCCTGTTTCCAAAGTGATTTTCCCTTTTTCTCTTAGCTTATTCCAATAGGGAAGGAAACGCCCGGTTGAGTCATTCCCCGGAGTATTTCTGAATTTATAATCGCTATTATCGAATTTATTCGGTTCGTAGTGTGCGTAAGCTCCCATCAGCCTTGGATTTTCTTCAAGAATATTGACGAGAATATTATTAACGTTTTCTCGGGAAATCGGGCCTACTCCTTCGAGTATATCGGTCAAAGTTTGGCCGGCGGAATAGTATTCCGTTAATTCGGAATTAAATCTGTTGGCAAAACTATGTGCCAGATTTCTAATAGATTCGTATTCTCTATTCTTGATATGCTCGGAACTGAGATAACTCACAATCGCTGTAAAGATTGCCAAAATAGAAAACAAGGTCAGCGAGACCCTAAACAATACGCTAGTTCTTATCGATTTACCCATAACCAAAATTCGGAAAAATTATGAAAATAGAACACTAAAATGAGTTCCAATACCCTTTGTGCTAGTCACTTTAATTTCGGCATTGTTCAGTTCGCAGTATCTTTTTACCAGAGCCAGCCCGAGTCCGCTTCCTTCGAAGCGTCTGGAATATCCCTGTTCTTCTTGAGAAAATTTACTGAAGAGTTTCGGGATATACTTCTCTGACATTCCAATGCCGGTATCTTTAACATCAATAACCCATTTCCCGTTCAGATCGTTCAATTCGATTTCGACTAAACCGTTGTGTGTGTATTTGATGGCGTTATCTATAAGGTTCGCAACAATTTGCGTTAATGTATATTCGTCAACCATTTTTCGCGGAACAAGAAGATTATTACTAAAACTAAGTTTTAACCCCTTCTTTTCCGCTTTCGGGGAAAACTCTCTGATTACAGGATCGATAATTGCGGTGGCAATGTCCAGCTCGATTCTTCGCATGTTATAAGTCCCGAGTTCAATGTCGGACATGTTGAGTATCAGATCAATAGTACGTATAAGTCGTCGGCTCGCGTTTTCAATTGAATCGAAATATTCTGCCGCTTCCTCCGAAAAGTCCCCTTCTTCATAATCCATTTTCAGAAGAGAAGTGAAATTAAGGATAGTATTTATCGGGGTTCTAATTTCGTGAGACATTTGCGCAAGGAATTCCGATTTAAGTTGGTCAGCTCTTTCTGCGGCTTCTTTTGCCAATCGAAGTTCTTCCTCTGTGGCAACACGTTTTTCTATATCAATTTCCAATTCTTTGTTTACCAACTCAAGCTCTTTAGTTCTATCATAAACCATCTGTTCCAGATGATCCTTATGTTGCTTTAGTTCTTCCTCGGCCTCTTTTCTGGATGTAACATCACGTAATGTTCCTGATATACCGGTGATATGTCCGGAGGAGTCTTTAACAATTACTCCATGATCTTCAATAAATAATCTGTTTCCGTTCGACCGAATGAATAGGTATTCGCTATTGATATTATGTTCGTTGACTATTGTCTCATTAATTTTTTCCATGAAGCTCTCGCGATACTCATGGGATATGTGTGAGGAAAATGTTTCCAAATCCATAGTAATTTCTCCCTCAGAAGAGAAACCGAGTAATTCGGAAGTGGCCCCCGATAAGATTAGTTCATCCTTTGAAATATCATATTCGTAAACAACGTGGTTATTCTCGGCGGCTATAGCCTGGAATATTTCTTCCTGTTTCTTTATTGCTTGGTAAGCTTTTAATCTGAATCGATAGAATGAGTAACCAATTCCGATAAGAATAATTCCAAGCAGGATAACAATAACAATGTAGTAATCTCTGAATGTAGTCATTGTAGACAAAACTTCTTTCTCAGGAACAGCTACGGCAATAGACCAAAATGTATTTTCCAAAAGAATCGGATAGTAATAAACATGTTTTATTCCTACTTCTTTGGAGGTGTATTCGTTTAATAGGTGCTTATAGACTCCGAATCCGGATTTCTTCTTAAGCATCGAATCTACAATTGCAAATAAGGTACTATTATTACCTGTATTTTCCCAAATCGGTAGCCCGATATGAGTTTCGTAGTTGCAATAGAGCTCGATTCCTTCTTCACTAAGTAGCCAAGCAAAACCGCGTTCTCCGATTTTTATTGGGCGTAAATATTGAGCGGCAATAAAATCGAAAGGGATAAGTATGCCTAAGCATCCTTCATATTCTCCTGTTTCCGAAAAAATGGGGTAGAGATATGAAACAGCTTTGAAGCCCTGCACAGTCGTAAAGGCGTCACTAATAATAGGTTTATGTTCCTTTTTGATTATGGCGTTATGTTCCTGATAAGTTAGATCAGCTCCAATTACTTTTGAGTTGTAGGGGACAGTATATTCTATTTTCCCATCTTTATCTATTCTGGTAAGAGCTTTTACAGAATTTTTGTGTGAACTAAAGTAATCTATTAGTAATTCTTTCCCTTCCGGGGTGAGATCCCTTACGCTTTTTTGATTAGAAAGAAAGATTAAATCACTCTTGTAATTTGAAAAGAGCTTTTCAATACTTTCCGAAGCTTGTCGAGCGTGTATCTTTAGTTTCCCCTCCAATTGAGCGAGTATTTCATTCTCTACGTCGGAAAATACTTTATTAAATAAAGTACCCGCAATAATTATCGCAATGGATATTGAAATAAGATATCTTATTTTATACTTTAAATCTGTCATATGTCCGGACAAAATAGTTGCAAGCCATTTTTGTTTTGTGTGGAAGATACTTCAAAATATGTATGACTATCAATAGTTATCATTTATTATGAATAAAATTTTGCATTAAATTCATCGGAACACATTGTAGAGTATTATCCATTAAAGGAGCATTCCTGATGCGTCGGAAAATTCTCAATACCATATCTAGTCTTGCAGACAAACATACCCTGAAAATGTTCTTCGGCATAATTATCATCACTCTTATTTTCGGACAAATGATGGAAAAACTTGAGTTGCAAATGCACTTCAAGAATCTTATGCCCGAATCCCACCCGATTGTAGAGGAATTTGATACTATTATTGAGGAATACAGTACAGCGACAATGATTATTGTAGCAGCTCAAGGGGAAGAGAAGGAATTAAAAGAATTTGCGGATGAGTTAGCTCCGAAGCTCGAAACATTCTCTGAGTTTGTAAAAAGGGTTGATTATAAACTCAATCGAGAATTCATGGAAAACCATGGGTTCATACTTACTAAAGAAAAAAATCTGAAGAATATGAAAGATTTATTCTCGGATCTTCGATTGCTCCCTTTCATTACTCATATTAATGACAATTTTGAAAAAACTTATGTGTACGATGAGGATGGAATTTCAAACAAAGAAAAAGAAAACGAAGCTATCAGGTCGATTGAAGGGATTGAATTCTGGATAAAGACAATGAAGAATTATATTCTGAACAGCAAAGAAGGGGTAGAGGCTAAGGAGGCGGTAGAGCGGTTTCTGATCGGTGACGAATATATGATATCTCAAGATAAGGATATGCTTCTTCTTTTCGCTCAACCGACATTTTCCCTAAATGAAATAGATAAAGTAGTTTTGGCGGAAAACAAAATAGATTCTCTTATAGCGAGTGTCGCGGAAAAATATCCTAGTGTTTATGCCGGTACAACTGGGACCATGGCTTTGGCAAGGGACGAAATGGTGGCTGCAAACGAAGACGCCTATTTTACCTCCCTCATTGCGTTCATATTAATAATAGCTCTCTTTATTCTTTCTTTTAGAATGTGGGTCGCTCCTATCTTGGCCGGAATTACGCTGATAATTGGAATTGTAATGGCCGGAGGTTTTGCCGCAATTACAATCGGTAGTCTTAACGTAATGACTTCTATGTTCTCAGTGATACTAATAGGGCTCGGGGTTGATTTTTCCATCCATATTATTTCCGGTTATACGGAAAACAGGAGCGCGGGATTAAATAACTTCGATGCTTTGAAAACTACTTTGAATAAATCGGGAGTCGGAGTAATAACCGGTGGGTTTACTACTGCATGCGCGTTCCTCACACTTACCATTTCGGAAACAGCAGGAATGAGAGAATTCGGAATTGTCGCCGGAAGTGGCGTTATTTTTTGTATGATATCCACTCTGATTGTTTTGCCGGTATTGTTATCTCTTAGAGATAAGATATTGAATAGAGTAAAAGGAAAAGAGAGAAAACCGAAGTCAATTGAATTCAATATGCTGGGGGCATTAGCTGAGGGAATTGCAGCAAAACCGATCATATTTATTTCCGTATTTACATTGATTACTCTATTTCTAATATTTTCCGCCAGTCGAATTACATTTGATTATAACTATCTGAATATGGAGCCGGTAGGCTTAACATCAATTAAGTTACAAGATGTGATGGAAGAAAAATTCGATGTAACCCCTGACTTTGCTCTTGTTTCAACTCAAGATGTTTCTGTTGCGAGAGAAATTTCCAAAGGGGCAAAGAAACTTAAAATGGTTGGAATGGTTACCTCCGTCACTGATTATTTGCCTTCCGAAGAAGAATATCGGGATCGAATTCCACACGTTTTGGAAATAAAGAATAATCTTTCAGATGCCGATAGAGGAAAGAGTTTTTCGGAAAGGGAGATAGATAAGCTGATAGAGGAGCTTTATCGGATTGAAGATAATTTTATCGAACTGGGGCAATTATCATTTATCGGCGGGCAGGATAAAGTTGATAAAAAATGTAAAGCGGTGATTGGTGATATAGAAGATAGTAATCGTGTTTCCCAAATTGAGGAGCTTATAGAGCTAATTAAGTTAAACCCGAAAGCTGCTTCCGGAAGGATGGCGAAATTCGAAGAGGAATATATTCCTCATCTCAAAGAGATGGCTTTCAAAATGGCGAATACAAAGGAATTGTCCTTGCAAGATTTACCGGAAGATATAAGAGATCAATTTGTGAGCGAAGACGGAAGCCATTTTCTGGTTACCATATATCCGAAAGAAGGTGTGTGGAAAGATCTTCAATTTCTTCAAAGATTCACTGAAAGAATGCATGAGTTGGATTCCCGGACAACCGGTATGCCTTCCATTTTTTACATACTGATTGGAATTATAGGGAATGATGGGAAAATTGCCGCTCTATTAACTGTTGTGGTAGTGTTTCTTCTCTTACTTTGGGATTTCCGAAGTGTAAAATATGCAGTTATGGCGATGGTGCCATTAATCATCGGAGTTATTTGGATGGTTGGAATTATGCAACTATTCGGACTACAATTGACTATTTTGAATGTGATCGGAATTCCTCTGATTCTTGGAATTGGCATTGATGATGGGGTTCATATTTTGCATAGATATAGAATTGAAGGAAAAACGAAACTCGGAGTAGTATTTAATAGCACCGGAAAGGCTGTTCTGCTTACTTCGGTTACTACAATGCTGGCTTTTGGGTCACTTGTTTTCGCTACATACAGAGGATTGGGAAGTATGGGGTTAGCCTTGTTTATCGGGGTAGGCACATGTTTTCTTGCTTCGGTTACTATACTTCCGGCAATTATTGGTCTTGTAGAAAAGGGAAAAAGAGGTGTGAAATGATAAAGAAAATAATTCTTCTCCTTTTGGTAACATCAGTTTTCGGAATTGCGCAAGCACTAACCCCGAAACAGATAATTGAAAAGATAGATAAAACGGAAAGAGTGGAATCGAGCAAAGGGAAGATCAAACAAATAATAACAACTTCCGGAGGAGAAAAAAGAATACTGGAAGCCGAGGCTATTTCGAAAAACAGAAATGAAAAGCAACTTATGAAATATATTTCCCCGAAAAGAATTAGTGGGGACAAAATACTTATGCTCAACGACGGTGACGATATTTGGTTCTACACCCCTCGTACCGATAGAGTCCGGCATCTTGCCAGTCATGCGAAAAGGCAGAAAGTTCAAGGGAGTGACTTTTCATATGAGGATATGGCCGCCGGTGATTATGAGAAAGATTATTCTTATAAATTGTTAGGAAAGGAAACGGTTGCAGGGCGTGAGTGCTATAAGTTCGAAATGATACCAACCGAAAGGGGTCCCCATTATTCGAAACTCATTCTTTGGGCTGATTGCGAAAGATTTCTAACTCTAAAGATAGATTACTACGAGGAAGGGGAATTACTAAAACGGCTAGTTTGCGAAGAGGTGAAACTTATTGACAATCATTGGACTGCCATGAAGCTTACTATGGATAATCTGCAAGAGGGGGGAAAGACAGTAATGGAGACTTTGGAGATCACTTATGATATTGAGTTGGCAGACGATTTGTTTACGACAAAAAGTTTGAATAGGAGATAATTTCCGTATGCGAAATGTGATAATAACTATTTCCTGTTTTCTTATTGGGGTTGTGAGCTTTGCGCAGACTCCGGAATTCTCCGGCTATTATGAAAATCAATTTTCGCCTACGAAAATCAAGGGGAAATTTTATTTGCAAGACTATAATAAGCTTCGGCTGGATCTAGCTTCGGAGATATCGAGAAATATAACACTCGACGCAGATATTGTGTATCAGACTTTTCACGGTAAGAAAAACTATAATACTTTTGATTTTATTCCGAGCCGATTGGTTAAAAACTATTTGGGAGAATTTCCCGGAGAGACCGAAAATATTATTAACCAATTTGCTTTTGAAAACAAAGATGAAGGGTATTTGGACAATGTCTTTGTAACTCTCTATCTGGGGGATTTCACATTTCGAGTAGGGAAGCAACAATTACCAATGGGAAGCGGATATAGTTGGAATCCGACAGATATCTTTAATGACAAGAATCTGATGGATCCTACCTATGAAAAGAGAGGAATAAACGCTTTTAAGGGAAGTTATCAATTTTCATCCGAAGGGGAGCTAACAGCAGTTATCCAAATTAAGGATAACTTCTCTTCATCTTCAAAAATGTTGAGAATTAAGAACCATCTATTGGGATTCGACATTTCTCTTTCATACGCCGAAAAGGAAGAATCTATTTTAGATATTCACAGTTTCTCAGACAATAATCAAAAACGAAGATTATACGGAGCTGATTTTTCGGGACAAATTTTCGGACTAGGCTTTTGGGGAGAAGGAGCTTACAATAGCAGAGAAAATGGTTTCGATTATACTCAGGCACTTGTGGGAGTAGATTACACATTCGAAAATCAGATATATCTTATGACTGAATACTACTATTCCGGATTAGGGAAAAAGAATTATCGCAATTATACAATTGAAGACTGGATAAGGTTATTGGGAACGGCCGGTGAAAATCTGGGACAGAAATATTTATCTCTCGGGCAACGTTATCCTATTCTTGAGTTGCTCGATTGGTCTAATTTCTTTCTGATCAACTTGGACGATGAGAGCGGAATGCTCTATCCCTGGTTCGATTACAGTTATAATGATAATACAATTCTAACAATAGTCGGATATATTCCCTTTGGTAAAAGAGAATCCGAATTCGGAGAATTCGGTGCCGGAGGCTTTGCGCGAATAAAAGTCTACTTTTAAAATCTTAATTGGGAAAACTCATCAATTACTAACATCTTTTCAACGAAATATACTTATGAAACTATTCCATTACAGCCTCATCGAAATTGAGTCCCATTTATTGTGAATTATTTTATCCCGATCTCTGTTTACAAAATCACTAGTAGAACTAAAAATATTTTAATTGTTGGAGAGAGGGGAACATGGGAAAAACATTCGAAAAAAAATCTCTTACTTTATCAGCTGCTAATAGAATTCTCGAAGCGGCTATCAACGAGGCTAAAGAATTATCAATTGGAATAGCTGTAATGATAGTCGACGAAAGTGGGCTTCCGAAATTATCTGCCCGAATGGATAACGCTCCTCTCATGTCAATTGATGTCGCTCGGAAAAAAGCTGTTACTGCCGTCGGGCTAGGATTGGCAACCGGAGAAGATTGGCATAATTTCATTATTGAAGACCCAATTCTGCACGAAGGAGTAAGTAATATCAAAGATTTTATTCTTCTCGGAGGAGGAGTTCCGATAATGGATGGCGAAGAAATAGTGGGAGCTATTGGGATTAGCGGCGGGCATTATTCGCAGGATGAGATTATTGCCAGAAAAGCTTTGAAAGTTTCGGGAAGTAATGATGAATAGTGATCTGAAGAAAATATTGAATACTCTTGAATCTTTTGCTGCGAAATTGGCTTCCGTGACTGATTTGGAAATGTTCGACGAAAGAATTGAAGAAGTTATTGAAATGGTTATAACGGTAGATCACACGGGATTTTATTTGTATGACCCTGTGGAAAAGAAATTAAAGCTTGTTTATGCAAAAGGTTTTTCCGAGCAAGAACGGAAGGAGGCTGAAGAAACAGCTATGACAAGACATCCCGGATATGTTTTTAATACAGAAAAAACAATTGATATTCCGGATGTAGATAAAGATTCGGAAGGGATTTCCTCCAGTAGCAAAAGAAGTTTTGTAATTAAATCCAGGTTATATATTCCTGTTTTTAGCAATGATAAATGCATAGGGAGTTTTGGTTTTGCGAGTAGGGTAAAAGGAGCTTTTACAGATTTCCATAAGACATTACTTTCTTTTGTCGGGAATCTTTGTGGTATAGTATATTCTAATCTTCAAAATAGGAGAATACAGGAAGAGACTAAGAAAACGCTAATGCTTCACGATAAGGCCCTGATGTTTAGTAGTAACGGATTCGTTATAACGGATGCTAGAAAAAAAGACAATCCTATCATTTACGTTAATAAAGCTTTTGAGAAAATTACCGGTTATTCTGCGGAAGAAGTAATTGGAGGGAATTGTCGGTTTCTTCAAGGGGAAGAGAGAGAACAAGATGGAGTATTAAAATTAAAAGAAGCCATTAAAAATGGGAAGGAGTGTAAAGTATTACTAAAAAATTATAAAAAAAGCGGTGAAATGTTTTGGAATGAACTTAGTCTTTCTCCAATAAAGGATGACTCAGGATCAATTACTCATTTTATCGGTGTACAAAATGATATAACTGAAAGAAAGAAAGCAGAAGAGCAACTTATTGAAGCGACTTCCAGAATAAGTGCTCTTATTGAAAATCTTCAAGAAGGAATATTGGTTGAAGATGAGCATAGAAGAATTGTCTTAATTAATGATGAATTAAGAGAGATATTTGCTATTCCCTCCCCCCCCGAAGATTTGATAGGTGCTGATTGTGTAGCTTATGCCAATGAAATGAAATTTCTTTTTCTTGATGAAGAAAATTTTATTGAGAGAGTAGAAGTGATACTAAGCAAACGAGAAATAGTTAAAACAGAAGAAATAGTGATGAAGGATGGTAGGGTTCTTGAACGCTCATATATTCCAATATTTATTCTAAATGATTATCGAGGACACTTATGGCAATACAAAGATATTACCACAAGAAAGAAATATGAAAAGGAAATTATAAAATCGAAAAAAAAACTCTCCTCTGTACTTAATACAGTCGGTGAAGGGATTATTACAATTGACGAAACAAGCAAAACAGTAATGATAAATAATGAGATGGAAAAGATTTTTGGTTTTAGTAAGGAGGAATTAACAGGGGAGAAAATTCATAAAATAATGCCTAAACAATTTCATAAAATGCATGATGCCGGCATGGAAAAATATTTGCGAACCGGTGTACAGAATGTTATCGGAAAGAAACTGGAATTAAATGGGGTAAGAAAGGATGGAGAAATAATTCCCATCGAGGTGAAAATTCAGGAAACAAATATAGAAAACAAGCGTTTTTTTACAGCCGCGATTTCCGATATAACCGAAAGGAAGAAAGTTGTTGAAGAACTTATAGAAGCGAAAAAAGTAGCAGAACATTCTACAAAAGCAAAAGAACAATTTCTTGCTCATATGAGTCACGAAATAAGAACTCCAATGAATGCTGTTGTGGGGCTTACAAATCTCTTATTAAGAAAAGCACCTTCGGATGAACAAAAAAAATTTCTTAATATCATTAAGGCTTCTGCGGATAATCTACTGGTAATAATTAATGATGTATTGGATTTTTCCAAAATAGAAGCTGGAAAAATTAAATTCGAAAAAGATACTTTTTCGCTAAGAGAAGTATCGGGATATGTAATCGAAGCAGTAAAATATATTTCCGAAGAAAAAAATATTAAGACAAGATTGAATATCGAGGAAGATCTTCCTGAAGTTATTATTGGTGATAAGGTTCGATTGACTCAGATTTTGTTGAATATTGTTTCGAATGCTGTGAAGTTTACGAATGAAGGTTTGGTAAAACTGAGCTGCTTTTCAAGTAAGGAAACAGCTCATAAGATTTTTATAAAATTTGTTGTCGATGATACCGGAGTGGGCATAAGTGAAGGTAATCTCAATAAAATATTCGATAGCTTCGAACAAATAGAGAGGGAAAACAATATTTCCAATAAAGGAACAGGATTAGGATTAGCTATAGTTAAAAGGCTTGTAGAACTTCAAGGCGGTGATATAAAAGTACAGAGCAAATTGAACGAAGGAACAACCTTTTCGGTTACTCTTCCGTTTGAAAAAACAGATCAATCGAAAATTGGAAAAGGATCACTACGAAAAGGACAGAGTGAGAGTTTAGAATATTCCATGGAGGAGTTTAAAATTCTTGTTGCAGAGGATAATAAAATTAATCAACTGGTTGTGTCTAGTATATTAGATTTATGGAATACTAATTATGTAATCGCTAATAATGGTAGCGAAGCTTTGGATTTGCTAAGAGAAGAGGATTTTGATCTTATTTTAATGGATTTGCAAATGCCTATTTTGGATGGCTATGAGACATCAAAAATAATACGTGCTGAATTTGTGGAACCGAAAAAATCAATTCCAATAATTGCACTGACAGCCTCTGCCTTGTTAGAATCAAAAGAAAAAGTATTAAAAGCCGGTATGACTGATTACATTAGTAAACCTGTAAAACCGGAAGATCTAAATGATAAAATTCGTCAAATTCTTAGAACTAGAGAAGTGAATAACGATATTAATGAGTCCGCAACTAAGAAAAAACTACCTCTGCAAATCAGCTTATCTTACCTAAATGAAGTAGCAAATGGAAATAAAATAGTAATGAAAGAAGTATTGGCGGAATTTTTAAAAAATACTCCTAATTACATCATGCAGATTAATAACTTAGCAAAAGAAGGAAATTACAAAGAACTAAAAAGAATAGCTCATAAGATGAAACCAACCATGGCTTATGTCGGAGTAGGAGAACTTAGTGAATTATTAGTAAAAATAGAGAAATGGAAAATTGATGATATGGGGATTAATGAACTATTTGTAACCATCGAGCTGTTAAATGATAATATAGAAACAGTATTAAAAGAAGTTAAAAGTGAATTGACTAATTTGCCGGATGACTAATATGAATAAAGAATTAGAAAATTTAGAGAGAACTCTGAACTATTTGATTGCCAAGCAAATACCTGAGGAAGAATTGCTAAATCAAATGAAGATTCTTCGAAAAGGTTTACCGATGATCAAATTAGACAGGCCGGCTATTATTGATGACGGGATCCGAAAAACAGAAAATGAGAATATTTCGGATTTCATTTCCGGCTATAATGTAATTAGAGAGAAAGGGAGAGTTAGTCAGTTTGTCCCTGCTTCCGGAGCAGCAACTCGCATGTTTAAAAAAATGATAGAAATTCGGAGAAAATTTGAGCTGTCAGATTATTCATTAATCGATTTTGATAAAGATTCCTCTTCAGAAGCTTTAGCTGTGAAAGAGCTTTTCAACAATTTTACGAAGTATGCTTTTAATGCGAATCTTTATGAAAAGTTTGGAGGAGAGCTTGAAAGTATTTTAAGTACAAGTGATATTAAACATTTATTGGATATTATTTTATATAGACCCGGTCTGGATTATTCTAAAAAACCAAAGGGAGCGGTATGTTTTCATGCCTATACTACAGAATCTAGAAATCCTTTTGAAGAGCATTTGATTGAAAATATTAAATACATTTGCACGAAAAATGGTTTTGGAAAAATTCATTTTACGATTCCAATAAATTTTGAGGAAGAATTTCTCGAAATCTCAAATAATCTACATTGCAAATTCCAAAAGCGTAATTACGATATCGAAATATCTTATTCGTTTCAGAAGGAGACCACAGATACACTTGCATTAGAGTTATCCGGTGAGCCTTTTTATAATTTGGATAATCTTCCCCTATTTAGGCCTGCCGGGCATGGAGCTTTGCTGGAGAATTTGAATGATTTGGAAGGGGATATTGTTTTTATTAAAAACATCGATAATGTTGTTCACGAAGATCATATGGAAACAACTGTAAGAAGTAAGATGATAATAGGAGGATTATTAGGAAAATTACAAGACGAGTGCTTTGATCTGCTTCGAAGGCTTGAAATAAGTGATGATATAGCTCTAATTGATAAAAGCTTTGCGTTTTATAAAGAAGAGCTTAACGGATATTTGGGAGATGGTGTTAAAAAACTATCTATTAAAGAGAAGAAGAATAGAATATTTGATCTACTAAATAGGCCAATAAGGGTTTGCGGAATGGTAAAGAATACGGGTGCGCCTGGAGGTGGACCTTTTTGGGTTGAAGATGAAAACGGGGAAAAGTCACTGCAAATTGTCGAACAGTCTCAGATAGATCTGGAAGATAATGAACAACTAAAAATATTCGAGTCTTCGACTCACTTTAATCCTGTTGATCTAGTCTGTGGACTTAGGAACTATAAAGGAGAAGCATTTGATTTGCTCCAATATAGAAATAATAAGACAGGGTTTATTTCCATTAAATCAAAAGATGGGAAAGAATTAAAAGCTTTGGAATTACCTGGGCTATGGAACGGAAGTATGGCATTTTGGAATACCGTTTTTGTTGAAGTTCCCTTAGAAACTTTTAATCCGGTTAAAGAAGTAAATGATTTATTGAAGCAATATCATCAACCGTTAGGCACTGTTAATGAATAATGTAATAACAGATTTATGAGGGAGCCTTCTGATTCTCTTTCTTGGTTCCTCGAATAAGTATTATATAAACCAAATAATAGCGGTAGGAGACATGATGAAATTGGAAAGAAACATGGTCGGATCTTTAACGGTAATTGGAATTGCCGAAACAAAGCTAAACGCAGATAATGCCCTTGAGTTTAAAGCGGATTTGGTTACTCTGATTGAAGAAGGGAATCAAAATATTATTCTAGATCTTGGGAACGTTGATTTTATTGATAGTAGTGGGTTAGCTGCTGTCGTAAGTGGTATGAAAGCTCTCAAAGGAAGAGGAGATATTTCTATATGCTCCTTAAAAGATTCCGTAATTCCGTTATTTGAACTTACCAGAATGAACAGAGTTTTTAAGATATATAAAAATGTTGAAAATGCAATTGCTTCTCTTAATCGATAATTACTAGGCTGGATGGATATATGGAATTCTATTTTTCAAAATATGAAAGTAGAAAGCCTCCTCTGCCGAGCGAATATAATAGAACAAGAGAATTAGTTTGGCAATTCTTAGTATCAATTTGTCTTATTTTAGGAGCTTGGTATATTTGGTGGCGTTGGAATTATTCCCTTAATCTGGAGGCCTTATGGTTTTCAATCCCTCTGGTTATTGCCGAGTCTGCGGCATATGTCGGTCTTATTCTATATGCATTTAATTTATGGAAGATAGAAGATATTCCAGCAAAATCTCCTCCGTATAAAATTACGGAATGTGTCGGGCCAAACAATAATTACGAAGACAGACCCATTAGTGTCGATGTATTTTTCCCCACTTATGATGAAGAGCCTGAGTTAGTAAGGCTTAGTATAATAGATGCAAAAAAAATCGAATATCCTCACTCAATAAAAATACTAATTCATATTCTTGATGATGGAAAAAGAGATTCCATGAAGCGAGTAGCAGTCGAAGAAGGAGTAAATTATATTACTCGTGATAACAATATAGGTTTTAAAGCCGGAAATATGCGAAATGCTATGGAACAAACTGCTGGCGATTTTATTGTAATATGTGACGCTGATACACGACCCTTTCCTTCCATTCTTAAAAATACTCTTGGTTATTTTAAGGATCCTCAAGTTGCCTGGGTTCAGACTCCACAATGGTTTTTTGATATCCATGAGGGACTTAATCTGAGATTCAAACTAAAAAAAATGTTCGGAATTGTTGGATATCATATTGGAAATGGGATAGAAAAATTATTCGGAGAAATAAAAATTGGTAAAGATCCTCTTTCGAATGATCCTATTCAATTTTATGATATAATTCAAAGGAGAAGGAATTGGGCTAATGCAGCGTTTTGTTGTGGAGCAGGCTCAATACACAGACGTGAGGCGGTTATGGAAGCAGCCTTGAAGAATTTTTCTACCCAGATTAATAATATCGCAAAAATAGTTACTTCCGATATTGATGATTTGTCTCTGAAAAGGGACTTAACAGAAGAAATAAAAAAGCAGATGATTTACGAGACCGAGTTTACTCCATACAAATTTCATGTATCCGAGGATTTTTATACTTCAATAGTGCTTCATGGAGATGATGCAAGAGAATGGAAGTCTGTTTATCATCCTTATGTAGAATCAAAAATGCTTTCTCCTCAGGATCTATTAAGTTGGACAATACAAAGATTCAAATATGCGGGTGGAACACTTGATATTTGTATACATGATAATCCTCTTGTTAATTCGAAAATGACGGTAAAGCAAAAATTAATGTATTCCGCAACTTTCTACTCATACTTCGGAGCACTATGGAATGTAGTTTTTATTTTGGCTCCGATTATTTACTTTTTTACGGAAATTCCTCCTGTTAGTGCTTATTCCGCTGAATTCTTTTATCATTTTATTCCTTTCTATCTGATGAGCGAAATTGCTTTTAGAGTTGGAACTTACGGTATTCCGACTTGGAGTGGAAGAGCCGGATATCTTTCATTTTTCCCTGTTAACCTAAGAGCAATTTGGACTGTTTTAAAGGGGGAAAAAATTAAGTTTCCTACAACTCCTAAGGATATTCAAGGTGGAACTCATTTTCGAATTGTAATACCTCAGTTTTTGGTAATGGTTCTTACCATAGCAGGCATACTGTTTTCGATAGGAAGAATTCTGTTGGGATATGCAGATAATATTGGCGGATTTATGGCTAATGTATATTGGGCTCTTCTTAATGCTTTGGCAATGTGGAAAATGATTCGAGCAGCTTTCTTTAACTATGAAAGAGCGGAAACAGAATTAGAATCAATAAAAAAAAGCGAATTAAGACCTAATGTTTCTCCAACATAAAGAACCTGCGAGTAAAATATGAAAAAAAAATTAGAAATATCAGTTTTAGTCTCCATAATAATTCTTCTATTTTCTGTCTCATTAAAAGGGCAGTATCCTGTTCTACATAAAAAATATTTGCCAAGTTATAAAGGGCCGAGAAATGGATCTTTGACGGAAAAGGAAATGACAATGGCCCGAATTGCTTGGAAATATTTTCAGAATAATTATCAGGAGGAAACCGGTCTTGTAAATTCAACTCATAATTATCCATCTGTAACAATGTGGGATTTAGCTTCATACATTGGGGGACTGGTATCGGCTTATGAGCTTGGAATAATAGAAAAGAGTGAATTTGACAAAAGAATTACAAAATTGGTAAGTACTTTCAATTCTATTTCCTTCTTCAAAGAAGAATTGCCAAATAAAGCATATAATACAAAGACAGCTCAAATGGTAAATTATGTGAATAAGCCGGGAGAAATTGGATATTCCGCTTTGGATCTAGGAAGACTACTCATCTGGCTCAAAATTATTAAAGAGAAATATCCGCAATATTCTAATTCCATTGATAAGTTTATTCTAAGATGGAAATTTTGCAATGTTATTGATGAAAAGGGTACGATGTTCGGTGCAGCGGTAAAAAAAAGTGGGGAAGTTGTATATCTTCAGGAGGGACGTTTGGGATATGAGGAATATGCTGCAAAAGGATTTGAGCTATGGGGATTTAATACAAAAAAAGCCTCGAAAAGCGCCCCATTTAATTACATAACAATATTCGGAGTTGAAGTAGGATATGACACGAGAGATCCGAGAGTCCTTGGAGCTCATAATTATGTTGTTGCGGAAAGCTCGGTTTTAGACGCAATTGAATTAGGATGGGATACTGTTAATGATAGTTGCTCAAATTGTTCTGAGTTTACAGATCAACAAGTGGCAGAGCTTTCGCAGAGAATTTATAAAGCTCAAGAACGACGATATGCTGAAACTGGCATTATTACAGCCCGAACTGAACATCAATTGGATAAAAAGCCTTACTTTGTTTATGATACGATCTTTTCCGATGGATATGCATGGAACACAATTACAGAAAAAGGAGAGTATGTTCCCCAATTTTCAGCTGTAGCTCTGAAGGGAGCAATAGGAATGTGGGCAGTGTGGAATACAAAGTATACTGATCTTCTGTTTGATTATGTTGCTGATCAATATGATCCGAGAAAAGGTTTTTATGAAGGGATATATGAAAACGGGAAAGGACTAATTAAGACATTTACAGCAAATAACAATGGCATTATTCTGGAGTGTCTTATGTTTAAGAAATTCGGCAAAATTCTATCATTTAGTGGTCGAAGAAGTATGTGGGATAAGAAAATCGATGATGAATTTTTTAACGCAAATTGTATAAAGGAAAGACAAATATCTTTATGGGATCTCTATTTTTCAGAGAAATAGGATGCTGGGTAAAATATTTAGAAATATTGCATTATTGCTTCTCTTTTTTTCTTCATCATGTGGTGTTCTTATTAGAGGAGTTTCATCTGGTTTTTCCGAAATGGGTAGTCTCTTTGAGTTTGGAAGAAGAGGAGAACTTACCGAAGAAGAATATAATTGGGGAATAATAGCATGGAGGTATTTTGAAAATAATCATAATTATGGGACTGGTCTGGCAAACTCAATACATAATTTTCCCGTCGCCGATATGTGGGATTCCGGAGATTATTTGGCCGCTCTTTACTCAGCACACCAACTAGGAATAATTGATAACAAAAAATTCGATTCCAGATTAAGTTCATTCCTTTCTTTTTTAGGACGAATGTCTCTAGCGAAAGGGATTCTTCCAAATAAACTATACAATACAAAAACCGGAGTAAAAGTTAACTACAGTAATAAATCGGGAGAAATAGGGTGGTCAGCTTTAGATATCGGAAGAATTCTAATTTGGCTAAAAATAATTCGTGAAGAGTATCCTGTTTTTAGGGAATATATCGATAAGGCAGTTATGAGATGGAACTTTTGTGATGTTATTAATGATGAAGGAGAACTATTCAGAGGATCTGTTGAAAATGGTAAATTAAGGCTCACAAGAGAAGGAGAATTAGGATTTGAAGAATATTCGGCAAGAGGATTTCAGGCATGGGGATTCGAAACTTCCAAAGCAAGTAGAGCAGAGCCATATGAAACTATAGAAACGTATGGGGTGAAAATTCCATTTGATGCCAGAGACCTCAGACGTGATTCAATGGTAAATATTACCGAATCTCTACCATATTTAATTGACGGAATGGAATTCGGTTGGGATTCTCTGGGAAGTTGTATAAGAATGGATTTTGTTACGACACACACAAATATGAGTGAATTTGCAAATAGAATATATCTTGGTCAGGAAAAAAGATATGAAAAGGAAAAAATATTAACCGCAAAAAGCAAAGTAAGAATCAAACAAGCTCCCTATAAAATATTTGATGCTATTTATGCAAACGGATATTTATGGAATACAATATCGCAAAACGGAAAACTGTATCCTCGTTTTTCTCAAGTATCTGTTAAAGCTGTCTTTGGAATGTGGGCTTTGTGGAAAACCGATTACACGGAGTTATTAATAAACTCAATTAAACATCTATATGACAAAAAAAACGGATGGTATGAGGGAAGATATGAAAGGGATGGGGGGTATAATACAATATTTACATGTGCTACAAATTCAATGGTTCTGGAAGCTTTGCTGTTTAAATCAAGGGGAATCATTTATACCCCTGCTAATGATGATTCCTATTATGAAGCTATTTTGAGAAATGAATTTCAAGCAACAAAAAAATGTTTTCCGATTCCCGGAGAAAGATAATGAAAAGATTAGTAATCATTGTATGTGTTTGTCTGACAGGGTCACTGATGATTGCTCAGACGAAAATAAGTCGGAACGGTTTTGAGCTCTTTCGTTTGGGTAACTATCTCGCTGCAGCTGAAAAATGGTCAGATGACGCAAGTAAACTTCTTTCCGAAAGTTGGGATGATTATTCTTTATCGGAAGCAGCATTTAATTATCTTTTTGCGACAATTACTTATGAGAAAATTAATAGCCCTAACGCTTACTTTTCATGGAGCCGGACAATTCAATTGTTTCTTCAAAGCAATACAACTTGGAGATTAGAAAGAAATAAATTAGAAGAAAAGGAAACTGAGATACATAATAGATTAAATCATACTATTCCGAATTTTGATGCTTATGCAATATCCGAAGAAGAGGATATTTTTCTTTTGGAACTTATTAATGAACTTAATCTTCTGGAATATGAAGGACCACGTCCGGGGATAATAGCTAATAATTCCGAGTTCTCTTCGGAGGAAGTTCCTGATTATTCTGGTGAAGAGGAGTCCTCCGATTTTATTCAATCAAAAGATGAGGACTACTTAATTATAAGAGGAGTGAATCCGACAATCGATGTTGATAATTCATATAATATTAGTGAAGATCAAGAAGATACAGTTGGGGTGATTTCTTCATTGACTTATTTTGAACTTGATGAGAACGAAAGTTTGAAAGAGAATATGGACATAGGGGAAGTATTTGTAATTCCTCAACAAGAAAATTCCCGTTTGCGAACCTCAGGATACCTAATTAATGAATTATTAATAACTCAATGGGCAGAAAAGGCCTGGGACTATTTCAAAGTAAACTTTAATAAAGAAACCGGACTTGTAAATTCTGTGAATAGATATCACTACTCTACAATGTGGGATATTGCGGGAAACTTGGCTGGATATTATTCTGCATTTAAATTGGGAATTATTGATTCAACAGAGTATTTCTCAAAAACCGAGCAAGCATTTAACTCAATTGAAAACCTTCCTTTATATAATAAAGAATTACCCAACAGAGAATACGATATAAAGAATTTGAAAATGGGGGGTGTAAAAGGAGCAAAAGTTGGAGCAGGATGGTCAGCAATTGATATCGGACGACTTCTTGTTTGGTTTAAGATTATATCAACAGCTTCGCCACGCTTTTCTGAGAAAATAGAGAAAATAATTACTAAATGGGATTTCCGCAGACTTGCTCATAATAATGAAATGTTTGGAACCTATAAAGGAAGGAGAAGAGAATATCATTGGCAAGAGGGACGTTTCGGATATGAACAGTATTCTGCTATGGGATTTTCTCTTTGGGGGGTGAATTTGTCTGAAGCTCTGGATTATTCCAATAATAATTCTTTTTCTTTATATGGAATTGATGTCCAACATGATGTTAGAAATCTTTCTTTTCTTACAAGTGAGCCATTTTACTTGGCAAAAATGGAATTAGGGTTTATTGATTCTGTTTTTGAGGAGACTACTAGTAAAGTTTATCAGCTTCAAAAAGAGAGATACAAAAGAACTAAGATATTAACAGCTATTACAGAGGATGCGTTGGACAAGAAACCTTGGTTTGCCTACAATTCTATACTATTTAACGATAGTCCATGGGTTTGTGCAACAATTAGTGGAAAAAATGTGGATAATCTGAAAACTTTTAGTGTGAAAGCAGCCTATTCTTGGTACGTAATTTATGGTGATGATTATTCCGATTTGATAATCGAAAAAGCTCAAAAATTAGTTAGTAGAATTAATGGATTTTATGCCGGGCAATACGAAAACGGCCAAATCAATAAATCACTAAATCTTAATACTAATGCTGTCGTATTAGAGGCACTTTTATATTTGTCTCGTAACAAAGAAGCTTTTTTGCAACGTAACTGAGATCAATTCCTTTTGAAGGGGGTTACTATGAAGAATAAATACTCAATCTGGAACAAGATAGTGAATAATGAATATGAGTATGATGAATTGGGAAGAAGAGATCTGCGGATAGATTTTTTTCGGGGAATTGTAATGTTCGTTCTTGTTGTTGTTCATTTCGAGGTTTTCTCTTTATACAATTTTATTGCTTGGGAAAGAATAGGAATAATATCAGGCGGAGAAGGATTTGTAATTCTTTCGGGACTAGTTGTCGGAATGGTTTATGGAAAGCTACTAATAAAAGAGGGGTTTCATGCATCAGTTCGAAAATTAGTAAATCGAGGGTTGATGCTTTATAGAGTAAATATCGTTGTTATTGTCAGTATTGTAATATTGGCTTTTTTGCCGGTTTGGAATGCAAGTGAACTGATGACATGGACAAATAATATTACAAAAGAAGTCTATGCTTTATATCCGACAGTAGACGCGAACATTCAAACAAAACTTGCAAGTGTGCTTTTGTTAAGAAGTGGACCGCATCAACTACAAATTCTTGGTCTTTATGTTATTTTACTCTGTCTTTCCCCACTTGCATTGTGGATGATGCATAAGAAACGAACAATGGTTGTTTTAGGGATTTCTTGGATTCTGTATATATCCAATTGGGCAGATCCGGTAAATCTAACTGGGGCGCAATTTGAGTATGCTTTTCCGTTATTGACATGGCAATTGATTTTTTTTCATGGAATGGCAGCTGGCTTTCATAGGAAAAAGCTTGCTGAGATCATGGAGAGTTATTATAGAAAACCGATTCTTCTCATATCAGGAGTAACGTTTTTTGTATTTATGTTTTTTACTCAAAATAACCCTAATCCTGAAATGCCGTCATATGCGAAGATTTCAATTATTCCCCAGGAAATATTTACTGAAATTTATGAGAAGTATTGTAGGAAAAATACTCTTGGAATTTTAAGATTGGTGAATTACGCAGCCGCCCTGATTTTCGGATATTATCTTCTGACGAAATTTTGGAAAATTGTAAATATGTATTTCGGATGGTTTTTTATTCCACTAGGTCAAGCTTCCTTGTATGTTTTTATAATGCATATCTATTTGCTCTATATTTTTTCTAATGTACCAATAATGAATATCGGAAATATGTGGCTTAATACCGTGGGGCATACATTTGCTCTACTCTTATTATGGTTTATGGTGAAAATCAGATTTTTATATAATATTGTTCCAAGATAAAAATGGGGAGCTTGAGAGGAAATATTATCGTAATGAGTATTTTCATTTTTATCACTTCAATTACTTTTTCGCAGGGAATGTATAAAAAAGAAATAGTGTATGTTGATGGAATGGAAAGAAATTATTATGTATACATTCCCTCTTCTTTGCCTAAAAATCAAAAGGTTCCTGTTGTACTAATTTTTCATGGTTTTAATAGTGACGCTAACGGAACACGATGGTTATTAAAGACCGATAAGTTTGCAGAGAAATACGGTTATATTCTCGCTTTTCCAAATGCAGTAAAAAAGACATGGAATGCAGGTAAAGGACCATCAGCCGGAAAATCAAAAGCTGATGATGTACTCTTTTCAGTTAAGGTCTTGGAACATTTGGAGGTTTCTTATCCGATTGATACGGCAAAAGTTTATTCAATGGGATTTTCCGCAGGAGCGCAACTTATAAATAAGCTTCTTTGTACTTTCCCATACTTGTTTACTGCTGCTGCTATTGTTGCTCATACCTTTAATGAAGAGAGATGTGACGTAGCCACGAAAATCCCAATAGCAATTGTTCATGGTACTAAAGATAAAATGGTTCCCTTTGCCGGAGGTGGAATCTTTGGTTTCTCTTCTCATGATGAAACTGTTAATCATTATAAAAAAAGAAATCAAGCTTTTGCAAAAGTGTCACTTTTAGATAAGAAAACTGTAAAAGCTTATTCTTTTATTAATGCTAAAGAAAGGACAGAAGTTATAGATGTAATTTGTTTGGGTAACGGGCATACATGGCCCGGTGGAAGAGAAATAATGCTAGATCAACTTGGTACTGCGAATAAAGAACTTGTTGCCAATGATTTCCTATTTAATTTTTTTAGTAAATATTCCGGTAAAGGGAAACAAAGAGTTCGAACCGAGAAACCTGTCATATATTTGAAAAAAAAAGAATCATCGGTTTCTAAGAGGGAAAGCAGGATAATTAAAGCAGAAGAAAGTGAGCTTCGTATAAGACGGAAAAAGAAAACCTCTCCTGTCATAGATGGAATAATGAGTTCCTTCGATTTCCCTTTCGAAGATTTTTTTTTGAAAAAGTATGATTCCGAGTTAGATAATTTATCGGATGGTTTAAGTATTGCTTTTAAGATTGGAATTCCGCTGAAAGAAAGGAAACCAATGCTGAATTCTGGGTTAGGTACACAGGGAGAGCGAAATTTGAATCTAACTTTTGTTACATCTCTAAATTATAGGATAGTAGGTTATTGGTTTGCGTCAATTTCCTTTTACAAATACTTTAATGAAAACCTGCAAGCGCCTTGGGATCCCGATTTTACTTATGTATTTGGGTTTAATGATTGGCATCCATATACATTTAGTCTGATTTACGCTAATTACGGAGGTAATAAATTTTCACCGAAGGGCAAAGAAAAAATGACTAAGTTTGAGGAAGGTTCTATCTCGCTGGGATGGAAATTTCCTTCTCCTGTGTTTCTTGAGAATTTGTTTGTCGGATACAAGGAGGGGAGTCTAAGTCATAATATTGGGATTAGTATTACTCCCAAATACACCGATTTGAAATCATTATCCACTAAATCATGGAAAAAGGTTTTAAGCTTTTCAACACGTTATTCAGTCTACGGTTACTTTTACTGCAATTTTACTCTTTTTTATTATCCTGATCCCTCTTCAAAACAACCATGGAATCCAGATTTCACCTATGGTTTCGGATATTTCGATTGGCATCCGGGGACTATATCGATTCAATACAATAACTATAGTGGCAATCGTTTTATGTGGAATGAACCATCTAGAGGAACCGGTCGTTTTAAAGATGGAAGTATTTCCATTTCATATTCCTTATCATTCTAGCGAGGAAACTTATGAAGATATTAATTGTAGATGATTTGCCTGAAACCAGAATTCTGCTAAAAAGTCTTATAAAGAGTTTTAATTATGAAGTGTTTCAAGCATCCGATGGGCTCGAAGCGATGAAAATTATTGACTCAGAGGAGATCGATATTGTATTAAGTGATTGGTTGATGCCTGCAATGGATGGAATTGAATTTTGCAGAGAGATACGGAAAAAAGAGACCGAAAAATATATCTACTTCATCCTTCTTACCTCAAAAAATGATAAAAACGATTTGATCACAGGAATGGAAGCCGGAGCGGATGATTTTCTTCAAAAGCCATTTAATTCCCAAGAGTTAAAAGTAAGAATAAGAGCCGGCGAAAGGATTATTGCTTTGCACAATGAGATGAAAAAGAAAAACAATACTTTGTCCGACTACTCAAGACAGATGGAAAAAGATTTGAAAGCCGCTTCCGAACTACAGCAATCTCTGCTACCGGATAGAATATGGAATATCGGGGAGCTCTCTTTTGAGGCTATATTTTATCCATCTAAGTTTCTTTCGGGGTACATCTTTAATTATTTTTTAATGGATGATGATCATATAGGATTCTATCTTGTTGATGTTGTAGGCCACGGAGCTGCTTCTGCGATTCTTTCGGTTGGTTTATACAATGATTTGATTCCATGGAGAGATAATCAAAAAAATAATATTCTTTTTGATCTTACTAAAGAGGTTCCTTTACCTAAATCACCGGCGGATGTTTTGTGGGAGCTTAATAACAAATTTTTGGAAAAGGCTCTCAGCATGCACTACTATACATTGGTTTATGGCATTATTGATATTACTAGTTATAAGGTGAAAATATGCTCAGCATCCCAACCATTTCCTCTTTTTTTCAAGAATAACGGAGAAGTAGAAAAGTTAGAGATAGAAAATTTTCCCGTCGGTATATTCGAAAATGCCGAATTCGATGAGCGAGAAATTACAATTTTACCAAATGAGTCTCTGGTGCTCTATTCGGACGGACTTCTTGAGTTTTTTGAAGAAAGCGGGAAATTTAGTCGAAACTTAATTGAGATTTTTTATGAAAATATCAATACTTCTATATCGCTTGAGCAGATATTTGACATCAGTAATGAAAGGAAATTTACCGATGATTTCTCGTTAATAAGAATTACCCGCCTGAAATAATAGAATTTTCTCTATTTATCTCTCCTCTGTAACAAAATGTAACAATGTGGATTGTTACATTTGCCGAAATGCATAAAAATATATATAAGTTTTCGATTTTGCTTGACAAGTAGCATTCTTTGATTTAACTTAACAATGAAAACGTTTACATTTTGGAGGTAAGTTGAAAGCAACTATTCGTGATATTGCCGAAAAAGCAGGTGTTTCCATTGCAACTGTCTCAAGAGCATTGAATGATGATAACAATCTTGTTCGCTCTGATACAAAGGAACTGATTCTTAGTATTGCGGAAGAATTAAATTATCAACCGAATGTTGCTGCCCGAAATCTCGTTACACAAACTACCAAAACCATAGGCCTTGTTCTACCCGAAATACAAGGCGAATTCTTTACCCAGGTTATAAAAGGTATAGATGAAATAGCTTTTACTCAAGGCTATCACGTAATTGTTGCAAGTTCTCACAGTGAGAGAAATATTGTCGAATCAATTATGGGATTTATGGGGAAAAGCATGGTTGACGGAGTTGTGCTTGTGATTCCTTCGATTAACCGCCAAATAAAAGATATTCTTTCAAAATGCAAAATACCTGTTGTTGTTCTTGTTGATGACGATAATTTCGAAGAATATGATACTGTAGGAATTGATAACTATCAAGGTGCTTATTCTATAGTACAGTATCTTATCCAACAATTGAAGCATGATAAAATAGGATTGATAAAAGGTCCTACAAAGAACAATGACGCAGCGCAAAGAACCGCCGGATACTTAGCCGCACTGAATGATAATGATATTAAGGTTAGAAAAGATTGGATTATTGATGGTGATTTTACGATTCAAGGCGGAGAACTGGCTTGTAGCAGGCTTTTAAGTCTTATTGACAGACCCGAAGTGATTTTTTGCGCGAATGATATGATGGCCGGAGGTTGTTTCCGTGCCGCAAGAGCGATGGGAGTCAAAATTCCGGAAGAAATCGGAATTGTCGGCTTCGATCATATATTCTTATCTGACTTCCTCACACCACGATTAACAACGGTTCATGTTCCGATACAGGAAGTTGGTAAAACAGCGGCGAAAATACTATTGGAGAGAATAAAAGATTCTTCTCTGAAGGCCAGACATCATAAAATATCAACCGGAATAATAGTGGGAAATTCGGTAATAAAGAAATAACATCAATAATCACTAATGGAGGCAGTATGAAGCTTCTGAACTATTTATCTTTTCTAACCTTTATGGTACTCATTTCATCGATGAGTTTATTAGCTCAAAATCATGAAGACCCTATGTCTCTTCAGGTTGTGAGCGCTGAAAAACCAATTGTGCTTGATGGAGTTCTGGATGAAACAGATTGGCAAAAAAGATATGATTATTTGGTCTTTGGCGCTAATGTGTTACCCGGAGATGTTAGTTATACTCAAACCGGAGAAGTTTATGTTACCGGTAATTACACTGACACGACTCTTACTATAGTAAAATGTCTTCACAGAGGTCTCGATCTCTATATTTCTCTTCAATCTAATGACCAGTCAGTAGGAAAATTCGGAACAAGTTGGGAAGGGGATGGTCTTTTCATGAAAATAAAAGACGCAAACGGTATTCCCAAAGAATATAAGTTCTATTTTAATGCTGGCGGAACAAATCCTGACATAGTTTTCGAAACAAATGCTCCGGCCGGTTCGGGAGAAGGTGCGGCTTGGAAACATAGCGCTACTATAGTTAACGATACAACTGCAGCTGATTCCGGATATACCGCTGAAATGGTAATACATCTAGATCAATTAGGTTTTACCGATGAATATAGTGAACTAGAAGTAATGTTTGCCATATTCGATCCTGACGGATATATCGAAAATATGGATCCATTTGGTGCAATTGGGTCGTATTATAAGAGCTATTGGGGAAGCGAATGGGGTGATGCTTTCAGAACTCTTAAATTAGCCGATCCTTTGAATAAAACCGCTTACAAAACAGATGCTGCTATTCAATTGGACGGACAGTTATCCGAAGAATTTTGGGCAGGTGCCGAATCAGTTACAATAGGTAAAGGAGCTACCGGTACAACTCATGGTTTTTATATGCAATGGAATAAAGAAGGCGCTGCTTACACAGACCAAAGTGTAGCGACAGTCAAATTTATGCATAAAGGAACTGATCTGTATATCGGAGTTGAATCGGATGACAAATCAGTTTGTAAATGGGCTCCGGGTTGGGAAGCTGACGGACTATTTCTCTGGATGACTAATAAGGGAGAAGTTCCGGACGCAGGTTCCAGAATGGAAATAAAGAATATGTTCTTCGAAAATACACAAGGAGCAGTCGCGGTTTTTGAGACTAACGGTAATGTTCCTACCGGAGCAGCCGAAGGAGCTTCTTATCTTCCACAGGGAACAGTATCTCATTCCGAATCGAATGGTCCGGATAACGGTTACTCTTTGGAAGTTGTTGTTCATACGGATATGTTCGGATACAGTGTAGGTGATACAGTAATGTTAAGCGCTGTAATTTGGGATCTTGATTATTCTTCGGATGATGTTTTTGCCGCAGATACCGGAGATTATGCGCCAAATTGGTGGGGCGCTCAATGGTGTGATCCTACATTCGAAAAATACCATATGTATCGTGGGGTAGTTCTATCCAATTCAACTCCGGTCCCTGTTGAAGAGGATGAATTAGGGGTTGTAAAGAATTTCGCTTTGGATCAAAACTATCCAAATCCTTTTAATCCAACTACAAAAATCAGTTATTCTATTCCTGTTAAATCGAATGTTGTCTTGAAAGTATATGATGTTATCGGTCGTGAAGTAGCTTCAATAATCAATGCTACTCAGGATGCCGGAAAGCATACTATCAATTTCAACGCTTCCAAGTTGTCCAGCGGATTATACTTCTATACTCTCCAAGCTGGTAGCTTTACTCAAACAAAGAAAATGATGCTAATCAAATAAAATAATTTGGCGAAACCTTCGGGTTTCGCCGAATCATTTATCTTAAAAGTGATTTGGATTTTAGGTATGAACTATAAGAAAATTGTTTGGACCATTGCCCTTGTTATATTCTTTCCGCTCTTTGTTAATGCGCAACAAACCGGAAAAATAGCAGGAATAATCAAGGATAAGAATACAACTGAACCCCTAATCGGAGTGAATGTATACATCGAATCTATAAGTACCGGAGCCGCGACAAATATCGACGGATATTACGCTATTCTCAATATTCATCCCGGGAAATATTCGATTGTTGTATCTATGGTTGGATACAGAAAAATGGTTGTAAACAATATCCATGTTTCTTCCGGTAAAACCACGGTAATTGATCTTGAGATGGAAGAGGAAAGTACTAAGCTCGAGGGGGAAGTAATCGTTACCGCAAAGAGAGAAATTGTAAAACGAGATCTTACTTCAAGTGAGCTCTCTGTGAGTGCCGAGGAAATCAAAAAGCTTCCCGTTGAAAATCTGAATGATGTCATTAAGCAAAAAGCTGGAGTGGTGACAGATGCAGGGGGTAATATTCATATCCGCGGAGGACGCGCTTCCGAAGTCGGCTATATGATAGACGGGATATCCGTAAAGGATAATTATTCCGGCGCCCGTTCTGCCGAAGTTGATGTGCAGTTTATGCAGGAAGTTAAGGTAATTAGCGGCGTTTTTAATGCCGAATATGGGCAGGCTATGTCCGGCATTGTAGACGTTATTACAAAACAGGGAAGTGATAAATTCGAGGCGAATATCAATCTTTCGGCTGGAGATTATCTAAGCGGCGATTCGAAGACTTTTTATAATATCAAAGATGTAAATCCATTTGCCATAAATGATATTAAAGCCAGTTTGAGCGGTCCTTTATCCCTTTTTGATAAAAAAATCAGATACAGTCTGGCTCTTAGAAGATATGAAAATGACGGATATCTCTACGGCAAACGTCGTTTCAATATGAGTGATAGCTCTTACATGCAGGGAGACGGATTTTATATAGATGAGTCCGGCGATAATAAAGTTGTCGCGATGAATAATAGCGAGTTCTATAACGCACAAGCAAAAGTTAATGTCGATTTGTCGGAAAAAATAAAGATCTATGATTTTCTTCTTTTCGATAAAAGCGAAAGTCGGTATTACAATCACAATTTTAAGTACAATCCGGACGGAATTCCCACAAATTACAAGACATCCTATAATAATATATTCAATTTGACCTATGTATTATCGCAAAGCTCCTTTTTGACATTCAAGTATTCTTACGGTGTATCGGAAAACAAGACTTATGTATTTGAAAATATAAATGACTCTCGCTACGCAAACCCTGAACTACTAAATAAGCTTACCAATTATAGCTTTTTAAGTGGTGGAACCGATATGAGTCATAATAAAAGAAGGACTGAGACACACATTATCAAAGGGGATTTTCTTACACAGTTTAATCAATATAATGAGATAAAAACCGGTGTAGAATTCAGATACGATAACATTGATGTGACAAATTCAACTGCCTTTTATAAGGAAGAAAGCCCTGTATTTAGTTTTAATCAGTTCATAAACGAAGGAGATTTCAATTATACTCCTACAAGTCTGGCTTATTACATTCAGGATAAACTGGAATATAAAAGTGTTATTATAAATGCCGGTCTCAGATTCGATTATTTCGACGCCAAAGGAGAAGTCCCAACCGATTACCGTGATCCGGTAAATTCGAAAAAGACAAATTCGAAGGCACAGACTCAATGGTCTCCTAGACTTGGATTGGCTTTCCCTATTTCGGCTGACGGAACTATACATTTTAGTTACGGACATTTCTTCAGAATGCCCGATTACGAATATCTTTACTATAATCCTAATTTCAGAGTAGGTCCCGGGGGACTATATACTCTAATGGGAAACGCGAATCTCAAAGCCGAGTCCACAGTTGCATATGAGATCGGACTTCACTACAAGTTCTTGGATAGAATAGGCTTGGAAGTGATCGGATTTTATAAAGATGTATCTAATCTCTTGGGAACGGAGATAAAGAATACCTACGTAGGTGGTGATAGATACGCTTTATATACTAACAGAGATTACGGAAAATCCCGAGGTGTTACTGTTTCTCTTTTCAAGAGGAATACTATAACGGATCCTCTCTCTGTCTCTTTGGATTATACATTTCAGATATCGGAAAGTAACGCTTCCGATCCCAACGATGCCTTTAACAGAGGTCAGGGAAATCCTCCGAAACAACCGAATATCCAGGTAATACCTGTAAATTGGGATCAAAGACATACAATAAATATGTCTCTATTCTATACTTTACCCGAAAACTTCAATTTTGGTATAATTGCGAAGTATGAAAGTGGGTTTCCATATACTCCTGAAAATCAATCAATACAATCCAGCTTCGAAAATGGTTCGAGAATGCCGGATAAAATCAATCTTGATCTGCAATTTTTCAAAGATTTCCACATAGCAAATCAAAAACTCTCCTTTTATGTGAAAGTTTATAATCTGTTAGATATTCGTAATGAAATTGATGTCTATCGTGATACGGGAAGGGCTAATTCCACACTAATTAGTCAATATACTCCGGAAAAACAAGGACCTAATTCTTTAAGTGAGTATCTGATAAATCCGACTTTTTATTCGGAGCCGAGAAGAATCATCCTGGGTTTGAATTACGATTTAAATTTTTAAGAGGTTATACTGATGAAAAAGAGCTGTCTTATATCTTTATTTTTAATAATGATCGCCGGCGCAACAATCGCTCAAATAAAAGTTCCTCCGGAAAAGCGGGGAGACAGAAAGTATAGAAAAGAAGGTACACATAACGGTAATCTTGTGGAAACTCTTTTTTATAATTTCGGGGAAGTTGCCTGGTGGGGAAGAGAACCATCCGGAGTTTGGCCAAAAGGTTCCAAACACTCCTATATGGATGGTATTACTCCTCTTGTAGCAGCGGAAGTAACCGATGAAACGAGTGATACTATCAGAATGGTTGAGGCCGGTTACAGAGAAAACATGGATATCTCTCCGACCGGTGTGGAAAGAGGATTTCAACCGCGTCCCGGATATGCGAACCCTAATCAAGATAATATCGCGATGAGTGATAAACCTATTTCATGGCCTTCTTCATGGCCCGGACTTGATGATTCTTGGAACGGATATTGGAACGGATATTTCGGAAAAAGGACTAATGCAGATCAGGAAAGTTATTTTGTTATGGATGATAACGCTGATGACGGTCATAACTATTATCCCGATTCAACAGATCATTCACGTCGCGGCTTGGGACTCAGCGTTGGAGTCAGAGGATTTCAATGGTCGAATGTTTTGGCGGAAGATCTTGTCTTTTGGCATTACGAAATAACAAACGAATCGACGAACGATCTTAATAAAACCATATTCGGAATGTATGTTGATTGCGGAGTAGGCGGACAATTCGACTCAAATGATGATTACGCCTCTTTTGATAAAAATCTGGATATTACTTTTAGTTGGGATCACGATCAAATGGGTGAAGGTGGTTGGACTCCAACCGGATATGCCGGATATGCTTTCCTTGAAAGTCCCGGTAATCCTAATAACGGAATTGATGACGATAATGACGGGGAAATAGGTAGTCCTGTTATTACTTCCCAGATGTTAATAGGAGAAATTCCGGGGAACGGGAAGGATGATAACGGAAACGGAATTATCGATGAAGATAAAATTAATATCGGAATGAGTTATGCCGATGGAATTGATAATGACGGAAACGGGATTATTGATGAATTAATTGACGAAGCAAGAGCGGATGGAATAGATAATAATAATAATTGGGATCCGGCTACTGATGATGTTGGAATAGATGGTCTTGCCGGTACGGGAGACTTTGGCGAAGGTGATGGTAAACCGAATTCAGGTTGGCTTGCTTCGGGAACTATTGCCGGCTTGCCTGCCGGTCCGATTAATAAATACGGATTGGTAGATAGCGGTCAACCGGGAGAACCCAATATCGATAAAACCGATATCAATGAGTCTGATCAGATAGGATTAACAGCTTTTGATGTATTTTATATAGGTAGCGGAGTAGTTTTCAGAGAAGATGACAGAATATGGGAACGTATTTCTTATAGTCATTTCGATACAAGATTACAAAACGGAAATATTGCTTTCCTATTCGGATCAGGGCCATTTATTCTTCCGGCCGGAGCGACAGAAAGGTTTTCTCTGGGACTTCTATTCGGGAACGATCTGGATGATATTCTTAGAAATAAGGATGTTGTTCAAAAGATATATGACAATAATTATAATTTCGCTCGCCCTCCTCTTAAGCCTGCAGTAAAAGCTGTGGCCGGAGACGGTAAAGTTACTCTCTATTGGGATTCAGAATCAGAAAAATCATTCGATTCTTTTCTAAAAGAATACGATTTCGAAGGTTACAGAATCTACAAAAGTACTGATCCCGGTTTTCAGGATGCTTATGATATAACTAGTGGTTTCGGAGATGAAACTCTTTATAAACCGGCGGCACAATTCGATATTGAAAATGATGTAAAAGGATTCTTTGACCTCGATTACCAAGGTGTGAAGTACTACATGGGGGACAACAAAGGCCTCAAACATTCATGGACTGATACGGATGTAATTAACGGTCAGACATATTATTATGCCGTTGTAGCTTATGATAAAGGAAATGCTTCGATAGGGTTATATCCCTCGGAATGTACAAAAGTTATTGTTCGGGATTTGGCCGGAAATATATCACTTGATAAAAATACGGTTGTGGTTACTCCCGGAACAGCTACTGCCGGTTATGTAGGATCTGCTGCCGCAGATACTATTCTCCATGTAGCGGGAAACGCTACGGGAAAAGTATATTGTGAGATTGTTGATCCTACCTCGGTTAAGAACAAATCCTATGAGTTACGATTTAAGTCTCCTTCCGCTGATACGACTTCTTATTCATTATATGAAGTTTCCGCTTCGGATACTTCGGAAATAATCGCGAATTCCATGTATCTCAAAGGGGAAGATTTTAATCCCCTATTCGATGGTATCCGTTTGTTTGTGGAAAATGAGGAGATAGGTTATGATTTCGATAATTCCGGTTGGACTAAGGGAAATAGCAATCTGATTATCCAAGGGGAAAAAATATATGATGTTCCTAAAGGAACTGAAGGTTACCCTGCCAGTTACGAAATCAGAATCGGAGAACCTGATTCATCCTGGCTCTACAAATACAGAGAAGAAACAAACTTCCAGGTATGGGATACTTATAAAAATGAAAAAGTAAAATACTATCATTGGGAACCTACCGATCAGGTTGATCATATTCTCAATGCCGGAGATTATATAGAAATATGGAAGCAGATTGGTTCTTCCTGGAAACGAATTTGGAAATTCTCATTTATCGAACCGACAGGCTTGGAAACAAAAAATCCTGTTGCCGGAGATCTGGCATTTATAAAAATAAAAACACCTTTCGGTTCTGATGACAAGTATCATTTCCAAACCATCGAGCATAAAACCGATATTGAGCAAGCTAAAGAAGATTTAGATGATGTTGCGGTTGTTCCTAACCCGTATATCGGAGCGGCTCGTTGGGAACCGCAAAGACTAACTGCTTCCGGACGAGGGGAAAGAAGAATTTATTTTATTCATCTACCTCAGGAAGCCGACATTAGGATCTATTCGATGAGTGGGGATCATGTAATTACTCTTGAACATCGATCCGAATTACTTGACGGAAAAGAACCATGGGATATGAAATCAAAAGGTGGGCTATCGGTAGCTCCCGGAGTATATATTTATCACGTTGAAGCTCCCGGAATAGGAGAAAAAACTGGTCGATTCGCAATTATCAAATAGTCAGGCAATAATATGAAGAAATTAATTCTAATAGCAGCGATAATAATTTTTTGTTCTACCGGAAATATATTTTCTCAGGTCTTTGCCGGTAATAGCGCGGCGCAATTCTTGAAAATAGAGCCGGGCGCAAGAGCAATCGGAATGGGAGGAGCCTTCTCGGCAATTGCTGACGACGCATCCGCCATTTTCTGGAATCCGGCCGGAATCGCAAAGCTGAAAAACAATTCGGCAACATTTAGCCACACTTTTTGGCTGGTGGAAACCAATCATGATATGGCCGGGCTTGTACTAAAAATAGGGGATGTCCATTCTCTGGGGATCAGTTATACGGCTCTTACTATGCCCGATATGAAAGTAAGAAACGAGTATTACCAGGAAGGAACCGGCGAGTACTTTTCTGCTGCAGATTATTCTATCGGTTTAACCTATGCAATGTCAATTACGGATGAATTCAGTATCGGATTCACTGGGAAGTATATAACTCAAAGCATTTGGCATATGAGCGCCTCGACAGTCGGTTTCGATATCGGGATCCATTATCTGACTCCATGGGATAATCTGAAACTTGGAATGAGTGTCTCGAATATCGGTGGAAAAATCAAATATGGGGGAGAGGATAACTTTATTTATTACTCCTACGATAAAGAAAAACATGGAAACAGCGATAAGATTTTCGCGGAAATAAAAATGGATGAGTGGGATTTGCCCTTGCAGTTCAGAGTCGGTTTGGCATATGATATTAACATATCCGAAAATAATAGAATCACCGCCAGTTGCGATGCCATTCATCCGAATGATTATACTGAATTTCTAAATACCGGAATGGAATATGCCTTTAAGGAAAGATTCTTTCTCCGGGTCGGTTACAAAGCCTTATTCAAAGAAGAAAGTGAGGAAGGTTTAACCGCGGGCGTCGGCTTGATCTATTACTTAACTGACTATCTTCCTCTTAGAGTGGACTATGCCTATGCCGATTTCGGACGACTTGAGGAGATTCATCGCTTCTCGGTAGAGTTCGAGTTTTAATTTGAAATAATAATCGATAAAAGGTGGTACGAAAAATATGAGAAAATTTGAGACTAAATACGGTCACTTCGATAACAACGGAACCGAATATGTAATTAAATCTCCACGACTTCCAAAACCTTGGGTAAATGTTATTTCAAACGGCTCTTACGGGCTCGTTGTCTCTCAGACAGGGGGAGGTTTCAGTTGGGATACTCATTCGGAATTCAATAGACTTACGAGATGGCATCAGGATCTTATCCAAGATAATTGGGGAAAATATATTTATGTAAAAAATAACCAAACCGGAGAATTTTGGTCACCGACATGGATTCCCGTTAAAAAAGATCTTGATAAATACGAATGTCGCTTCGGAACCGGATACGCGATTTTCACTACTGAATACCAAGGAGTGGAAATTGTACTTACCATTTTTGTTCCGTTTAACGAATCTCTTGAGATATGGGATATAAAAGTTGTAAATCATACGGAAAAAGATTTCGATCTATCCTTTTATACTTATTTGGAATGGGTTTTAGGGTCTTCGAACGATCATCATCGTGAATTCCACAAACAGTTTCTGGAAACAAAATATGATGAATCGCTAAATGCTCTTTTGGCGACAAAAAGATTATGGGATATTCCACTGGGAGACAGAGGTCATTGGAACATTGAATACGAATATACCGGGTTTATATCGGCTAATATTCCTTTGAACGGCTACGAAGGGGATAAGGAAGCATTTATCGGGCAATACGGAAGCTTGCAATCACCGAAAGCGGTTATGGAAGGTAAATTCGAAGGTAAAACCGGAGCTTTCAACGATTCCATCGGGGCAATTAAGTTGGATGTTTCTGTTAAAAAGAATGATCAGTCCAGATTTGATATTTACCTCGGATTGAAAAAAGAGCAAGAAGAGATAAAAAAATCCCTCGAACGCTTCGAAAGTTTTGAAGCTATAGATAATGCTTTGGATAATGTAAAAAAAGAGTGGGAAAAACTACTATCTCCTCTCGAAGTTAATACGCCGGATGACGCTCTAAATTATTCGGTCAATACATGGTTCAGATATCAGGCTATTGCCGGAAGATTATGGGGAAGAACTGCCTATTATCAACAGAGCGGGGCGTTCGGATTCAGAGATCAATTGCAAGACAGTTTGGTCTATTTACCTATTAATCCGGAACTTACCAAAAAGCAGATTTCTCTTCATGCCCGACATCAATTCGTAAATGGGGCAGTACTCCATTGGTGGCATCCTATTGCCGAAGTCGGACTTCCTACGGAGATGACAGACGATCTTTTATGGCTCCCTTATATTATAACTCATTATCTCGATGAAACAGAAGACTACTCTTTGTTGGATCAAAAAGAAGTTTACTACGATGATAATGAACTTTCCGAATCAATATATGTGCATTCAGTAAAAGCTATTGAGAAAGTGTTGTCCAGATTTAGTGAAAGAGGACTCCCCCTTATTGGTGCCGGAGATTGGAATGACGGTTTGAGCGCGGTTGGTATCGAAATGAAAGGCGAATCAGTCTGGTTAGCGGAATTCTTATATATAGTGCTAAATAAATTCGCTCTTATCGCGGAGAAAAGAGGAGACACTGATAATTATAAGAGATTTACGGAGAAAAGCGATCAACTTAAGAAAGATTTTAATGAACATGCCTGGGATGGTGAATGGTTTTTCAGAGGGACGAAGGATTCCGGTGTAAAATTCGGAAGTAAGGAATGTGAAGAAGGGAAAATATTTCTTAATCCCCAGACTTGGAGCGTAATTAGTGGAATAACAGATAAAGAAAGAGAAGAAAAAGCTATGAACGGTGTAACAAAACATCTGTTAAGAAATAACGGATGTTTGTTATTAAGTCCGGCTTATAGCAAGCCTGATAAATTTATCGGATATCTTTCCCGATATGCCGCCGGCAGAAGAGAAAATGGCGGAGTCTATTCTCACGCCTCCACCTGGGCAGTGTGGGCTTACTCCCTAATGAAGGACGCTGATAATGCTTATGAAGTATTTAAACGTCTCTCTCCTATTTATTCCGGTATGCAACCGGATACTTACGTAGCGGAACCATATGTAATGCCGGGCAATATTGATGGCCCGGACTCTCCTTCTTACGGAATGGGGGGATGGACTTGGTATACGGGAAGCGCGGCGTGGTTCCAAAAAGTTATTGTCGATCATATCCTTGGCATCAGAGCTTCGGAAGAAGGATTGGTGATAGATCCTATGATTCCGAAGGAATGGAAAGAATATTTTGTGAAAAGAACTTTCCGCGGAACGGAGTATAATATTCAGGTAATCAATAATGAAGGTGTTTCGCACGGAGTTAAGAAAATCACCCTTGATTCCGAAGTAATCAATGGAAACGTTATTATTTCCGATAAAAATGAATCTGTCAACGTCATTGTAGAAATGGGTAAATAGAGCATAATGGAAGCGATGAATGAAATATCTCTTTCCGGATCTTGGGGATTTATTCCCGATCCGGATTCCCTGCTTACTTATGAGGATATAAAGAAAAGAATTGATTCGGGAGAAAAGATTCCCGAAATGGAAATTCCCTCAAATTGGGAGCTAAAAGGATTAAACAACTACAACGGTTCGGTTTGGTATATACGAGCTTTTAACTCCTTTGATGAAACATGTGGAATGGATATTCTTCGATTTAACGGTATTGATTACTATTCCGATATTTGGGTGAATGATAAATTTATCGGAAGCCACGAAGGATATTTCGGAATGTTCGAATTCATAGTGACTTCACATCTGAAAGCTAATGCAAAGAATTTACTTGTTGTGAAAGTCACATCCCCCTTCGAAAAGCCGGGAGATGCCTGGCCATACAAAAAAAGATTGATTAAAGGTATTTTTAATCATCATGACTGCAGACCCGGTGGATGGAATCTTGAAAAAGGACAAGATAAAAATACCGGTGGAATCTGGAATGATATTCTATTGCTGAGAACCAAAGAAATATATATCGCCTCAATAAAGGCCACATCATTTTTGAATTCCACTCTTTCTAAAGCTAATCTACATGTTTCTTTCGAATATATTTCTGCTTCTACGAAAGAAGAAATAAAAGATGTTTCGATAATTCTGAAGTTGTCGGACGAAAAGGAAATTACGATATATAGAAAATTTTCTTTTGCCTCAGGAAGAGGTAGAGCCGAAACAATAATTCCGGTAGATAATCCTCCTTTGTGGAAAACATGGGATTTGGGGGAACAGCCTTTCTGTCAACTGTATATTTCCGGTGAAAATATAACAGGAAAAACAATTCGATTTGCTTTTAGGAAATTCGCGATTGATGATGATAGCACATTCTTTCTGAACGATACAAGATTATTTCTGAGAGGCACAAACATAATACCGGAGCAATTCCTAAGCTTACTTAGTAAGGAAAGAATAGTGGAAATGGTATCCCGAATTAAGGAAGCAAATATTAACATCGTTCGTGTTCACGCTCATGTTAATCGTACCGAGCTTTATGAAGAATTTGATCGGGCCGGAATATTGGTCTGGCAAGATTTTCCATTGCAATGGACATATGAGGAGTCTGAAGAATTCTATTCGAGTGCCGTAATCCGGATTAAGGAGATGGTAAACCAGCTATATAATCATCCGTCCATCGCGTTTTGGTGCTGTCATAACGAACCTGGTCCTCAAATAGAAACATTGGATAAGCTTTTGCGGGATGCGGTTGAAGAGACCGACAGATCAAGAATAATACGAACCGCTTCCAATTACGAAGAACATCCTTACGACGGTTGGTATTGGGGTAAGAAAGAACATTACGCTGCAACTCCGATGGGGCCTTTGGTTACGGAATTCGGAGCGCAGGCTTTACCGGTCTATGATTCCTTGAAAAAATTTCTCGGAGAGATTAGCCCTATTCAGCCTGACTGGGAGAAATGGGAATATCACAATTTTCAGTTTGAGCAGACTTTTAATGTTGCTGAAATTGAAATGGGAAATACCCCGGAAGAGTTTGTCGAGAATTCTCAGGAATATCAGAAGGAAGTAATAAAGACAGCGATAGACTTTTACCGAAGGAAGAGATACAAAGGGGTAACGGGAGTATTTCAGTTCATGTTTATTGATTGTTGGCCCTCTGTTACCTGGTCGGTAATTGATTACTACGGAAAGGAAAAGAAAGGTTTTTATCAGCTCAAAAAGTCTTTTCAACCGATTTATCTTTCCGTCAGAATGAGACAGCGAAAATATTTCCCCGGTACTAAGCTTCAAATGGATCTTTGGGGAATTAATGATCTGCACAAAGAATATAAGAATTGTTACGTAAAGCTAACTTTGAACAATAAAGTTTTGAAGGTAATTGATAAATTAAATTTCGAAAAAGACTCTTTGTTTTTTCTCAACTACGAAGAGATCGAAATAATCCTTCCCAATCTTGAGGAAGGGAATTATCAACTAAAATTCGAAGTGTTTGATGATGAAGATGAGCTACTTTCGGAAAATGAAGAAAATATTGAAATCGTTAATAGAATCAAAAATTGGAGTTAATATGAAGCGGTTTTTTATTCCGGCTTTTATTCTTTTCATAATAGCTATTAGTATAAATAGCGCCCAGGATTTTGTCTTTTTTGATGATAGCCCCACCTCCACCTCTTATGATCCGAGTTGGGCCTATTCCAAGTCACCCAGTTTTCTGGAAAAGGTAGGGGAAAAATTCCCTGTTTCCGAAGATATAAAGCAAAGTGGACTTAATTCCCTCAAACTAAGATGGAAATCGGTTTCCGGTGGAGATTGGGGAATGGCAGTAGCAGAAGTAGGATGGCCCGGTCACGATATTAATACGAAGGATACTCTTACATTTTGGGCATATAGCGAAGCATTGGTAGCAAGCGCCGATTTGCCCCTTCTCTATCTGGAAGATACCAGAAATAAAAAATCGGGTAAGATAAAAATAAGTGATTATTTCGGAGATATCCCCGCGGGAGAATGGACAAAAGTTAAAGTTCCGTTGCAGGCTTTCAAAGATAATTTGGGGGAAGCTGACCCGGCGAAAATAAAAACTATTTTTTACGGGCAGGACAAAGCCGATAATATTGAGCATACTCTGTATTTGGATGAAATTCGAATGATAAGTGGAGAGTCATCCGGTGATACTACTCCTCCTGCCGTTCCTTCCGGTGTAATAGCGGAAGGCTCCGATAGTCATATCGATTTGAAATGGACTCCTAATACCGATGAAGACTTATCCGGATATTACATATATAAGAAAGATGGGGCATCTTACGAACTGATAGGAAGTATTGAAAAACATGATTCCAGATATACCGATTTTCTCGGTTCGCAAAATGCCACGGCTAGTTACGCAATAACTTCATATGATGAAAAGGGGAACGAATCGGAAAAAAGCTCTGAAGTATCCGCTTCAACTTCCGCTATGACGGATGATGAGTTGCTGGATATGTTACAAGAGGCAAATTTCCGATTTTTCTGGGATTACGCTCATCCGGTTTCCGGTCTGGCTCGGGAAAGATATGGTTCCGGTAATACTGTAACCATAGGAGGTTCAGGTTTCGGAGTGATGGCTATTGTTGTCGGTGTGGAAAGAGGATTTGTTACCCGAGAAGATGCCGCTCAAAGAATATTAAAAATTGTCAACTTCCTGAAAACAGCCGATAGATTCCACGGGGTTTGGCCTCACTGGATAAACGGTGAAACAGGAAAAGTTATTCCTTTCAGTACAAAAGATGATGGCGGGGATCTGGTAGAAACCTCTTTCATGATTCAAGGGTTACTTGCCGTGCGCCAATATTTTAATAATGATAATCCGACCGAAAAAGCCATTCGCGAAACAATAACAACTCTATGGGAAGAAGTGGAATGGGATTGGTACAGAAGAGTTGTAACTAGTAATTATCTCTATTGGCATTGGTCCCCTAATTACGATTGGGGTATGAATATGGCTTTGATGGGCCCCAATGAAACAATGATTTGCTATTTGCTCGCTATTGCTTCTCCTACACACTCTGTCCCCGCCGAACTATACCATAAAGGCTGGGCATCCTCCTCTAATTATTTGAATGGAAAATCTTTCTATGATATTCCGTTATACGTAGGATGGGATTTCGGTGGCCCCCTCTTCTTTGCACATTATTCATTCTTGGGCTTTGATCCTCGGGATAAAAAGGATAAGTATTGTAATTATTTCGCAAATAACAAAAATCATACACTCATAAACCGGGCATATTGTATTGATAATCCTAATAATTGGGCCGGATATGATGAAAATACATGGGGATTAACAGCAAGTGACGATCCTTTCGGATATTCGGCGCATGAACCGGTAGCCGCAAGGGATAATGGTACAATTACACCTACCGCGGCTCTCTCTTCCATGCCATATACCCCGAAAGAATCAATGGCGGCCTTCAAGAATTTCTATTATAACTACGGGGAAAAACTTTGGGGGAGCTACGGATTCAAAGATGCTTTTAGTCCGAGGATGAATTGGACCGCAAGTAGTTACATAGCTATTGATCAGGGTCCGATAATCGTAATGGTCGAGAATCACCGATCCGCTTTATTATGGGATCTCTTTATGGCGAATCCGGAAATTCAACCGATGTTAGACGCAATAGGATTTGTTAAGGATATTACTCCGGTAGAGGAAGGGGAAAGTAATACACCTGTGAAATACGAATTGGTTGGCAATTACCCGAATCCGTTTAATCCATCAACCACAATAGAGTATAAAATAGCAAAAGGTTGCAACGTTAATCTGACAATCTATGATATGCTCGGACGAGAAGTAAAAACGATTGTTGATGATTTTAAGAAAGAAGGAACTTATAGAATAAATTGGGATGCTTCCGGCTTAAGTAGCGGAATTTACGTTTACAAATTATCAGCCGGTAATTATACCGACTTCAAAAAGATGCTATTAATAAAATAAGAGATAGACGAAAACAATATTTGAATTTATGATTCTCTCGCAATAGGAAAATAACCAAATTAAAGGCAGGCGTGCCGGGATATAGTTGTTAGAAAGAATTTGTTCGAAGTGGTTTTATGCGAATAGAACTATCATCACAAATCTAAAACAAACTAAAGGAGGGAAAAGAAATGAAGTATCACACTCATCGGTGGGAAAACGAAGTTAAAGCCACGATTGTTCTACTATTCTTTCTTTTTACTGCCCAAACAGGCGCGCAGACGTTTAAAATGATCGAACCTTTTGAAAAACATAATTGGCATTGGTACGAATGGGGAACTGATCCCGGAAGTGTAAGTTATTATACCGGTTGGCATACGCAAGGTAGCCAATCTCTGAAACTTACTTCTACAAGATCAAGTACCGGATGGAATCTATTTGGTACCGGATGTTTCGACGCTGAAACTCCGGATTCCATTAAAATGGATTTAAGAGCCGATAAAAGTCATAGGTTAGAGATCAAATGTGTTACTTCCGGTAATTCGGAATATTTGTTGAAAAGTAAATCATTGACTGCCAACGTTACTTATACGGATGTAAAGATTGATTTTACCAGACCGGATATGAGAAAGCTATATTTTGTTCAAGCTGACTATTATACTGCTACATCGGTATATATAGACAATATCCGGACGTATAAGAACGGAGTGGAAACACTCTGGGACGGATTTGAAAATAATTCGAACTATTGGGACGGTTCGGGGGACGCGGATAATAAAAATTACGAAACAGTTTTATCGGACGATATTACTCATTCGATGAAATCAACTAATTTTAATAGTACTGCTGCCCATGCTTTGAATTGGAATCAGAATATAAATACTACAGTTAATTCTGCGGAAATTGTTTTGAAATATCCTCAACCTCAGAACTGGAGTAAATATTACTATTTTAAAGCTGATATTTACAGACCCTCAACAACTCCCGATTGCGACATATTTTGTTTTATGTGGGACGGAACCGCGGGAACCGGTACCGAATGGGCAAGAGTCCCTGCAAATCAATGGACTACAGTCGTATGGAAAATCGGTAGTTCCATTAATATGAGTAGTATCGAGGAATTGAAGATCGTTATTCCGAATACGGATATTCATACAAACGGAATAATATATATTGATAATTTGCAGATAGGCGGATTTATTCCAAGGGAAAATTCCGTCGAAACTGCTTCGATCGGAGTGAAATATTCTCTCGATGATTACGACGGAAGAGTTCCTCACACTACATATAAGGATTCTGTGGTCAGAGGTGGATATAATGATTATTTCGGATATACCGGAGCGGCATGCAGTAATACAGCTTCTATTTCAAGCAGATTATCCAACAACGAGAATGGGGAACCGGCGAGAACAAAACCATTTGCGTGGAAAATAGAATATGATGTCTCTGCCGATCCGGATGCGTGGATCTCATATTGGAATTTATTAGGGCCCGGCGCTAATCCGAAACCGAGAGATTTAAGTAATATTGATAAAGTTTCATTGTGGATAAAAGGAGATAATACCCAAGCTTTCAGTAATAGAATATCTCTGGAATTTCATGATTCACAATGGGGTAATCCTGGGTACGAATCGGGAAAAGCTTCTGCCATATTAAGCGGAATAACAAATGAATGGCAACAATGGATTATTCCTTTTAACGCCGATAGTCTGACGGTATGGGGTACTTTTAATCCGAATGAAATAACCGAAGTAGTAATTTCTCTCGATAATAGCACTGCTAGCAGTAAATCCGGAAAATTTTATATTGATGATATCCAGTTTATCGACACAGATGAAGTTTATTGGAATGATATCGATTTCGATGATGATTTTCTTAATCTGGTTTCCAGAAGAACATTCCAATATTTTATCGAAGCTGTAAATGATACTACCGGATTGGTTCTGGATAGGGCTACATTTATCGATTTGGCTACTGTTGCCGGAACTGGATTCGGACTAGGAGCTATTGTTATCGGTGTGGAAAGAGGATGGATAACACCGGCCGAAGCGGAAGCTCATGTTGAAAAAATATTGCGTACTCTTTGGGAAGCTCCCCAGGGAAATTCTTCCACCGGAATTAGCGGTTACAAAGGATTTTTCTATCATTTCCTTCAATCGAATAACGGATTGAGAAAGGAAGCCGATCCGGGGAGAGAACCGGTTGAGTTATCTGTAGTTGATACCGGTATTTTGATGGCGGGAATATTAACGGTGAAAGAATATTTTTCAAATAATTCTACAATTACGGAATTAGCCGATAAGCTTTACAGAAGAGTTGATTGGCCCTGGTTCTATGATAAAACCGTTAATCAATTCTATTTGGGATGGTCCCCCGAAAAAGGTTTTGTAGGGCATTGGGATATTTCAACCGATGAAGTGATGTTGATAAACCTCTTAGCAATCGGTTCTCCTACTCATCCTGTTCCCGCAAATTGTTTTTACGCTTGGCGAAGAGATGTAGGTACGTATAATAATCATACAATTATTAATTCGTGGAATGGTTCTCTTTTCCAGTATTTCTTTACTCATTGTTGGTTTGATCTTTACGGAAAAGAAGACGCTCAAAAAGTTAATTGGTGGAATAATTCCGTAGAAGCCGGTTTGGCAAACAGAGATTATTGTATAGCCAAAATCGATGGCTCGGGTAGAACGAATATCCCGACTTATAGTGAGGTTAGTTGGGGTTTGAGCGCGTGTGAACAAATTCCTAACGGATTGGATACATTATATTTCGGAGAGAACGGAGCTTTGCCTTTCCATCAGACAGATTATCATCCCGAGTTTAACGGAATATATTTCGGAGCCAACGACGGAACAGTACCACCTTACGGAGCCGGCAGTATGATTGGGTTTGCGGCGTATAACGGCGGGATGCAAGCTTCCTATACTATTGACGCGTTAAAAAACTATTACAAAAACACACAATTGTGGACCGGTAATTTCGGCTTCAGAGATTGTTATACCGATTCAATGTCATTGAAACCGGATGCCAGTTCCAAATTCCCGATTTATAAAAATAATTTCTTCTCGATAGACCAAGGGCCGATGCTTCTTATGATAGAAAATTACAGATCAAAACTGATCTGGAATAATCTGATGAAGAACGATTATATGAAATATGCTATTAATGAAGTATTCGTTCCCGATTTGAGGGTAAACGATGATCTTTCCGGAAATACACAAATAACCCCGGCAACAGACGGGAATATTCTCGGAGAATATGTTTCTGTCTGGAGCGATAGAAGGGAAAACGGAAAGGAATATATCTACGCGCAAAAATATCATTCGGTCTCCTCTGTCGGATCTTTCAGGGTGGATAGTATTAATTTCCGTGTAAATTTCGGTGATACGTTGACCTCCAATCCGAGTGTCGCGGTTTCGAATAATAGTAATTTCATCATATCCTGGAGAAAGGATGATGATGTATACGGAAAAGTATATGATTTTACCAATAGCGCGTTTTCTACTTCCGAGATTAAGTTGAATGATAATTCTATTCAGTCGAATAAAGATTATCTTGCACCGGTGGCAGCTGGGAATAATCTGCTCGGCGTTGTTTGGAGTGGAACTGATTATGAAAAAGATGTTTACTTACAAACTCTTAATACCTCGGGGCAATTAGTAGGAAGCAATATAAAAGTAAATACAACTGTTACCGGTGATCAGTTTGATCCTGCCATAAGCATGGATAATTCCGACAATATGGTTGTCGTTTGGACAGACCATAGTTCTTCGTCGGAGCAAACGGATATATATTTGCAAAGATTTTCTTCAAACGGGAACAGAATAGGTATTAATACCAAGGTAAACGGATCAACCGTTAGAAATATTAAGCCGGCAATAGATATGAATTATGATGGCAAGTTTGTAATTGCCTGGCTGGACACAACGAATAACAAAAGAAATATTTACGTCAAACGATTTGATCAATCGGGTAGTCAGATCGGAGCGATAATTAAAGTAAATGATATCGAAAACGCTCCGGCTATCGAATCCCCTGATATCGCAATCGATTCCAGTGGGGCTTTTATTGTTGTATGGCAGGATTGTCGCGAAGGAAGCATGGATATTTATTCCCAACAATATGATAACCTGGGGAATAAAGTCGGGTATAACACCCGAACTCATTCCGAAAGAACCGAATCCAGCCAGATAAGACCCGCGGTTACCGTTGTTAACACAAGCGGCGATTACCAGATCATTTGGCAAGATGATAGAAACGGTGATTGGGATATTTATTGTCCCGTAGGAAAACCGGTACCTTCTGTGGTAATAACAAATATGAAATCGGAAGATGATTTAGTTCCGGTTGAATATGAGCTTAGCCAAAATTACCCGAATCCGTTTAACCCGACTACAACGATAGGATATTCGGTAAAGAGAGAAGGGAAAGTTAATATTACCGTATTCGATATTTTGGGTAGGAAAGTAATTTCCCTGGTTAATGAAGTTAAATCCGCCGGAAAATATGAAGTGAAATTTAACGCGGCTCATTTGGCTTCAGGAGTTTATCTGATAAGAATGAACGCCGGAAGTTACGTTTCATCGAAAAAAATGTTACTTATGAAATAAGTAATGAAATTACTATAAATAATATAATATTACGGGCGGGACCTCAGCTCATCGGGAGGCCTGCCTGTACGGATAATATGGATAAGAAAAAGATTTTAATTCTGTGTACTCTGTTAGCAATCGCTTTTTCCATCTCATGTACGGAAAAAGGGAGTAATGTTAAGGAAATTACATTTTGGGCAATGGGTGCCGAAGGGGAATATGTTAATAGGCTTATTCCCGATTTCGAAAAAGAGTTTCCCGATATCAAAGTTAAAGTGCAGCAAGTTCCCTGGACTGCGGCGCAGGAGAAACTTATTACCGCTTACGCGAGTAACAACTTTCCCGATGTTTGCCAACTCGGAAACACATGGCTTGCTCAATTTGCCGCTTTGAAAGGGATTGAACCTCTGGAGGAATTAGTCGCTTCTTCCGGGGAAATATCCGATTCCAATTATTTCGAAGGAATATGGAATACTAATATTATCGATTCCAAGTTATACGGAATACCATGGTATGTAGATACCCGATTATTATTCTACAGAAAAGATATCTTTAAGAAAGCCGGGTTCGATAATCCACCCCGATCTTGGAACGAATTGCTGGAGATTAGCAGAAAAATAAAAGCTCTTTCCAAAGAAGAGGACCGTTACCCAATTTATATGCCGACAAATGAGTGGGTACCTTTTATTGTTTTCGGTCTTCAAAACGGAGCTTCTCTTTTGAAAGAGAATAATACGTTAGGTAATTTCAGCTCTCCGGAATTCAAAGAAGCCTTTGAATATCTTATAGATTATCATCGTGAGGGATTGGCTCCCTTAAGCATCTCCGCTGTAACGAATGTTTATCAGGCCTTCGCCGAAGGATATATAGCAATGTATATTTCCGGGCCGTGGAATATTGTCGAGTTCAAAAAATGGATGAAAGACTCGTTAGCTACCAAGTGGGGAACAGCTCCTCTGCCGGCGCCGGATCTTAATACTCCGGGGACATCACTCGCCGGAGGATCAAGTCTGGTGATTAATTCCAAGTCGGAAAAGAAAGCCGAAGCGTGGAAGTTAATCGAGTATTTATCGCGCAAAGATATTCAAGTGCGGTTCTATTCTCTCCTTAACGATCTTCCCGCAGTTAAAAAAGCGTGGGATGATCCGATTCTTAGGGAGGATGAATATGTAAGGGCGTTTTACGAACAACTATTGCATCTTTCTCCGACTCCAAAGATACCGGAATGGGAGCAAATAGTCTTTTCCAAAATTCAACAATATGCGGAATATACCGCAAGAGATAAGATGAGTGTAGAAGAAGCAATGGAAAAGCTGGATAATGATGTGAACCGAATTCTTGAGAAGAGAAGATGGTTAGTCGGAGGGGAAAATGAGTAGAGGTAGTAATTCGATGAAGAAGAAAAAATATATATCTACCCACGCTTCCAAAGCGGCCTATCTTTTTTTGTCGCCGGCGCTCGGAGCCATATTCGCGTTTTTCTTTATTCCGGTTTTGGCCGCCTTTGTAATAAGCTTTACCGATTTTGATATATACGCTTTAGCTGATTGGAGCACAGCCCGATTCGTAGGCTTCAAAAATTATATCAATCTGATGAATGATCCTCTCTTTTGGACCGCCCTGAAGAATACTTTTTATTTCGTTATAGTCGGAGGGCCACTGTCGGTTGCTGTTTCTCTTGGAGCCGCGGTTATTCTCAATTCCAAATTGGTTCGATTCAAATCGATATTTCGTCTCTCCTATTTTATTCCCGTGGTAACAACTCTGGTTGCCGTAGCCATAGTCTGGAGATTCATATATCATCCCAATTTCGGAATATTCAATTACATACTCGGATTTCTCGGGATTGATCCGGTCGATTGGCTCGGAGATCCCGATTGGGCAATGCCTGCAATTATTATCATGGCGGTTTGGAAAAACTTCGGATATAATATGATTATCTTCATTGCCGGTCTTCAAAACATTCCCGAAGAACTATACGAAGCCGCTCAAATAGAAGGAGCAAATCGTTGGCAACAATTCAAATCTATTACAATACCGATGCTTGCCCCTACTACTCTTTTTATCAGTGTGATTACGATGATAGGATATTTCCAGTTATTTGCGGAACCTTATGTAATGACACAAGGGGGACCTCTTAACAGTACTTTATCTATTGTGCAATATATGTATCAGGAAGGTTTCAGATGGTGGAATATGGGGTATTCCGCAGCGATTGCTTTTGTTCTGTTTTTTATAATTTTTATCGGAACTCTTATTCAATTCAGAGTACAAAAATCTACGGAAGGCTAAGTGAAAAAGGTTGCTTTATATATATTTCTTGTGGTTACATCTCTATTAACTCTATTACCGTTTGTGTGGATGGTCTCTGCCTCATTTATGGCAGATGGTCATGCTTCCGTATATCCTCCCCGATTTTGGCCGGATGAAATTATCTTTTCCCAGTACGAAAATCTATTCTTGAGATTAAACGTAGCGGGGAATTTCATAAACAGTCTTATCGTCTCTTTGGGAGTTACGGTAATCTCCCTCTTTTGCAATTCAATGGCCGGTTACGCTTTCGCGAAATTCAGATTCAAAGGGAAAGATAAGTTATTTAATCTCCTCCTTTCCTCAATGATTATCCCGAGTCAGGTTACAATGCTTCCTCTCTTTCTTCTGCTGAAGGAGATGGGATTCATAAATACATATTTGGCAATATTCATTCCCGGAATGGCTAATATTTTCGGAATATTTTTAATCCGGCAATATGTACTATCCATTCCAGATAGTTTGATAGAAGCGGCAAGAATAGATGGCGCCGGCGATTTTCTGATATATAGAAAGATAATTCTTCCTTTGGCAAAACCGATTCTGGTTACGTTGGCCTTATTTACTTTCATGGGGACGTGGAATGATTTCTTATGGCCGCTGATTGTTATGACGGATGATTCGATGTACACATTACCAGTAGCTTTGGCTAACCTGATGGGAGAACATTCCAAAGATCCCGAACTAATGATGGCCGGATCTGTTATTACTATTATACCGGTGCTTCTTGTATTTCTCGCGTTACAGAAGCATTACATAAAGGGAATAATGATGGGAAGTGTAAAGGGGTAATTGATATGAAAAAGAATCTGCTTTTTTTCATAATGCTTTTTCTTTCGGCACTTACATTCCGAAACGACGTTCTATTTTCTCAATTTGAAAAGAACAATTATTATCCTTCTCTTATAGAGAATCCCAAAGAAGTAGATGACTCTTCACGGGGTATAAATAACGGGAAAAGTCAGAGAAGCTTTATCGATTCTCTGATAGCGATAATGACAATTGAAGAGAAAATCGGGCAACTTACCGAAGTTGTAGCTTTTCATCCTATATCCGAAGAGGATATTCGCACGGGTAGAGTTAGCTCCGTATTGGGGATAAAAAATGACTCATTAGCTACTAAATATCAGAGAATAGCTGTCGAAGAGAGTCGGCTCGGAATACCTCTCCTCTATACAAATGATGTAATTCACGGATATGAAACTACTTTTCCTATTCCATTGGCCGAAGCTTCTTCTTGGAATCTCGATTTGATTGAAAAGGTATCTGCAATTGCAGCTTTCGAAGCGGCCGAAGAGGGGACACATTTAACATTTGCTCCTATGATTGATATTGCGCGTGATCCGCGATGGGGAAGAATAGCCGAAGGAGCGGGAGAGGATCCTTTTCTCGGAAGTGAAATAGCCACCGCGAGAGTTAAGGGTTTTCAAGGTAACTTGGGTGAAGCAGGATCGATAGGAGCTTGCGCGAAACATTTTGTAGCTTACGGAGCAGCCGAAGGGGGAAAAGATTATAATACAACGGAGGTATCGGAAAGAACTCTTCGGGAAATCTATTTACCTCCGTTCAAAGCCGCTGTAGATGCGGGTGTTGTCTCGATAATGTCTGCCTTTAATGATCTGAATGGTATTCCGGCTACCGGAAATAGATTTATCTTAACTGATATATTGCGCACCGAATGGAAATTTGACGGCTTTGTAATTAGCGATTATAATTCGATCGGAGAGATGATCAATCACAGATTCGCGAAGAATAAATCGGAAGCGGCATTAAAAGCTATTACCGCCGGAGTTGATATGGATATGAACGGAGGGGACATACTCGGAAATATCTATACTCCTTCATTGGCAAAATTATTGGCTGATGGAAAATTGAAAATGTCTGTTGTCGATAAAGCCGTTAAAAGAGTCTTGAGAATAAAGGAACGTCTTGGATTATTCGATAGACCATTCCCATTAAAGTCGGAATTCTGCAAGATAAGACCTACTGACGCGGAAAAGAAATCGCTTGCTCGAAGAATTGCTCAAGAATCGATTGTCCTATTAAAAAACGAAAATAAAGTTCTTCCTCTTAAGAAAGAAATCGGTTCTATTGCGGTTATAGGTGAGTTGGCGATAAATCCTCATCATTCTCTAGGCCCATGGAATTGTAAGCCTGTTCCTGAGAATGTAGTAACTCCAATACAAGGAATAATAAAGGCCGTAGATCCGGAAACGAGAGTTTCCTATGTAAAAGGTTATTCAGCCGACGGAACAGACACAACCGGTTTTTCCGAGGCCTTGAAAATATGTGCCCTTTCGGAAGTTATTATAATGTTTGTCGGAGAAACCGGAGAGATGAGTGGTGAGGCTGCCTGCAGAACGGATATTTCTCTTCCGGGAATGCAAAAGGAATTAGTAAAAAGAATAAAAGAGCTAAATAAAACATTAGTATTAGTATTGATGAATGGCCGTCCCTTGGCAATTAACTGGGCTGCGGATAATGTTCCCACGATAGTGGAGAGTTGGTTCCTCGGAGATCAAGCAGGAAACGCTTTGGCCGATATTCTATTCGGAGATTGCAATCCTTCGGGTAAACTAACTGTCAGTTTTCCACGCAATGAAGGACAAATCCCTCTCTACTACAATCATAAATCAACCGGTCGTCCTTATAATGAGAATAATAAATATACGGCGAAATATCTCGATGCTCCTGTTACTCCGCTCTATCCTTTCGGATTCGGACTCAGTTATACCGAATTCCGTTACACCGATCTCAAAATAGATACTCTTAGTTCGGAGAATAACAAGTACATAGTTTCGGTGGATATTGAGAATATAGGAGAATATGACGGATATGAAATTGCGCAACTTTATATACGAGATGAATATGCCTCGATAACACGACCGGTAAAAGAATTAAAAGGGTTCAAAAAAGTATTTATTCCCCAAAAAGAAAAGATTACGCTTCGATTTGAAATAGGGTTCGACGAGCTTTCTTTTCCGGATAAAAACTATAAGAGAGTTTTGGAACCCGGTTTATTTACAATAATGATCGGAACTTCCTCCGAGAAATATATTGAGCGAAAACTAGTTATAGAAGAATAAACGGTAAGACGAAAATGGGAAAAGTGACATTAAAAAATATTAGTAAAATTTATGAGAACGGAAAGAAAGCCGTAGATAATATCTCATTGGAAATAGAAGATAAGGAGTTTATCGTTCTGGTCGGTCCTTCTGGATGCGGAAAAACAACAACCCTCCGTATGATCGCCGGGTTGGAAGATATTTCCGCCGGAGAGATAGCAATAGATGGGAAAGTAGTTAACAACGTCCCTCCGAAAGAAAGAGATATTGCGATGGTTTTCCAGAACTACGCTCTCTATCCCCACATGACGGTTTATGAGAATATCGCCTTCGGATTAAAATTGCGAAAATTCTCGAAAGAGGAGATTGACGCCAGAGTAAAAGAGGCGGCCGAAATATTGGAATTGGATGAGCTTTTGGAGAGAAGACCGAAAGCTCTCTCCGGCGGGCAGAGGCAAAGAGTTGCGGTAGGGAGAGCAATTGTAAGGAAACCGAAAGTTTTTCTATTTGACGAGCCCCTGAGCAATCTGGACGCGAAGCTACGTGTGCAGATGAGAACCGAAATATCGAAACTCCACAAAAAGCTGGGTGTTACGATGATCTATGTTACGCATGATCAGACCGAAGCTATGACGATGGGGGATAGAATTGTTCTTATGAAGGACGGGGTTATTCAGCAGGCGGATAAGCCTATGAAACTATACGAATATCCGGCGAATAAATTTGTTGCCGGATTCATAGGGAGCCCCGCAATGAATTTCATAGATGGGAAAATATCGAATCAACCGGACGGCTGTAGATTTATATCGGAGGACGGACATTTTAATATCCCTTTCCCGGCCAAAGAAGAGGGGAATTACACACTTGGCGTAAGACCGGAAGAGATTACATTCACCGAAGAGGGAATACCGGCAGAGCTTGAGCTGATAGAACCATTGGGAAACGAATCCTTTTGCTACCTCCAAGCAGGAAAGAACAAACTAATAGCCCGAATACAGGGAAGTGAAAAAATAGATAGAAATATAGAAGTAAAACTATCCTTCCCCGAAGAAAAGATACATCTCTTTGCGAAGTGAGAATTTGGGTTGGAGAGTTTTTATCTTCAGTGTAGAATATTAGTATTAGATCCAACTCATCTCCCTGACAAATTCGGGGAGCATGATCCTGGTGGAAAGTATTTCATCAAAGCCAACTCATCACTCCTTGGTTCATATAATCAGCATCAAAGCCAACTCATCTCCCCGACTCTGTCGGGATCTAAGGACCCAAACCCTCTTCTCTTGCGAAGAGAAGAGGGCTTTACAATTGAAAAATTCCAATCAAAAGTCCCTCTATTTCCAAGCAATACTGTCAACTTAATGCTAATTTCTTTTGTGAATGGATTGATAAACAAAAAATATAATATGTCGCTCCTATGGAGCTCAAATATTTTCTTTAAATCTGTTATCTACCGAGATACCGGCACCTATGGCGCCGGATAGGTATTTGTTCAAGGAAGTAATTTATAATTGCGTTAGGGCTTTAGAAAGAAACAATCTAGTTATATTTGTTAATGCGCTGTAGGCGCATTATCTCGGTAGATTATTGAGTTTACAAGATTATTTCCGCGCTGTAGGTGCGGTATATTACAGTTAACTATTAAGAATAATATTTTGATAGAATTTTCCATTTTGCCATACTAATGTTCTTAAGTTGACAGCATTGCTTGCAAGAGAGGGAGTTATTGAAAACCCTGACAAAATCGGCGGGTCTCAGATCCCGACAAAGTCGGCGGGGGGAAGTTGCTCTGATGCAGTAGTATCACAAATTATTATAAGGGGGATGAGTTTGGAATAATTACATTTGCATATTTTCCAAAACAACGGAATCTGCTCCCCACACCTAAAATCAAGCACCCCCGCCAATAAACCCAACCATTTTATTTTGAAAATGCCATATTCTCTAATGACCTCATCATTTTTGTAAAATAAGGAGACAAAGTGGTATGAATGAAACCAAAACGATTTGGCTGATGACGAAAACGTAGAATACATGACAAAAACGCAGAAAAGATAACGCTTACGATAAAAATGGAACCGATTATGCTCTGAAAAAGAGAATTATGAACAAAATGTGACAAAAACGTAAAAAAAATGACAATGAACCGATCAAAAGTCATATTTTTCTCATTTTTGTGATATTATTTTGCTTTTGTGTCATTTTCTTCGACAAAAAGTCACTTTTTCTGCCACATGTATTGTTTTTCAAACGTTATGCCTCCTATTATTTTCGTTTTTGCTTCATAACGGACGTTTTTGCCTCTTTACATACCTCAGTAATGAGATTGCGAAAGGAAAGTGTGATCTTTACGGCATTTGTGCCTTATTAGGCGCGTAAACCTTAATAAATTTTATAATATGTTTTGTTGCGGGGGAAAAATGGAATTATATAGTTGAATTAGATGAAACTATGACTTAATTTAACGCTAAAATTACTGATTTAGTTATGTGGAATGATATTGAGGCATTACGTATTCTTTGTTTCTCGTCTGTTGAGTCATGGAATAGATTTAGGGGATGGCCATGAATTAATGGTCCATAACAGCTCCGTATCAACTGAGATTATACCCATGTATCGAAAAAGGTAATTTATGAAATTAGGAATTCACACTATATGGCACTATTTAACCGCAATCTTTGTGGGGAATGAAAGATTCTCCAAACAAAATGGACTAATATGACAAAAGAGTTAGACGAAATAAAAGAAATGATCTTTAAAAAAGTTCAAGATTTTCTAAAAAATCCACCATTAGTTGTTTGGGGGTCAGGTGCAACTTCATCTTTTGGATTGCCAAGCATGGGGGATTTAAATGAGAAATTAAAAGTCAAAATCGAAGATTTTGATACTAGTAATGACAATTTGGAGATTGAATTAGGAAAAGAAAAGTATCAAAAAAATATGCATGAGATAAAAAGAGTTATCTGGGAAGAAATTAACCGTGCAGACAAAGAAGTACTTGCTAAACTAACAACAAATAATACAAATATCTTTGATGGAATAAAATTTTTGGTTGAAAAGTTCATTGAGGTGCATCCTCAATTACTGAATATTGTAACAACTAATTATGATAGAGTTCTCGAATATACTTTGTCATATTACAATATCGCATACACGGACGGATTCAATGGAAAGATTTTGTCCTCATTTAATGAAGATTTGTTTAAGTCAAAAAATATCGTGAATCTCATAAAGGTTCACGGTTCACTGAATTGGTTCAATATTGATGGGGATATTAGATACATTAACTCATGCTATGACAAACATAGCCCTCAAATAATTGCGCCTGGGAAAAGTAAATATCAGGAAGCATACAACAGTCCATATCGTGAATTAATTCAAAAGGCAGATAACGTAATAAAAGAAGCTTCGAGTTTCCTAGTAGTTGGCTTTGGATTTAATGACGAGCATTTAACTCCAAAGATTAAATCCCAAGTTAAGAGAGGTGTGCCAATAGTGTTAATTACAAAAAAAGTAACTGACAGCACATTAGAAGAACTAAAAAGTGCAGCAAAATATATTCTATTTGAAGAAAAATCAATAGGAATAACAAATATCATATTTAAGAATAGTAAAGACGAAAAAGAGGAAAGGTTTGAATTAGAAGGCTATTTCTGGCAATTAACTAAATTCATGGAGATTTTGTAAAATGAGTTCGGAATTTTTAATTGGTAAAGTTCAGAGTGTAGACACTGGAAACATATCAGTAAAGGTTGAAAAAGAAGAATTACTTAACAGCGTACAAGTTAATCAAATAGTTCAAATCCGGTCAACAAAAACAGGTGAGAAGATAATAGGTTTAATCTCAAAGATTGTGCGTAGAGCAATTGCAGATAAAACTGACGATACAAGTGAACCTGAGTCTTTAGTAGAGAATCTTGTTAGGATAAATCTTGTCGGAACACTATTAAAAAAGAGTGGAACAAAAGACAATGTTTTTAAAAGAACTTTGAATACTGTGCCAAGTATTGATGCTGATTGCTTTCTACTACAAGGAACTGAACTTTCTAACTTTATGAATATTATTTCATCCAATAGCGAGAATCCGCTCACAATTGGGAAATACACAATTTCAGAAGAATCAAATGCAAATTTAGATGGCAATAAATTTTTCCAAAGACATGCTGTAATTGTTGGGGGAACTGGTTCTGGAAAATCATGGACTGTCGCTAATATTTTAGAAAAAGCAACCAAATTAAAATCCATTAATTGCCTTGTTTTTGATTTGCATGGTGAGTACAAACCATTGAAAGATTTAGGAAATACTGTATTATTAAAAGTTGCAGGGCCTTCTGATAAACCTAGTGACGACAATATAATATTTTTACCTTATTGGCTACTTTCTTATGAGGAAATTGAATCCTTGCTTTTAGACCGGAGTGATAGTAATGCTCCAAACCAATCAAGAACTCTATTTGATTTGATAATTCAAAATAAAAGGGAAAGATTAGAAGAAGAAGGGCAACAAGATGTTATTGATAATTTTACAGTTGAAAGTCCAATTCCATATAAAATTCAGAATGTATTATCCGCTCTGGAACAGTTAGATACCGAAATGGTTCAAGGAGCAAGGAGTGAAAAGCAAGGCCCATTGCATGGGAAATTAACTAGATTCATCCAACGTCTTAAAAGTAAACAAGCAGATAAACGATTAAACTTCCTTTTTAATTCCGAAGAAGCATTACTTCAATACGATTGGTTTTTATCATTAGCAAATAACCTTCTTGATTTTGGGAATAATAAAGGATTAAAAATAATTGATTTTTCAGAAGTCCCTTCGGATATTCTTCCTCTAATTACAGGTTTGATAGGAAGACTTGTGTTTTCAATACAGCAATGGATGGAAGATGATAAAAGACACCCAATAGCACTATTTTGTGATGAAGCTCATTTATATATTCCAGCTAGTTTAAAAGGAGGTATGGAAGAAAAAGGATTGCAAAATTTTGAGAGAATTGCAAAGGAAGGAAGAAAGTATGGAGTTTCTTTGGTTGTTATAAGTCAAAGACCTTCAGATGTTAATAAAACAATTTTAAGTCAGTGTGGCAACTTTGTTGCTATGAGATTAACAAATCCTGATGACCAGAATGTTATTAAACGACTCTTCCCTGATAATTTAGGAGATTTTTCTGAAATGTTGCCAATTCTTGACATAGGAGAAGGTCTCATTGTTGGTGATGCGTCACTATTACCAAGTCGTGTTGTAATTGATAAACCTACGATAAAACCAAGTAGTGCAACAATTGATTTTTGGGATGAATGGAGTAAAAGCAAGGCTAAAAAAGGTATTGACAACGCTGTCGAAGCATTGAGAAAACAACAAAAATAAGTTTAATCAACTAATAATAAGCCTATGTATCTATTTTTTGACACAGAAACTACGGGATTACCAAGAAACTGGAAAGCTCCTGTAACAGATTTGAATAATTGGCCAAGAATGGTTCAAGTTGCATGGATTTTTTGTGATAAAACCGGAAAGCGTATTGACACAAAAACGTATATTATAAAACCCGAAAACTATACTATTCCACGCGATGCATCTAAAGTTCATGGTATTACAACAGAAAGGGCGATAAGTGAAGGAAAAGATTTGAAAACGGTACTTCTGGAATTTAATGATTTTGTTAACCAATCCAGTTTTATCATTGCTCATAATATTAGTTTTGATGAAAAAATAGTTGGAGCAGAGTTTTTAAGAAAAAGTGTAAATTCTGATTTTTTTAGAAAAAGAAAACTCTGCACTATGCAAGAATCCACGAGCTTTTGTAGAATTACGGGGAAATATGGATATAAATGGCCTACCTTGTCGGAATTACACACTAAGCTTTTTGGATTTGATTTTGTGGGGGCACATGATGCTTTTGCAGATATAGATGCGACTGAGAAGTGTTTTTGGGAAATGAGAAAAATAGGAATAATATAAATCACATATCCACAACATTTTGTATAAGTGATGGCAGGTGATGTTGTTAATTGCAAGTTTTGTAGTTTGGCATAGAAGTGCAACACAATCGGTTACTATTCTTATATTCCCATAAATGTAAATATATTTGTAGGTGCTAATAACTATTACTTCAAACAGAAATCTGTTATAAAACAAAACTAATTATGAAGAATATTATCTGTAGTTTTATCGTTACACTCATATGTATTGGGTGTAGCTCAAATAATTGCGGTAGTGTAATACTCCTTACTGCAAATAAAGGCATTCAATTCAATAACCATGAGGTTTTTCTAGAGTCTACTAATTTTGAGTATTTTGTGAAAAACAAATTGGTTATGGATAAGCCTGAGAGCCAGATTGTAACGTGGGATGGGTATACAACCACTGGGAATGATACTGGAGGTGTGTATTACAAAATAACTTTAGACCAAGGGGACCTAGAGTTTTTATTTACTAATGCTAATGATTCATCTGAATTCCAATTGCAATCAGCAAGAGTAAATTTAACGAACAATTGTTGTGTAAATATGCTTGGGAAAATAATATCCGCCGAGAATAACAATATTGAAAATATATTTGAGCATTATAGAAAAAATAATTCACATATATCCAAGACATCATTTGCTTCAGATTCTCTAAATATTTCCATTTACATAACGAAAGAAAAAGAAGGTATGTTTTTGAATATCTATTGAATTATAGTTTCCATATCACCAACAACAAAACCAACTTCTTTGAATATAATTACATAATAACAAAACTAGATCACAGCATTTTGCAAAACCCAACACAAAGAATGAACAGACTTGACAGACTAACGAGCATACTGATACAACTTCAATCCAAGCGGTTGACAACGGCCGGGGAAATAGCCAAACGGTTTGAGGTTACTAAGAGGACTATTTACAGAGATATCCAAACGTTAAGACTCGCGGGGGTTCCAATCGGGGAGGAAGAAGGGAAAGGATATTTCTTAGTTGAAGGTTATCGGCTCCCCCCTGTAATGTTCACAATGGAAGAAGCTAGAGCTTTGGTAACAACAAGCAAAATTTTGAAGTACCACACCGAAGATTCTCTTAAAGAAAATTACGAATCGGCCCTTCTGAAAATAAAAGCAGTCTTGCCTCTTAAAGATAAAGACAAATTGGAGTTCTTAGGTTCAAGAATCGGATTTCAGAAACCCTGGGCCCCTACAAGTCTGTACTTAGACACAATTCAGAACGCGATTACGGAAAGCGCAAAACTGAAAATAAATTATCAGGCAAGAGAGGAAGTGGAGATTACAGAACGAATAATCCGGCCTTACGCGGTCTATTTCAGTGGCGCGGTTTGGTCAACTATTGCCTATTGTGAGTTACGAAAAGAGATAAGAGAGTTTCGCCTGGACAGAATAAAAGAACTACAATTGCAACAAACTCATTTCAAATCTGACAAGTCATTCAGCCTCGAACACTATCTGGAAGAACGTTCCAAAAGATTATTTTAGACCCCTGACAAAGGGCTGTCCTATCTGCTTTTTATCTTTGCTTCAAAAAAAAGAAAATGATTAGAAAAGCAATTTTATTACTAGTTATTGCTTCGGTTTTATCGAATGGAAGCAAAGCACAAACAGAAGAAAGGATGGCAACCATGAAAATTACAATCAGAGAAAATGTTGAGATCAATTATTATCAACAAGGGGAAGGGGAGAGAACACTTCTCTTTTTACACGGCTGGTGTATCGACGGAACTTATTGGAAGGATCAATTAGATCATTTCTCACCAAATTACAACGTTTTCGCCCTTGATCTGCCGGGCTTTGGCAAATCTAACGCCGAAAGAACCAATTGGACAATTGAAGAATATGCCAATGACATTTCAGAATTTATCGAGAGAATGAACCTAGAAAATGTTGTGATCATTGGGCATTCCATGGCCGGGGAAATAATGCTGCAATTAGCCTTAACCGCCAATCCGAAAATTGCGGGGATTGTAGGGGTCGACAATTTCAAGATAATTGATGTTGAATTTACTCCGGAACAGATGAAACAAATGACAGACTTTTTCCCGATGCTTGAAAAGGATTTCAAAAACTCGGCTCCTCTATATGCCGATATGATGCTTTTCCACCCGACAACTTCGAAGGAGGTAAAAGAGAGAGTGAAAGCAGATTTCGCGAATTGCGATTCGGTTATTGGCTATGATACATTTATGAAGCAAATGGAATACGCCTATACCGACGCGCAGAGACTGGAAGAGCTTAATTACAAATTGTATTTGATAAATAGTGACGGTTTTCCGACAAACGAAACGGGACTGAAGAAGCATTGCAAAAATAGTTTTCAAGTGGAAAATATCTCCGCAACCGGCCATTATCCGATGATAGAAAAGCCGACTGAATTCAATTCACTTTTGGAGAAAGTTCTGAGAGAGATGAAATAAACTGTTGTTAACATCACGCATAAGACATTGGGGGTAGGTAACTAATTCAAGCATCCTACCCCGCATGGGCGGCTAATGACGCGGACTCGCCCCAAAGATTAGCCAAAGACTACTGCGCCAAAAGAAAATAATTCTGCAGTGCAATAAAATAGTACCGTAGCGAAAGAAAAGAACCATGTAACTGGAAAACAGAGCGCTGTGGAAAAATATTATGATGCTGGGTCATAAGAAAATATCGCTGTAGCTAAAAGACGAAACACTGCAGTAGAAAAAGATGATACTGGGTCGTACAAAAATGGGGGTGCGGCACTCTAAAAGGGGACTGTGGCGGAAAAACAAGGCATTACGGCAAAAAAAAATGGGACTACGTCACTTTAAAATGGCATAGCGGTATCAAAATGAGACATTACGGCGAAAAAACGAGGGACTGCGTCTGCCGCAGTGTTTCATTTTTCCGTTACATTATCTTTTTTATGCAACGCAGTATTGTTTTGGTTGGGCACAGTGTTACGTTTATTTGGCGTGGTAAGGAATTAATTTATTGCGGGATTACTTTTGCACGGCGGGGGATGAGTTTGGGATAATTACTTAACCGGCTCAATCCAATAACAGAGAAAAAATGAAGATTATTGAAGAGATTTTCTTTACTATCGTAAAAAAACTATAAACATTGGTATAAAATATCCGAAAATATCTTTAATTGTTCCCATAATTTAGTTATGTTGTAACATATTATATTTGACCAGGGGCAAAAGTAGAAGATACTTTTAGAGATCGATAAGATTATTTATGAACGGAACAATTATTCTCCCCCATAAGATGTAATTCAGCATAGCGTTAAACCCCAAGTAGAAAATAAATGAAAAAATCGGCTAATAGTATGCTCGACGGACTCTTAACGCGCGACAATAAGAAAATTCCCAGTGTTAAAGAGAAGCTTTTGCTTTTCTCTATCACGCCGGACGGAAGTATCTCTTCCGCGGGGGAAGAGTTTAAGCAGTTTTTGCGCAGGCTGTTTCCATCTGCCGAGCCGATTAATATTCTGGATTATTTGGGGAAGGAAGAAAAGGATCTCTGGTTATCGGCAATTGTTTCGATATGCGCCGGTAATAATAGCCCGGTTAAAATAAAATTCAATCTCACCACGGAATACGGGAATAAAATTTTTTTATCTCTCGTAATGTATAAGGCTCCTCAAAAGTACTCCAACTTTTTCAATGAAATTTTGTGTGTAATGAAGGTCGGTGGTGTAAGTAAAGGGGAGTTTGCCGGAAGTTGCGATTTCAGTTATGCCGAATCGGGTATGATGGTTATCAAGAAAAAGCAATTGAAATATATGCAGGATAACCTTGCCGCCTTTTTGGGTTTCGAGGCTGAAGAAATTCATAATATTCACGTAAATGATCTTATCTTAGCGGAAAACGAAAAAGCGTTCGGCTTCGATTTGGTTGCCATGAAACCGAACAAAATATATCAATCCGATTTTTATCTCCTCGATATCGATAGAAATAAGCATAAGGTGAAATTAGCCTTTGCGAAGATGAATAATTTTTCGGACGAATGGATTGTTTTGTTCAAAAGGAAGGAAGAGGCTGTTCAAAAGAACGATTACAAGCCTTACGGACACACAACGAACTATTCGGATGAACTTAGAAGGCAACAAGAAGAGATAGAACGATTAAAGGAAGCTCTTGAGAATAAAGAGAGGCTTCTTTCCGTAATTGGGCACGATCTCCGAAGTCCGTTTACCGCGGTAATAGGTTTCGCCGATTTCGTAGTGAAGAATTTTGAGAGTCTTTCCTCCGGTGAAGTTTTCGAATGTTGTAATAATATTCAGCAATCATCTCAGAGAATATATATTCTCCTGGAACAATTGCTGAAATGGATCCGAATTCAAAGGGGAGATTATAAAGTAGTTAAGGAGAAATTCTCCGTTAATGAAGTTGTTGAAGAGGCAATAAAGTTGTTCGAAGTAAACGCCCTCGACAAAAGGATCAATCTCAGAAATAATTTGATAGAACAATTCAATCTGAATGCCGATAAAGATATGATTTCGGCAGTAATAAGAAATCTTCTCTCAAACGCTTTGAAGTTTACATTACCCAAAGGCAACATAGCAATAAGCGCTTTCAAGGAAAATTCCGCGCTAAAGGTATATGTGGAAGATGACGGGATCGGGATGGATGAACATACGTTGAATTCCTTATTCAAAATCGGGGAAAAAGTAACACGCCCCGGAACCAAAAACGAGCCCGGGACTGGAATGGGATTGATACTTACAAAAGAATTTCTGGAAAAGAACAACGGATTCCTGGAAATTGAGAGTAAAGTAGGGGAAGGGAGCAAATTTATCGTAACAATTCCTCTCGAAGACTAGCAATTTATTATTCTTACCGATAAATTCATATCCAAATTATATTATTTATCCTAAAAGCGATTTCTTTTCTTTTAATAATATTGTTCCCAGAAAAAGCGGAAATCAAAATGAAACTAAAACTATCACTAATTCTTGTCGCGATTATGATTTCACAACTATTTGCACAAAACGTAGAAGTACCGGAATACTACGAGGTGGACAAAGATTTGTCGGCCGGTTTAATGAAAATTGTAAGTGAATTGGAGCTTGATAAAACCTTCGATGTAGGGGAAGACGGAACCGAGCAGATTTCTTTTGCCGTAATCGATTTGTCGAAAGAGAAGCCGATGTTGGGGGGAGTTAATTACGATAATTTCATTTATCCTGCCAGTGTTTACAAAATGTATGTGGCCGCTCAACTTTTGGAGCAGGTTTACAACGGAAAGTATGAGTTGGATCAGCAATATAGGGTAAAGAGTCCTAATGATGTTGATAGAAGTAAGGAAATAGAGACAGATCCGCGTCCGTTGTTAAAGGACGGAGATGTTGTTTCCATTAATTATCTACTTGATTTGATGATAACACGTAGCGACAATTCGGCTGCTAACTGCTGCATAGATTTGGCGGACAGAAAGAATATAAACAAGATGATGAAAGCCAATAATTGGATCGGTAGCGAAGTAACCAGAAAGTATTTAAGCCGCAAATACGAGGATCCCGGTTACGAAAAAATCAGAGGCACCGAAACATGCGCGCTTCACGGAGCCGATTTTATGTATAAGATAGAAACGGGACAAATGATAAATCCGTGGGTTAGTATGCAGCTAAAGGCATTACTCGGGCGTCAGTTGGATAAATCGAAAATTGCCTCCGGATTACCGAGAGAAGCGATGTATTACCACAAAACAGGCTGGTTTAGTTTTTGGACCAATGATGTGGGAATTGTGGATGACGGAAAAGTAAAATATGTGGTTTCCTGTTTTATTCCAGTGAGAGAAGAGGAGTTAAAACCGAAGTATGAATTGCTCGCGAAAAAGGTTCACGAATTGATGAAGGAAAGAAACAAATAGATTGAAATTGTTTAGATTTATTGCTGAAGGTCGGCTTAAGAGTAAGTGGAATAATTTGAAAATTATTCCTACCGTTTATACTTTTAACCCGACCTTTTAATTTATATTGTAAAGTCTATTAAAAATTCGGAGAGTAAAGCATGGCATTAATCGAGTGGAATAGTGATTTGAGTGTTAATGTTGCGGAGATCGACAAAGAACATAAGAAGCTGGTCGGATTAGTAAACGAATTGCACGAAGCGATGAAAAGCGGAAAAGGGAAGGAAGTATTGGGAAAGATTCTTACTGAATTGGAAGAATATACCAAAACACATTTTTCGCATGAAGAGGAGATTCTCGGTAAGCATGGGTATCCCGCGATCTTTTCCCACAAAAAGGAACATCAGAATTTGATTTCGGCCGTTCAAGAATATAAGAAGAAGGGGGAAGCCGGAAATTTGTTTACTTTGGAAATAAGTAAATTCTTAAAGGACTGGCTGACAAACCATATATTAAAAACTGATAAGAATTATTCCTCATTCCTTAACTCGAAGGGAATAAAATAAATTTTCATGATTTGGAATAAAATTCCGAAAGAGATTGTCTATTAAATTAAGCAAAAGAAAAAATAGCATAGAAGAAGAATTGCGAAATAGTGTAACGGATTCCGAATTAATTGACGCTGTAAAGGGAGGGGACAAATCCGCTTTCCGGGAAATAATAAAGAGACATGAAGGGAGAGTAGCGTCAACAGTATACGGAATGCTTGGGGTGTGTCCCGAGGCCGAAGATGTGGGGCAGGAAGTCTTCATTCGGCTTTATCGGTCAATTAACGACTATAAGGGGGAGGCCGCTTTAAGCACATATATCACAAGAATAGCAATTAATCTTTCGCTTAATGAAATAACGAGAAGGAAAAGAAGAACATTCTTTTCTTTGGATAATTGGCTTGAGAACAACAAGCAAGGAAAGAGTACCGAAGGAGAAATTTATTCTTTCGAAGAGAGGGAGATAATAGAAAAAGCCCTCGATAAGATTTCACCGAAGTACAGATCAGTATTAGTACTTAGGTTGATAGAATCTCATACTTCGGAAGAGGCCGCCGCCATATTAGATATTCCTTTGGGAACAGTACTTTCCAGAATGGCAAGGGGACAAAAAAAGCTTAAGAGTATAATTACTTCTCTTAGGGAGGCAGAATGATAAAAAAGCTTTTTGACAAAACGATTGGAAGGAAGAAATCCTCAGGATTAAAAGGCCTACATGAAAGCAATGAGTCCTATATCAAAACGGAAGCAGAGGATTTCGAAGAATTAAAAGGGAAGATGAAGCTTTTGAAAAGAGAAGGCTTTGAGCCCTGGTTCGAAGAGAGAGTTATGTCGCGAATAATGTACGCGGATATTCCGAACGGGACAAGTGATCTTTTCTTTGAAGAGTTGAATTTTCTTTTTAAGAGATTTCTTATCTCCGCTTTCATGATAATTTTGCTCCTTCTTTCCTATAATTTGGGAAAACAGGGAGATCTTAATATCGAAGGAATATTGAGCGGACCGAAAATAACTGTTGATGATGTGATTCAGCCTTATTCATTAGACTGGAGCGAGACGAAATGAAAGCAAAATCAAAATCCTTTTGGGTATTACTTCTTACATTTGTTTTAGGAATTATAGTCGGATACATTTCACGAGAGATAGTGTTGGAAAATCAGATTAGTAAATTTCGCCGACTCTCTAAACCGGGGGGATTAACAAAGATGATTACGGATGAGGCAAAACTAGAGGAAGAACAGATAAGAGAGTTATCCCCGATTATAGGGAAGTATGATGTTAAAATGAGAGAATTCAGGAAAGAAGGACATTGCAAGTTCAAAACGCTTATGGATTCTCTGAGGGTGGAAATTGCCCCTTATCTATCGGAAGAACAGAAAGCTTCATTGGATCGATTCGATAAGAAAAAGAAAGATCATTCGGATAAGAAAAAGGAAAAGTGAAGAAGTAGATTATGAAATTTTATTCCGCTACCGGCTCAATTAAAGAATATTTGGGATTTAAAATTGAGCCGGCCGTTAGGAGGAACGCGGAATCTATTTTAATAAACTATATTTCCGTAAATAGAAATTAGTGGTCACACAAGTTAGCGCCTGTAATCAGATTATCGGATAGATATTGTTTAACAAGTTCTTCCGGTTCTGCTGCCGCAACACCAACATTTACTTCAATATTATTCTGCAAGAATAAAGATTGCGCTCTTTGTCCCATTCCACCGGCAATAATTACTCCGACTCCTTGTTCAGCTAAAAATTTAGGATATACGCCCGGTTCATGTGCAGGAGGATCCAAAGGGAAACTTCCTTTAATTTCTCCGTTTTCAACTTCTACGATTGTAAAGTGCTGGCAATGGCCGAAATGAGAACAAAGTTCTCCGTTTAATGTTGGGATAGCAATTTTTTTAGTCATTGTTTCCTCTGAAATAAGTGAATTTTATTTTGTGATTATATCATTTTGTTTTGCGATAACAGTATCGAATTTCTTTACATTTAATTGATTAGCCACCAAATCGCATTTGGTAATTAAGCAATAATAAATATTTTTATTTTCCTGACTGAGGCTCTCGAAATTTCCCTGCCCTTTGGCAATAATAACATCTGCCGAATTGTAATAACTTAGAAATTCTTCGGAGCAATTAGAAAGAATTGTTCCGGGAGAAGCATCTCCGTTATCAATAACATTAACCAGTTTGGTTAATCCGATCTTCTCGGCATCCTCACGAGTTGCGTCATTTAAGACCGGTAATCCTCTGACAGCGAAAGTAATATCGAGATTCGGAAATTTTTCTTTTAGTAATTCCACAAATAGCATATCAAAAATTACTTCACCGCAATTATCTCCCAAGTAAAGAAGAGTTTTTGCGGAGGTTAATTCTTCCCTTAATTCCGCACTTCTATCTATAACCGGATCAATATTAATCGCTTTTTTCAGTAGCGAATCCATTTCGGCTTCAAGATTCGGTCCGAAATCGATGATATTTCCCGCCAGACAGTATTTTGCCGCTGTGTGGAAAGGATCATCTGAAGTATTTATTGCTTCTTTTAAAGAGGAATATTTCCCGAGAATGAGTTCATTATAATGATTTTTCTCATCCGCGTAAGGATCGGGATTATTTAAGATAGCTTTCATAGTTTCGGTTATCTGTTTTCCCAATTCCGGCGGAGTAAGTCGGTAATCGAAACACGCCATATGCTTTAGGAAAGCTCTTACGGCTTCTTCTTTTACTTCATCCTCTACTTCAAAGCGATCAAGTTTGCTTGTAAAGCTTGCCAAAGCGCATGGTAAACAATCGAAGGATAATTCCATTTAGTTCTCTTGAATTTTATTAAGCATATCATCCGAAATTCTAAAAGGCTTTCCGTTCTTAACGAACACACAGTTGACTTCGGCTTTATTACAAAGTTCTTTATTGCTGTTAAATATTTTTTGTGTCCAATTTAACCGCAATTTATTTGCTCCCACAATCGAAGAGACTATTTCCACTTCTTCTCCGAGAGGAAGTTCTTTCTTAAAATCGATATTGATTTGGGTAATATATACCGCAATGTCGTTGTCATTAAAATCTTTTACGGAACATCCTGCCTTGTCCATAGCTTCAGCTCTGGCTTCCTCGTACAAATGAAGATAACATGCATTATTCAGATGGCCGTAAATATCGCATTCGAATCCGAATATTTTTCTTTTATATGAAATCTCTTTGTTGCTCATTAAATCTCGTTATTAGATATAAAATTCTTGTAGCTTGTCCTCTTTATAAGCATCATAAGCTTCTTTTGCGGTAATTCCTTCAGCTCCGGCGTAAATTTTAATGGTGCCGTTTTTTAGTACTGCGGCTGCTTTCCCTCCCGGGCCATTTCCGGTAATAATAACATCCGGTTTGATTTCCAAGGCTCGTTGAGCTGTTTGAATTCCGGCTCCCTGCGCGGCGTTCATATTAGCTTCGTTATCAACATAGTTTAATGATTCGTTGGCTTCGTCATAAATTAAAAAGCCTTTTGCTCTTCCGAATCGTGGATCCATCGGGGAATTCCAATCATTTCCCTGTACAGTTAATAGTATTTTCATTTTCTATGCTTCCTTTAGTTTATGTTCTATATTATTCCAAATATTCTTTACTTTTTCGGCTAATCCGTTTTCCGAAAATTCAACGATAGTTTTTCCGTTGGTCAGAGCTTTTGTAAAAGTATCGTCGTAAGGAATTGCGCCCAAAAGATCCATTCCGTTCTCCGTCACAAATTTCTCTATCTCAAAACAGCGGTCAGTATTGAGATCCGCTTTATTAATAATACAGCCGGTTTTGATTCCGAATTTTTTTGCCAATTCGGAAACTCTTTTCAGATCATTTAATCCCGAAACAGTCGCTTCAGTTACAATCACTACGTAACTTGCGCCGGATAAAGAACTAATTACAGGGCAACCTATTCCCGGGGATCCGTCAACAATGATAAGCTCAGTATTAGACTCTGTTGCGAGATTTTTCGCCGTTGCTTTAACTTTGGCGACAAGTTTCCCGGAATTCTCGGCTGCTATTCCGAGACGAGCGTGAACAAGTTTATTTCCGAATCGGGAATCGGAAACATATAAATTACCGGTGTAATTATCCTCCATGGCAATAGCGTGTGCTGGACAAACTGCCGCACAATATCCGCATCCTTCGCAATCGATAGGATTTATTGCAACTTCCTTATCGATTGTAATCGCATCGAATCGACATACTTTTGCGCATTTTCCACAAAGCCTACATTCGGCATGATTAACAGAAGGGAAGAAACCGCTATAAAATTTTTCGGTAGATAGTACTTTTGGTTCTGTTAATAAGTGCATATCAGCCGCGTCAACATCACAATCGGCCATGATAGCTGTTTGTGAATTGAGATATCCGAAGGAAGCGGTTAAAGATGTTTTTCCCGTTCCACCTTTACCCGATATTATTACCAATTCTTTTACGTTAGTCATTATACCTCCTCATGATAATCTCTTCAATTTTTTTCAATTCCGGTAATACGAGCTCATTATTGAAGACGAGATTTCCGGAGGAGTATTCCATGGCAATATTCTTACTGTTTGGTATTTTCGCAATTACTTCTATCTTTTCCTTTTTACAATATTGTAAAACATCATCCGAGCCTATTCCATGTCTGTTAACTATTACATAGAATTCTTTCCCCATTTTTCTCATGGTTTCCACGGCAAGTTGCAGATCATGCAGACCAAAGGGGGTAGGTTCGGTAACCAAAAACACAAGATCCGCGTCTTTGGTTGTTTCAATTACCGGACAAGATGTTCCGGGAGGTGAATCCATAATAGTAATAGCGTTATCGGAGGAGATGGATTCTATATATTTTTTTGTTTTGGAAATAAGCGGAACAGCCATTTCTTGTCCGATATCCATTTTCCCTTCTACAAAATCAAGATTTGTAGTATGGAAATGTGTTGTTACTCCTATTCTGTATTGAGTCATCGGTAACGCGTTATTAGGACATAATTCCGAGCACGCATAACAACTGTGGCACATTTCCGGAAATACGGAAATAATACTGCCGATTCTTATTATCGCGTTGAAGTTGCATAATTCTTGGCACTTACCGCAAAGAGAGCAGTTTTCTTCTTGCCAGTTCGGTACCTCTTTGTACTGAATCAATTCATTTTGCAAAGTTCCTTTAATAAAAAGACCACTGTTTGGTTCCTCAACGTCAAGGTCAGCAAGAATTATCTTTCCATTGCTCTTTTCACTTAAATAATATGCCAGATTAGTGGATATCGTTGTTTTCCCGGTTCCACCTTTACCGCTGGCTATCGCAATTTTTATCATTATATGTTTTATTTACTCCCTACTTAGCTTGAGGATTCTGAGAAATCGGTTTATTGGAATAATTATTTTGATTCATATTTCCACGAAAACGATTTCTTGAAAATAGCCCGCGAATATTATTGCACATTCGACCGAAGAAATTTCTTCGTTGTCCGTTGCCAAATCCTTGGATGGCATTCTGAGAGTTCCCCATTCCTCTTCCTTGAGTGAAGTTTGAGTTTACTCCCATTCCTCTACCCATTCCACGTCCTTGGCCGAGTCCTCTACCTAAGCCTCTTCCAAGTCCTTGCCCCTGCCCCGGATTTTGTCGGGATCCTTGACATGCTCTTCCTCCTTGAGGGAAGTTAGCATTAGTTTGGCAACTACCATCTCTTCTTCGAAGTGGACGATTGAAATTGTTATCTTGTTGCATTATAACCTCCTTCTGCGATGTTTACCGCAGCATTTTCCATGGCCAAAGCCACCCGCGAGATTGATAAGATCTTCCGAGCCGCATTTTTCACATTTGGAGACTAGAGATTCGATATCACTTTCGAAAATGGTTCCGCATTTGCTACACTTGAAGAGATTTCCTTTGAAATGAATCGAGCCGCCGTCTATTTTCAATATTTTACCATTGATTAGGAAGTCGGCAATCTTATTTCTAGCCTTTTCTACAAGTCTGGAAAAAGTGGGTCTGGAAATTCCCATAGCATCTGCTGCTTCCGAATGATCTTGCCCGAGATGATCGGCTAATCTAATCGCTTCATATTCATCAAGACTGATGTGAATTTCTTCCAAGAAATTTGCCTGAATTCCGATCGGCTTGAAATTATCGAAAAGCGGGGGATGATGAACTATTCTTTCCTTCGTTGGTCGTGGCATTATTAGATTCTCTGTTTTTTCTTCGAAAGATAATGAACATATGTGCATAATACAATAGCCTTTTGTAAATTTGTTATGCATAAATTCATGGATATTTGCTCGAAAGGGGAATAAAAGAATTGCGGCTCAATGATAATAGTGTATATTTGGGCTCAAAAAATTCCAACAAATTGTTAATTACTGAGATACGGAAGAAAAATGGATCGAGAGAAAAGCTTTATTTACGAAACACATGGCATACATATTGGGACATTAGGAGACCACGTAAAACACGGAGTTGATGAAGTAGATACAATTATAGAAAAAGCTATTTCCATGGGACATCCGAGTATTACTTTTATTATTCATACTCCCAGATTGACGAAATTCAGGTACGCAAGTGAGAGAGCAACTGATATTAAGTTTATCAGAGGTGACAGTGCCTATTTCGATTATCCGAACACCATAAAAGAATTAAAGAAAAAATATTCCGGAAGGATAAAAATCAAGTATGGAGTTGAGTTGGAATGGATGGGTACCGGACTCGGTTTGCAGTGGAATCGCTCAAAGGTATTACAGGCACAGAAGGCCGATTTTGTGATTGGGTCAGTTCATTTTTCTCCGGAAGGTATTCCGTATGACGGTTCAAAGGAGGAGGCAGAGCAGCTCGTAAAGCTTCGAGGTGGAATTGAGAATTACTGGTTGTCATACATTGAAGAGATGATAGAGATGGTTGATCAATCTCATGATATGATAAATGTTGTCGGACATATTGATCTTCCGAAGCTCAATGTTCCGATGCCGAAAGAATTGCTTGAATTGGATACTTCCTCCAATATCCTTGCAAGGAGAATGCGAACGCTTATTGAAATGATCAGCGATTATAATTTGGCTATGGATCTAAATTTGGCCGGATTAAAGAAAGGTTGCGGAATATATCCAGAACTGGAAATTTTGGAGAGAGCAGTAAAACTAAATATTCCTCTTGCATTGGGAACTGATACTCACTCGGTTGCGGAATATGGTAAATGTTATAAAGAAGGAATTGAATTTGCTCAGAAAGCGGAATATAAACATTATGTAAGTTTCGCAAAAGGTATTCCGGAGAAACGCCCATTTATAAACGTACAAAAAGAAGTCGTAAAATATAATGTCCTTAATTTGGGAATTGAGGCAATTAATAGAAGATTTGAGAAAAAAAACGGAAAGAGTATTCCGAAGTTTTCATTCGGCGGAGATTTTCGAAGTTTCCGGGGAATATATAAAGATGCTCAATCTCTCGGAGATTATGAAGCAATAAGAGTAAGAAAAGAGAATAAATCCCTAACAATAACTGATAGGGTTCCTGGGGACAACAAGGGGAGAGTGAAAGGCCTTTTTTCTCTTCATAAAGATTTTCCTGGAGTATTATCAATATTATTCAATACTCTAGCTTCGGAAGGAATAAACGTTGAAACAGCCTATCTCAATTCCAACGAAGATGGAACGGCTACTGCTAATCTGACTCTTACGGGGGAAGAAAAAATGATAAAAGAAGCAGTGGAGTTTATCAAAGGAACAGCCGGAGATAAATTTATAGATTTGGAGTATAGTGAGAAGATGCATATTCCAAAATATAAGCAGAGCAAATATTACCTGATGGAAGTAGACGGAGTTGATCTTCCGATTCCAATATCAAAACAAATGCTGATTTCGGTTCATCGAAACACAACTGGGATATTATTAATATTGCTATCCGCTCTTGCCGCAAAGAATATTAATGTGAACGATCTTCAATTGGGGAAAAGAGGGAGCAAAGGATACGCAGTTCTGGGAATTGACGGGGATGCGCAAGAGGTTAAGGATGCAATTTCCAAGCTTGGTCCGCAGTTTTTTGAAATATCACATTTAAGATTACAACACATCGAGAATATCTAGATTTTTAGGAGGGAAGGAGCCGTCAGAGGGGGCGACGGCTCCTTTGAATTTTGGCTAATTAACGGATGAGATTCCTATCAGAGATTCTTTCTCCGTCTCTTTGCCTTGTGTCTGTGTGATTATACGTGTTAGTTTCTCAGCCCTTCCGGACCATAACATTTTTTTTGCTTTTTCATAAGTTCTATTTGAAAATTCATTCAAAGTAATTTCCGATTGAAATAAGTATTCAATTTTCATTGCCAGATCATCTGCGTTTCCCGGTGTATAGAAAAGACCGTTTTCTCCTTCGGAAACAAACTCTCTAGCTGAGGGCAAATCGGCCGCAACAACAGGAATTCCACGGGAATAATAATCGAATATTTTCATAGGAGCTGTTAAGTACTGATTATAGAATGTTCTTTTCATCGGGACAATACCGACAGAGATTTTCGTCAAATACTTTTCCAATTGTTTGTAACTGATCCATCCTGTTAATTCGACTGTCTCCTCAATATTGAGCTTCTTTATCATTGTATTGATTCGATTCATTTCTCTTGGCTTTCCGCCAATGATTAAAAGCTTTACACCGAATTTCTTTAGCTTTTGTACTGCAATTAGCAGAGTGTCGATGTCTCTCCTTGGAGAAAGATCACCAATGTATCCAATTACTTTTTTAGAGAAGTCATTTTTTATTGGTGGATATATCTTGGTTATACCCGGGTTAGCGAAATAAACGTTTTGATTTGGAAAATACTTTTTGTACAAATCAGCTTGTGGAGAGATTAGAGAAACAATTCCATCAAGCTTCGGTATAAATTCTTTCTCTATTTTATGGTACTTTTCCCAAGTCCGTTTTTTCGATTTAGTATCTCCCGAAGTCGCATCGCTCATAAAGAAATTATGGGTTTCATAAAAACATTTTGCGCCCGTTTTTGCTTTAAGGTATGCAAGATAAGGTAAAAATCCCGCGTCGCGGGTGAATATTGCATCTAATGGAGTAATTCGATGAATTTTCAGCACCCGCGATACGGAGGCACAATAAAAGGGGAAACTACTGGAGAAAAATAGTTTCTTGTGCTTGTTTATTGGGAAAATATTAAGATTCTTATTCGGATAAATATTGTAAAAATCGATTAGATTCTGATCAACTGACAAATCGTTACCTTTTCCAACTATAAGAGATGTAGAAATTCCTTTGCCGGAAAGGGCATTTGCGTTAAAAGTGCTAAAGCAAGATGACGGGCTATATGAGGGCCATTCTCTTCTATGTACTAACGCAATATTCATGATCTGTGTCACTGCTAATTATTAAATTATCTTGTAAATTCTATGTTCCAAGCTAAAGAAGATAATTGAACAATATTGTGACGTGGGTCACATTTCGGTGGTTACTAATAATTGACTTGATTAGTTATTGGTGGGCATTGGTGAGAAAATCCTTTCGAGTAATATAACATTCCCCTATACATTTTGTCAAATTTAAAAAAGTGTTTCAATTTAGAAATATACAACCCAACTTGGTCGATGTTTATTTTGGTAATATGGGCTTTTAAGTAAAAACTGTCGACTGAAAGTTAAATTGCGAGTTTTCTATAGAGAGATAACAGAATTCGCAAAGAAACTATGAATAATATTTTTAATATTATCATAAAATTTATAACTTTGTCTTGATGCCTTATCTTAAATAATTCTATTTTAAAAACGATTCAAAGGAGTCGGAAGTGAAAAAAACACTTACCCTTTTGATTTCCCTATTGCTATGTGCTGCAACATTCGCACAGAATGTTACTACAATATGGGAAAAATCTAATACTGCAGGGAATTACCCTGATTACTTAGCTACCTCTACTGTAGAAAGAGGCTTAGCTTATTATAATGATACACTTTATGTTGCAAGCCGTGCTGCCGGAGTTGATGTTATTTTGATTAATGCAACTACTGGAGAGAAAATAGGAAATCTTAATACCGAAGGTATTGCCGGCGGTACTTATCCTATTAATGATGTGGAAGTAAGCGATGACGGGGTGATTTTTGCTTGTAACCTTACAACAGATGCATCCGGAAGTGTTTTTAAAGTTTATCGTTGGGATAATGATCTTGCAAAACCTTCTGTTGTAATTGAGTATAGAGCTGATGTGGCTTATAGATTCGGTGATCGGTTTGCCGTTACAGGCGCTGCAGCGGATAACTCTTTGACAATATGGGCAACTGATGCGAAAGGCAATAAAAAAGTTGCGAAGTTTACAACTTCAGATAACGGAACATCATTCTCACCTGAAATAATCACTCTCAGTGCTGGTGCTCTTTCAACATTTGCAGTTGTAATTCCGAGTATTGATGGAACAGAATTGTACGGAAATTCCTTTAACATGACTCCTTCCAGATATAAAGCTGATGGTACATATATCGATGAGATTCCAGCTGCCAGCATAAGCGGGAGCAGTCACTCGATGAAAACCTTCGCTATCGGGGGAGCAAATTATTTGGTTGCTTATAACTATGCAGCAAAAACAAATAATGTTAAAGTTTTGGATATTACTGATAGTTTCGCGGGGGCGAATCTTCTTGGAACAACCGTTTCAATGGGCGATGCAGGTAATAGTGGTGCCGGTGATGTCGCAGTTAAAGATAATGGTGATGGGACATATACTGTATTTGCGTTAGCTACCAATAACGGTATTGCTGCCTACAAGTTTACTCCTCCTTCACAAGTTGCTACACCTGAGTTTTCTCCTGCTTCAGGTACATTCTACGGAAAAGTAACTGTATCAATAAGTTCCGCAACTGCAGGTGCTCAGATCTATTACACAACAGACGCAACAACTCCTGATTCTTCTTCCGCTTCAACAGCAGTTCTTTATGAAGGTGAAATCGAGTTGACTGATACTACTGTTTTCAAAGCAATCGCTTATGCTGACGGAATGGAAGTAAGTGAAGTTGATAGCGCTTACTACGATGTAGTTCCGGTTGTTGAAGTAAAAGATATTGCTGCGTTAAGAGCAGGAACTCAAGACGAAACTTTATACAAATTGACCGGCGAAGTTGTTTTGACTTATCAACAAGACTTTAGAGGTCAGAAATATATACAAGATAGCAGTGCTGCTGTTCTAGTTGATGATGATGCAAAAATTATCAAAACAGCTTACGAAATTAACGATGGTATAACTGGAATGATTGGTAAGGTTTCCGCCTTTGGTGGAATGATTCAGTTTACTCCCGCTGTTGATCCGGGTGCTGCTACTTCACAAGGAAATGAAATCAAAGCTCAGACAATCACTTTTGCTGAATTCAAGACAAACTTTGAAGATTACGAAGGTGAATTGGTAACTTTGGAAAATGCTAAATTTTTAGATTTGGTTGCGGGGACTGTTTACGCTAATGGTAAGACTTATCCAATGACTGATGGAGTAGATACTGTTGTTTTCAGAACTACATTTTATAATGTAGATTACATTGGTTCTGAAATTCCTGAAACAAAGGTTAACATTACAGGTATTCCAAACAGTAGAACCGATGGTATTTATATTTCTCCAAGAAATTTTGCTGACTTAGGTGTATTACCTCCTGAGCCGGATACATTGTTGAACTACTGGGTTCAGAGTGAAGCAAATGGTAATCTTCCTAGTTTCTTTGGTGCCGGAACAGAAAGAGGATTGGCATATGGCAAGGTTGGAGATAATGAGAGATTATATGTTGTATCAAGATCAAGTGGTGCTAAAGTAATAATCTTGAATGCTAACAATGGTGAAGTTCTTGGTGAATTACAGTCTCCTTCGTCTCAAGTTGGATTATTCCCATTAAATGATGTTGAAGTATCTGAGGATGGAAAAATTTTCGCTTGTAACTTAACACTTGACGCTCAATCAGGTAAAGAGTTTGTTATTTATATGTGGGAAGATGAAGACTCAGAACCAAGAATGATCCTAAATTATGCCGGTGGTATGAGATTAGGTGATCTATTCTCTGTTTCCGGAAGTGTTGAAGATAATAGTCTTGTAATTTGGGCTGGAAAAGCTTCCGGTGAAAATAATGCTGTTAAAGTATATACCGATGATAACGGCTTTGAATTTAAATACGAAGATGTACAGTTTAATGGCTTGAATCAGAAATTCTCCCCGAACTTTCAGGTTGCTAGAGACGGTTCGATTTGGGCAAAATCATTTAGTGGTGAGTTGATTCATTTTGATGCTGAATACAACGCAATCGATACTGTTTCCGCTGATGTTGCACCAACAGGAATAAACAAAATTGAGTATGTTGATTTAGAGGATACTGAATTAATCATAGGATACAATCCTTGTACAACCGGTGAAGCTGGTTTGGCTTATGCTTCCGTAATCGATGTTACAGAAGGTGGTAAAAAAGCTGTCAAAGTTGCTGTTACACCTTCCTTAGGAAAGACAAAGAATTATGGAACAGGTGATGTTGCCTTTAAAATGGTTGATACAACAGGTGTTATTTATGCACTTGGAACAGGAAATGGTATCGGTGCTTTCTCAACAGATTCATTAAAAGCTGATCCGCTTGATGTTGAAGAAATCGAAGGTAATGTTCCTACTGCTTACAGTTTGGCACAGAACTATCCTAACCCATTTAACCCAACAACTACAATCAATTTCACACTTCCTAAATCCGGAATGGTAACATTGAAAGTATATGATATCTTGGGACAGGAAGTTGCTACATTGTTGAATGAAGTTAGAAACGCTGGTTCATTCAAAGTTAATTTTGATGCTTCCAGACTTACAAGTGGAATGTATATTTACACTATTAAATCTGGTAACTTTGTAGCTACAAAGAAAATGATGCTTGTGAAATAGTATCTTCGTGATATTTCGCAGGTAAGTAATAAAATTAAAAAAGGCATCCTTTCACCCGGGATGCCTTTTTTTAATATTTGCCCCGATCTTGAGGACCGGGGGGAATAAATCAAGGCAATATGTTGTAAAATAAATGAATTATGTTCACTAATACCTCCCTGATTTGTTAGGCTTACAAATAATAACTCTGACATGCTAACAATGCCAAGGTAACTACTCCGAAAAATAGGAGCAAGACCAAAATATATCCGAACTTATTCATAATAATCTCACCCCTTATTTTATTTGAGTAATACTAATTTTTTAGTAAATACTTTTCCGCCGGCTTTTAGTTGATAGATATACGCACCGGTAGAAACTTTTCTATTATTGCTATTTTGTCCATTCCATGTGAACTTATGAATACCTTCCTTCAAGTTTCCCGAATAAATTGTTACTATTTCTTTTCCAAGAATATTATAAATGGTCAATGAGATATTGCCGGCTTCTGGTAAAGCTACGGTGATTGTAGTATTCGGATTAAACGGATTAGGATAATTTTGTTCGAGAGAATACTCTTCGGGAATCATACTCTCTTCTTCAATATTTGTTACATTATCACTGATCCGGAATTTTCCGATTCCCGAGTAATATGAGTATTCGGCCTCATTACCTTTCGAACGAACACGCCAGAAATATGTTTTGCCCGATTCCAGTTCTTTCAGCATATAATGATTTGCTTTCACATTTTCTATAGTAACAACTTCTGAGAAATCCTCTTTCTCGGCCAACTCAATTTCATAAGTTGCGTTCATTGGTGCTTTCGTTGGTACTACCCAAGAGAGTGTAGGTGAATCAGTTTGTACAACAACGTTATTCGGCCCACCAACGATTGGTTGGATAGTAGGAGCTGAGCCGGTATTAACCACGAATGATTCCGTTGTTGAGTAGGAGGAGTAAGTTGATCCACCGTACCATGCTCTTACTTTCCAATAATAAGTTGCTCCTGGAGTAAGCCCGGAAATAGCTAAGAACTGATCCGTTAAGCCGGATGGTCCTGCTGTAGTTGTCACTGAAGATTCAAATACATCCGATTTACTGAATGTTACCTCATATCCCTGAATTCCCAAGGTAGAGCCACTGAAGTACCAATACAAAGTAGTACTAGTAGAATAAATTGACATACCTCCGATAGGTAAGCTTAGAATTGGGGTTCCAGTTCCTCCGGTAACTGAAAATGACCCTGAAGACCAAGCGGAATAGGATGATCCATCGTAAGAGGCTACAGCCCAATGATAATCTGTTCCATAGGTTAAAGGACTACCAAATGTGTAATAAGTTTGACTTAGATCAGTTATATCAGCGCTTCCCGAAAAATCACTATTCCAATCACTGGAATTGCTACCTGCTTTCCAACGAACCGTATATTTGGTTAATCCTAGTGAGGAGCCCTCTAAGTACCAATATAAGCTAGGAGTTGCTGTGTAAACCGTTGCCAGACTAAGTGGCAATGTAGCTACGGGATAACCGTTTGTAATCCCACCAGCGACAACAAATGTTTCAGTTGCAGACCAAGAAGAGGTTCCGCTTCCGTTATCCGAACGCACTTTCCAATAATATGTAGCACCCGGGGTTAAGCCCGACAATTGATAATAATAGTCAGATACGTCATTTACAGTCGGTGTTCCGGAAAATGAATTTGTTGTATTATACTCTATGTCAAAGACAAGCCCGGTTGCGGCTACATTAATGTACCAATAAAGATATGGAGCGGTTGTATATACTGTAATCCCACCCGTTGGATAGGATTGAATAGGTACTACTAATGGAGCCGTGTTGTATGTGATAAAATTGACTTTCGAGCTATATGCTGAAGTATCGGCGTTAGCCGTTCCGCGCAAGTAAATAGATCTTACTCGCCAATAATAATTTGTTCCGGGAGATAGTGCGGAGGTTAGAGTATGATACAATGCATTGATATTTACTGCTGAATAGTCGATACTCGCAAAAGTACTATCATCATCTACCTGGATATCATAGGTCAGATCGTTACTTAATCCTCCGATATACCAATACAAAGAAGGAGTATAGGTATAAACGGTTATACCTGATGTCGGATAGGATGGAGTTGGAACCGTGGCACCTCCTGACGTAGTGAAATTTACTACTGAGGAATAACTGACAACATTACCGGAACCGTCTAAAACAACTACTCTCCAGTAATAGGTCTTATTTCCCAATAGAGAATAATCTGCTGTTAAGTTCGAAGATGTACTAGTGAAACTCGGAGTTAACCACTCTGTCGCTGTTGGGGTAGCCGAAGATTCCAGTGCCTGCGATTTGAATTGTAATGCTCCGGTAGATTGCCCGATTGACCAAGTGAAAGTTGTCGGATTTGAAAGATCATAAATAGTTGCTCCTGAGGATGGCCACGCAAGGACAATAATAACTTGGGGGATAGTGGTAAAATGCCAAATACTCGAAAAGTGATCGCTGGCCCCATCATTCACTCTTACTCGCCAGTAGTATTTGGTATTATTAGCCAAAGGAATATTACCACTGGCATGAGTTTCAGTAAAGGTAGTAGTAGTAATGTCTTGTGCTAAAGTGTCTACTGCAACTATGTTTGATGCGAAACTACTGCTATCTGACGATATTTCCACATAATATCCACCGGCATCATAATTCGAGTTTTCCCAGGTAAATGTCGGTTCTATTGATACTCCGGTTAGGCCATTCACATATGTAAGAAGCTTCAGAGGAGTATAAAAATCCCATTGAGCAGATTCTTTAGATGTATTTGATCCGGAAGTTACGGAAGCTACAACTTTCCAAGTATATTTAGTGCTTGAAACTAAATCTGAACCTGGGGTGTAGGTTGTAGTTGATAAGCCGGAAACTAAATCAGAATATGAGCTCCCACCGTCAGTTGAAATTCGAATCGTATATTGAACATTAGAAGTATTTCCTGCTTGCGTCCAAGTAAAAGTAGGATTGAAACTATTTACATCTGCTCCGTTACTAGGAGCTGACAGAGTGGGTGTTGCTAATAAGGTTGTAAAAATTATTGTTGAGGAGGTAGTAGTGTCACTTCCCTTAATAGCAAGGAGTCTAATGGAACATGTAGTATTGTTTGTTAAGGAAGAAAAACTATATGGGGAAGTAATTCCGGTAATTTTTGTTCCGGGAAATCCTGCTCCGGTATGATATTCCATATCGAATGTTACCCCGGCTGAACTTCCGGGAAGAGTCCATGTTATGTTAACACTCAAAGGATTATCATAGCTGTTATTTACGGGGCCGGTAATATTCGGAGTTCCGAGTTCTGCAGTAAAGCTAAATTCGGAATAGGTATAAGCCAATACTCCGTCATCATATGCTAATACTCTCCAAAATAGCTCTGTGTTATTTGCCACTAGTGACAAAACGTAATCGGATGAAATCAGACTGGTTGCAGATATTGTGTAGACACCTGTAGAATAGCCTGCTTCAAATGTATAGTAATCATTTTCTCCGAAACCATCATTTTCAAAAGTATAATCATCCCAGTCAAATGATATGTTTCCACCTGCATTAGACACTCCGGTAGCTCCGTTACTCGGGGTTAAAAGGTTTTGCCCGTGAAGTGGAAGAAGCAATAATACAAATGATAGAATAGAGAAAACAAATGTAGTTTTCATAATCATAATGCCCTCACATATTAGTTATATGTAGCGAGACTTTTGAAACTTATTAAATGCCCTCTAATAAGATAACGTGTCTTTAGGTCTCTTTTGTGAAAATAACTTATGAGAAAGCCAGAAGCAAATTAATTTTATAAGGATAATTGGAGGTTTGGGGTAAATATGTTGGTATAAAAAGAAAGCTCCTCAATTTGAGGAGCTTGCAAAACTAGATCTATATTATTAATCAATAACTTCGACTTCGTTTGCCTGAGGACCTTTTTGTCCTTGTCCTATAGAGAATTCAACTTTCTGTCCTTCCTCTAAAGTTTTGAATCCATCACCAGCTATTGCTTGATAATGAACAAATACATCAGGACCGTTTTCTTGTTGGATAAATCCATAACCTTTTGAACTGTTAAACCATTTTACAGTTCCTTCAATGCGTTCTGCCATGATACAGAAGCTCCTAAATAAATTGATGGTAAAAAAAAATTATCGCCAGTTAATATAGCAAAAAAAACTGGTAAAAAAACAAAATAATTCTGTAAGTAAAAAAAATATACTTTTTTTTTCGGATTCTTACAAATTAAACTTGTTTCTTGTTCTAACTAGCCGATAACTTCAACGTCATTAGCCTGAGGACCCTTTTGTCCTTCTCCAACGGAGAAAGTTACTTTTTGTCCTTCTTCTAAAGTTTTGAATCCATCAGATTTGATTGCTTGGTAATGTACAAATACATCAGGACCATTTTCTTGTTGGATAAATCCATAACCTTTTGAACTGTTAAACCATTTTACAGTTCCTTCGATTCGCTCTGCCATATACAGAAGCTCCTATGTTAATAAGTGAAAAAATTGACAGAGCTTTAAAACGAAAATCGTGCGACAACTTTTAAAGATACTGATCAATTGTTACTTTTTGGGTGTTTAGTCTAAACCAAACATGTTACTTTTTATTCTGACTTAAAAGATAACGCAATTTTCCATTATATCAATGTTTATTTTTAGGAAATCTTACTAGAAATGAAAATTCGGAGCGGAGGGGGAGGGATTCGAACCCCCGGAGGACGTGAATCCTCAACGGTTTTCAAGACCGCCGCATTCAACCACTCTGCCACCCCTCCAAATTGGAAGACTACAAATATATAATTTTTTTAATTAAACACCACATGAATTTATGAAAAATTCAAAATAAAACCCCTCGTCTCATAATTTTCATGAAATGAGGGGTTAATCCTTCTCCCGCGAGATTAGCGGGGTTTGTTTTCACCGAAAGGGATTTTTCCTTTCAGGCAATTCCCCGGATTCTATTTTCTTTTCGGTTTTCAGAGAAACCCTAACTTCTGAACCTTTATAGTTCCTTGCCCACTCGCAAGATTGTAAAATGAGTTCTATTAATCAAGGGGATATGAAAAAAATAAAAAAAATTAATACCATTCAATTCGTAATGGTAAAAATTACTCTAATGCTGTTTATTTTAATGGCTATCCGTAACATGTCCTGCTTGGATTTAATAGTTTTACTACTTCTCTCTATTACTTTATTGTTAAACTATATAGTGTTGTGTTTTCGGGATAATTTCGCTACATTTTTTCCCTTCTTAATCATTTTTTGGAACTTGAGTTATATTTTCTTGTTTTGGTTAAGAAGAAACTATTTTTCAACAAACTCGGTGAACTTATTAAACGTTTAGCCATATTTGTTTTTTTGTTTGTTATTGTTGGTTGTGGTGTTAAAGAACAAAAAGAAAAAACTTTAGATCTGGATCTTGATAGGATCAAAGAACGCGGAAAAATTGTTGCTCTGACAGGTTTCAACGCTTATAGCTATTTCATTTACAAGGGGCAGCCTATGGGCTTCGAATATGAACTTGTAAAAAGATTAGCCAAACATCTCGAAGTCGGACTTGAAATTAAAGTTGTAAAAGATGTGGAAAAGATGTTTGAAATGCTTGAGAACGGAGAGGGGGATTTGATAGCGTTCAATCTTACCGTTACAAAAGAACGCTCCAATAGAGTCGCTTTTACCGAACATCATCACATAACTCGACAGGTTTTGGTGCAACGTCGTCCTGACAACTGGTTACAAATTAAAAAACATCTTCTCGATCAGGAGCTAATTAGAAATCCTCTCGATTTGATTGGGAAAAGTGTAGCTGTCAAAAAGAATTCTGCCTATGCCGCAAGATTGAAAAATCTTTCCGAAGAAATCGGGGGAGATATTGTTATCAATGAAGTGGATCCGGAATTATCTACCGAAGATCTAATCAAAATGGTAGCAGATGGTGTTTACGATTACACTGTTGCCGATGAAAATATTGCCAGACTCAGTCAGGCTACTTATAGAAACCTTGATGTGGAAACATACGTCTCTTTTCCACAAAAGATATCATGGGCCGTTAGAAAAGAGGCAAATAACCTTCTTGCGGAGATCAATAGCTGGATAATCTCGATGAGAAAGAAAACCGATTACTATGTTATATATAACAGGTATTTTAAGAATCAACGAGATTACACGAACAGATTACGAAGCAAATATTTCTCCCTTACCGGAGGAGATATTTCTCAGTACGACGATTCGATAAAAACTTACGCAAATAAAATTAACTGGGATTGGAGATTGCTGGCCTCTCTTATTTACCAGGAATCCCAATTTAAACCGAACGGAAATTCTTGGGCCGGTGCAAGTGGGTTAATGCAACTAATGCCCGCTACAGCAGAAAGATATGGGGTTACGGATCTCCATGATCCCCATCAAAGTCTGAAAGCCGGTGCGTCATATCTGAAATGGCTTGATGAATACTGGCTGGAAATGGTTCCCGATTCCTCAGAGAGAATCAAATTCGTTTTGGCCTCATATAATATAGGGCCGGGACATATTCTCGATGCCAGAAACTTAGCCGAAAAATATGGGGCTAACCCTGAAATCTGGTTTGAAAATGTGGAAGTTTATCTTCTAAAAAAATCGAAAAAGAAATTTTACGACGACGATGTCGTCAAGCTCGGCTATGCTAAAGGAACAGAAACTGTCAAATATGTGAAAGAGATTTTATTCCGCTACGAGCAATACAAGCAGTTTATTACCTAAAAAAGGAATTAAATCAATTTTTATTTAATAAAATGCAAAAAAAATAAGAAAAAGTATCCCGTAAGGGTTTTAATTTGACAAGGAACTCTATATTTTATTGGCTTCGTTTTGCTCTTTAATAACTCTGTTAAACTCTAAAACAGGAAAAATGGCCATGAAAAATATCCTGATCCTTGGTGCAGGCCAGAGCGCTCCTTATTTGATCTCTTACTTGTTAAACGAAGCGGAGAAACATGAATGGTTCGTTACAGTTTGCGACAGAAATTATGAGTTAGCCTGCGAGCGCGTAGGTAATCATCCAAGAGGAACCGCAATGGAATTCGACGTTAACGACGAAGCATTGCGGCACGCACAAATTAAAAACGCTGATGTAGTTGTTAACTTCTTAGCGCCCCCTTTTCAATTCTTGATCGCTCAAGATTGTCTTCATTACGGGAAGCACGTCATTACGGCTTCATATCAAAATATCAGAATCCCCGATCTCCACAAAGACGCCCAACGTAAAGGTATTATTATCCTGAACGAAATGGGGCTCGATCCCGGAATCGATAATATGTCCGCTGCCCGTATGATCAACAATATTCACGATCAAGGGGGAATCGTTAAGAGCTTTATCTCTTACGGAAGCGCTTTGCCTGAACCTAATATTAATGCCAATCCGTTGAACTATTGCATCACTTGGAACGCCAGAAACGTTGTTATGGCCGGAGAATCCGGTGCGCAATATATGGAAGACGGAAAAATCAAAATTTTACCTCATTACGAATTATTTCAAAGAACTTGGGATGTTGATGTTGATGGTGTAGGTCGTTTGGAAGCTTATCCGAACAGAGATTCCCTGGCCTACTTGGATATTTTTAAATTAGAGCATGTTGATACGATGATTAGGGGTACTTTAAGATATCCCGGATGGAGCGAAACTTGGAGAAATATTATCAAATTGGGGCTTCCGAATGAAATTATGGTTATTCCCGATCTGCCTAACAGATCTTACGCGGAACTTACCGAAATGTTTCTTCCCCTTAGCGCTAGCGGGAATAAACAGGACGCAAGAGTAGCCAATTTACTCGGAATTAATCCTACCGGTCGAATTATGGAAAACCTCAAATGGCTCGGGCTTTTCTCCGACGAAAAAATCGGAGGTAATGCAAAAACCGCTACCGACGCAATGGTGCAATTGCTTTACAAAAAAATGCCTCTGCCAGAAGGGGCAAGAGATATGGTTGCTCTTGTTCACGAAATAATTGCCGAATACCCCGACAATGGGAACAAGCGTGAAAAAATTACTTCAACCTTTGTTGAATATGGCGATCCCGGCGGATTTACATCCATTGCCAAAACCGTTGGTGTCCCCGCAGCTATTGCCGCAAAAGCGATTATGCAAGGAAATCTACCACTTACCGGCTGTCAACTCCCGACGCATCCGATTATATACAACACTATTTTGGATGAACTGAAGTTGATGGGAATGGATTTCAAAGAAAGTATCGAAGAATTATAATTTCTCAACGAAAGGGTGTCGTAATGATGCCCTTTCGATTTTGGATTTGCAAGACTGCTCGTCATATTGCTCTCACATCACATAAATTCCCTAATTCTTTATCAATTACACTCTCACTGTTAGGGAAAAAGCAAATTTCTCCGGTACGAGGCAAAAACGAAAATAATAGGAGGCATTACGTTCGGAAAACAACACATGTGGCAGAAAAAGTGACTTTTTATCGAAGAAAATGACAAAAAAGCAAAATAATATCACAAAAATGAGAAAAATATGACTTTTGATCGGTTCATTGTTATTTTTTTTTCATTTTAGTCACTTTTTGTTCATAATTGTCTTATTCAGATCATAATCGGTTCCATTTTAATCGTGAGCACTATTTTTTAAGCGTTTTTGTCAGGTTTTCTGCTTTTTCGTCATAAGCCAAATCGTTTTGGTTTCATTGAAATCTCTTTGACTCTTTATTTTACAAAAAAGGTGGGGTTAGGAAAGAATTGGTGATTTTTCGGACATTTCGAAGCGGATGGAAATGGATTAAGTGAAATAATTATTGTAATAATCCCGAACAATAAGAAAATATGAGCCACCACATTAGCAGCTCATATTTTCGGAAATATTTGTTTTATTTAACCAACATAAGTTTTCTTGTAGAGTTGAAAGCTTCGGCAGAATCAGTAGCTTTTGCTTTCATGCTCAAGATGTAAATACCACTGGCAAAGTTTTCGGCGTTCCATGTCAATTCGTGATGTCCGGCATTGATAGAACCGTTGTAAAGCTCGGCAACCTTTTGCCCGATCATGTTATAAACAACAATAGCAATGTTGCTTTGAGTCGGTACGTTGAAAGCAATCTTAGTGCTAGGGTTGAATGGGTTCGGATAGTTCTGAGCCAACGCGAATTCTTCGGGAATTGAGTTTCCCTCTTCAACACCGGTAAAGATAATGGAAATTTCCTTTGAGTAAAGACTTTCGTTTCCGTTGTGGTCAACAGCGGAAATAATGTAATAGTAGTTTACGTCTCCGCTAACATTCTTATCTGTGAAAATGGTATCGTTAACAGTGGCCAATAAGTTATCACCGGCTTTAGGAAGAAAACCCTGTGTTGTTGATTTGTAGATATTATAAGCCGCGAAATCGGCTGCTTTGTTTTTGCTCCATGTAAGATTGAATTTCCCCTCGTCAACATTGGCGAGAACTTTTGCCGGTGCCGCAGGGGCAATGTTATCAATAGAATAGCCGGCTTTCGGAATCGAACAATAGTATTTGCTGATATCATTAGTGTGGGCAACAACCATAAATGTAGTTACCCCTTTCTCCGTAGCATTCGAGTCGATAAGTGTAGGAGCAACAAAAGAGTATTTATCAATTTGCGAGACTGCGTCAACAGAACCGAGATAAGTCCAACTGGAGGCTAATTGCTCAAGAGAAATATTGCTCTTAGCCGGAATTTCTTTTCCGAGGTGATCACGTCTCCAAACGGAATATTTAGTAATCGGAGTAGCGCTCATAAGATTGTCGTAAGAGGATGGATCCCATGCAAGCAGAACTTTTCTCCCTTGATCATTTGGAATATCCTTAATCGAACTGATCTCGGGAGCCTCATTTTCTCTTCGCTCAGAAAGAGCAACTTCCATATATACCGGAGATAAAGATGTATTAAGGCTATCGATCAATTCATAGGAAGGGGAGTGAATATAAGTATTGCCTTCTCCTTTTACCAAAATATTCCCGCTTTCCAATTTCCCGATAATGTATTTACGGAAAAGCCCGTCAGATACAATATTAATTTCATCACTATTTATGTTTATGCTGGCCGAGAATAATTTGTTCGAGGAGTTTAGGCCAATCATAAAAAGAAGTGAGTCGTTGACTTCTGAAATAAAACGAGCTATGCTATTATCAGGCAATACTATCTGCTTCTTTAGGGTCAATGAGTTCTTTGAGATAATATCTATGGTTCCCTTTCTATCATCAGCAGACAAATTTCCTACCGTATTTGCTAACACATCACCTGAAGCGAGTTTAATAAAAGTAGTCGGATTCAAATTAGTCTTCAACTCTTTTTCTATTCTCATCTCGCTTGTATTAAAGACTATGTAACTCTCTCCGTTGAATCCACGTTGCCAACCGGACATAGATATTACTGCGTGGTTATCATCAAGTTTAGCGATACTTAATGGAGCACCTTTGAAATCGGCTGTGCTTATTAGCTCAACCTGATTTCCGGAAATATAATCTATTACAAGTATCTGTTTTGATTGAGGAAGGGGTATAATAGCCTCCGTATTGTTAATTGGAAGTATTTCATAGGCGTTACCGTTATCAGGTAGTTTTATTTGAGCAACCCTTTTATTAAGAGTTACTGTATCCTTATCAGATAAGAAATTTTCCAACGCGTTTTTAGGGACTATTTGTAATAGGTTATGAAATCCATTGGCCCCAGAGTTCATAACAAAAATGTTCTCTTCGTTTTGACAGATACTTTTTTCACCGCTTCCCACCGGAACAAGATTCCTATAATATTCTTTGGAAATCGGATTCACCATATGAAGAGAGTCTTTGGTTGAGTAAGTAATAAATTTTTCTTGGGAGTAAATGGAGGATAGAAAAATCATTGTAAACAGAATAGCAGCTTTCTTAATCATAGTTATTCCTAAATGATAAATCAAAAATAGCGGGTAAACATAAGAAAAATTATTCGTAATTGTGAATGAATTCTTGGGGAGTAATAAAAAAGGGACGCGCTAAACGTCCCTTTCCGGATCAGAGTAGCTTTGCAAGACTTTTCTTTCTTTGTACAACTGTTTTAACTCTAATAGGCACTTATAGCAAAGACAGTCGTCGTACAATTGACTGATAAAAGCTCTCTCTTCATTATTCAGATGAGCCGGAAAACATTGGCATTGCGTAATGTTACCCGGCTTACATTCGAAAGAAGAGCCACATCGTGGGCAGCTCTTCCCTTCGTATTTTGAATTGTTTGTCAATTTACTTAACCAACATAAGTTTTCTTGTAGAGTTGAAAGCTTCGGCAGAATCAGTAGCTTTTGCTTTCATGCTCAAGATGTAAATACCACTGGCAAAGTCTTCGGCATTCCATGTCAATTCGTGATGTCCGGCATTGATGGAACCGTTGTAAAGCTCGGCAACCTTTTGTCCTATCATGTTATAAACAACAATAGCAACGTTGCTTTGAGCCGGTATGTTGAAAGCAATTTTAGTGCTAGGGTTGAATGGGTTCGGATAATTCTGAGCCAACGCGAATTCTTCTGGAATTGAGTTTCCCTCTTCAACACCGGTAAAGATAATTGAAATCTCTTTTGAGTAAAGACTTTCGTTTCCGTTGCGGTCAACAGCGGAAATAATGTAATAGTAGTTTACGTCGCCGCTAACATTCTTATCTGTGAAAATGGTATCGTTAACAGTGGCCAATAAGTTATCACCGGCTTTAGGAAGAAAACCCTGTGTTGTTGATTTGTAGATATTATAAGCCGCGAAATCAGCTGCTTTGTTTTTGCTCCAGGTAATATTGAATTTCCCCTCGTCAATATTGGCGAGAACTTTTGCGGGAGCCGCAGGGGCAATGTTATCAACAGAATATCCTGATGCCGGAACCGAGTAGAAATATTTGGAAGCGTCGGAAGTATGAGCAACTACCATAAATACATTTGTAGCGTTTCCGCTTGCGTTGGAATCGGCCAATGTAGGAGCTACAAAAGAATATTTATCAATTTGTGCTACAGCTTCAACGGATCCCAAATATGTCCAGCTGTTTTTGATAGCGTTGTAAAGCTTTCCTGCTTTCGGTGCGATCTTTTGAGCAGGAGCTTCGGATACTTCTCTTCTCCAAACACTATATTTTGTTATTGGCGCACCGGAATATAATTCGTCGTGTGAAGATGGTTCCCAAACAACTAATACGTTTCCACCTTGATCGTTAGGGATATCTTTGATCTCAACTATTGTAGGATCTTCTGTAGCGAATTCTTCGGGGAATTTAACAACAGCGTTTTCGGAAGATATTTCGAATTCCATACTGTCTACCAATTCCTGAGCTGTTGTATATACGTAAGTTTTTTCGTCCCCCTTAACAAGAAGATTTCCGTTAATAGTTTTTCCGAAAATAGGTTGAGTGAAAAATCCCAAAGTATCTTCGGTATATGTTTTCTTATCGATGTTCAAATGACCGTAAACTGTTTGATAAGAAGCGTCCATAGCCATTACGTAAACTAACGAATCGTCTACTTGTAAAGCAAAGCTGGCTTTACCGCTGTTAGGCAAAGCGATGGAAGTATCTATTGTTTGTGTCTCAGAGTCAATAAGATCAAGTGTTCCGAAGTTATCATCACCGAACCACGCGCCCCATGTAGCTCCGAGAAGATTTCCGTTATCCAATTTCAAAATGCTTACCGGATTAAGATGTGTTGTATTTTCTTTTTCTATCACACCGGTTTTAATGTTGTAATAAGCGTAAGTTTTTCCACCGGTTGTTCCCCAGTCTGCCATAGTAACAACAGCGTAATCATCATTAGCTTTGGCAACTCCTTGTGGATTTCCGGTTATTCCTTCGCTAATGGTCTTTACGATTTCACCCGTTGTGAAATCAACAACCTGTAATTGTTTGGTTTGCGCCAACGAAACAAGAACTTCGGTATCAGTAATACCGGCAATATTATATGCGTTTCCGTTTTCAGCCAACTCAACTGTTCTAGCGGCCTGACGCAAAGATGTAGTATCAAGAGTCTGCATAAATTTGTAGAGTGCCTTTACCGGAACGATCTGCAAATTTGTTCCTACCCCGAACTTACCTGAGTTTACAACAAATATGTGATTGTTGTATTGATAGATATCGTTTGGGGTTGGCCCAACCGGAATCAGATTTTCAAATTTCGTTTTCAGTTTTACACTGTAAAAATTCAAATGCTTATTTGCGCCGTAGACAATGATATCGGTTTCTTCCTGAGCAAAAAGAGATGCCGTGAAGAATAAGCAAAATAGAATCGTAATAATTTTCTTCATTTCTCAACCTTTGGTTAGTATAATATGTGTTATATGGAATTATTCATTAATTACTTGTATGGTTCCCGGATTCAATCCGCATTCGAAACGGAATACTTCTTTTCCGGATAAATCGTAAGCTACAACTTCACCGTTCTGTACGTAATCTTTCGGGTTTCCGCACAGAATCAATTCTTTATCTTCGTCGAAAGATATTCCCTGTACCATTCCGTAAATCGGATTAACTGATTTTCCGTCGATAAATTTGTCATTTGTTTTTGCAAATGTGTTTAGATCAATAGTAACAACTCCGGTCCCGTTTACCAGATAAAGGATGTCCTTGGCAATCGTTCCTTTGAACGGGTTGTTGCTTACTTCAACTGAGTCGATCTTCGCGAGTTTTTCCGGATCAATTTTATAAACATATCCTGTTCCCGGAGGAGTGTATAAACCGGCGGATGTAGTGTAGATATAATTTTCATGGCTGAAAACATATCTCGGATTTTGATATACTGTAATGTTTTTTACAATTTTATTATCTCTCATATCAATTACCGAGATGATGCTATCGGATCCGAATCCTGAATTTGCGACGAAAAGATAGTTCCCCTCAGCTGCTAATCCTTCCGGATAACTACCGACGGTAATTGTATCCAAAATTTCATATGTAGTAGGGTTAAACGCGATAACCTTATCAACTAATACGGTAGCGTAAGCAAGGTTTTTATCCTTAATATATAATTCTCTCGGGCTGCCTAATCCACTGAGGTCAATCATAGCAAGGGATTTGAAAGTCTTGGCATCAACAACTTCTATCTTTCTCGATTTGTCGACAGCTATAAATGCTTTCCCGTCGAAAAGAAAAAGATCGTTTGCCGTATCACCTAAATTCTTTCCGCTATTAGCAGAGGAGAATACGTTATTTATTACTTTTTCTTCTTCATAATTATATGAAGTCAGTGTTGCGTTGTTCTGAGCGTAAACCCCTTCGTTAACAATCAATAATCCTTTCGAAACCGATGTTTTAAGATCCGGCCCTGTAGGATTATCCTCCGAACAGGCAGTAAAGAGAAGTGATAATAGGAGAAATAGATTCAGTAATTTTTTCATAATATCTTAACCTGATAGTTTATTTGTAATGTTCTTAATGGCATTGGGTAAGATTGTATAACGAAATAGTTTTCATTAAACGCGTTATACAAACTCAATGTGATTGTATTGCTTTTCTTTAATAGCTTGAATTCATATGAAGCCGATAAATCAATTGTCATATACCGGCTGAGTGAATTTTGCTCAGTGTTATCAGCGGTGAAATAAGTTTTCCCCGAATAGTTTCCGAAAAGAGAAAATGTAAAACTGTCCAGATGTAGATGAGTATCGAAAGCAAAACGAATTTTCGGAGTATAAACAAGCTGCTTATTATATGATTTATCCGTTTTGTTTTGAGCTGATTTGTTTCTTGCTTCGGTATATACCAAGTTTCCATTGAGGTTGAGTAGATCGTTAAACAAAGACTTCTCTACTCGCAGTTCAAAACCCTCCGATGTAACCTTTGCAACGTTTCGTGGAATTTGAAGTGCCATTCGTGTTGGAACCCATTGTATTTTATCTCTACCCTCAATCAAAAAGTATGTTGCGGAGATATTAGTATTACCGGCTATATCAAAGGAATAACTTAGTTGCGCATCGTATCCTTTATATTTTTCCGGCTTTAAGGATGTATTCGAAAAAATGGTAGAGTAGTATCTCTCGTTGAAAGTAGGAATTCGATAATTGTCGATATAGCTTAGTAGTAGCGAAACATTGCTGCTTAATTTCGGAATAAAAAGGGCACTAACGCTGTATGAAATTGATTCGGCCTCATTGGTTTGTCCGAGTTTTTCTTTTATAAATTGTTTATTAATTCCTGCAGAGAAAATTGCGTCCGAAAGAATGGAAAGATCCTTAAAACTAATTTTGGAATTTCCGAAAACCTTGCCTGATGTTCTGGAAATATTTTGCGGCGCGTCTACTCCGGCTAAATAGGTTCCTACTTTGGTAATCTTTCCTGTAGTTAACTCGTAACCGAAAGCCAAATCAAAAATAGTTTTCTGATAATTTATTTTTACAGTTCCCGAAAAGTCATTCAGCTTTGAATTCTGTTGATTAGTATTGAGTAACAGAAGTCCGCCGGTATCCTTTATTGTTAAATCCTGGTAATGATACGAAGTGATGCCGTTAAGGTAGAGATCTTCTGCGAGTTCTATTTTTCCGTTTAACACACTAAGAACTCCGTCAGTATTGTTCGTTGCTACTGAAGACTCGGTATTATTTGAAACCACAAAGCCGGGGATTCCATTATGCAAATGCGAGTAATGTGTATAGAAATCAATAATTGCCGAGGAGTTTTTGTAAGTCAAATCTCCGCTCGCAAAAGTCTTGGAAAAGAATGAGTTTTTTCTTCTTAACTTCATTCCCTCAAATTCGTATGAAAAATTGTTCGGGGAATATGTCCTCTCAAAGTTTATGTTATATGTTAGAGCGCTGTTAACCCCTTTGTAATTGGAGTAAAAGGATTTCAAATTAGCGGATGAATATTTCATTCCGGCAGTAAGTCCTTTATCCGAAGAGAGATTACCACTCTGCATCTTAATTACTCCACCGATTGATGAATATTGGTTGTCATTGTCGGTACTTTTGACAAACTCAATTTTATCCAAAGAGAGGCTACCCAATGTGGAAAAATCGAAAGAGCCGGTTCGCAAATCATTAACACGGGCTTCGTTAAAAAGAACAATGGTATTTTCGCTACTCATACCACGGGCGGAAACAGTTTTAAGTCCGGTTTCTCCACCGTAGTCTTTTACAAATACGGAACTTTTTTTTCGAAGAATATCTCCCGCGTTCGAATAGACGGTAGATATTTTTTTATCAATCAATATTACTTCTTTGGCTACTATCTTCTCTTGAATATTCTTTTGCCCGACAACATTAACTTCCTTCTGCCGAATCTCTCTTGTCGCCAGAAAAACTTTGTTAGCTCTCAAAAGAAGAGAATAAGGAACAACTTTCCTATGATAAGCGACATGTTGAAATGAAACCGAATCTTTTGAGGAGAACAAATTCAAATCAAAGTTTCCGGATGAATTAGTAATTGTATAATTTGTCTTGGATACAACAGCCACATTCGGAATAAACATACCTGTCAGACTATCGACTACAGTGATATATGTTTGCGCAAAGCAGACATTAATAATCGCGAAAAATAAAAGAAGAAATTTTTTCATAACATATTCAAATGTCAGAGGAAAATTAAGATCGGGCAATGGGTGTTAGGCATTGACAAATCCGGTCTTTCCCTCGAAGACAGATTATAAGTTTACGGCAGGTCTCCTGGCTTTGGAATCGAACTATCCGACACCTTCCCATTTCAAAAGAAACAGTGGTAGTTTGTCGGGGGAATATCTCCATTACAGTTGCGGGGCAGCACCGGAATTAAACCGGTTTCCCTTTTCTCCGATAATTCGGAAGACCGTAAACTATTGTTAAAGAACCTATTTAGTTATCAACACTTTCTTGATTTTTGAAATTCCCTCGGAGTTGAGTGCAATTAAATAAACTCCACTGGGCAAATTATTAATTGAGAACTCAATCTCATTATTTCCTGAATTAGCTGTTCCTTCGAAAATAGTAGAGATCTTTTCTCCGATTATATTATAAAGTATAACTCGATATTCGGATTGAGCTTTTGCGTTCCAAGAAACGGAAATCTTTGAATCGGTACTTTTCTTTGCCGGATTGGGGTAAGTACTAATAAGTAAATCATTTTTCGGTTGAGTCTTTTCAGATGTGTTTACAGAAGAGACAATAGCATTGCTGTTAATAGCTACAACCGCGTCAAGATCGAATCCGTTAAAAAGCATAGTACTAGGATTAAAGTAAGGGTGATTCGGATTATTTTTTACAATAGCTGTAACGTCAGTTAATTTTACAAATCGAACCGAGTCTATTCCAATAATTCCAAGATCGAAAGAGTCGCCCCCGGATATACCAGGCTCAAGGGGATTGTTAGCTCCGTTAGTCGGGGTCTTTCCTGCAAGCCCTTCCAGAGACAACGAATCAAAAGGAAATTCTATGAAGTTGATTCCGTCTTTACTAACAGCTACTTTTGCAGGTTCGGCAAATACAATTCCGGCTGCCGGTCCGGCCTTTTGAATGAAGGCATTTTCAAAAACGGTAAAATCACTTCCAGGGCCATTAACAATAATATTGTCGGTAAATTCCAAAACAATTTCGCCACCGTAACCAAGCGCGCATACTTCTTCCGGATTAGCACTCCCGATTGTATCTGAAGCTTCCTTATCCGGTGCGCCAAGTATATTGGCCGGAAAGTAATCGCTACTTTGTCCGAAGCTTGATAAAGTCCCTTTGTTAAAGGATACAACAGCATCGGCCCAAGGATCGCTTTCCTGAGCAAACATCGTTACGGATGTTACAATAATAAGTAAAGGCAGAAATCGTTTCATTGAAAATCCAAATTGATGAATTAAAAAAACTATTCCACCTCGCGAACGGAGAATGTTAAATATGTACGATAATAATCAAGATAAACCCAACCTCTCCCGCGAAGGCTGATGATCAAAGGTATCTACGGCAGGTTTCCTGGCTTTGGAATCCGGATCTGGCGCCTTCCCATCTCGTTTATGCGAAACAGTGGCTATATGCCAGTGGATATATTTCCATTACAGTTGCGGGGCAGCACCGGAATTAAACCGGTTTCCCTATTATTAAGGGTGTATCTTCCGATACACCCTCACACCGCAAATAGATTTGAAAGAACGGTCAAAAATTAGTTAAGATTTTATTCTAATACAATTATTTTTTCATCTTTCTAGGCTTAATCATATTTTCCGGACTCAATAAGTTATCGAGTTCTTCCTGCGAAAGGAGTTTGTTTTCCAATACCAACTCGTAAATTCCGCGGTTTTCTTCAAGCGCCTGTTTTGCTAATTTTGTACTGGCCTCATAACCTAAAACAGGATTAAGAGCAGTAATGATTCCGATACTATTAACAACAAGTTCACGGCATCTGTCTGCATTGGCTGTTATTCCGTCAATACACTTATATTTCAAAGTAGTCATACCGTTTTTCAGCATCTCTATCGATTCGAAAATACTATGTACTATAACAGGTTCCATAACATTAAGCTCAAGCTGACCCGCTTCGGCTCCAAGGGTAACGGTTAAGTCGTTTCCGATAACTTTGAAGGCTATTTGATTAACAACTTCCGGTATTACCGGATTAACTTTTCCCGGCATAATTGAAGAGCCAGGTTGCATTTTCGGTAAATTGATTTCGTTTATTCCGGTTCTTGGTCCAGACGAGAGTAAGCGCAAATCATTCGATATTTTAGAAAGCTTAACAGCTAATCTCTTAACAGCCGATGAGTACATAACAAAAGCGCCTGTATCCTGAGTTGCCTCAACCAAATTACCTGCAAGCTTAATGTCCAGTTGGGTAATTTCTCTTAAGTGCTCGATTACTTTAGCGCTGTAATCCGGATCGGAATTAATTCCGGTACCAATAGCAGTTGCTCCCATGTTTACTTCAAGGAACAATTCCGAGTTTTGATGAAGCCTGTCAATCTCTTCTGCCAGCATTACAGCGTATGCCTCGAATTCTTGTCCCAGGGTCATCGGAACTGCGTCTTGAAGCTGTGTTCTACCCATCTTGATAATATCTTTGAATTCTTCGGCTTTTCCCTTGAAGGAATCTATAAGCTCCTTTAGGACTTCTATTAATTTTTTGTTCGCGTTGATAAGAGCAATCTTTACGGAAGTAGGATAAGCGTCGTTTGTAGACTGAGCAAGATTTACATGATTATTCGGATGGCAATATTTGTAGTCACCTTTTTCATAACCCAATATTTCCAAGGCTCTATTTGCTATTACCTCGTTTGCGTTCATATTGGTAGAGGTTCCGGCTCCCCCCTGAATCATGTCCACAACAAAATTCTTGTGGTACTTTCCGTTTATAATCTCATTACATGCTTGAACAATAGCTTCTTTTACAGGCTTGGATAAAAGGCCGAGGTCATAGTTTGCTTGAGCTGCAGCCATTTTTACCATTGCAAGAGCTTCAATAATTACCGGATAAAAGTTGAGTGAAACCCCGCTGATATTAAAGTTCTCTAAAGCGCGTAAAGTTTGAACTCCGTAGTAAGCTTCTGACGGAATATCTCTCTCTCCGAGAAGATCATGTTCTCTTCTTACCCTTCCCGATTCGTATTGAGCTCCGATATTTACTATTCGAGTGTTTGTATTACTCATTCTGCGAGAAATAACTCTAGCTATATGGGAATAAATCTTAACAGCTGATTCACCGTTCTTCTTGAAAAGCTCGAAGAAGCATTTTCTATTAATCATAAATACAGTTGTATCGAGCAATGCTCTTGCGGAAGTTGAGTGTGGAGAATTGTCCGTTAATGTGGCTTCACCTAATACATCGTATTTACTAAAAAAGGATAGTCGTTTCTCTTCTCCGAAAGGAGTTTTCTTGAACAGCTCTATTTCGCCGTCAAAAATTATATAGATGTTGCTTCTTGTATTATTTTCCGAAAAGAGAAGGGAGTTTGGTGAGAGTTTTTTTAGTTCGGTGCATTTTGCCAGTTCGGTTAATTCTTCATCACTGAACTCTGAAAACAGATCGACACTTTTGTAGAATTCTGATATTACTTCATGGTTCATAACATCCTCCAAAAGGAAACAGATTCCTATTTACAAATCGTATGTTTAATACCCACTCAAAAAACTGAATGGGTATTAAAATATCCACAAGTTTCGAGAAATAAAAATTATTTTAGGAAATCTTTTGCAGGAGTGCCCCATTTTTCTTCGAATAAAAATTCCGAGAAATGTTTTCGTTCTCTTTTCTTTAGCTCGGATTCCTGCAAATTGTCCGGTAACTTATGAGGAGAACCAAGGTAGCCAATAGCTACAACAGTAACAGGAGTAAAATTATCGGGGATTTGAAATTTTCTTTTTGCTTCTTCGGAACTGAATCCGGCCATGTGATGGAGATACAAATCAAGAGCGGAGGCTTGTGATGTCATGTTACCCATCGCCAGACCCAAATCATGAAAAGCATGTTTGTTTGGCTTGTTGTTTTGTGTGAAAAATTCTTTTGCTACAGTTAACAAAAGAATTGGAGCGTTTCCTGCCCATGTTTTGTTTCCATCTGCTAGACACGAAAAAATATCGTCGTATGTTTTGTCTCCTTTGGTCCCAATAATAAAACGCCATGGTTGCTCGTTAAATGCTGATGCTGCCCATCTGGTTGCTTCGAACAATGATTGAATTTTACTCCACTCAACGGTTTTTTCTTGGAAACTTCTCGGACTCCAACGAGATTTGATATCTTCGCTTATCGGGAAAATATTCTGCGCTTCTTTTCCCATAGTACAATCTCCTAGAAAGTTTTTAACCAATATCCCAAGGCCGCGCCGATAAAAGTCGCAATTGCGTAACCCAACGTGCCACATAGTATTGCCGGGATAACAAGGTGATTCCATTTTCTGGCTACTGCCATGGCTGCTGCCGTAGTTGGCCCTCCCATATTTGCGTTGGAGGCTATTACAACTTCCGAAACATCCAATTTGAATAGTTTTCCGGCAAGTAGAATAAAAATCAAGTGGAACAAAAGAATCACTCCGGCAAAGAGAAAAAGAACGGGTCCGTATTTAAGGACTATACTTATGTTGGCGCTTGCCCCTATAGCTGCAAAAAAGATTTGCATTAAAAAAGTTCCCAATTGATCTGCTCCACCAATTTTTCCCATCTGTTTGGGGAGTAGGGTCGCAAGACTTACGACCAAAGCCGTAATTACCAGGATTCCGATTCCTTTGATTCCGGAAAGGTCGGCCAGCAAGAAACCAATTGCGCAGATTGATAGAGCAATCGAAAACGATTTGGCCAAACTCATTAAATCCAAATGAGCCGAATTATTAACTATATCGCTTTGGGATAAATCGTATTCTGCCACTTTCTTTTTTTTAGTATAGAATTTTGTTATGAATTTCATCGAGGGGATAGCGAATAGGAGAATAAAGTAAGCCGCCATAACTAAGTTATCAGCCGCAATACCGGCAGCTAATAAATTTGCCGATTTCAATTGAACCGCTTCTGCGGCCGCGACATAATTCATAGATCCGCCAATATAGGTAGAAGAAAAAATTGCTGCTAATTGCCAATCATGTTCTCCCAATGGTATAAAAAAGAAAGCCGTTATTGTGCCTATTATTGTTCCGAGTCCTCCGAAGAGATACGCCAACAATGTCGGACCGGCCTCATTTATAATTCTTTTCAAATTAGCCTTGAATAGAAGAAGAGGAATAGCCAAGGGAACAAGATATGACCATACTATATCATAAGCCGGAGCGTCGGATGGTATTATCGATAAGTTCGATAAGAGAAACGTTCCCAAAATTGCAATAACAACAGCTGATAATTTTGATCCGATATTGGTTTTCTCAGCCCATAGGCTAAAAGCCGCAACCGATACCAAAACTGCCCATAAGATCCAATGCTGATCGGCTGAAACTAAAGTAGTGTCAAACAATAGCTAATCTCCTTAATTGAAATGAATTGCGAGCCAAAATGTTTCGGTACTTTCATCTGTCCATTCTACTCGATGTTTTTGATGCGCCGGAATCAGAAGATAATCACCGGGTGCTAAATCGAATTCTTTTCCGTTGTCATATACTAGTTTCGCTCCTCCTTTCAAGAGTAAAACAAACTCGTTTGTTTCCTGGTCGTACCAGAAATTCTTAGGGGAGGAATGCCCTTTTGAAATAATTCTTTCTATTTGCAAGTTCTCTGTCTTGATCAAATCTTCGAAATATTCCTCCTTTAATTCCGAAGGTATTTTGTCGAAAAAATTATTTAGTATTTTTCCATCTTTCATTTCTAATAATCAACCAATATTATTCTTAGTTCTCCGGCAGTGGAGGCTTCTTCCAATACTTCATTAATTTCAAGTGGATTGTTAGGATCTGCAATGTGGCGGATATATTGATTGTATCCTGACAAAATTCTTAACATGCTTTTTTTGTGAAGAGGCTGTCCGCCTGTTGCTGCTGCTTTCTTATTATAGAAAACAACTATTTTAATCGGTAGATCTCTGGCCGCTGCTTCGAGTAATCCCATATGTCCGGCAGCGAGAAAACCGAAATCTCCGCTGAGAGCCCAAACATGTCTATTCCCCGCAAGGTATGCTCCTATCGCTAAAGGTATACTACTTCCGATGTAAGTAATCATATCAATTGTTTGAAAAGGAGGGAAACTATAATAGCTGGACGCACTCGTATCACCTGCAACAATATCTCCTCGGAAATTTTGGAATATGTCAAAGAAGCTTTTGTATTTCAAAACAGATGGAGCTACATGTTTCGGTAAGTCTTTGGGAATTACAGGTAAAACTGGTTTTTGAAAATTCACTTCCATATCATGTTTGCAAGCCGTAAAAACTTTGTACTGATAATCGGCCAATAAGGGATGAACTACATGCGCGGATACATCAAGCGAATAATTAAATATCTTTTTCATGTTTGCAAGCCGATCATATTCAACCAGATTATTAATTTCGGATGAATCAATTAACAAAACAAAAGGCCTGTTTCTTTTTTCAGCTTCTTCATATACGCTAATAACATCCGAATAGATAGTAGCAGATTCCGCCCGTCGATACGGGAAACCGATAGCTTCCAACATTGGAACAATTTCCAATATATTATCCGAATGGCTCCCTTTTTTATCTTCGAATATCATTGTTACAAATCCGGCTGTAGTAGTTGTGTATAAAGAATCGGTAACACTATTAGCAGCCTTCGCCAGTCCGTGTGCTTTTATCAAACACGCGGATCTTTTTCCGACAATAGCCGCGCCGTGACTAATTGTATAAGCAACTTCTTCGTTAAATGATATATGTCTGTTTTTCATTGTCAATTGATTAAAACTCATAAACGTTTCGGAAGCTCCGAACCCCGGTACATTTGTGACCACTTCTACGCCTAAGTCTATCATAGCATTGGCAATTGCTTCGGCAACTGATGTTCTACCCATTTTGTCCTCCGTTAGCAAAACTTCTCAAATCGTAACTTCCCGGATTTTGATAAACTCTCAATCCGAAGTGTGGTAGGGATGCAAGCAGATGATCAAAAATGTCAGCTTGGATTTCTTCGTATTCTATCCAACCGGTTTTGGTTGTGAAGACATATATCTCCAAAGGAAGTCCTTTGTCCCCAGGCTGTAATTGTCTGATTAAAAATGTTAACTCTTTGTGAATATCCTGACGACTTTTAAGGTACTCTTTTACGTAGGCGCGGAATGTGCCTATGTTTGTTAGTCTTCGACCGTTAACTTCTTCGTTTATATTGATATTATTGCTTGTATTGTAATTGTCAATTTCAGATAATTTCTTTTCGAGATAAGGCTGAATCAATTGGTAATTCGAAAATTTTTCCAGCAACTTATTGTCGCAAAATCCTATACTGGTCAAATCGATATGAATAGATCGTTTGATTCTTCTTCCGCCGGCTTCTTGCATGCCACGCCAGTTTTTGAATGACGTTTCCACAAGCTTATATGTTGGAATTGTTGTGATGGTTTTATCGAAATTACGGATTTTTATTGTGTGTAACGCAATATCCATTACATCCCCGTCAATTCCCATTGAAGGTACTTCAATCCAATCTCCGATCTTCAAAAGATCATACGAGGTAATTTGAATACTGGCAATAAAGGATAAAATCGTATCTTTGAAAACCAATAATAAAACCGCTGTAAATGCACCTACTCCGGCCAGTAGTTGAATTAGATCTTGTCCGGTGAGAAGTCCGATTATGAAAATAGTACCGAGAATATAAACGATAATCTTGATTACCTGAATGTATCCTTTAATTGGCTTTTTGTTGGTAGTTGTTATTCGTTCGTAAACTAAATTCGCGGATGTTAATAAGTTGTTGATAACTAACACCACTAATAAAGCGGCTGCGGCTTCTGTGAAATTATCTATAATCTTTTCGGCATCTTTTACCAAATAAGAAAACTGATTAATGATAAGTAAAGAAGGTATGAAGGCTAGCTTTCTGAGAGCAAGCTCATTAAAAATAATATCATCATATTCTGTTTTGGTTTTTTTTACAAGCCCGCGAACTGTTTTGATGATTATCTTTTTTGAAATAAAATAGATCCCAACTGCGCCCACAATTATTAACAGAGCAGTCAGGGTTTCTTCCAAAACTACATTTTTGTCTAACCAGTTAATAAAAGAATTCCAAATCTCTTTCATAATATGCCTTATTGATTAGCTAATTTTTTTATACCGTTTTCTTCCAGTCTGTAAACTGTCCATTCGCTCATTGGTTTGGCTCCCAGGCTTTCGTAGAAATTAATTGCCGGAGTATTCCAATTCAAAACAGCCCATTCGAATCTACCACAATTCTTTTCATTGGCAATACTCGCCAATTCCTGCAGCATTCTTTTTCCGTAACCTTTTCCTCTGTGATCGGGTAAGACGAAAACATCTTCCAAATACAATCCGTTTTTCCCCTTGAATGTAGAGTAATTATAAAAATATATGGCTATCGCAACCGGGGTGTCGTTCTCATAGCCGATAATCGCGTGAGTGGATGAATTCTCCGAAAAGATAGTTTTTTCAATCTGAGCTTTATCGGCGGTTACTTCATGAGTTAGTTTTTCATATTCAGCCAATGAAAGAATAAAATCGAACAATAATTGCGCGTCTTCTATTTGGGCTTTCCTAATTTCGAAAATTTTGTCAGACAATATTTACTCCTTTTGTTTATTCGTTCGGTAAAAGTAAGGAAATAATCAATAATCTTTCACCGTTTGGTTTTTACGATCACCAAAATCATGAACGTTCTTCAGCCTTATCTTATGGTGCTTTTGCAATCACCCCTTCGGAATAATCAATTTTTACGGTCACATTACTGCTTGTACAATCCAATAAGTGACCTCCGCCGTTGCGAGCTTTGGATAAAAAGTGGAAGTGATACCCGGGAAAGTTTACTCCGTCAAAATGGAGCGGATACCAAAATCCGATTATTGAGCCGTCGATTTTCTCAAAATTAAATACTTGTTGTTCTTCTACTATTTCGGATAATGTAGGATACGGCTTCTCTGATTTGAATACACTTCTTGATTTTATCGATTCGAAAAGCCCGTCAATTCTTATGGCGGCAACGTTATTATGTTTTTTCAAAATCGGAGTAAGAATATTTTCAATTTGCTCTCTGGATAATTTCGAAGAAATCGAAAATGTCGTATCGGCATTAAAGTTTTTCACTATAGCTAATGGAGTATATGAGCTCATCGGAGAGATAACGACTTCACCGGTGCCTTTCACCTGATATACTATTCCGTTTTCAACTATCATTTCCCCGTCAACACCGTTAAATGTTCCCAACCCGGTGTCACCGTTTTTTAACAATTGTTTAATTGAGTATTCCGAATCATATTCTTTGGCAAGAAATCTTTCTTTGGAGGAATATTGAAATAGATAATCAGTTTCTGTTTGCGGTTGTGAATCGACTGAATTGTCGCAACCAAACATTAAGGGGAGAGCTATAAGAAGAAATAACTTTTGGATTTTTGACATTCTTTTTCCCGGAATGATTTTGATGAATTATTTGGCAATCAAAGTTAATAATAAATTTTGTGGATTCCATTGATGAGGAGCAAATTAGAGGAGTAAAGCATCATCCGATTAACAATCTGATATTTGCAAACCGGATGATGCAAAATAAATCATTTATTTCGTTCGGTAATTTCCTTTCGTAAGAGACGGACTTCCTTAAGAATATCTTTCAGAATTACTATGTTTTCCATTGCGGGAAGAGTTGTTTCCACATCTTCGTTTGCCTGATAATATTTCAGTCTGGAGCGTAATTCCTCCAATAATTCGGCACTTTTGTGCAAGCCACTAAGAACCCCTTCGTATCCGGTGGGAGAACTTGACTGTCCCGCAGTCTGAATTTTTATCGCTCCGATTCCTAAAAATCTGTCGTAAAGTGATCGATGAAGCATAAAATCGGTAACAGCGTGATAGGGAATATTCTGTTCGATTTTCGAGAGAATTCCTTTGTGAATGGTTATTCTTTCTTCCCCGATGAAATATTTCAGATTGTTAATCCAAAGAATTATAATCGGTACAGAGATTATCCACAACAAAATGATGATAGATATTATTATCGGCCAAATTATTCTCCCTGCGCTTTCAAAATCTGCTTTCCCGTTCAATGGAATAAGTAAATTAATAACCAAACCGGAAATTAGTAATAACAGGGAAATGGTAAAAATTACCATGTAACTTTTGGTTTTTAGCTTTTTGTTCGGAACTATCGATATGTTTTCCATGCGCCCTCGCTGATGTTTTCCTAATAAAAATGCTTATTTATCTCCATTAATACAATAACCGGACTAATATTTTTACAAAACAGCGAAAAAATTATTAATAGGCATACAATTTGGAAAGAATTAAGCAAATATAAACGGAGGATTACATGGGCGTTGACAAATATCTATCCTTAAAAGGAGAAGAAATTGAAAGAACTTTCACTTCGATCGATAAGGATATTACAGCTTATATTCATGCCTTAAAGAATAAGAGCTCAGAAGAAGTTCTTAAAGGGTCTCTCGAAAAAGCTCAGGATCTGATTAACAAAATTATCCCTCTGGAAAGAAGTTTTTCCGATCTTCAGAAAAGTATGGGAAGTTTCAAAAATCATTTTGATAAGTTTTCGAATGAAAGTGAGTATAGTTTTAAAAAGCCGGCCTTGTTAAAAACTATGGAGACCAAACAGCCTGAGAAAGAAAAGGGAATACCGGCAACTCATCTTAGGATGCCTATTCTAAAGGGATTGATATACTTGGGTGGTAACGCAAAAGCGAAAGAGATAGAAGAGTATATTGTAAATTACTTCAAATTGGGAGGAAGCGGTCTCGGGGCAATTTCCGATTCTATTAGGGATGAGATTCAAGCTGAAAAGTTGAACATGGTAAAAATGGAATTGATTAAAGTGGACGAAGAAAACGCTACATGGACAATCGAACAGAAGGGAATTGATTTTCTATCCCAAAAAGAGGAACAAGTTCCTATTAAAAGCATAAAAGCCGGATAAGAATCCGGCTTCAGACTAATGTATTTCAGCTAATAAAAATTTATTGCCTAATTTAATAAAGGAAAACTTGGTGGTAAGTTTTTGACTACCGCTAGTAAAAGTTACTTCCAAATCGTAAAGGTTTACCCCTGATTCTTCTCTCTTTTTTACCGAGATAATTTCCTGAGTATCACTGATCTTAAAGAAAGCTTTTATCTTTCTTACGAGTCTCTTTACTTTATTTGCTTCCGATTTCTTTTTCAGATTGTATACGTCATTGTAATATCTGTTTTTATCTTTTCCTGTGTAAACAAAGAAATTTCCCGCTTTTTCGAAGTTATTGGCTTGGCATAAATCAAAGATTTGTGTCATGGTCGATTTTAATTCGGATATCTCTTTATTTGTCTGCCCGAATGAAACGAACGAAAAAAGCAGCATCAGACATAAAGTCATCGGGAATAAATTCTTTTTCATTATTTCACCTCAATAATATTACAAATAACGATTATTACTTATAACAACAAGTATCAAGCCATTCTTCGTCAATAACGATAATGCTTAATCGGCTCTCCTTTACTTTCCAGTTCGGTCATCGCTTCAATTCCTATCTTCAAGTGGAGATCGACAAATTGTTGTGTGACTTTCTTGTCCGATTCTTCCGTCTTTACTCCTTCCGGAATCATTGGTAAATCGGAAACCAATAGGAGAGCTCCTCTATTGATATGATTGGCGTATCCCACTGTGAAAATGGTAGCGGTTTCCATGTCAATGCCAATTGCTCCTATCATGTTAAGATAATCTTTGAACTCATCATCCCATTCCCACAATCTTCGATTTGTGGTGTATACTACGCCGGTTCTATATTCTTGTTTATGAGCAATTATTTTATCCGATACAAATTTATGTAACTTAAAGGAAGGAAGTGCCGGTACTTCCATTGGCATATAATCTTCACCCGTTCCGTCACCTCTGATGGCGGCCGTAGGGAGAATAAAATGTCCGATGTCCGTTGATTGCTTTAGTCCGCCACATTTCCCTAGGAATAATACTCCTTTGGGATTCCTTGCGATAAGCAGATCCATTATTGTTGCGGCATTCGCCGAACCAATACCGAAATTGATTATCGACAATCCGTCGTTGTTTGTGGCTGCCTGCATAGGATTACCGATCCCTTTTACATCACAATTAAACATGTCCGCAAATTTCGTAACATAGTTGTAAAAATTTGTGATGAGGATGTACTCACCCAACTCGTCAATTTTCGCTCCGGTATATCTCGGGAGCCAGTTTTTAGCTATATCAAGTTTTGATGTCATCATTTTATACCTCAACATTATTTTTCTTTTCGATTTTGTTCTCTACAAACAATGCCAGACGGGCAATGAGGTAGCCTACTCCAATTCCAAGTAGTGCCCCTACAAAAATATCAGAGGGATAATGAACCCCTATGTAGGGTCTTGAAAACGCGACCAAAAAAGCGATAGTAAATAAAATCCAACGATATTGCTTGTATAGTATAGAAAAAAAAGTTGCTATGGCAAAATTGTTTACGGCATGAGAGGATGGAAATGAAAAAGAACTCTTTTTCCCGACCAAAAGACGAACATCTTCCAACGCAATACAGGGACGAACTCTTTCGAAAAGATGTTTCAAAAATTGACTGCTTAGTTGATCTGACAACGCAATAACGAGTATAGCGCCGAGAGCCGCTATTTTCCCCCTTTTTCCTCCTTTGAATATGAGAATTCCGAGAAAAATCAAATAAACCAGATACCAATGCTTTACATTGGTGATGTAAACAAAAAACTTATCGAATAATGAGTTGGAAATCGTGTGATTGATAAAATAGAAAATGGTAAGGTCAATGTTATAAAGTATATCAGTCATACATTTCTTCTAAATTTTGATTAAATTCCTTCGTTAAGATTTGTCTAGTTGCGGTGATTATTCGCTTGAGACAGAAAGTTACGAAATATAGGGAAAGATTATTATAATTATTGGAAAATTATCGATAATAATATATTTGTATGTTATGAAATGTATTGGGAAGTTATGAGTAAGGAAAATAAGAAGAATAAAAAGAAAGAAAAAGCTCGTGAAAAGGTTATTGAGGCTTCTCGTTTTGAGCTGACCTCATTGAAAATTATCGCTATTCTTACAGCCATATCCGGTCTCCTCTCTCTGGTTTTCGAGGTCAGAAATCTGGTATCTAATACTTATACTGTCTATTTCATAAGACTTTTTTCTACTGTCTTATCATTTATAATCTTGGTTTTATCTCAGAGTGATTTTGGGAAGAGAAACTCAAATGTGCTAGTCCATTCTTTATTAACTACTATTATTGCCTCTTCCGCCTTTGTTGTCTATTATCTCCCCGATTCGTTTCAAATAAACGCGATTGTGATAGGTTTGATTTTGGTTTTGGTGGGACTTACAATCGGGTGGAAGATAATAAATCAAATATTTTCGGTAATCACATACATTTTGTTGTTAAGCGTTACCCTGTTTTTGAATAAAACTCTGTTTACTCAATTTTCTTTAATATCCGAAACTCTCCTGGCTGTTGTCCTCTTAAGTATTGTTTCTCTAATTGCTGCTGTTGCGGGAGCTAAGAACAAAAAGAGTGTCGGCGCGAATCTTTCGAAGAAGGAGAAAGAGGGTGAAAATGATATTTCCGAAAGTGAAAAAGGACTCGTGAAATTTCTTGATATGATTACCTATTCTTCCGACGGTTTTTTCCAGATTTCATTCGACGGAAAAATTATTTACGCGAATCCGGCGATGGTTAAATTGCTTGGGTACTCGAAAAAGGAAGATTTGTTGCAGCTAAAGGCCGAAGAATTTTACCACAATAAAGAAGAAAGATCCGAATTACAAAAACTCCTCGAAAGACAAAAAAGAGTTAAAAACTATAAAGTAACTCTTAAGCGAAAAGACGGCGCAGTAATAATAGCCAAAATTAACGCGAGAGTTATAACTGATGATGATGACAAACAGCTTATATTCGAAGGAAGTTTGCAAGATATTACCGGCCAGGTCAGAGCAGAAGAAGAGAAGAAAAAGATGCTCGAAGAGCTTCGGGCAGAAAGAAAATCGAATGTTACAAAAGCAAATTCCGCGCAATATACAAGCAACATAAAAACCCAGTTCCTGGCCAGCATGAGTCACGAAATTAAAACGCCGATCAATTCTATTGCCGGTTTCCTTACTCTTATTGAGCAAGGGCTCTTCACTTCCGAAGAGGAACTGAGAGACTTCGCCAGAAACGCCAGAGTTTCCGCCGACTCACTTCTCGATATCATTAATAATATTCTTGATATCTCCAAAATTGAAGCGGGTAAAATGGAGCTGGATGAAGATGATATGAGTATTAAGGAAGAGGCACAAAAGGCAGTCTCTATTCTTAATCCTACAGCTCGCGCAAAAGATTTGAACCTTCGTCTGGAATTGGATGATCGTATTCCCGAAACTGTAATCGGAGATTCTACCCGCTTCCGTCAGGTTCTTGTTAATCTGCTTGGGAACGCCGTTAAATATACCGAAAAGGGGGAAGCCGGAATTAAGCTGGAATTGTTCGATGTTGTTAATTCGAAGATTCGTTTTCGCGTAACTGTTTTTGATACCGGTAGGGGAATTCCAAGAGAAAAATTACCTCTATTGTTCAAACCCTATTCTCAAGTTAAAGATAAGAAATGGGCCAGAAAAGAAGGAACCGGATTAGGTTTGATGATCTGTAAGGAATTGGTAAACCTTATGGGTGGAGAAATTAATGTAGATAGCGAAGAGAACGCCGGGACAAAAGTAGTATTCACTGTTGTAATGAAGAAACATGAAGATACTTCTATTGAAGAGCCAAAGCATCACGAATTACATGTCCCTCCAACCTATTCCGAACCTGAGGTAAAGGAAGAGATTGTAGAAGAAGTTGAAATAGAAACGACAAAACCGGAAGAGAAAGAAGAAAACCCCGAAGAGGAATTGCAAAAAAAGATAGAAGAAGAAGTAGAAAAAGAAATTCAATCGGAAGTAACCGAAGAATTTTATAACGTTATTGATGAAGAGGATAACGGTAAACGACGCCTTCTTTTGGTGGAAGATAATCCTATTAGTCAAAAGGTTGAGCTGAAGCTTCTTTCCGAGAGTGGCTATGAGGTTGAGGCTGTTGATAACGGAACTGACGCGATTAACGCCGTTAAGTCAGGTCGTTTCCATCTTGTCTTGATGGATATTGAAATGCCCGATATGGACGGACTAACAGCTACAAAGATGATCAGAGAACTGGATTCCCCATCGAAGAATGTCCCGATTATTGCTGTTACGGCTCATTCCAGCATGAAGGATCGTGAAAAATGTCTTGCCTCAGGTATGGATGATTATATCGCGAAACCGATTAATATAAATTTTATGAAGATGACTATAGATCAGTGGCTTTTTAGAAGATATTAAAAGAAAAGGATTGGCAAAGGCCAATCCTTTTTTACTTTATAAAGTTGTTAGAACTTCTCCGATGTGCTCAAGAGCCCAATCGATCTCTTCCTTCTTTATCACCAAAGGAGGAGCGAATCTGATAACGTTCTCGTGAGTTTCCTTACAAAGAATTCCTTTCCCCATTAAAGCTTCGCAGAATCTACGGGCGCCGCCGGCTTCCGGCTTTAACTCAACCCCTATAAATAATCCTTTTCCGCGAACTTCTTTTATGTGAGACGAAGGAATAGTTCTTAACTGGTCTATGAAATATCTTCCTAATTCGTCAGACTTTTCTATCAGATTTTCTTCGACCAATACTTTTACAGCTTCTCTCGCTACTGCTGCTCCAAGAGGATTACCACCGAATGTTGATCCGTGATCTCCCGGGTTGAATACGCCGAGAACCTCTTTCGAACCTAATACAGCCGAAACAGCGTAGCAGCCACCTGATAGGGCTTTACCTATTGTAACCATATCGGGGCAAACTTTTTCGTGCATATAAGCAAATAGCTTTCCGCTTCTTCCCAAGCCGGATTGAATTTCATCGGCAACGAAAAGTACATTGTTCTCTTTACACAAATTGTAGGCTTCTTCCAGATATCCTGCCGGAGGAACAACCACGCCACCTTCTCCCTGTATCGGCTCTACCATAAAGGCAACAGTATTAGGAGTGATAGCTTTCTTCAGATCTTCGATGTTTCCGTACTCTACGGTCTTGAATCCCGGAGTTAAAGGACCGAAACCATCTTTATATTGATCTTCGGTTGAAAAACTTATAATCGAAATGGTTCTACCCGCAAAATTATTGGTGCATGTGATAATCTCCGCTTGATTTTCAGCTACACCTTTTATTTTGTATCCCCATTTTCTAGCTGCTTTCAGAGCTGTTTCAACAGCTTCCGCGCCGGAGTTCATCGGGAGAATCATCGGATACCCTGTTAATTCCGATAGTTCTTTATAGAGTAGTGGAAGCTGACTGTTTCTAAAAGCTCTTGATGTTAAAGTAACCTTATCCGCTTGATCCTTTAACGCTTTTACTATCCTGGGATGACAATGACCCTGGTTAACAGCCGAATAAGCTGCCAAACAGTCCATATACTTATTTCCTTCCACATCGTATACCCAAATTCCTTCCGCTCTTTCAATGACAACATCTAATGGATGGTAGTTGTGAGCGCCAAACTGTTCTTCCATCTCGATGTAATCTTTTGCTAGCATATTCCGTCCTTTGATTTAGTGATGTAAAAAAACGCAGTGAAATTTATCAAAATTACACAATACTTCCGAGTAAAATAGTTGACATTGTGTCTATTATCAATAGCTATGCAAAAATTATTTATTTATATTCTTTCGGAAAAGAGGAGGTTCTCATGGAGATTATTACGAAAGAGTTTTCCGTCACTACCAAAGGGAATACCGAAATAATTGATATAACCGAAAATATTGAGCGTTTGTTGAAAAAAACTTTGCTAACCGAAGGATCGGTTTTGGCCTTTGTTCCCGGGGCTACGGCCGGTATTACTACCATAGAATACGAGCCAGGCCTTTTGCATGATTATCCAAACTTTTTTGAGCGAATTATCCCCTCAAAAGGGAAATATCTCCATGATGAAACCTGGCACGACGGAAACGGCTACTCTCACGTAAGAGCCGCGTTGCAGGGAGCCTCCTTTACGGTCCCCTTTAAGGAGGGCAAATTACTATTGGGAACCTGGCAACAAATCATATTTATCGACTTCGACAATCGTCCGCGAAAGAGAAGAGTAATAACTCAATTTACAGGTGTAAGATGACACAGAAAATAATAACAGTATTCGGAAGTTCTATTCCACGCCCCGGGGAGGAAGAGTACCGGTTTGCCTACGAGTTAGGTAAAAGACTTGGTGCCGAAGGCTACTCGGTTTGCACCGGTGGCTATTCGGGAATAATGGAAGGAGTATCGAAAGGGGCTACGGAAACCGGCGGAGAAGCAATCGGCATAACCGTTGGTATTTTCAAAGGGAGGCCGAATCCTTTTCTTACTAAGAATATCGAATGTGTCTCTTTAATGAAGCGGATAGAAAAACTTGTTGAACTTGGGGAAGCCTATATTGTACTACGGGGAGGAACGGGAACTCTCCTCGAACTAGCGATGGTCTGGGAATTAATAAACAAGAACCTGATCCCCGAGAAAGAGATAATATGCCACGGAGAGATGTGGAAAAGAGTAACAACCCCGATGGAGGAGAGGATAACAATAGAAAAAAGAAAAACCGGATTGGTAAGCCACGCCCAAAACATTGATGAAATAATCCGGATGATAAATAGAAAGCTTAAGGTGTAGGAAAAAGATAAAAGAAAGAAGATACATGAAACAAATAAATGTGCAATGTTTGTGAAGCCGGCAGAGCAGAATCGTGGCAAGTGCTATGCCCCGCAGTTGTGTTTTCGTGCATTATTATAATTTATTATATGTGACAAATATATTGCCGGTTTCACTTGCTTTTCTTCTTTTTTTATACAACAAATCAGGCAAGCTCACTCTTCCATCTAAAATTGCTACTAAATCGGAACCATCCATTATTATTATTGATTTGAAATCAGAAGATATTGCTTCAGTAGTTAAACCGTTCACTGTTATAAGTAAACCAATGGTAATTCTCAGTTTTCCCTCAACTTTAAAGGTAAATGAAGCTAAATCTGTTCTATTTACCTGTTGCTTCCACTTTGCTTCAAGGAGATAGTCTGTACCATCAAATGTAAAAGCTCCATCTATTTGTTCTCCATGATTTTTAAATGAACCTTTGGGATCTAATTCATACAGAAGGAACAAGTCATTTAAGAATTTTTCGAATTGAAAACCGCGTTGTTGGGAGTTATTGTTTAAAACTAGGGTGTTAAAGAGGTTTTTGAGCTCTATTAGCTCTGTTTCAAGAGATTTATTTTTAGCAATCTTCTGTTCTGTTTCGAGTCGTCTTTTTTTAGCTTCTTCTTGTTCTTTAGTTAATTGAATATATCCTATAGTGTGTCTTCTTAATTGTTCAACAGCCTTTTGGGCTCTTTCTCTCTTGCTACCATCTTCATCCCAATATTCCAATTGTTGAAAATCAGTCATGTCTGTTACCGCTAATAATAGAGCCATTAAATCATTCTCATACAAATCATTTCGTGAAGTCATTCGTTCTATTAGTTCTTTAACGCTCTCTCTTTTAAGGACATCCCAATTAATAGTAGAAATAATTGCTTTTTTTCCTATAGTTAACTTAAGGAAATCCTTTAAGTCATTTTTCTTCCAAAAAATAACAGATAGGGCTTCTTTTAGAGCCATGATCGCTTGGGGCGAAATTTTTTTCTTATTATGAGTCATTATTATTCAAAATTTTATTTCACATCTAACGGCTATGTGATTGAAATGTTAGGTATTTCGAAGCAAATTTCTATTAAATCATAGCTACTTTTTGATTCGATCTAAAAGGTTAGATAGAGATCTAATTTCTAAATGTTTCATCAACATTGTTGTGTGATTAGGCCTTTTAAATTAAATATTATAAACTTTACTTACAAATTTATATGCTCGTTTTACACCTGTTTCAGGATGTACCCAATCATCAATTTCTTTTGGTATTGAAGTTACAATATATGCATTATCAAATGTAACGTCACCCTGTTTTATCTTGTCATAAAAATCTTGGTCAGTCATAGAAACCCACTTAATACTGAATTTAGCACCAGACCAATCAAAATCAATTTTCGCCTTTTCCTTATCATTTTTGTAAATTCGCACATTGGATACTTTCATAATAGACTCAGAGGGCGCATTCACATTATCAAATTCCTGTTCATTTAAAAATGCTCTGTAATTTCCCCAAAAACCTTTATAAGCGTATTTTTTATATGCCCAATCAAGAATTTCTTTGTCTGTTCCGTTTCCATTTTTCAATTGTCCTTTACCTTTATTCTTGCAAGAACCATTATCAATAACCCAATTTTCTTGTTGTTTACCTTGAGGCATTGGTCTGCCATCAAATTCAATAATGTCAAGAGGTTTTGCAAAGTCAATTTCATGTCCTTGCACTGCACCTGCATGACCATCATCTTTAACTATTCTAATCCATTTGCTAGGGTCGTCTAAATCAAGTCCTCCTGGACATAAACCGCCCTCTTTACAACTGACTGCTATTAATAACACCTTCTTTCTCATTACAAATTGCCTCCAAATTTTATATCATTTTTAAAATCATTGAGTAATACTTCACTTATGACTCTTCTATGACATTTTTCGGTGGTGGGCTCTGAACATAGCAAAACGACATTTTGATATTTGTTAAATTGTCCTACAAAATTTTTAATTTTTGACTCCTTTTCCAATTGTTGCTTAAATGCTTTTTCAAACACTTTGTAATCTTTACTCATAGCAGAACCTTTGGTTCTTATTTCTTTTAATAATTCCTTTTTTGGGGCTAAGTCAACTCTATGTACATATTTACATCCATCAGCCAACTTGTCTAAAAAATAAGGCAAGTCCTTTTCGAAAGCGAACCTTGATAACTGTCCATTTGGATTCAATCTTACATCAACAAGATAATCAATTTTATTGTCTCTCAAAATGCCAAAAAATTCTTCTGCCGTTTTTTTTGTAAAACCAATATTAAATAAATTAATCATATTCTTTATATTTGTTATTGTTAGTATTTGTTGATTTTTTCCATCCATGCATTAAATTCCAATATCTATCACAAAAGTCATTTACTTTTTCTTCCTGTGTATTTCCAAAATAATTATCAATTTTTGCTGGTTCAAAAATAGTAGAATTTAAAACATCTAATTTCCTTATTTCATTTTTGTTTAATATTAATTCTGATAACTTCTTGTTTAGAGTTTTGTTAGAGACAGTGTCAATTTTACCACTTTTATTTTGAATGATATGTTCTACATCTAACCATTCTCCAAACTTTTGCTCAATCGTTTTACTTACTAAAAAATACCGATGACAGTCAATTGGTCTTTTCTCGCTACAGATAAGAGCTAGCGTGCAATTGTTATCGTATGCTGTTTCTAGTCTTTTTATTCCATCTGAAAAATAGTCATCCTTTCTAAATTTTTGAAAATCAACTATATCTTCATAATCATATAGTTCAGTGTCTTCGGGTCGGTTGCTCTTTGGAATAGGAAATATATCTTCAAAAAATATATCTGAAGCTTTAGAAAAAACATCTTGGATAGAACTTGCTTTTGCCCCAAGCTCCGGCATGTGACCATATATAATGGAATAATGTTTACTAGCTACTTTTAAATTGTCGGCATTGCATTGTGGATACTGTTTTGAATATGGCGTAGATCGAACATCAACTAAATGGGTAATATTAAACTTAGTTAAAGTATCAAGCATTTTTTTTATGTCAATGACTGGACCATCTTGAAATAACGTATATCCGAGTGTATATAATTTTAGTTTTCCCATTTTATAGATTACTTAAATTTGTGTTTGCGTTAATATAGTTTATTATATTATTAGTAAATATTACTTCAATTAGATCAGAATTGTGGTTGTTGATAAAAGCATCAGAGTATTTAACTAAAAGTTCGTTAACCTTTTGGTTGTATTCTGAATGCTGATAATTAATAAAAATTTTATTTGTATTAGCAATTTTTTGTATGTAAATCAAAATAAACTCTTCAAGTCCTATTTCAAAATATCTGCAACTTATTGCCCAGTTGTGAATAAGCATAGTGTTGTATGTAATAGTGTAGGTAATAGCTGAGCAGATTCCCAAATTTTCACCATTTTTCCTACATATTTCAAAATATAACGATTTTGCATTACAACCAAACTTGTCATTATTTTGTGAGAATTTGAATTGGTTTGATTTAGAATATAATTTAATGGATTCAGTGTGCGTGACATCGTTAATTATTTTAATAGATAGATTAGGTAAAGAGTTTTGAGTACGTTCCGTTTGAATTATTTGATATTGCTTTTTTCTTTTCTGTGAATTTTGAGATAAATAGATTCTTTCAAATATGCATGATGAAATCAATTGAGTTGTTAATTCATCATGGTTTGTCCATTCAGGTATAAATACTTCTGGCAATTTACCTTTTACTTCATCTCTAACTAGTTTATTATCGTCTATAAATACAATTGAGTTAGGCAAAATGGAGAGTTGTTTCGCAATTTTACTAATATTTTCACTTTTATCGTTGTAATTGGCAATAATATAATCGATATCATTTTTTAGTGGAAAGATATTTTCATCCAATTCTTTTATTGTTGATTCTACCATTTTAGGATTATTTCTTGAACAAATTGCAATAAATATTCCCAACTCATTCGCTAGAATTTTTACAAATTTCATAAATGCGATAAATGAAGCTCCTTGTTTAGAGCTCATATTTTCTCTTATCTTATCTATTCCGACTTCAGAAAGGGTTCCCTTCCATAGTGTATCATCTAGGTCAAGTACAATCGCCTTATATAATGTTTTATTTTCGTTGATTACCTTGGCGATAATCTTCATTATAATAATTCCAATTACTGGAATATTTGTTTTGCTTGAAAGTTCAACGATAGAAGGTATATTTTGAATTTGATATTGAAAGTTGTCGAACGTATCAGTGGTGATATTCCTACATGTAGTATTAATATGTTTGATGCTTTCTTCGTTTCCTGCAAATTTTATAGTAAAATTGTTTTCTTTGAGCTGATAAAACAGGTAACTTAAAGCCTTGTCATCTTTGTCAATAAACCGATTTAGCCCAGAAATTGTAACTAAAAATTTGTTATTGTTGTAGTTCGAAAATTTTTTAACAAAATGGTTTATATAAATATGTAGATAGAAATTACCTATTCGGGAATAGTTATCGCATTCTTCATCTATCCTGCTTTTTTTCGTCTTAGCCATTCTAATATTCATTTCTTCGTGTTGTTGTATGTGTGAATGTTGTTTTCTACCATAGCACAAACACCCCCAAATAATTAGTTGCCTTTTTATGCATTTGCGCGCGTATAAAACTCAGTAGTTCCCGAATTGTTATGTATTAATAATTCACGACCATATTCTAAGTCTGTTTCGTGTCCAACCAAGCTAATAGGCACAATCGCACAACACATAACAGAATCAGTAGTTCTGGAATTAAATTAAATAATACTTTCAATGAATTCAACTATATAATTAATTTTTTATTATGCAACAAAACATATCATGAAATTTATTAAACTCTTTCTTCTGCTTTCCTGCAAATAACTCATACCCGCTCCAGCCAAACAGCCCAAATACTCCCGAAATAGAAGATTGAAATAAATAAAAGAGATAAAAATCAAAATAATCGGGCATTAACGAAGCAGAAACACCAAATATGGCAGCTACAATATCAACCAAACAAATATGAAAATGCAAAGTCTCTCAACCGACATTAAAAGAATCTCCGCCCGTTCCTTCTTCCCTCAGTGCCCTCAGTGATCTCAGTGGTGAGCTCTGTCCAGTCATCCACCATGGTCACTGTCCTAGACCCGGCTTTTGCCGGGAGCTTGCTGTAAGCCAGGCTTTTAACTGATTGAAAACCAAACTCCTGAAAAACCAGGCTCCTGACTGGTCGAAGTGTTCTCAGTGTCCTCCGTGACCTCCGTGGTGAGCCTGGGCTCCGGCAATGTTTTATGCCTGCGTGTTGTCCCGATATCTTATGGTTTTAGCCAATCACTTTGTGGTTTAACAATCAGTCTTGCGTTGTTATATGCCATTTTTAGAGTCAAACAAGTTCTAGCTGTATAAGTTTCTTCATTCAATTTATGCACGACCAATGCTAAATCAGGATTTGGAGAACCTGCGGTTAAGCACAAAGGAAGAAGCAATTGAATTTTCCCATCGTAGTATTGTGGAACAGCAATTTTATAATTAGTTCTTACTTTCTTGCGAACTTCATCAATTGCTCCGACTAATTGACGTCTTAATTCTCTATCATCCGCTCCTTGTAAGTGAGCTGGAAATCGTGTAATGTTATCTTGTATAATGTGGTCAATATCGGGAATTAATTTGCATTTCGGATTAAATATCAATAGTTCAGGTTTCTCGAAAAAGTTTGCAATTTCCGGTATGTTTTCAGAGAAGTTTCTAAGAATGTTATTGTCACTCTCTTTCAGAAATGCTTTGAAGCAAAAAGGAGTCGTTTTCCCTGGTCTTGGATTTTTGTACTCTTCAAAATATGCAAAAATATCTTCTAAATTAGTCGTTACCAATCCAGTATTAAAACACGCATATTTATTCGCGGAAGTATAAACAACTTTGCCTTCACGTTTCAATTTGCGGAATGTGAACTCTAAATAATTTTTCAGAATTGAATAAGTTTTTGTCCGGGAGTCGGTAAAATCCCACTCTTCTTGAGATGCTAAATTATCAGCTAAAAATTTAATTGCGCTGTCATAATTTGGAAAAAACGCAAAAGAAAAAAGTTCAGAATTGTAGGCCATATTGTTATATTCTTAAAATCAAAAAAATAAGAGCTATCAACTAATCCGGATAGCTCTTTATATGTGTTTTTTGTTTTTATCTTAAGATCTGCAGATAGACCTGCAGCCATCTTTATGTTACAATATGTGCTAGAAATATACATAGTATATATGGTACATACAACATTTGTTGTCAATTTGTTTCTATTTGCCCCATGGTTCTCATTTTCGCAATATCGGTCATTAACGAACCAGAAACACCAAATGTGGCAGCTACAATATCACCCAGCAAATATGAAAATGCAAAGTCTCTCAACCGACATTAAAAGAATCTCCCCCGTTCCTTCTTCCCTCAGTCTCCTCCGTGACCTCAGTGGTGAGAGTTCTGTCCAGTCCTCCACCTCTCGGAAAGATCCGGCACACCTTCGGAAACGTTCCGCCACCTTCGGAAACATTCCGACACTCTTCGGAAACATTCCGACACTCTTCGGAAACATTCCGACACTCTTCGGAATCGTTCCGACACTCTTCGGAATCGTTCCGACACCCTTCGGAATCGTTCCGCCACCCTTCGGAATCGTTCCGCCACCCTTCGGAATCGTTCCGCCACTCACCGGAATCGTTCCGACACTCTTCGGAATCGTTCCGACACTCTTCGGAATCGTTCCGACACTCACCGGAATCGTTCCGACACCTTTCGGAATCGTTCCGACACTCACCGGAATCGTTCCGACACTCACCGGAAACATTCCGACACTCACCGGAAACATTCCGACACTCACCGGAATCGTTCCGACACCCTTCGGAAACGTTCCGACACCCTGGTCACTGTCATAGACCCGGTTGAAAATTCGGTAATCAACGAACCTTTGACGGGAGCCTGTCGAAGTGCGGAAACGTCCGGCACATTCGCCCTTGTTCTTCTCTGTGTGCTCGGTGTCCTCTGTGGTTCTGCTCTTGACTGGTTGAAAACCAGGCTCCTGACTGGTTAAGGTGTGCTCCGTCTCCTCAGTGGTGAGTTTCTCTACTCTCCACTGCTTCCCAGCAATTCGCTACATTTGGTAAATACCATTTCGGGGGAGAGAGCTCTTACGCATTTGTATTTTTCCTCAATTGCGCAATTCAATGGCTTGGGGGAATAGAAGAAACATGGAGCGCATTCCAAATTCAATGACGCTATTGAATGCTCCGTTTGCCATGGCTTGATGTAGTTTGTATTTGTGGGGCCAATGATAGCTACTGTTTTCAGCTGCAACGCCGAAGCAACATGCATCAAACTACTATCGTTACTTACGAATAGGTTAGAGCGTTTCATTACAGCCGCGCTTTGTCCTAAGTTGGAGGTTATTACCTTTATCCCGTCAGGGTGATCTATTTTTTCAACTATTTCCTGCTTCAGAGAATCCTCTTCCGGGCCGCCGAATAGAAGTATCTTGGCGTTATATTCTTTCACTAACATTTTCCCCAGTTCAGCGAAATTATCGGGAGACCATCTTCTGTTGATATGATTTTTCAAGGTGTTGCTTCCCGGATGATAACCTATAACCAAATCATTTTCGGTAATGCCGATCTTAGCGAGATAATCTTCCGCGAATGATTTATCATCATCGGTTAAAGGGAATTGAAGATTGGCAATTGCTTCCGATTTCTGCTTTGTTATCGCCTCAATCATCTTGATGTTTTCTTCAACATTGTGAAGATCATCATTCTCTTTTATTATTATGTTATTCAGAAAGCTAAGGTTTTTGAAACCTTCCCTGATATAATGAATTCCAACCTTATTCTTTGCCCCTTCCAACATGTTTATTATGTTATATTCCTTTCTGTTGCTAGGGTATACGTTTATGGAATAATCATATTTCCCGCGAAGTCCCAACACAAGTTTGAGAGAAGAGAATGGATTCGCGTTCATAAAGTCGTGATGAATAACTTTATCTATCTGAGGCAATCTTGAGTAGATATCCTTTACTCCTTTGAACATTACGAGGGCATCTATTTCCGCGTCGGGCAGATCTTCTTTTAGTTTTATCAGAGCGGGAGTGAACATCAGGGCGTCCCCAATTCCCGAAAGAGCATTAATCAGAATTTTCACAATAAGTTGAGTTTAGTGATAAAAAAAAGAGCGCCATAAAGACGCTCTTCGAAATTACTAAATCTATCTCAAATATGTGGCCAATTTCTACTTTTTGACTTCAAGCGATTTTTGATCGGCCATCTTTTGATAATCGTTAATCATTTTCTGAATAGTCGGATCATTCGGGAAGAATGCTTGCAACCTTTTGAACATCTCTACGAGTTTATTATACTCGTGAAGATTTTCGTAAACCATTCTGAGTAGCTGATATGTATCGAAATCCTTCGGATTGGCTTCCAATCGTCTGATGGCAATTGCCTCGATTTCATCGGCCAACTCTCTGTATTGATCCATTGCTCCCGCGTTGTAGAACAGATTTGAGTAATTGACCAAAACTTCGAAACGCATCGGAACAATATCTCTCGGAAGTTTTTCATCCATCTTATCAAGAACAGTTAACGCTTTTTCATTTTCCTTATCCAAAATGTAATTTATGGCTAAATGGAAAAATGAGTTTCTGTAATTCTGGAATAAGCGTTTGTGATTACTATCCATAAAAATATGAGGATCGTTTAATCCACGGAACTTGAAACCAGGTTGATAATCTTTCGAGAAATCATCGTAATCAGGTTCTTGCATTAACTGTTGCTCCATAATTTTTGTGTCAACAGCGAATACACCTTGATTACTCTTAACAGGAGTAACTCTCAATGCGAGTCCTTCCATTCTCAAATAATCATCCAATCCGATACGGCTATCTTCGGAACAAGTAACAGCAAAGTAAATCGGGCGTTCCCATTGGTTAGCCTGAACTATATCAAGGGCAATCAAATCCTGAGTACGAATCAACTGATACTGACCGTACTGACTGGTAGGTTTCATTTGCCATGTCATTGCTTTTTTATTTGTAATAGCTGTGTCTGTTACACTGAATCTATTGTAGACATTCTGTGGGACATCAAGCTTGATAGTCTTTGTACGCCACTGAGAAACACCGATTTTGCTTATCTGCATATCGGAGTAGTTCATCTTAACTTTCTTAGCTCCGTGTGGCTCAAGATTTTTCAATTGTTTTATGTACCAAGGAGTATTAAGCAAACTCAAGTTCGCGATTCTTACGTCTTGTCTTACTCCTTCCACATCCTGCAAATACCAAAGAGGGAATGTGTCGTTGTCGCCGTTTGTAAAGATAACAGCGTTAGGAGCAACACTCTGCAACAAGTTATAAGCGTAATCCCAAGGCATATAATTTCTTGAACGATCATGCTCGTAATAATTTCTGGCGAACATTGTTACCGGAATAGCCGCAATCAATAAGGCTAATGTGAAGCCGTAAACTACTTTTACCATGCCGGTTTTTTCAAACTGCTTGAAGATAAAATCGAGTATTCCCCTCGCTCCTATAGCGACCCAAATGGAATAAACGAAAAAGGCACCGACATAGAAATAATCTCTCTCCCTCGGTTGCGGTTGCTGTTGGTTCTGATAGAATGCCGTCAGATATCCGAGGAATAAAAACATTATCATATATATGGAGGCCATCTTCCAGTCCCGCTTAAAGTGGTAGAAGATGCCGAATAAACCGACCAGGAATGGAATACCGAGTAGCTTACTCCAATCAACTCCGCTATCCTGTGCAGTAGATCCTCTTCCGATATAATTCCAGAAAAGATATCTGTTGAACATATGATTCATTTGATATTTCGCAAAGAATTCCAGGTCACTATCATAGTTCTGGAAAACACCTTGCTGATGAGGTTCGGCGGTGAATCTTCTTTTGAATATCGGGAAATCACCGTATTGCTCTCTGTTCACATACGAAAGAAGTTCTTTCATATCTTTCGGTGTATTAAGGTTAATCGGTGTATCCTGATTTGATCTGATCAGGATCATAGTGTAGGAGGAATATCCGATAAGGCCGAACAAGAAACATTTTCCGATAAGATTCAAAGTCTCTTTTCCATTCTTCGAAGCCCAATAAATCAAAAATCCTACAACTCCTAAAAGAATAAGGAATGCGATAGCGTTGAATGTAAAACTGTTTCCGCTGATCATGTAGATAACTTTCGGTACATATTTTACATAACCGGGATAAAGAACTACCAACGCAACACCACCCAACATCATTGGTGTGTAAATGGAATTTATACTAAATACTTTCTTGCGGAAGATGATCATGAAGAAAGCGGAAATAACAGCCATTGTAATTACGAACGATTTGTCGTAAGCTCGGAACTCATCTCCGGACGGAGCAACTGTTGAGGTTTGAGCGCCCCACATAATTAAGGCAACCACCAAAAGTATTGCCGAGTGAATCACAAAATAATAGCTTGATTTCAATAGTGCCTGTTCGTCGGTAACGTATTTCTTAAACATGATTATCATTACGATAGGCACCATAGCCAAGGCCGACATAAGGTGAACACCGATCGAAAGTCCTAATACATAAGCTATCATAATCAGATATTTCTCGTTATCGTCTGAATCGGCTTTTTCGTTCCATACCATTATCAACCATGTTACAAGTGCGATAAAGAATGTTGACATCGCGTAAACTTCGGCCTCAACCGCGTTGAACCAAAACGTATCCGCGAATCCTAAAGATAGCGCACCGATTGCGGCGGAAAGGTATGTTCCCATTGCGTCGAAAAGACTATCATGTTTCTTGTTTTTGTAATTTTCAATCAACTTAACAGCTATTAAGTAGAGGAAAAGCACAACAAAGGCGCTCGATAGAACCGAGACCGTATTTACTCTGAACGCGATATTTTCCGCAAAAGGAATCATCGCGAATAATCTTCCAAGTATCAAAAAGAAAGGGGTTCCGGGAGGGTGAGGTACCTGCAACAAATTTGCCGACGCTATAAACTCCCCACAGTCCCAAAAGGAAACCGAAGGTTGCACGGTCGCAAAATATGTGAAGGCGGCAATAAAAAAGACGATCCCACCTATAATCCTTTTCAATTTCACTAAATCCATTTATGCCTCAATTAAAATTGAATAAATTCCATAAAAATTTCTTTGTAGGTTATTCCGGCTTCTTGAAGAAATGATCGAAGTTCTTCTTCTCTCGGTTTACATGATATTTTTCATGCAAAGTTCTTAGCTTATCCATTGAAAGACTGTCGAAATCTTCATCATCTTTTTGACGTTTAACAAGAGACTTGAAGAATTCCCGTTCTTTTCCGTCCATCTTATTTTGATATCTTTTGACGGTCTCCATTAGTTTTTTCTGTTCTCTAAGACTCATCATTTTTCCATTTTTGTTGTACCAAAAGCAAATTGCCAATATATGAAAAAATTGAATGCCGAGCCTGAAAATTATTTCCAACTCAAATTATTTTAAGCACTTATACACTCCATTTCACGATTCTGTTTCTCCTATTTTGAGATTAACCGAATTTTTTCGATGCTTCTTCTCAAACATTTTCTTATTATCAGTTAAAAAGTGCCGAACTATGAACCCTCCGATTGTTTCTGTTATTCTTCCGACATACAACCGTGCCCGACTTCTACCGAGAGCTATCGATTCTGTATTGAGCCAAAACCTATCCGATTGGGAACTTATTATTGTAAATGACGGAAGCACGGATAACACCGAAGAGATAATAGCGGAATACAAGCGAAGGGATAAAAGGATAATCTCCTATAAGCAAGGTAATAAGGGGGTCGCTGCGGCGCTTAACGTAGGATTTCTGAGCGGGAAGGGGAAATATATAACATCAATAGGAAGCGACGATGAATATCTACCGAAACATTTGAGCCTGCGTGTGAATATTTTGGAGAAAGGGAAAATAGATATTCTTCACGGAGGAGTGAAAGTAATCGGGAGCGAATATGTGAAGGATAAAAATGATCTCACGAAGATGATTCATTTGAGCAAATGTATAATAGGCTCTACAATAATTGCTCGTAGAGAAGTCTTTCACCGATTAAATGGCTTTAGGAAATTGAACTACAGTCCCGAATCCGATTTTATTGAAAGAGCCGAAGAGATCTTCGTGATACGAAAAGTCGATTTCCCGACTTACATTTATTACCGCAATTTACCCGATAGTATTTGCAATAATATATAAAAGGGTTCCCGATTTTTCTCTGTTTTTTTGCCGTGAGCTTTCAGCCCCTCGTTCTAATAATTAATATATTTCGAATATGATTTTAATATTCTAATATCGAGGGAATCATGAGAAAACTAAATAATCCGTTTATCGAAAAGAAAGAAATATACAACTGCTTCGGGTGTTCTCCTTTTAACGAGAACGGACTTCAGATGGAGTTTTACGAAGACGGGGATGAAGTTGTTTCTATCTGGGAACCGAAAGAGAAATTTTCCGGATTTGTAAATGTTCTTCACGGTGGTATTCAAAGCACAATTATCGATGAGATCGCCGGTTGGACTGTTTTTGTGAAATTGCAAACCGCCGGAGTGACATCCGACATTGAGGTTAGCTACAAAAAGCCTGTTTTAATTAATCAGGGAAAGCTTACTATTCGGGCAAAGGTTCTTGAAGTTAACGAGAGAATTGCCGAAATCGGTGTAGAGATTTATAATTCGAAAGAGAAGCTTTGCACCACGGGGAAAGTTTATTTTTATCTCTTCAATAAAGAGAATGCTCAAAAGAAATTTTATTATCCGGGTGACGGAAAGTTTTAATGAAAGAACGGGGCCGGATTTCCGACCCCAAATATCTATCTAGAACGATTGGAAAGAATTACCAACTTGTCCGGCAGTAAAGATTATTACGAAGAGCATGATAATAGTATATAGTACAGTAAACACAATGCCGACTATATAGAGAATCTTGTGAATCTTGAAATAGGTAGATTGTAGCTCGAAGCCTTTTCGAAGCGCGGAACTATCGTTTGTACCCTGAAATATTTTAAACTCGTCGGCAGAATCTCTTAATCTTATGCCGGAGATGATGAGGGGTACACCAACAAGGGCGCCAATTATTGTAAGGCAATAAAGTGCTCCGAATATAATAAGAAAAGTACCAACGACCTTCATATCTTTGGTCATTTTGTTGAATATTATTCCGAATCTTCCCGGAGCTTTAACAGTTTCCTGAACCGGTTCCGGATTTTCATTGAATTCTACGTTGTTAAAATCTTCCATGGTTGTTCCGTAATTGTTGTTAGTAGTTTTAATCAAAGTATTTGAATATAATGAAAAAAACATTCGAATTGAATAACACACATGGGAGGAGAGTAAAAAAGGTTGATTCTCTACCATAATTCATTTAGGTTTACGGCTCAATTATTAATTTTTGGAGTGTCACGTAATGTTTAAAAAAGTATCATTATTTATTGCCGGCGCCGCTTTACTAGTCGGAATTTCGGCATGCAACAGTAATCCATCATACAAAGAGGTAAAGAATTTGGAAACTAACAAACAAAAATACAGCTATTCTATCGGTGTTAATATCGGTACGAATTTCAAAGCGCAAGAATTGGATATCGATTTTGATTCTTTCATGAAAGGACTTTCAGACGCTATTAATGGTGGCGATACTCTCCTTACTCCCGAAGAAATGAATCAGGTTCTTCAGGAACTCCAGAAAGAAACAATGGCTAAAATGCAGGCTAAAATGAATGCAGAAGCTTATAAAAACGCCGAAGAAGGAAAGAAATTCTTGGAAGAGAACAAAGCCAAAGAAGGTGTTAAAGTTACTGAAAGCGGTCTTCAGTACAAAGTTCTTAAAGAAGGTAACGGTCCTAAAGCAAAAGCTTCTGACAAAGTTAAAGCTCACTATACCGGTAAACTTCTTGACGGTACAGTTTTCGATTCTTCCGTTGAAAGAAATCAGCCTTTCGAAACTAAGGTTACTGACGTAATCAAAGGATGGCAAGAAGCTCTTCAGCTTATGAATGTAGGTGCGAAATATGAAATATATGTTCCTGCTGAATTGGCTTATGGCGAAAGAGGTGCCGGTCAGGTTATTGCTCCTAACGCAACTCTTATTTTCGAAATGGAACTTCTCGAAATCGTAAAATAATTTCTATTTAGTATAGATAAAGAAAAGGCTCCCCGATTCGGTGAGCCTTTTTTTTTATAACAGATGAAAATTCATAGAAAAGGAGACTTCTTCGGAACGAAAATCAATTTTGTGAGTAGCAAACTCAAACTTTCCGATGTAAACCGAGTATAATACTTTGAAATCGATATTTTTACTTAATTCTTCCGAAACCCCGATTGCATAGTAACTTCCGTTATTCCCACGAGAGAATTCTTTTGTCCCGCTTAAAAAGTTGTATCCGAATTTGCAGACTAATTTCGGAGCTATTTTTAATCCCCTTAATATCGGGTAATCGACAAAAACATATACCGGAGTTGTTCGATATTTTCCTCCGAAATTGCTTACTCGGCTTTCAAACTGGAAGAGGGAGCCAAACCCAACCTTAACGGAATTTTGGTGATGAACCGGAAATTCTATTCCCAAAGAGAAATTACCGTCTGAAGAAAACTTGTTATGCTGGCCAGAATAGGAAAGCTTCATTCCGGAGGGAACAGAGTATTGTAAGACAATATTAGCCCTCTTGATAAATGGGACTCTTAACGGGGCAAATTTTTCTTTTTGTTCCGTTCCTGAATTCTGTGCGAATAATGTCGGAGCAAGGAGTAATAGAGTAAGGAGTATGACTCTTCGCATTTGAATACCTCTTTTGAAATGTAATAGTAATCTGTTTAAAGTAAAGGTATCAAATTTAGATATATCTAATTGAGAATGCAAAGACTATTAAAGAAATAAAGGAGTTGGGACGACTTTCCCGAAAGGATTAAATCGCCCCAAAGGAAGTATGTTTAATTTTCCATTACCGGATCAAGTTTCGGTAGATCATCTTTCTTCGGCTCAAGTTCTTTAACCAGCTCACCGTAAATATATGCCGAGGCAGAAAGCATTACACACATCAACGCGATATAGCCAACTAAGGCCACAATACCCGAAAGGAAATCGGAAACCAGGCCGAATATTGCCGAAATTATCCCGATAGCGATTGCCATTACTACAAATAAGACGAGATTACCCAAGAAGATTGTCCATTTTTTGCCGTATGTCAGCTTGTTGCTAACTGTCAAAGCTTCGGCGGGATTCATATTCTTATCGATCAGCAGATATATTGCTTGTCCCCATGCAAGACTGATTACTATACCGGGAATTATCACAAACATATATCCTGCGAATATTCCCATGCCCATCAAACCTACAAGAAGAAAGAATTCTCCCATGTTGCGGCGATATTTTTTATCGAAAATTTCTGTGGGGGAGATGATTCCTCCTTTGCTCAACGCAACTACCAAACCCAATAGAGCTATTGTGGTTCCGACGTTGATATAAGGTATCCATAGTGTTAGTGCCCAAAGTATTACCGCACCGAGGATAGAAGCCATATTCTTCAATCCGATCTGAATCGAGTTGGTAATAATCGAGCCGATTGTTAATTGCGACATTCAACCACCTTTAATTTTGTTGTGGAGTTTATTGTTAACCCTTTTTTCGGGATTTTTACGGCTGTATGTCCGTCATCATCTATTCGTGGCATGTGGGGTCGGGGAATCTTTTACTAAAATAAACAATCTTTCGTAGGATGCAAGTGATATGTAAAACAAATAAACTTGATATAATTAAAAGTATTTAATTATATTCTAGATAACCTAATTACCAAATAGAGGAACTTATGAAGAAAGCTTTATTCTTATTGCTGATTACTTTCTCAACTCTCTCGGCACAAAAGGGGAACTATAAGAATGAATTTAATATCGGAATATCGGGAGTTACGGTTCCGCAGATTATCGATTTCGCTCAAGATTTCGCTCAACTAGCAGCTTTATTTGCATCCGAGAATTCGGAAACAACAGTTCCGTTTTATCTTGAGTATTCTCGCTTTGTTTCCGATAGAATTAGAATCTCGGGGAATTTCAATTATTATAAGATAGAAAAAGATGTCCGGTTTATGTTAACCGATGACATAGTGGGAAAATACAAAGAGAAATATTATACCGGAATTATAGGACTGAATTATCATTACGGTAAGTCCGGTTTTTCTACATTCTATTCCGGGATTTATGTGGGTGCTCTTTATCGCGATTCCGATGATAATGTTGAAGAGAGTCTCTCGAAAGACAAAACCTTTTTTGCCTACCACATTAACTTGATCGGATTGAAACTTGGGAAAAAGTTTACGGTCTCCTGCGAACTAGGTTTCGGATTCAAAGGGATTATTAATGCAGGTATCGGATACCGATTCTAAATATTACAACAAAAGCCGCCAATTCCACGGCGGCTTCTCTCTTCTTACAACTCAATAAAGATTATCAATACCTCTAAGGTAGGATTAAGACTTCCCTGACGGCGTGATAATATATAACTCCGTCAAACTTCCAATACCTCTAAGGTAGGATTAAGACTAATCCGGATAGCCATTTCTTTTATGATGCATAACGCTTCCAATACCTCTAAGGTAGGATTAAGACCCCGTAATTTCGGCGGCTCTTAAATCATTTAGAAATCTTCCAATACCTCTAAGGTAGGATTAAGACAAAAAAAAACAGCCTAGCCGGTAGCGGGTAACTGTCTTCCAATACCTCTAAGGTAGGATTAAGACTTAATATAATGTGTCCTAAAAAAGATAGGCGCAGAACTTCCAATACCTCTAAGGTAGGATTAAGACAGTAAAGGCAATGACTTACTTTTCAACTTCCCAACCTTCCAATACCTCTAAGGTAGGATTAAGACCAACGGAATTCCTAAAAATACTGTGTTCGCAACAGTCTTCCAATACCTCTAAGGTAGGATTAAGACGTAGTCAAAAAGGTTGCATTTTGTTGAGTTGCTCTATCTTCCAATACCTCTAAGGTAGGATTAAGACATTAATGAACACCAGATTTTTGCAGTACATTCCGTTCTTCCAATACCTCTAAGGTAGGATTAAGACTTTCGCAAAGATCTAGGCTTTGCAACATTAACAAACTTCCAATACCTCTAAGGTAGGATTAAGACTGTAGTAAGCATTCATAAACCGAAACTCAATTCTGCTTCCAATACCTCTAAGGTAGGATTAAGACATCATAGGGACATTGTAAATCTGTGCCATACTCACCTTCCAATACCTCTAAGGTAGGATTAAGACTAATTAGAAATTTAATATATCAAATTGATGGTTCGCCTTCCAATACCTCTAAGGTAGGATTAAGACTCGGAAATGGGCGACGAAATCGCTGATATGACTTTCAACTTCCAATACCTCTAAGGTAGGATTAAGACTACACCGCCTCTACTGCTTCCGAAATTTATTTAATTTCTTCCAATACCTCTAAGGTAGGATTAAGACTCTAATTTCTTCCCTTTCCGCCGCGGCCGCTTCTTCCCTTCCAATACCTCTAAGGTAGGATTAAGACATAGATCGTTTGAAAGTGCAATGAATTTTAATAGATCTTCCAATACCTCTAAGGTAGGATTAAGACTACTCCAATAATTCCGGCAACTTGCCAAGATATTTCCTTCCAATACCTCTAAGGTAGGATTAAGACGGAGGACTTAAGGTTTTAACATTTACGTCTCCAGTCTTCCAATACCTCTAAGGTAGGATTAAGACTCAACTTCTTCGGATAGTAACCTATCTGTCGGTATGCTTCCAATACCTCTAAGGTAGGATTAAGACTTTGAAGGCGGAAGCGATATAATTGTAAACTCAGACTTCCAATACCTCTAAGGTAGGATTAAGACCGAATACATCACCACCCCTTGCAAATGATGGCGCCCTTCCAATACCTCTAAGGTAGGATTAAGACTGTTGAAGGTGTAAATGCCGTGTTGGCAATGACCGGCTTCCAATACCTCTAAGGTAGGATTAAGACCTTCCCGATTTTATTTCTTTTCTAGAATATGTCACCTCTTCCAATACCTCTAAGGTAGGATTAAGACTTTATATCCCGGAAGGAGAGACCTATGAAGTTTTACTTCCAATACCTCTAAGGTAGGATTAAGACTGGTACAACTCTCCTATCTACTCTCCGATTGGGAGCCTTCCAATACCTCTAAGGTAGGATTAAGACGGTGATTTAATGTTCCTGAAATTCGGGACAATAAACTTCCAATACCTCTAAGGTAGGATTAAGACGATTACCGAGAAGTTTATGACGGCTTTACAGCAAGTCTTCCAATACCTCTAAGGTAGGATTAAGACTAATTACGATGATTGGAATGTTTTTCAAGATGCCGACTTCCAATACCTCTAAGGTAGGATTAAGACTTAATTTCGTCCCTTTCTGCCGTGGCTGCTTCCTCTCTTCCAATACCTCTAAGGTAGGATTAAGACCAACATGCCGGAAATTTTATTAGGGACTTCCCCGTCTTCCAATACCTCTAAGGTAGGATTAAGACGTGATATGCGTTTGGATTTCCCGGAATTCGCATCGACCTTCCAATACCTCTAAGGTAGGATTAAGACGATTTCCATAAAGTCAAGCAATACAGTTGTTTTCACTTCCAATACCTCTAAGGTAGGATTAAGACATTGCTATAATGCAATTGCCGAGCGCTTTTTCTAACTTCCAATACCTCTAAGGTAGGATTAAGACCCGGTTGGGAAGATGTGGGAGGCAATGGCGTTCCGGACTTCCAATACCTCTAAGGTAGGATTAAGACCGTGAAATTCGGGAGTATGAGAATCGGAAAAAAGAACTTCCAATACCTCTAAGGTAGGATTAAGACTTCCGGGGGTGGTTCGGAAATTTCAAGAGGCGTGCCTTCCAATACCTCTAAGGTAGGATTAAGACTGAAGTAACTATTTTATTTAACGTAGACGGTAAGGACTTCCAATACCTCTAAGGTAGGATTAAGACTGGATTTCGAGCTTTATTCACGCCTAACACTTGACGCTTCCAATACCTCTAAGGTAGGATTAAGACAATTAAGCATATTCAGAATATCGTCGTATTTATCAACTTCCAATACCTCTAAGGTAGGATTAAGACGTCGCGTCGTATAAGTTGTTCAAGTTGTCTAACAACTTCCAATACCTCTAAGGTAGGATTAAGACATGATTACTATTCGTGGCGTTGTGAATTCGACGGACTTCCAATACCTCTAAGGTAGGATTAAGACTCGTTTCAAAAATGAAGTTGAAGCGATCCGGAACGACTTCCAATACCTCTAAGGTAGGATTAAGACTTACCAATTCTGGCGCCGCAATTGGGACCCTTACGACTTCCAATACCTCTAAGGTAGGATTAAGACTCAAGCTCGGTTACGCGAGGTCTGCTCCCGTAACCGCTTCCAATACCTCTAAGGTAGGATTAAGACTTTGTGAAACATCTCGAAAGTACTCTTTAATTAATACTTCCAATACCTCTAAGGTAGGATTAAGACACACGTGGACAACGCAATTCGATGATTACTATTCGCTTCCAATACCTCTAAGGTAGGATTAAGACACCGGACGGGAGTGTAGAAGAAGTTCCGGTGATCTCCTTCCAATACCTCTAAGGTAGGATTAAGACTTCCTTTTACGATATAGGATTTAGATCCCATCGACCCTTCCAATACCTCTAAGGTAGGATTAAGACGAAGCTAAGTGGGTAGTGCGGGAAATTACCGGCATGCTTCCAATACCTCTAAGGTAGGATTAAGACTGCAAAAGATGAAATTGGAAAATTCGCTCATCAGATCTTCCAATACCTCTAAGGTAGGATTAAGACGATACTGAAAAATCTACTCTTTTATATAATGTGCAACTTCCAATACCTCTAAGGTAGGATTAAGACTTATTTTTAGCTCCTTTTATGAAATTCATAATCATACTTCCAATACCTCTAAGGTAGGATTAAGACATCGTAAGCGGTAATTTCCAATTCGCTGTTATGTCCTTCCAATACCTCTAAGGTAGGATTAAGACACCAAACCAGACTCCTTGGCAATTCTGTATATCAGCTTCCAATACCTCTAAGGTAGGATTAAGACTCGGTTCCCTTGAGTGACCTTTCCGTTAATGTTTACTTCCAATACCTCTAAGGTAGGATTAAGACTCGCCTCTGTTGGCTATAAGCAATCCTTCGTTGAACTTCCAATACCTCTAAGGTAGGATTAAGACCGTTATTTTGATGAGAATGGAAATTCGCATACGGACTTCCAATACCTCTAAGGTAGGATTAAGACCGTGCCGGTGGATTATGAAGAGGGCGACCGTGCGCTTCCAATACCTCTAAGGTAGGATTAAGACCATCGGAAATTCGATAGTTCCGGGGAAAATGAAAATCTTCCAATACCTCTAAGGTAGGATTAAGACCCGCCGAAAAATAGGGATTATGGAGCATATTCGCAATTAATTTTGGGGTTTGGGTCGTCGATCCCCAATAGCGTAAAAATCCCGGGGGGACGACGACTATTGGTCTGTTTCTTTAATAGAGCCACCCTATGCGTGTAACACAGGGTGGCAGAAGAATAAATGGGTTTTTAGGAAGGATCTACAACTCCCAGTATTTCAATCAATTGAGGATGATCTTCCAATGCTATCTTTGTAATAGCCAATAAATCACTCATCCACTCGGAAAATTCTTCAAAGGCGGCGTCTCTTGCCATTGTAGCTCTTTGTGCTTCTCCGGTCTCTGTTTCCTGAGCTCTTTTAAGGGCTTCCAGGTTTTCCAACTGGGTAAGCATGCCGTTAAACATTTCGGCTGTTAAACCTAGCCGGTTCATTTCCGTCATGGCGTCGGGAGTAGTAAGTGAATTAGCATAAAAAGATTTTGCCTGCTTTGTGTAATCGGTGAATTTTTCAAAACGCCTGCCGATCAACATCAATTCGCGCCAATATTGTAGCATATCTTTTAAAGCAATTCTGGCGGTTTTAATATGTCTGATATAAATACGGTGGAATTCTTCTCGGGCATTGTGAAGATTTTGCGTTGCCCGGTATTGGTCCCCATATTCCGTTTCTTGCGCCAATTGTGTTGTTTCAGCGTCCGAATGAAGCTCCAAACCTTCGTTCAGCTTATCAGCATCGTAATTAAAGGGGGTTAATAAAGAAACAATTTCCGGAGTATCTCTGGCGTTGATTATAAAATTTTTGGATTTTGCCAGATATTCTGTGGGGTTAAAGGTACCAAATCTCATGATGCTTCTCCTGTTTTTGTTAAATAAACTGTGATGTTCATGACATCGTTGAATTTATTGTACCCCCTGGAGAAATGAGGATATCACGGGGGAGCATTCCCACAGCTACTATTCCTTAAATAAAATAATCACAACAAAAAAGAGAGTATCAATAGTTCCCGAAAGATTCACTTTTTACTAAAAAACTTCTCTTATTCTAAACCGGATGAAGGTTAGAAAAAGTTCCACAACTTTATGGTTCCGGGAAATACCTGGTCGGATATGATTTCCGGGCGGTAGGATATGAATCTTTTCCCGTCGGATACGAATTCCGGGCGGTAGGATATGAATTTTTTCTCGTCGGATACGATTTCCGGGCGGTAGGATATGAATCTTTTCCCGTCGGATACGATTTCCGGGTGGTAGGATGTGAATCTTTTCCCGTCGGATACGAATTCCGGGCGGTAGGATATGAATTTTTTCTCGTCGGATACGATTTCCGGGCGGTAGGATATGAATCTTTTCCCGTCGGATACGATTTCCGGGTGGTAGGATGTGAATCTTTTCCCGTCGGATACGATTTCCGGGCGGTAGGATATGAATCTTTTCCCGTCGGATATGATTTCCAAGCGGTAGTATATGATTATTATCCCGTTCGGTATGATTGACATCCGATTGAAAGCACTCCTTTTGAAATCTGAGAAGAAGATCAATTCGATTCGATCACCCTTTTGTGTGTCATTTTTCCAAAGAACATATTACTTTTTTCAAATCTGATAACATAAGGAGCTTAGCTAAAGTTCATTCGGAATAAAAAGAATAAAAAAAATAATAAATCATTTGCATCTTACCAATTAAATGATTTCTATGTGATATTACTCAAAGCGTAAAGAGCTAACTTATATTAATATCTTGTTTTAGCGGAAAAATCTGGGTAGTTTTCTAACCATAATAATGTATTACGTTATTTTAAACAATTTTTAGAAACATTTATAAATGATTTCTTGTTATATATTCCGTATACTTATTCTACAGAGGGTCACGGGTAAAGGAGTGAGAGACTTTTACCTAAGTTTTGAGAGACAACAAAAACAATAAAGAGGAGGTCAAAAGTGTTGAAGACAAGAAAAGCAACTTTGGAGGAATTTGCTCCGAGAAGGTACGACTATGGTTTTAAGGTAGCCGAAGCAAACAAACTGTTTGTTGTATATCAGGAAGGGGACAAAGTTATTATCAACTCTTTTGCCAATAATGGCAGAGCTGGTTTGTTCAACAAAGAATGCTTCGATTCGAAAGGTGAAGTTATGCGATACAGAAAGCTTGCTAAGCTGATCGAAGAACAGGGCATTAAAAATATCGAGACCGTAGTTTAGTACAAGAAAGTTTTAAGTTGGAAAACCGGTAACTCTTTGTTGCATAAAAACAGCAAAGAGTTATCAACAAGTTATCCACATCTCTCAGATGAAGGAATCGGTATCGTTGCGTTCAACTCCGATTACTTCGCGGGAGTAGTTTTTGCCTGAGGTGAAAGTGTAGTATATTACCGAATCTTCTTCCTTATTGATAATTTTTCTGATACCCGCTTTCACTTCGGCAAATTTCGCTTTGGTTATTTCTCCTTCGAAAACCGAGTTCTGAACCCAGAACAGATATTTCCTGAGGAATTTTAATAGCTTTACCCCTCGTTTCGGAGCCGCATCGTATACAAGTATTACAAACATAATATTTCCTCTTTATTCGAAAAAGTATTTCACCACCAAATTTTGAAGGGTTTATATTCCCCTTCCCCCAAGAGGTGTTTGATTATCTTATAACATTCCAAACGGATTAAATGACGGTAGCTTACGGAGCGTTTTAGTTTTCTGTGTTTTATGGTGGTTTTCAGTTTTTCGTCGAATTCCTTCAGAAATATTTTTCGTCCTTCTTCGCTCAGATAGCAGTAGTTCAGTTTTTTGTCGAAGTGCTTTTTCTTAAGAATATTTTTATTCAGCAGAGTAAAAATAATTCTATCGGCCAGAAGGGGTTTGAATATTTCGGCGATATCGAGGGATAAAGAGAAGCGTCTTTCGCCCGGCTCGTGCAAAAAACTGATAAGAGGGGAGAGTTGTGTTTTGTAGATTTCCCCAAGAACCGAAGTATAGACTAACGAATTGCCGAAAGAGATCAGTGCGTTAACAGGATTTGCGGGAGGATGTTTTTCCCTTTTCTCGAAATCTATTTCTTCGTCGATTATCAGATTCCATACATAATAGTAAAGTGAGCGGGCGTTTCCTTCGAATCCCATAAGTTCTGAGATCGATTTTGCCCCTTTTGAGTCTTCCAGAATTTCCTCGAGCTTTGGCAAGAAAGGGGTCATATCTCTTTGGCGGGAATTATAGTATTGCAAATTTTTTATGATATTTTGGATTGAGCCTGCAACAAACTCTTTGGCCAGAATCAATCTCTTTTCGGTATTTGTGTAATGGTCAACCTGGTTTACCAAAAGATTTCCCGAAACGAAAGGTTCTCTGGGGTATAGGGAAGCGGTATAATATCCGTAGTAGTTGAAGAGATGCAGCGTAATATTGTTTTGGGCAAGGAAGTTGAGAAATTTGGTATTGAATCGCAATTCGCTAAAACAATAGATTGCTTCGATATCCTCAACGGGGATAGGCTTTTTCGGTAGTTGCTTTGCTTCTCGCTTGTTAACCGATTCGTCGAGTGTGGCATCCTCCACTTCAATTTCCTCTGTAGTTATTTCTTCGGGCTCTTCACTTTTCCCCGCTTCGAAATAGATTGTATTATCTTTTCTTATCAGTTTTCCGGAAGTAAATATGTAGTAATTTCTTTTCATTCTTATGCTCCGAAAGAATTAAGAGAATGATTATATGTAGCAGAATTCGTAGTAAGCGCACTTTTTGCAAAAAGAGGCGTTTATTACAGGTGGGGCACTTGTTTGTGAGATTAGTATTCCAATCTCTTTTTCTATTTCGTCAAGTTTATAAGAGTCTTCTTCGGTCAGGAAAACCTCCGCTGTTTTTCTCAGTTTGGGATAATCTATTTTCCCTTTCACGTCGGGGATTCCTTTTTGGGTAAGTACTTTGATGTAGTATTTCACTTGCCAGAAATGGAGTTCTTCCATCCGATCCGATTTCTTTACTTCGTTGATTGTGTTTGTTTTCGAGTCGAAGAAATCGATAACAATGTTTCCGATTTTTATTTCGTGTTTTTCCCGGTGGTAACTGTTTTCGGAGATAACTTTACCGAGAGCGACATTTTCGGAATTTTGCTCCATGTTCAGATTCTTGTTACTTAGCCATAATTTTCTTTTGCAAGCGAAATAATAGGCGATGTCTGTTCCGGTCATAAAACTACCTCATCTTCCATTAGGAAAATATTCTAATTAAGAGAGAATCTCCCCTCCGAAAGGAAAAAAATCAAAGGGGAGAGTAGTTCCGTAGTTTTGCGAAAACTATCTGTTATAAAGTTGATTGTCGTAATCGAATTCCGATAGCATTTCTATTAGTTTCTGTTCGGCCAGGTCGAGAGCTTCGGGACTTCCTTCGGCCCCTTTTACGTAAGCTCCGCAGGTTGGAGTAACGTATAAAGAAGAGCCGGCGTTTCTATCGATAATCGGAATCGCTTTGGGTCGTTCACTCTCTTCGTCCAAAGTTGCTCTGATTGCGTATGCAATTTTATTGGCGTTGTCGCTAATAGCTACGGCAAGAGTTTCCATCAAAGAGAAAGTGCGCGCCTGGTTGGAGGTAATTCTCCAGTTCAAAATTCCCTTGGCAATAGCAGGTATAATTCCTTGGCGCTTTTCTGCCGGAAGAACAAGACATTTGCCGAAAGCGTTTTCCGAAGGGATCCACCCGGCTTCGTTAAGTTTTTGAATTGTCTCTTTTGCCAGTTCAGGTTCGTGTGTATTAGTGGAAACCGCGAAGAGAGTTCTCATATCGATTGCGATATCATATATGTATAAACCGCTTGCTCTGGTATTATCCGGAATCCAGTTGCGTCTCGATAAAGCTCTTCCGTTTCTTTCGAGGAAGTCATCGATTTCTTCAGTCGATAAAATATTACCTTTTGCGTCCCGAACAATAACGGGATTATGATCCGGATTGGAGCTTCTGTCGAAGGTAAGGTTTTCTTTTTGTCCTTCCAAACCTCCTAATAGAGGATGCAACGGACGCATAGCTGAAATAGAGAAAGGGGAGCGACGTTTTAGAGGAATTCCTTTAGACTCAGCCTTCATCCATCCCCCCAGCAACTGATCCGTGTAAGTAGGATCGCAAGGAGACCAAGGCTCTTTGTTAGAGAGAGCTTCCCCGCCGTTTTTTTCTTTTTTTATTTCGTAGTTAAATGTTGTTGGAGCCATAGGTTCGTTCAAATCGTTAAGTACAGCTTCCAAAATAGAGCGTTTAACCTGTTGCCCGCTGGAGTAGGCCATTCTGGTTCCGAACTGTGGGTCGTAATAGAATTTTTGCCCGTCTTCCACACAAAAGACTGTATGGTCGGCATGTTTAAGACCACGTAAATAGATAAAAGAATTCATTAGTTACCTCTCTGTTTATATGCATATTGAAATTTTATCAAAGTAAGGAAGTAAGGGAATTTGTCTGCCGGCATTTTGTCAATCTCAGTAACGAGGGCATTGATCATTTCGTGATAGTTACCCTCTACTTCCATAAGTGGAATGAGGTTGTTGATAAAGGTGGCTCTGGATTTACTTTCCATGATTGTCTTGATGTTATTGATTCTTATTTTCCTGGCTTTTTCTTCCCCCGCCTGATAGCTCAAAAAAGCCTCGGCGGTAGTGGTAGCCATCGGAAGTAACTCTTTGTTTTCTAACATAGCAATTATCCATGTTTTGTATATAGAATAGTTTATTTGACTTTCCCGGTTCTCCTGGAAATTGAAGAACTTACCTGTTTTATATTTATCATTAATGAATTGTCTTAATCCTTTTGGCTGTAGTTCCTTTATGCCTATGCTTCCCCCTTTGCAGGCAGTAATGAAACCGAATTCGGTTTTATAGAGGGTGTCAAGTTGTTTGATAAGTTCTCTATCAATCTCTCCGAAATAGGCGTTTAACAATTGGCGGTATCTTTTGATTGCGGGGAGTTTTATGGTGATGAATCCGTAAGTTGAGTTCATTTGCCCGATTTTGGCTATATAGCTGTTGAGATCTTTTTCTCCGAGAAGTTTAGCCAAGGCGAATATTACATTAATCCATTCGATTGTAGGGAGTTCCAGAGATTCATTTTTCTTTTCAAAGGGGTTAAAGTATCCGTTCTCATTAATACGATTATAAAGCCAGTGCCCGTTCCATGTGTTGATTTTATTAGGCGGAATAAGATCGAGCTCGGTCATTCTTTTGCGGTATTCTTTCCATCCCTCGAGAAGAATCTCGAAGACCTTCTCTTTATCGAGGAATACAATTTGTCCTCCCTTTACCAGAATACCCAAAGCCGCTCCGAACCATGTTGCGTAAACTTCATTTTTATCGATAGGGAGTTTCATTGAAGTTGTTTGTCCGGAAGTGGTTTTTGTTAGAGCCATAGCGGGATATCCGACGGCTAACCCCATGTGAGGCTCCTTTGTTTCCACATCTGTCATGAATTTTTCAAGTTCTTCTTTTCTTAAATCGGCAGAAGAATGTTTCTTTTGCTTATAGAGTTGATCGAAAGGGGAATTTGTAACACATTGAAGATAATTCTCATCATCGAAGAACAAAGGCCAATAAACATCTTTGAAGAATTCTTCGGCAGAGTAGTTTGTATTATACTTTTTGTTATAAAACCGTAGGAATTTTTTCCCGATAATTCCGGTATACATTTATTAACTCCGTGCTTATAAAAAATTGTCTATTTTTTTTATTTCTAGTCCTTTCTCTATTGAGTAGAGTTCGTTTGAAATCACCCAAGGATTGTTTCCCCGCTCCAATTGATAAAGAGAAGGGAAGCTCCCTTTTAGTGAGAAAGGGGAGATGGGAATTTCCAAAGGAACTCTTTCTTCGAAGTTTCCGCTTTTGTATTTCTCAACATCGTTTTCAATAAGGCAACATGCCGATTCTATTTCCAGACAATCGAGTATTGCCGATTTATTGTTATGCTGAAGTTTCATGAGTTTGAATTCATTATCCCCGAATACAGCGAAGCTTTCCAAAGACATCTTTTCTATTTCGGGGTAAACCAGATCTATTTTTTCTTGTAAAGTGTTTTCGATAAGTGGGGTATTATTTTCCAATACATCAAAACTTCGTTGCAATATTTCCCGGTCATAAGGGAGTGCGTCCCGTTTGTTATCGGGAGGAGCAATTATGTGTATCGGCCTGATTATTCCTTTGGTTTCCGCGTTTCGTTTTCGGTTAATTCTTCCGAAGCGTTGAATAAGTCCGTCAATAGGGGCGCAATCGGTTATCATTCTGTCGAAGCTTATATCCAGGCTTACTTCTACAACCTGTGTGGAAACCACAACGCAAGCTTCATCTAGTTTATTGAAATAGTTTGTAAGTTCATCTTCTTTTTTCGTGCGGTCTACTCTTTTGAATCGGCTGTGGATGAGCATTTTTTCTATCTTCGGATATCGGTCGGAAATAATCTCAAATTTCTTTTGTGCTTCGGCTACTCTGTTGCAGACGACCAGAACTTTTTCTTTATTGGCAAGAGCATTGTCCAAAATAGGCATTGTTTCTTCGAAGTAATTATGCTTATGAATAGTATGTCTGTTGTATAGGGTCAATTCATTTTTATTCAGTTCTGTGAAGAGAATATTGTTTTCACCGAGAAGATTAATTATTTCGTTGCGAAGAACCGAAGGGAGAGTAGCTGTTCCGATATGGATGCGGCAGTCAAGTTTTAGTAGTGTTCTTACAATCTCGATAATTAGCGCGCGACTAACTCCGGTGTAAACATGTACCTCATCAAGAATTACGTCGCAGCCATCGATATCCATCGCAATGCTTTCGAAGCCACGGGTACCGAAGACCAATGCTGCCAATTGATAGGGGGTAAGTATCTTGACGCTTGCTCCGGGGAGTGTTTGCAACGCTTTTTCTTCTTCTACTTTATCTCCCTGAATTTTTAATCTGGAGGAAGCGTGCAACAGCCTTACATCATTGGGGATTACTTCCTTTAGTCTTTCATACATAGCGTTGATAGAGGCTTGGAAGGGGAGAGTGTAAAAGATTCTGCCGCTACATCTTTTTAGCAAGTAATCGGTTTTCCCCGCGCCGGTAGGAGCGGTAACCAGAGTATGTTTATTTTCCGAGATATATTTTTTGAAGGAGAGGGGGTAAAACTCCGAGACTCGCTTCGGATTAAGGAAGAAATCGATATCAGGTTTTTCGAACATCTTACCAAGATAATCTTCAGTTCTATAGGTCAATGCGGAAGCCAGAAAGTCTGCACTGTTTAGTAGGCCACGTAGTCTGCTCCAGTTCTTTTCCAAACCTTCGGCATATTCTACCGTATAAAGAAAGGCTTCTTTTGCCGAGGATAGAGGTATTTCGTTTGGGACTGATATAAAAGGGGAAATAGTAGCTAATACCTTTTTGTGCCATAATTCCCAGTCTTTTGAGTAAGTCTCGAATATCTCATCTTCTTCGTAATATTCAAGTAAGTCTAGCAGTCCTTTCCCCTTGGATATATTTTTATCTTTGATCGATTTATGGTGACCAAGAACCATCTCCGTAACATCGGTCCAGAACTTTTTCTCGAGCAACGGCAAAAAGAAAAGAGAGGCTATCTCATGTCTGTAAGGAATTGAGACCAATCGTTGAAGCTGATCTTCTGCTTCGCCGGCAAGACGTTTTTGAAACAGAGGATGTCCTTTCCCAAGATCATGAAGTAGTGCGCCGAAAAAAGCTGAATCGCGGTCTATTTCATAATATCCGGAGATTATTTCAATTGCCTTGATAACATGTTCCGTATGTTCGGCCAGTGTTACTCCGCCGTTTTCTTTACTCTTGGCGAATAGAGTATTCATAACTCAACTTCTTCTTTTCTGATCGGGTCTCCGAAAATTCTGAGGCTTCCGTACATTGGTTCGGGTTCTTCTTCCGAGAATCTGTTGTACCCGACTAGAAAAGAATCTTCTGCATTTCCGAATATTAGTTCGAAGCCGGGAATAGCGTCAAACTCGTTATCATTTATTAGTAATATTTCTTTCTCAGGCAAAAGGATATCTTCATTGCGGGAAAGGCAAATATGTTCCCGGGTTGCTTTGTCCGCTTCGTCGAAGGAGGGGAAGGCCAGGTATAAATGCGGATCAATAATTACCCCTCTTTTCAAAATTGAGCGTGGCCTGGAAGCGATCTTATTTGTTATGCTGTATGCTTTTGGCTGAGTGGCTTCCTGTTGAACAGATATTCCGCAGTAGTTAAGTCTGTGGCGAATGATTGCCGAAACTTCCAGTTTCTGACGAATCCCTTCGATAATGGAAGGAGTAAGAAATTGTTGGGAAAAAGTTTCGTCATCTCTTACAGCTGTCCATGGTTTAATAAACCCGAACGGTCCTTTGTATTTTACAACGTAATACATTGTTACTCCTTATCTTATTGCTCCGAAACAGCTACCGGTTAATTGTCCCAGCCCGACATGCCACGCGAATTTTTTGACAAGATTATTTCCCTGAATAATTACCGGACATACATTGGCTGTATGCTTTACACCCTTTATTTTTACAAGCTTTGTTTTTGCTTTAGGATAGCTTTTGTCGAATCGGATTGAAAATTCGCCGAGATCGATCCCTGCTTTTTCACTTTTGGAAATAAGAGTATTTCGCAATAGGTAATCTGCGTCGTCGTCTTTGAAGGAGTAGTATTTTGTACCGTTGTCAGTTTTATTCTTTATGAGGATTGGGCTGGCACATGAAAACTTTTCTATGGATGAGAATTCAGGAGACTGCCTCATTCTTACTTCAGCTACTTTCATTCCAAAGCAGACAGCGGGATTATCTAACATTGTTCTAAGCATATCTCTTCCGATATCATCATCCCAGAAACTAATCATCCATTCGGCGCCATTGGGGAAATCGAATCCTTTTCCATTCATCTTGGCGCCTTCAAGCCATCCGAGAGAATATAGACTTATGGTGTCGTGTAGGCCGTTGAGTCCCAGCCATTTATGAAATGCTCCTACCAGGTAATGTTGATAAGAAAAAGGAACTGTTTCTGTGTTGTAGGTGAGTGATAAGTAAAATCGCATTACGCATTCCCAATATATTTGTAATATAATTATTAACAAATAGAGTATGAGGCAGCTCTAAGAAATAGAGGGGCTCACGTTTCCGGCATCGATTTCACTGTGTTGTATGAGGGGATGTTTCCCCTAATGAGAATAAATATAAAAAAGAATTGATGATAATCAAACAGTAGGTATATAAAAAACGCTGGTTATTCTTAGCATTGTAAGAATAACCAACGAAAAATCTTTTAGCCGTGTTAACTCTTCGACCCCTGATACATTTCATATTTATTGAAACGGCATTCGAGCGCGCCGTTGTAGAGAATAACTTTCTCGGAGGTTCTGAGACCCAGGAATTTGAATGCTTCCATATTCGAGCTGATAACCCATGCGTCGTACCCTTCGCAACTTTCTTTCAGCTTATCTCCGATCATTTTGTAAAACGCGAAGATATCATCCGGTTTCATTCTTTCCCCGTATGGAGGATTCATTATTATTACACCGTTATCCTTTGGTGGGATAAGGTTTTCGAACTTCATTTTTATCGGTTTAACAACATCTCTCAATCCCGCACGCTCAATGTTTCTTTCGGCAATGCGAAGTGTGAGTGTCGATTTATCTGACGCGTAAATTTTCAGTGGTCGGTTGACAATTTTCTTCTGAGCATTCTCTTTTACTTTTTCCCACAATTCTTTGTCGAAATTTCTCCAGTTCATGAAAGAGAAATTACTACGGAGTAAATTCGGGGGAATATTCTGCCCGATCATTGCAGCCTCAATAGGAATAGTACCCGAACCGCACATCGGATCGATAAAAGTTTGATCCGGTTTCCAATTCGATTTCAGAACCATGGCTGCGGCTAAAACTTCGTTTAGAGGAGCCGCGTTTTTGTCAGTTCGGTATCCTCTTCTGTGTAGAGATTCTCCGGTAGTATCAAGGGAGACCGTCCCTTTTTCGTCAAATATATGTAGGTTAATCAAGATAGTCGGGTTTTCTGTGTTTACGTTGGGGCGCTTACCGCTAAGAGTTCTGAATTGGTCAACAATAGCGTCTTTGGTTTTGAATGCGGGATATTTAGTATGAGTAAAATGTTTAGAGTTTACCACGCTGTCTACCGCGAAAGTATCTTTTAGTCCGAAATACTCACTCCAGTCAATTCTTCTTATGTTGCCGTACAATTCTTTTTCACCACGCACCGTGAATTCCTTGATAGGCATCAATATTCGCAAAGCTGTTCTGAGATAAAGATTGGCCTTATATACCAACTCCATATCACCTTCGAATTCAACTGCTCTTTTGCGGAGCTGTATTTCTTTTCCGCCGATCTGTTTTATTTCACTAGCTAAAATCTCTTCAAGCCCGAAAAATGTTTTCGCTACTAATTTCAAAACGTTTCCTTCTCCATTCTCAAAATATTCTTTATGCAAATATATGATATATTATGACGGCAAGTTGCAAAAAGTGTTTATTCTTTCCTCCGGAGTTCTTAATTTCTTTTACGATTAGCGGATTATTCATTAATATGGGAATTACAATGATGTTGAAAAGATTATTCTTCCTACCGTTTTTTATTATAGCCTCAATTCTAATAGCTCAGGAAAAAGAGACAGATCCCCCGATGAAAAAACTTTTGAAATATAACGAGCAACTTGAGCACCGGATTGATTATCTGGAAAGACAACTGGACGATTTGATTTGGTTCAAGCGTCTTGAGGATGTTGCCAATATTGATAAGGTTTATATTACCGGTCCGCCCAAATGGAAAGAGAAAAACCCGAACGGACAGGGGGCGGGAAATCCGGTGAAATTCTGGAGCTACATTTTCATTCCGAAGAATATTGATTACAAAAAAGAGTATCCTCTGATTGTATTTCCGCACGGGGGAGTGCACAGTAATTTTACTTCATACTATACTCACATTGTTCGGGAGCTTATGGCGCAAGGGTATATAGTTGTTGCTGCCGAATATCGGGGGAGCACCGGTTACGGAATGTCTCATTACAAAAAGATTGATTACGGTGGTTTGGAGGTAGAGGATGTTGACGCTAGCAGAGAGTATATGATTGATAATTACGATTTTGTTGACAAAGACCGTGTCGGGATTATCGGTTGGAGTCATGGCGGTTTGATTGCGTTGATGAATATATTCGATCATCCGGACAATTATAAAGTTGCTTTTTCCGGTGTCCCTGTAAGTGATCTGATTGCAAGAATGGGATACAAAGATCAAAGCTACCGAGATCTTTACGAAGCGGATTATCACATCGGGGAATCGGCTTGTGATAATGTTGAGGAATATCGTCGTCGTTCTCCGGCATGGAACGCTCACAAGATGAAAGATACCCCTTTGTTGATTCACACAAACACAAACGACGCGGATGTTAATGTGTTGGAAGTAGAGCATCTTATCAAATCTCTAAAAGCCGAAGGGAAAAAGTTTGAGTATGAAATCTACAAAGATATTCCGGGAGGACATTCATTCGATAGAACCGATACGAGAAATGCGAAGGAAATAAGGGTGAAGATTTATAAATTTTTGGGAAAATATCTGAAGCCTCCGAAGGTATTGAAATCAGTAGAGGATATTATGAAGGCCTCATATTTGAGATAAAAAAGAAGGGGCTCAAAGGCCCCTTATATTTATTTTGGTATTACCCAGATATTATCTTTCATTTCCAGTTTCATATCATCCAGATAAATAGCCCTTCCCGAGCCACCCGGTCTGAAATCGGTAACAATATCAACGTGTTGCGCTGATTTGTTCATTACACCTGTTTTGTAATAATCTTCTAATGCTTTTTTCCCCTCATCACTTGCCGTATCTTCTACATAGCTGTTAGGGTAACTAGCGCCGATAGCGATGTGCATTGTACCGCCGACTTTTTCGACAAACAAAGGATGCTTTAGAACTTTCGCAATTCCGTTGTTCATACCGAGAGCGACTTCCCCCAGTCTGTGGGAGCCTTCGTCTGTTTCGATAATTTTCTTCAGAGTATCGAATCCTTCTTCTGCAGTGTAATCAACTATCTTTCCACCTTCGAATTTCAGATATATTCCCTGTATGGTTGCGCCTCCTTGGAAAACAGGGAGATCAACGAATATTTCCCCTTCCGGAGTATTGGCGTCGGGACTAGTGTAAACCTCGCCGTCAGGGAAATTTCTGATTCCGGTACACTTTGTAACGTAACGTTTGGCAATATTCATTTTTAATGTAAGTAGCTTTCCGTTCTTAGGATGCTCGGTATCTATCCTTACGGTTTCGGCTTTGAAGAGAGCGTCGTGAATGTCCTGCTCAACTTCCTCTAGGAATTTCGGATTAACAATCGAAGCCCCGACAACTACGTCGGTGTATTCTTCCAGTGTCATCCCTTCCATATCGGCGAAACCTTGTGTAGGGAAAAGAGTAAGAACCCATCTTTTGGCGAGACGACCGTTTTTAATCGGTTCGTCAACTCTCATTATTGCCTGAGCCAGATCTTCCTTTCCTCCTTTGAAGAGTTCCGGATTTTCCACTCCAAGAATTTCGATGTATTTTGTCATCCCTTCGTAACGATCAACGTGCCATTGAGGAACTTTCTCAATCTGCTCAACACTTCCGTGCTTTGCCATTGAGTTTCCCCATACTTTTCCGCGATTATTATCCGGCGCAATCAGATTAATATCGGCGATAGCACCAGTGGCTAATATCTTGTCTTGCAATACGGATATTAAGGGCCAACAAATATGTTCCCCTTTTATCATTACTAGATCTTCTTTTGTAACTCCGCCGAGGGAATGATTAATCAAATACCCTGCCCATGTTTCCAAATCTTTTTGAGAAATCTTAGCTTCCATAAATGATCTCCATTATTAATAAAACTGACATCAAGTTAAGAAAACAATTATAGGAAGTGAAGAGCCTTATATAAAATTGTTCCCTTTTTATGAAATTCATTAAAGAATTTTTCTTGCATCTCTTTAATTAGCTCCTTAAGTTCAGTAAAACTTTTAAGTTGTTGCATTTCTATACATCGTTCTTTCGGATATTATCACAAAATCAGGACATCAGCATAAATGATCGACTTTATTTTCAAGTCCTTTAATGAGATGACCGCTGAAGATTACCGAAAAATAGGCTTCAAATCGGGATTGGAAATTCATCAGCAGTTATTAACCGAAAAAAAACTCTTCTGCCACTGTCCCGCCGGTCATTACAGCGATAAATATGACGCGGAGATATTGAGGCATATGCGTCCCACTCTTTCTGAGTTGGGAGAATATGATGGCACCGCCCTCATGGAATTCAAAACTAAGAAAAACATTATCTACAGAATTAACCGAGAAACAGTTTGTACCTACGAAATGGACGACACTCCACCTTTCATTATTAACGAAGAAGCACTTGATATTGCTATCGAATTGGGATTGATGATGAATTGTACGATTGTTGACGAATTACACATTGCCCGAAAACAGTATCTCGACGGAAGTATTCCAACCGGTTTTCAAAGAACCGCAATTCACGCGTTGGACGGGGAGATTCCTTATAGGGATAGGAAAGTTGAGATTGTTCAAATGTCCATTGAAGAAGATTCATGTCGTGAGGTAACGGATGTAGGGCACGAAAGAGTATATCTTACAGATCGTCTCGGAATGCCATTGATTGAAACGGTTACCGCTCCTGATATGAAAACTCCTAATGAAGTGGCGGAAGTAGCTGATATACTTAGTCGTATTGTACGTAGCAGCGGGAAAGTACGTCGTGGCATGGGAGCCGCGAGGGAAGATGTAAACGTAAGTGTAGAAGGGGGAACCAGAGTTGAGATCAAAGGTGTACCTAAGATTCCGGCTATTCCGCTTCTTACTTATAACGAGGGAATGCGACAATGGAATTTGTTACGCTTGAAGGAGGAACTTGCCAAAAGAGGAATTACCGAAGAAAGTTTCGAAGCAACAGTGCGAGATATCTCGGAGCTTCTAAAGAATCCTCATTTCACACCGATAAAGAAAGCGGTTGAAAGAAAGCAGGCTATCAAATGCGTATTGCTAAAGGGGTATAACAGGTTGCTGAATTGGCAAACACAAACTAATACATATTTCTCAAAGGAAATATCCGATAGAGTTAGAGTGATTGCATGTCTATCCGAAATACCTAATATCATTCACTCGGACAGTAGAGGAGATAATCTAACTTCATCCGAGTGGCAAGAGATTATTAAATATGTCGGAGCTAATGAAAACGATACTATTGTTGTTGTCTGGGGTGATGAACCTGATACGGCGACAGCGGCTAATGAAATCATCATTAGAGCCCGCGAGGCGACGATGGGAGTTCCTTCGGAAACAAGACAAGCCCTTAGTGACGGTACAAACGGGTTCGAAAGAATACTTCCAGGAGCCGACAGAATGTATCCCGATACCGATCTTCCTCCCGAAATGATAAAGGAGGAAAGAGTAATGAGAATTAAGAGTTCGATTGGAAAGCCATATTGGAAGAGAGAGAAATGGTACCGAGAGATTGGAGTTCCCGAAGATATTATTCCGGATCTTGCGATTTCGAAATATGCAGAACTTTTTCTGGAGTTCGTTTCCCGATATCAAATTGATCATGTATTTTCGGCTGTTGTACTTATTAACTATCCGAAATGTCTAAAAAAGAAAGGGTATAATATTAGTCTGTTGAATGAGAATATTTTCCGAAAACTGATGGGACTATACGCTTCGGGGAGTATTGTAAGAGAAGGTGTATTAATGGCTATTATCTTCTATCTGGAAAAGGGATGGCTTAATGATGAAGATATTTTGAAACCGGCCGATGAAGAGGAGATAGAAAAGACCATGGATGAGTTAATAGTAAAGGCGGGGGGAATGAAACTCCACAAACCGGGTAATATTACCAAGGTTATTATGGGGTTGGTTATGAATGAGTTGCGCGGAAGGGTTTGCGGAAAAATGATCGCGGAAAAATTAGTCGTAACAAACGAGGAGGAGAAATGAGCGAGTATAAAGGTTACAGAGGAGAAGCCTTAAGTATTTTGCAACAATTTTCCGCTCCCGTTTGGAGCGACGCAAAGATTTCAACTTTTAGCGGGAGTTTCAAAGGGATAATTCTTCCCAGATCGGAAACCGCCGATGATAAACATATTGTTCTGAAACTTCCTATCGGATATAATATCGGTATAGCAGCTAGAAACATTGTGGATATTGAAGTTAACGGGAAGAAAGAGGCGAATTACAGAATTCCCGAACAGGAATTCCCGTTTGATCCCGAAAAACCTAATGTTAAGTTGTTGGGAACCGGCGGAACAATTGCCAGTCGCCTTGATTATAGAACCGGAGCGGTGATTCCCGCTTTTTCTCCCGGCGAGTTATATGGTTCGGTTCCTGAGCTTGCGGATTATTGTAATCTCGATACTGAAAAACTATATGGGGTCTTCAGTGAGAACATGGGACCTGAGCAGTGGATCGGTACCGCGAAGGCTATCGGAAAAGAAATTGAGAAAGGAGTTAAAGGAATCGTAATCGGACACGGAACCGATGTGATGCATCATACCGCAGCGATATTGTCTTTCATGGTACAAGAGTCTCCGATCCCAATAGTAATGGTAGGTTCCCAGCGGTCAAGTGATCGCCCTTCCTCCGACGCCGCATTGAATCTGATTCACGCGGTTAAAACAGCGGCAGAAAGTGATATTGCCGAAGTAATGGTATGTATGTTCGGACCTACTTCCGATCAATACGGGTTGTTGCATCGTGGAACCAGAGTAAGGAAAATGCACTCCAGTTATAGGTCAACGTTCAGAACGATAGGGGATATTCCCATTGCTAAGATAGATCGTTCGGCGATAACTCCTCTTAGAGAGGATTACAAAAGAAGAAGGGAAGATAGAAAAGTAAAAATAATTTCTACATTCGAAGAGAAGGTAAGTATTGTTTACTATTACCCGAACATGCGTCCCGATATTATAGATTCTCTTATCGATAACGGATACAGAGGAATAGTAATAGCCGGAACCGGACTTGGGCACGTAAACAAACCTCTCTATCCGGCTCTCAAAAGAGCACAGGAAAAAGGGGTTGCGGTATACATGACAGTGCAAACCCTTTGGGGATACGTTCAAATGTATGTATACGAAACCGGAAGAGAGATGCTCGATTTGGGTGTTGTTCCATGCGCCAATATGCTCCCTGAGGTTGCTTATGTTAAGTTAGGATGGGCTCTCGGGCAAACAGAAGATTTGGAAAAAGTTAAAGAGATTATGCTTAATCCGATTGCGGGTGAAATCACAGAAAGAGAACCGAGTAACGGCTATTTGATCTATCAGGGTGGTCTTCCGGAAGTGGAGGATTTTATTTCAAAGTACAAGAAATAATCGTATCTTTCGGCTCGATTTTTAATAAGTGAAAGGATTGTAGTTGTGAAAAAGTTTAGCCTGATTTTGTGTTCGATTGTTATCTTTTTGACTTCTTTTGCGGTTAACGCGCAAACAGTTGATGAATACGAAGCGTTTCAGTTGAAGGCATTGAAAGACTGTAATAAATTCGGTGTTTATGTTTGGGATTTTGAAGGGGATAAACTCGATAAGGGACTGACTGAGAAAGAGATTGAGAAGTTTGTTATTAAATCCCTAAAAGGTGCCGGTATCCATGCAGTTGAGTTTGCCGATAGTAAAGGTATTGAAGGAGCTCCATGCGTTGAAGTTTCCATTCGTGTGGATAACGAGCCCAAAAATAATCTTTATGCGTATAGTGTGATTGTGCGTTTTATTCAGGATGTTAAGTTAAAGAGAAATAATATGCCGCACTATTCAGCTATTACATGGGAGAGAGATGAAGTCGGATTATCAACGGCAAAAGATGTTCAGCTGGAGTTGAAAATTTCCATAAATAGTCTGCTCGATGAATTCATCAAAGATTTTTATAAAGTGAATAAGAACAAGCTTAAGAATAGAAAGTAATCGATAGATTGTGAGTCGGGATATTTTTTCTCTCGGCTCATTATTTCCCCAATAATATTAACCCTATTTCCTCTTAATATCCTTTTCAACCAATATAATTAGTATCTTTTTCGCATCTTTGTTTTTCGAAAATAACTTTTTCTTTTTCGTCGCGTCTAACCAAAATTCGGAAATATCTTAGTTAATCATAAAATTAAAGGGGGATTATGCGAACACGTAATCTTGTTTCGTTAACTCTGTTGTTTCTTTTCTTATCTATTGCTCTTTCCGCGAAGGATGAATCTCCTTTCGTAAGAATGCCGGCATTAAATAATGACGGAAGCAAAATCGCTTTTTCTTTCCAAGGTGATATCTGGACGGTAGCTGCCAATGGTGGAAAAGCAGAAAGAATTACTATTCACGAAGCTTACGACGGTTACCCTGTCTGGAACAAAGATGGGAGTAAAATTGCCTTTAGTAGCGATCGATATGGTAATTCCGATATTTTTGTAATCGATTCCGAAGGTGGAATTCCCAAAAGAATAACATTCCATTCAGCCAACGACAGAATTACCCAATGGGATAATGATGACGAATTGGTTTTCTCTACCAACAGAAATTATCGTGAAGTTGAATGGGGTAATGAGATTCACAAGGTTTCAGCTAACGGTGGCACCCCTGTGAGAATTCTTAACGCTGACGGTGATTACGCATCAGTATCACCTAACGGTAAATTTATCGCTTTCTCTTTGGGATGGTGCCGTGAAGTTCGTGAGGCTTACAGAGGACCGGCAAATTATAATGTCTGGATCTATGACATTGAAAATGATAAGTTTATTCAGCTTACTGAGCATGACGGAAATGATATCTATCCTAAGTGGGCCGATAATCAAACTATCTATTTCCTAAGTCCTCGTTCCGGAAGATATAATGTTCATAAGCTAAATATTTCAGAAAGCGGTCAACTAACCGGTAATATTGAACAAGTTACCTCTTTCAGCGACGAAGGTGCGCGATATTTAAGTATAAGTGGTGATGGTAAATCAATTGCGTTCGAAAAGGGAACCGATATATATTTCATGAATTTACCTGTCGGATCTCCGAAGAAAGTAGATATTTCTATCGCGGCTGATTACAAATTCGATCCGATTGTAAATAAGACTTTCCGAAGCAGTCCTACCGAGTACGCTGTTTCTCCTAACGGAAAATATTTGGCATTTGTTGTAAGGGGAGAAATCTTCGTTAAAGAAGCTGATAAAAAGAAAAGCAAAAGTGTGAATGTTTCCAATAGTCCTTACAGAGATCAAAACGTTGAATGGCTTAACGACACTACTTTGGTTTTTGCTTCAGATCGTAACGGACAGTTCGATCTGTATCTATGCAAATCATCCGACAAAGACGAACCGAATCTTTTCAAAACTTTCAAGCGAGAATTGATAAGAGTCACCGATTCCGACGAAGATGAAACTTATCCCATAGTTTCACACGACGGTAAGAAAATCGCATATGAAATCGACAAAGGGAAATTGATTGTAGCCGAGCTAACCGCAGAAGGGAAATTATCTGCTGAAGTAGAACTACTTAGCGGTTGGGATGCTCCCGGAAATGTTAGCTGGAGTCCGGACGATAAATGGTTGGCTTATTCATTGAGCGATCTTTACGAAAACAGCGAGATATATATCCAGGCTGCCGATGGTAGTAAGAAGCCTGTTAATGTTTCTATGGCTCCACGAGCTGATGTTTATCCTGTGTGGAGTAAAGACGGGTCCAAACTCGCTTTCCTTTCCAACAGAAACAATAGCAACTATGATGTATGGTTTGTCTGGTTGAATAATGAGGATTGGGAAAAAACCAAAGCTGACTGGGACGAAGATTCCGATTCTTCGAAAGATAAAAAGAAAGATAACGGCGATATCAAAATCGATTTCGATAATATTTACGAAAGATTAGTACAAGTAACTTCTTTACCGGGGGATGAATCAGACCTTGCTGTTTCTAAGGACGGAAAGAAGTTCTATTATGTTGGGAAAAACAATCTTGGATCGGGTAACGATCTATTCTCTGTGAAGTGGGATGGCTCGGAAATTAAGGCTATTACTCAGGGTGGTCAGAATCCGGGAGGACTTTCTTTCGATAGTGAATACAAACAGCTTTACATGATAAAGAAAAGAAACATAGCAAGAGTTTGTGCCAGCAATAACAAAGAGGAAAATCTTCCTTTCGTGGCGAAAATGAAATTGAACTATAATCAGGAAAGAGATCAGATTTTCGAAGAGGCTTGGAGAGCTCTCAATCTTTCTTTCTACGATCCTGATTTTCACGGAAGAGATTGGAATGAGTTGAAAGATATTTACAAACCGATGTGCATGAAAGCCTCTACGGTTAAGGATTTTCAAGACATGTTCAATCTTATGCTTGGGCAAATAAACGCCAGCCATATGGGATTACTTGATGTTAACGAGCGCCAGGAAACCCAAAAAGAAAAAACAGGTTTGATAGGTGTGGAAGTTGAGCCAATGAGCAAAGGGGTAAAAGTAATCTCCGTTGTAAAGAATTCTCCGGCTGATAAAGAAATAAGTAAAGTAAACGTAGGTGATATTGTCTTAGCGGTTAATGGTACTGAAATTACAGATGATATGAATTTCTTCTCTCTCATGGCCAATACTATCAAGGAAAAAACACTCCTTGAGATTGAAAACCCTAAAGGGGAAAAAAGAGAAGTCCTTATTCAACCTGAAAGTTCTCTGCGAGAATTAAAGGTTGATCAATGGGCTGCTCGAAACAGAGAGCTTGTTGAAAAATATTCGAACGGTCGCCTCGGATATCTTCACATTAAAACAATGGGATGGGAGAACTTCGAAAAGTTCGAAAGAGAGATAACTGCAAGAGGTCTCGGTAAAGAAGGACTTGTTATTGATGTTCGTTACAACAACGGTGGTTGGATAACAGATTATCTGATGGCTGTACTAAACTACAAGCAACATGCATATAATATTCCTCGCGGAGCTTCCGGAAATCTCGAAAAGGAAAGCAAAAATTTCCGACCTTACTATTCCGTTGGCGAAAGATTACCATACGCCGCATGGATGAAGCCATCAATCGCTATGTGTAATCAAAACAGTTATTCGAATGCGGAAATTTTCTCCTTTGCATACAAAACTCTGGGAATAGGTACTTTGGTTGGGCAACCGACTTTCGGTGCCGTTATTTCGACCGGCTCGAAAAGACTAATCGATGGTTCCTATGTGCGTCTCCCGAGAAGAGCTTGGTATGTTACTAAAACCGACGAGCCGATGGAAAACAATCCTGCGGTTCCCGATGTGTTAGTTGAAAATGCTCCCGATTGTAAAGTAAAAGGGGAGGATGCTCAATTGAAAAAATCGGTTGAGATTTTGTTGAAACAAATCGATAGTAAGAAATAAATTTCTCAAGGCTGTCTTCTCAAATGGAGACAGCCCGTATTCAATACTCAGTATCAGGATAAAGCAGGTAGTCAACCTTTTGAGGAACTTCAATAACGAATATTCTAACGCCATCATCTCCGGTATTTATGGTCACCTTGCTTGCCTCTTCGGTTTCTATTACTGTGAATTCTCTCTTAACGAATGCTTCGGAATTTTCCCAAATCCCTTCCCCCTCCACACATAAGGAAGAAAAATATTTTCCCTTTTCAATCTTGAATCTATACTCGGAATTCGGCTTTATTCGAATATCCCACATCCTGGCTTCTGCAATAAGTTTAACCGGGCTTCCTTCTCCGATTATTGTTTTTATCTCCGAATTCCCATCTCGCCTTGTAGGGAAGTCTTCTGTAGTGAATTCAAAATAATTAGGCTTTCTGTCATATGCGTCAATTAGAAATGGCTCCAACCATATTTGAAAAAATTCACTTTCCCCCTCAAACCCCTCTTCGTGCGATACGCCCGATCCTGTCTGCATTCCTAGCAAGCCACCCTCCGCAACACTACTTCTACCCGAAAGAGTATCGTAATGATTCATCTTTCCTTTTAGTACATAACTGATTATCTCAAATCCTTTATGAGGATGAATACCGATTAGGCTCTTTTCATGCGATGTTGCCCAAGCCCAATAAAACAAAGGGCCTAAACGTACAACCTTCGATCCCTCGCCAGGAAAGCCAATCGGTTTTGTTTCGGTTATTCTACCACCGTCAAATGAACCTTCGGCCTGTTCATTCAGTTTGTATGTTGTTATTCTGAATTTTTTATTTGTTTCCATTACTTATTCCTGTTTTTATTATTTTGTACTTCTTGATATTCAAGAACAATACTTTGAGATATTTTCTAACAATACAATAGCGCGGAAAATTCATGAAACAGTTTTTTAAGTTTACTTTCGCTTCGATGCTCGGATCTCTTCTGGCTCTGTTCGGAGGATTCTTCTTGTTATTATGGTTCTTTTCTTTGTTAGCTTCTGCTTTTAATACCGAGGTGCCGGTTACCGTCGGAAGCAACACAGTAATGGAAATGGAACTTGATTACCCCTTAACCGAAAGGACTATTTACGCTCCTGCTCAGGATTTCGGTTATCTTTTCCCGAAGATTTCCAAAAAGCTTGGGCTCAAAGATGTCTTGGCTTCCATCGAAAGAGCTAAGTATGACAATAATATTTCCGCTATCTATCTGGAGCTTGATAATCTTATCGTTGGAGGCACCCCTACTCTGGAGGCTATCAGAAAAGCACTAATCGATTTCAAAGACTCCGGCAAAATGATTATCGCTCATGGAAACTATATCTCTCAAAAGGCTTATTATCTTGCCTCCGTTGCCGATAAGCTCTTTCTTACACCCACCGGTAGCCTCGATTTCAAAGGGCTTGCAATGCAGTTAACTTTTTTCAAAAAGACTCTCGAAAAACTTGATATAGATATGCAAATATTCAAAGCCGGTAAATACAAAGGAGCTGTTGAATATTTCAGTAACGAAAAAATGTCCGCTCCTAATCGTGAGCAGCTTACCGCCCTTATTAATTCGGTGCACGAATCTATGCTCTCCGATATTTCCGCCTCTATTGGTATTCCTGAAGCGGAGTTGAAAGAGATTTCGGACGATATGAAAATCCGTACACCCGAAGACGCCTATAAATACGGCCTTGTAGATAGCTTGATGTACGAAGAAGAAGTAAAAGACTATATTCGCTCCGAAGCACGAAGTCGTAACGGCTCTTCACCGAAAAAAATCTCTCTTAAAGATTATTTCAAAGCCGGTGAGCTTGAGCTTCCATATTCCAAAGACAGAATTGCGGTTATTTATGCAGTCGGCGAAATACATAATGGTACCGGAGACGCGGAAACAATTGGAAAAGATAATATTGTAGAAGCTATTCGAACAGCCGGCAACAATAGCAGAGTAAAAGCAATAGTCCTACGTGTAAATTCTCCCGGTGGCTCCGCCCTTACTTCCGATATTATCTGGAACGAAGTAAGAAAGGTAAGGGAGGAAATGCCTGTTGTCGTCTCCTTCGGTGATGTAGCCGCTTCCGGAGGATACTATATCTCTTGCGCTGCGGATACTATAGTTGCTGAACCTACTACCATTACTGGCTCAATCGGAGTATTCGGCCTTGTCCCTAATCTAAAAGAGTTTTTCGATAATAATCTGGGGATCACATTCGATAGAGTTAAAACCGGTAAGTATTCGGACATGATGACTACCGCGCGCCCATTTACAAAGGACGAAAAGAATATCATTCAAAAGGATATCGAAAGAACTTACGAAACATTTGTTAACCGTGTGGCAAACGGACGTGGTATGACATTCGATCAGGTGCACGAAATCGCGCAAGGGCGTGTTTGGTCAGGGGTGCAGGCTAAAGAACTCGGGCTTGTCGATGAGCTCGGTGGTCTGGAAGACGCGATCGAAATAGCCGCTGGTATGGCTGGGCTATCCGGATATCGATTGGTCGAATATCCTAAGTTGAAAGAGCCTTTCGAGGAATTACTCGATATCTTCTATGAAGAATCTGCCTCCGCTCTTATAAAGAATGAACTTGGCGAAAACTATAAATATTATTCATTGTTCAAAAAAGTTTCGGAACCAAAACTCGGTGAAGCGCGTCTTCCCTTTGAGTATAGCATAAATTAAAATTTAGGGGGGCTGTCCAATAGAATAATCTTTAGTAAAATCGGTTGCCGAACCCGTTCGGCAAAAGTGTAACTTCTCTGGTTTGGAGGTAAATAAGATATTTCCGATTTGACAAAAAGAAAAATTCTACGGCAGTCCTTTTTATTAATTTGTTGCATATTAATTCATATTCCCATATTTTGTCCTTCGTGATGATCACAAAGACACCGCCAATGCTTAGTAAACGAACTTGATGCTTTCTCAGGGATACGTTGAAATAAGAAATCATAGCTAAATCTCGGAATCTTTAAATAAATAGTCTGTTATCGGATTCTTGGGTCGTTTCTCCCAATAATCCTGTATCGACCCTTTCTTTGTTGCTCTGAAATATTCCTATCCTCCTTTCTGTAGAATCCGGTAACGGAAAATCTTTTTGAGGAATCGTCCCGAAATGATTTTACAACCGAAAAATATCATCTGTAAAAAATACTTCTCTATGATGAATCTTCTCAAGCAGTATTTGCATCACTCGGAAGTCATTTTGCACCTCAAGAAAATGACTTTGCATTGCTCGGAAGTCATTTTGCACCTCAAGAAAATGACCTTGCATCGCTCGGAAATCATTTTGCATCTCAAAAAAATGCCTTTGCATTGCTCGGAAGTCATTTTGCACCTCAAGAAAATGACCTTGCATCGCTCGGAAATTATTTTGTATCTCAAGAAAATGACTTTGCATCGCTCGGAAGTCATTTTGTATCTCAAGAAAATGATTTTGCATTGCTCGGACGTCATTTTGCATTTCAAGAAAATGACTTTGTATTACTCGGAAATCATTTCGCAGTACGATAAAACGGTTTTGCAACACTTGAAAATCTCTTGGGCACAAGTTTGTGGAATTTGGAGCTCTAAAAAATCAAACAAACTAATAGAGGGGGTAATATGAGTATTAATAATTATTCTATAATCACTCGTGAGTTAATGGAAGCTGAAATAGCAATCTCCGGTATTGAATCTAATGATGAAATATCCGAACTGCTAGTTCTAGTCGGACTTACGCAGGACAAAATCCAAGCCGGCCGGTTATTATTAACTCAAGCAGAGGAGCTTAATCATCTGCACAAAAAAGAGTATGGAGAAAAATACGATGCTACCGAACAACTTCATACAATTTGGAAAGAACTGAAAGGATATTATAACCATCTGATAGCTATCGGACGAATTGCTTTCAGAAATGATGTCCAAGCGCAAACCGAACTCCAACTTACCGGATCCCGTAAGAAAAATGTAGTGGCCTATCAGGAACAGGCCGAAATTACTTACGGAAATATTCTTCGAAGTCCCGAATACAAAACTCGTATAACCGGTTTTGGTTATACCGAAGAAAGATTAACTAACGAATACAATAAAGTACTTGAACTTAAAGAAGCAATCGTTAGTCAGCAAAAAGAAACTGCCGAAGCCATTGATTCTACTCGTGTAAGAGACGAGAAACTAGAAGAGCTACAAGACTGGATGTATGAGCTAAGAGAACTTGCCAAAGTTGCTCTGGCCGCTCATCCTGTCTATCTTGAAACTCTTGGCTTCTAAATGAGAATACCAATACTGAAAGAAGACTCCCCGCTCCTCCTCCGGGCGGGGAAGCTTTGATCCGATCCCCTGATTTTTTCCATAAGTAAAGGAGAATTGTCATGCGTATCTCTTTTGAGCTAAGCGAGAAAGAATTCAATGCAAACGAAATCGAATTGCTTAAAGAAGCTTTGGCTCTTAGCGAATCCCAATTCCATGATAAACTTGGGCTCTTTGCCAAGTCCGCTTTTATGGAATACAAAAAAATGCTCAATGAAAAAGGAATGCCTACAAAAGCCGATGAAATATCACAAGAGCGACTCTATCATCTGATTCGAAATTTTTATCTGGATCATCTTCCCACGGAAACGGAAATAGCCTCCATTTTCCAATTGACCGATACCCAAAGCAAAACACTAATCCAAAACGTTCGCTCAAGATACCGAACTAAGATTTTCGAACAAATTAAGAACTCTCTTTGCGACGTTATGCGAGAGGCAATCAGGCATACCGATACCGAGTTTCGTCTGGTAATAAAGAGCAAAAACATCGTCGAAGAATTGAATCACATTGTCAGCTCAAAAGGCCCGACATTAAAGAAGATTATGGCGGTACGTGGCTCGGCGTGCGAATATACTTGCGCTATAGATACATACAATCTTTTGAAAAGAGAATTGGACTTTTGCGATGGAGAATAATCTCCTTTCCGCTTTGAGTCTTATAATCGTCTTTCAAACAGTCGCTTTTGGTATTTTTCATAACGAGGCGGAAGCTTTTGTTCGGAAATCAAAGCCATCGGTAGATAGAGTTACAGAGCGAAGCAAATACGAGAGCGAGCGTAAAAATCTTTTATGGAAAACTACCGGCTTGGCTCTTTCCCTGTTACTGATGTTCTATCTTCTCCTCCCGAATACAATCGAAATCTATAAAACCACTCAACTCTCGTTCTGGAACTTCGATCTATTGGAAACACTACTGATACTAATTGAAATATATCTTCTTCTCTTTCTATTGCTGGCTCTATTGATGATTCTGAGGATTGTAAAGAGGTAACATATTCCCGCGCCGAAACGCGGGATAGATTTTTTTAGAAAGCTCCGAAGCTCATGGTAATCTGAGCGGTCATTCCGCTGAAATCTTCATTGCTCAAGCCTTTCAAATCAACTCCGCTGACAAAACGATATGAAACACCGGCACTGAATCTTATATTCTCATGAATATTTATTACAGCGTTTATTCCCGGTTCGATAACAAAAAAAGTATCGCTTTTTCCGTCGTCGTTATCATCGTCTGTATTTCCGTAAGTATTTGAGCCGACGCCGATGATACTTTGGAAATTCAGATGTATCAGCTTGTTTGGTGCCAGATTATATTCCAACAACAAACCACCGTATCCGAAATCCAGATCCAAAGAATCGTTTTCGTCAAGATACAAGTCGTTAGCGAAACCATAACCGGCTATTCCCAAAGCGAAATTATGGTTAATAACCCACGCTCCTTGTCCACCGACGAAAACACCGTTTTCACCTTTTACTTCACCGAATTTAACTCCGATAGCGCCATAACCGCCACTCTCGATATCTCCGCTGAATAATGTTTCAGTCTGTGCCATTCCTACTGACGAAATAAGGAACATCAGCAATACAATTAGTCTTTTCATTATTTCCCCCATACATTGTGTGAATTGATTTGCACCATTTTTATTATGCAAAACAAAAGGGGACAAATTAAACTAATTACTTTGTAAAAAACAAATGTGCTAACAGATATATTTTATTCCCATTTTTTCGGAAAACTATATTCCAAGAGTCAAAGCCAAGCCCAAGTGATCCGAAGAATATATTCCGTCGCTATTGGGGGAATTCCCTATTAAATCTATTGTGCACCCTTTATCACACAAAGTCTTGTTTCCCCAACAATAATCGATTCTTCGGTCCGGAGAATTTGCCGGATAAGTATAGCCTGCTTCGGTCGCTCTGAGTTTCTGCCAAAAGTCTTCATATCCGGCATCCGCAAGAGCTTGCAAATATCTATTGTTTGGTTCGGCATTCATATCTCCGACTAATAATTTGTATCCCTCCGGAAAACTATCCATGAAGTTAATAGTTTCATTTATGTTTGTTTCCAGGCATGGACCATCTAATCCGAAATGAGTGTTGAAGAAATAGAGAGGACCTCCGTTTGCTTCAACGGAAATCATCTGAGTAGCTCGTCGGTTCGCGTCATTACAGATACTCCCTTTGGAAAGAAAAACAGAGGAGGTTCCGAGTACCATATTATTCTTAGCCAATATCGACAAGCCTTCCCAAAGCTTTCCGGTCGTCTTCGACGGATATTCCCATGGATTTTGGTCTCCGTGAGATACGGGATAATACATAGCCGGAGTTGTAACAAGTTTACTATCTGAAAACTCTTCACCCAAATAGGTATCCGATATTTCTTCAAGTATTTGCTCAGCCATGTTTTGATAACTGTTTTGTGTGCTTTCTTCGTTGGGATCAAATCGAATTTCCTGAAGCGCTGTTATGTCAGGATTTTGTTCAACCAGAATTTGAGCGATCATTCTTTTTCGCTCTTCCCAATGAGGATGGTCGTTGTAGTTCGCTACGTTAAAAGTTATTATCTTCATTTTAGCCCCGTTATTATTGAGGAATTTTGTTAGAAGAATAGAACGATTTCGTGTAACCCAATTATCCTAACAAATCGGATTAAGATTTGGTTCAACAAAACTTTTTTCAAGTTCCTTATGTTACCTTTATCAAATCGAATGATGTAGGAGAATGTCAACTTTTACCTAATATCCTTTTTTAGTATAATAGGAGGTAAATTTTGATTTACTTTTTCTCCGATAATCATTCGTAAAAAATAAATACTCTTATTCCGGATTTCTTAATTTTGGTGAGTTATGTTAGAAGCAATTCACACAATTAACATATTATTACCTATTCTCTATGGCGCTACATTCGCAATCTATCTTTTCGATTTCAGAAGCGACAAACAGACATTTCACAATTCGAAAAGAATTTTTCTTTTTGTTACCCTTTTGCTGCACGCCATATATTTGATTTCTCGTTCGGTGGAATTCAATCATCCTCCTATAACAAACAAAAACGAGATCTTTACGGTATTGGCCTTTTCGATTGCCTTCTCTTATTTTGTTCTGGAATTGCTTTCTGATGTAAGAGGAACAGGACTCTTCATTTTGATTTTTCCTTTACTCTTTCAGCTCTTGTCATCTTTCATGATTCAAGATCTCTTGGAAGTAAAAGAAGTTCTTAGGAACAGATTATTGGGGATGCATGTCATCAGCGCTTTGTTGGGTTATTCAGGATTTACAATGGCTGCCGTGTATGGTGTTCTCTTCTCTATGCTATACAAGGAACTTAAGCTAAATAGATTCGGTCTGATTTTCGATCGTCTTCCTAGTTTGGAAACTTTAGAGAAACTCAGCTTTTATTCGGTTGTTATCGGATTCGTTTTGCTTAGCGTAGCAATTCTTATCGGCTTTGCCTGGTTACCTGCGGCATTCCCCGATTTTAGTTACACAGATCCTAAGTTGATTACAACCATTACGGTGTGGTTGATATTCGGGGTTGGAATTTTAATGAAGCTTACCTCAACATGGTACGGAAGAAGAGTAATTAATTTTTATTTGGCAGGTTATATTTTCGCGATGGTTTCGATGTTTTTGTCGAATTATTTCGCGTCCAGTTTTCACACATTTTATTGATAAAGGATCCGAAAGAGAAAAATGGACATTGTAGGAATTTCCATAAATCACCGTACAGCCCCGATCGAACTAAGGGAAGCGCTTCATCTCAACAAGGACGAGATAGAAAGCTTTATGAATGGTCTGCGAGGTTCTTTCTTTTCCGAGGGATTTATTTTATCTACCTGTAACCGCACGGAAATATTCGGGTTTTCTCAAAACGGAGATATCGATTATCATCCCTTGGTAGATCTTTTGTTGAAATTCAAGCCTGTGAAAAATGTAGAGTATTCTCATTTCGAAAAATTTTATTCTTGTACTGCGGTTAAACATCTCTTCAGTGTAGCAACCGGAATAGATTCCCTGATTGTCGGGGATAGTCAGATTCTCGGTCAGCTTCGCGAAGCCTTTTACATATCTGATAAAATGGATTTCTCAGGTACAATCCTACGTAGATTATTCGCTACCGCAATGAAGGTTGGGCGACGCTCGATTAAAGAAACCGGTATCGGAGAAGGAGCTGTTTCTATCAGTTACGCTGCAGTGCAAGTTGTTGAAAAAATATTTGCTACTCTTTCCAAGAAAAACGCCTTGGTTATAGGTGCCGGAGAAACAGGAGAATTGGCCGCGACCCACCTTAGGGACAAAGGGATTGAGAATATTACTATTGCCAATCGTACTTTACGCAAAGCGGAAGTCCTCGCAAAAAAATTGCACGCCAATGTTCTTCTCTTCGAAAACATTAAAGAGCAGCTTCATCAATTTGATATAGTCTTTAGTGCCACCAGTTCCGATAAACTGATAATCGATAAAAGCGATGTAAAGAAAATGATGAAGCGTAGAAAAGGATCTCCGGTATGTATGATGGATATTGCGATTCCGCGTGATATGGACGCGTCAATCGCTAAGCTGGATAATGTCTTCTATCACGATATCGACTCTCTGAACATCATTGTGGATCAAAATTTACAGAGAAGGAAAAAAGATATTCCTCTCGTTGAAAAAATAATACTTGAGGAAATGATAGGATACTTTGCGTGGTTCAATACTCTAGATGTTGTTCCTGCGATTAAATCGATGAGAGAGTTTTTTGAAGATATAGGCCATGATGAATTGGAAAAGATTAAACATAAAATTACTCCCGAAGATTTTGAAAAAGTAGAGGATATGACACGACGACTTTTGGGGCGTCTTATGCACAATCCTACGATGAAACTTAGAGAAGTCGCCGAAACCGGAAGTGGTTTCGCGGAGATTTCGAAGCACACCGCGATGATAAAAGAACTATTCAATCTCAACGGTAAAAAAACTACGGAAGAATAAAGCGGAGCTACAATTGGCTGAAAAGAAAAAACTGATAATCGGTACTCGCTCAAGTGACCTGGCTTTATGGCAAGCCAATTTTGTTAAAAATGAAATCGAAAAAAAGAACAAAGATGTTTCTGTTGAGCTTAAGCTTGTCAAAACAAAAGGGGATAAAATTCTCGATGTGGCTCTCTCCAAGATTGGTGATAAAGGGCTCTTTACGAAGGAGCTTGAAATAGCTTTGATAAACGGAGAGATTGATCTTGCAGTTCACAGCCTTAAGGATTTACAGACTGAAATTCCGGAAGGATTGAAGTTAGCCGCTATCACAAAGCGACATGATGTTGAAGATGTTTTAATCGCGCGCAAAAAAGGAATAACATTGGAAACCCTACAGGAAGGGGCCATAGTCGCGACCGGATCTCTAAGACGCAGATCTCAATTGAAACATCTCCGACCTGATATAGATGTCGTTGAACTGAGAGGAAACGTCCCGACAAGGATACAAAAGTTTCTCGATTCCGATTGGGACGCCATAATACTGGCTCGTGCAGGTGTCGAACGTTTGAAGATGGATAAACATATCTCATTGGTTATTCCGAAAGAGATTTTTCTCCCTGCAGTAGGGCAGGGAGCTTTAGGTATTGAGATAAAAGAGGGAAATGAAGTAGCCGAAGATATTTTAAAATCGATACATGATGAGAGTACATATCTTGCGGCAATTGCGGAACGATCTTTTCTTAGAGCATTGGAAGGGGGCTGCCAGGTTCCAATAGGCGCTTACGCTGAAGTAAAAGCTAATGGCCTTTATCTGGAAGGACTTGTCGGATCTGTTGACGGAACCATCAGTTTTCGCAAAAGGTTAAGAGGGAAAAAATCGGAAGCCAAAGAATTAGGGATCGCATTGGCCGAAGACATGATAGAAGCCGGAGCCGATGAAGTATTGAGAGAAATATATTCTACAAGCAGAAAGGATAAATAATTGAACGAGCCTCTGCAAAATAAAATTGTATATCTATCCAGAGATTTTGATCAATCCCGTGAAGAGATTGCATTGTTACAAAAGGCCGGTGCGGAGGTGATTGCTTTTTCTACAATAAAGACAGTGCCTTCAGAAGAAGATACTCTTTTGAAGGAAGCATTAAAAGACTATCGGAATATAGATTACATTGTTTTTACATCTGTCAATTCGGTTAGATCCTTTTTTGAGAAGGCTGGTAGAATAGCTGAGGACTTCGAAATTGAAGAGATAAAAGTTGCATGCACCGGTGATAAGACGGCGGCTGAATGCGAACGATTCGGTTGTTCCGTTGATATAATCCCAAATGAATACAGTGCCAAAGGTTTGTTAGAGTATTTTTCTAAGAAAGATATTTCGGGAAAGTATTTTCTCATACCATGTTCGAATATTGCGCGTAATGAATTAAGAGAAGGATTGCTCGAGAAAGGAGCGATTGTAAAAGCAGTTCCGATATATAATACTATCATTCCCGATAAAGAAAGTATTTCGGAAAAACTTGAGCTGGTTAAGAACTCAATGCCGGACATATTCGTTTTTACGAGTCCTTCATCTTTTACGAATTTTCTGGAATTGCTTGAAATAGATAATCCCAAAAGATATTTTGACGGAAAATATCTCTGTGCTATCGGGAGTGTTACCGCAAATTCTTTTGTACAAGAAGGTTGTTCGGCGAATCTTATTCCCAAAAAGTTCAATATTATCAGTGTGGTAGAGGAATTGATAAGAAAGTTTGCATAATGAAACGGAGGTCAGTTTGAATAAAATTAAAAATGATTTGTTTTTACGAGCGTGTCATAAGGAGCAAGTAGAAAGAACTCCTATATGGATGATGCGACAAGCCGGGCGTTATCTCCCCGAGTACAGAGCGGTAAGGGCTAAATCAGATTTCCTTACTATGTGCAAAACTCCCGAACTGGCCGCCGAGGTTACAATACAACCGATTGATCTCATCGGGGTTGATGCAGCAATTCTTTTTTCCGATATTCTGGTAATCCCGGAAGCTATGGGAATGAATTTGGAGATGGTAGAGAGTAAGGGACCCGTATTTCATAACCCGATTAGAAGTTTTGAGGATATGCGTTCTCTAAAGAGAATCGATCCGACGAAAGAATTGAAATATGTTCTAGACGCGGTTGAATTGACAAAGAAAGAATTGAATTCAAGAGTCCCCCTGATAGGTTTCAGCGGTTCTCCCTGGACATTGCTCACATACATGGTAGAAGGAAAAGGGAGCAAGAATTTCGGCGAAGTTAAAAAGATGATTTACAACGAGCCGAAGCTAGCTCATGAACTACTTGATATGATTGCCGATACTGTGACCGAGTATTTGAACGCCAAGATTGATGCCGGTTGCGACGCCGTACAGATATTTGATACATGGGGAGGAATATTATCGCAAAATGACTATCGGGAATTCTCTTTGAATTATGTTGAAAAAATAATTTCCGGCTTAAAACGGGATAGACAACCGGTGATATATTTTGCCAAAGGAGTGCATCACCAATTGGATAAAGTAGCTTCATGCGGAGCCGATGTTCTGGGACTCGATTGGACAATGGATATAGGGAAAGTTAGAGAACAAGTAGGGGATAAGGTTGCGCTTCAAGGAAATCTTGATCCGACAATTTTGTTAGCCTCAAAAGATGTGATAGAAGAGAAAGCGCAAAAGGTTATGGAGAGCTTTGGAAAAGGCAGCGGACACATATTTAATCTCGGCCATGGCATTCTTCCTAATGTCCCGCCGGCGAACGCCAAAGCGTTGGTCGATTTTGTTAAAGAGAAGAGTAAAGAATATCATTATTGATAAGTTGGTTAGGAGTTTATAATGTTTGAAATAGATCTCGACTTGATAAAAAAATATGATAAGCCCGGTCCAAGATACACAAGTTATCCGACCGCGCCACAGTTTAACGAAGGTTTCTCAAAAGAGGATTATCTTTCCGAAATTATTAGCACTAATAAGGAAGAGAATAGGCCTGATCTTTCTCTCTATTTTCATCTCCCTTTCTGCGACACCCTTTGTTATTTCTGCGGATGTAATATGATCGTTTCCAGAAATCGGGATCGTATTAAAACATATATCGGATATCTGAAGAAAGAGATTGAGCTTCTGAAAAAACATATAGATCCGAACCGCAAAGTTGCCCAATTACATTGGGGCGGAGGAACTCCAACACATTTAAGTCCCGATAAAATAAGGGAGTTGAGTGGATATATACATGATAACTTTTCTTTTACCGAGGATGCTGAAAACAGTTGTGAAATTGACCCGAGGGAATTGACAAAGGAGCATTTGATCGCGTTAAAAGAGAGTGGTTTTAACCGGGTAAGTATGGGAGTGCAGGATTTTGATCCGAAAGTACAGAAAGCGGTTAACAGAATTCAGCCGGAAAAGATAACCCGTCAGGTTGTGGAATGGGTAAGAGAGCTGGGCTTTCACAGTATAAATCTCGATTTGATGTATGGGTTACCTCACCAATCCTTAAGTGAGTTCGGGAAAACTGTTGATACTATTATCGATATCTCTCCTGATAGAATTGCCCTCTTTAATTACGCGCATGTACCTTGGATGAAGAAGCATATGAATCTTATCAACACGGAAGATTTGCCTAAACCTGAAGAAAAATTAAAGATATTAAAAATGGCTTCGGAAAAAATGGCCTCGGCCGGATATGTCTTTATCGGTATGGATCATTTCGCCAAACCTGATAACGAGTTGTCAGTGGCGATGAAGGAGAAGAAGCTCTATAGAAATTTTCAGGGATATAGTACTAACGCCGGAACCGACCTATATGCAATGGGAATAACAAGCATTAGTCAATTCGGAAGAGTCTATTCCCAAAATATGAAAACAGAAAAAGAATATTTCGAGGCGCTTGATAAAAACGAACTCCCTGTTCTAAAAGGTTACCGGTTAACAGATGACGATCTTTTGAGAAGAGATGTTATAATGAAAATCATGTGCGATTTCGAACTAGATTTTGCTAAGGTAGAAGAAAAATATAATATCGATTTCGATAACTATTTCTCTTACGCTTTGAACCACATGGATCAGTTCATCAATGACGGACTGATTCAAATAGCTGACAGGAAAATGGTTGTTTCCGATATGGGAAGATTACTTATCAGAAACATAGCTATGAATTTCGACGCGTTTATTGAAAAGAAAGAAGATACCGGGAAATATTCCCGAACCGTATAAAATCGTAATTACACTTGTTGAATAAATATTGTCGTTGATAATTATGACAAATCGAAAAATCACAATACTTGGCGCCGGTATCTCCGGAATGGCAACAGCATACTGGTTATCTAAAGAAGGATTTGAGGTAACCATATTGGAAGCCAAATCGGAACCGGGTGGCGCAATGGAAACCGTGAAGGAGAATCAGTTCCTGATCGATTTCGGCCCTAACAGCGGGTTGGAAACTACTCCCCTTATAAGCAAACTTGCCGAAGAGGTCGGAATAAGAGATGAAATGATTTACGCCAATGAGGAAGGGGATAAAAGGTATATACTTCGTGATAACACCCTTCATGCTTTACCAATGGGGCCTGTGTCTCTTTTCAAAAGCAATCTCTTTTCCACAAAGGGAAAATTGAGAATAATGTGCGAGCCTTTCATCGGTAAATCGGAAGACGGCTATTATCAAAGTATGGCCGAATTCGTTACACGTCGGTTGGGTAAAGAATTTCTCGATTACGCGATCGATCCTTTTGTATCGGGGGTTTCCGCGGGGGATCCTAATATGCTCAGCGTAAAATCCGCTTTCCCAAAGCTTTATCGATTGGAGGAAGTATACGGCGGATTGATAAAAGGAATGATAAGAGGGGCGAGAGAAAGGAAGAAGAGTGCCGAAAAATCGAAACAGAACGCCAAAATGTTTTCCTTTAGAAACGGAATGCAGACATTCCCTTTGGCAATAGCCGAAAAACTCAGCGGAAAAGTTAATTGTGATTGTGTGGTTAAGGAGATTAAAGAAGCCGACGGGAAATATAAGATCCGGTTCGAGCGAAACGGCAAGCCGGAAACGCTGGAGAGTGATCTTGTTCTTTCGACTATTCCGGCTTATGCTCTTACGGAATTGGTTGAAAATATTGATCCTACGCTAACCAGGCATCTGAAGAATGTGTTTTATCCTAAGGTTATGGTGCTCTATCTCGGATTTAATAAAAAGGATATCGGGCAACCTCTGGACGGATTCGGGTATTTGATCCCTAGTCTGGAAAAGAAAAAATATCTCGGAGCAATTTGGTCTTCTACTATTTTCGAAAACAGAGCCGACGAAGAGACCGCTTCATTTACTCTTTTCGTGGGAGGAGCCAAGGATACTAATCCGCTTGATAATTTCTCGGAAGAATTGTTGCAAAATATCATCTCCGAATTTAAAGAGAATATGAAGATTACCGGAGAGCCGGTAACTATTCAACATAAAACATGGAACAACGCCATACCCCAATATAATATAGGGTACATAGAACATGAAAAATATTTCTCGTTGTTCGAAAAAGAAAATCCCGGATTCTTCCTGAGCGGAAATTATCGTGGTGGCATTTCGGTTGGGGATTGTATAAAAAATTCCGAGATTGTAAAAAACAGAATACTGGAATTTGTGAATAGAATATAAATTAAGGAGCTATTATGGCAACTTATCCTACAAAAAGATTAAGACGATTAAGATATAATCCTATCGTTAGGGATATGATCAGAGAAACTGCTCTTTCGAAGAGTGATCTTATTTACCCTATGTTTGTTGCTCCCGGAGAGAACTATAAGAAGGAAGTCCCTTCTATGCCGGGGGTTTATCAATTATCAATTGACAATCTCGTGAAAGAATGTCACGAGTTGGTTGAGCTTGGAATTCCCGCGATAATCCTTTTCGGAATTCCGGAGAAGAAAGATGAAGTCGGTTCCGAGGCTTACGATCCGCACGGAATTATTCAGCGGGCAATCAGAGCGATTAAGAAAGAGGTGAAAGACCTTTTGGTTATTACCGATGTTTGTCTTTGCGAATACACTTCTCACGGACATTGCGGAGTGCTCGACGGTGAAGAGATTCTGAATGACGAAACTCTTACCCTACTTGCGAAGGAAGCTATTTCGCATGCCGAAGCAGGCGCAGATATGATTGCCCCTTCCGACATGATGGACGGACGAGTTGCGGCAATCAGAAAAGCCCTTGACTACAAAGGCTTTAGCAAGATCCCAATAATGAGCTACGCAGTTAAATACGCTTCAGGATACTACGGTCCTTTCAGAGACGCCGCGGATTCCGCTCCTTCTTTCGGCGACAGAAGATCTCATCAGATGGATGTGGCTAATGCCGAAGAAGCTTTACGAGAAGCCGAATCTGATATTGAAGAAGGTGCTGATATTATTATGGTTAAACCGGCTGGCCCTTATTTGGACATTATCCATAGGGTAAAATACGATTTCCAAATGCCAACAGCCGCTTACCAGGTTAGTGGAGAATATTCCATGATAAAAGCTGCCGGAAAGCTTAATTGGATCGACGAAGAAAGGGTCATGATAGAATCTCTCATAGCTATCAAACGTGCCGGAGCTGATATGATTTTAACATATTTCGCCAAAGACGTGGCTAAATATCTGAACAAAAATTCCAAATAACGGGGGAAATAATGATTACTGAAAAAAGCGCCAAGTTATTTGAAGAGGCGAAAAAATATATTCCGGGGGGAGTTAATTCTCCTGTCAGAGCTTTTCAGGCAGTCGGTGGAAATCCTCTCTTTATCGCAAAAGGGAACGGAGCCAGAATGACCGACGTGGACGGGAACGAATATATCGAGTATATCGGTAGCTGGGGGCCACATCTTTTCGGGCATAATCCGGATTTTATCAAATCGGCCTTGCTCGAAGCGATTGAAAACGGTACAAGTTTCGGAGCTCCTACGGCAATCGAAGTTGAAATGGCTAAGCTTATCGGGGAGCTTGTTCCTTCTGTAGAGATGGTGCGAATGGTAAACAGCGGAACCGAAGCCACAATGAGCGCCGTTAGAGCGGCCAGAGGATATACCGGCAGAAACAAGTTTATAAAATTCGAAGGCTGTTATCATGGGCACGCCGACCACTTTCTGATCAAAGCCGGTTCAGGCGCTTTAACCATGGGAGTCCCTACAAGCCCCGGTGTTACTGCCGGAAACGCTGCCGATACTCTTTTGGCTACTTATAACAGCATAGAATCGATTAAACAACTCGTTGCCGAAAACAAGGGAGAAATTGCGGCAGTAATAATCGAGCCGATAGCCGGTAATATGGGGGTTGTAAAGGCCAACGATGAGTTCATGCAAGAATTACGGGCTATTTGTGACGAAGAAGAAATTGTTCTCATATTCGACGAAGTGATGACCGGATTCCGTGTCGCTCGAGGATGTGCTCAGGAAATATTCGGTATCAAACCGGATATGACCACATTCGGAAAGATAATCGGTGGTGGATTACCTGTAGGCGCTTTCGGCGGGAAACGGGAAATTATGGAAAAGGTTGCTCCTGCCGGTCCTGTTTATCAAGCCGGTACATTAAGCGGAAACCCGATGGCAATGGCTGCCGGATACGCCGCGTTGAAAAAAATTAAAGAAGAACCTGCGCTTTACGATATTCTCGAAGAGAAGTCGGCATATCTGGCAGAAGGCTTCGCGAATAATCTTAAATCTCTTGGGAAGAATTATGCGATGAACCGTGTCGGTTCGATGATGTGCATGTTCTTCACCGAAGGAGAAGTAAACGATTTTAACGGTGCGGTAAAGAGTGATACCGGATTGTACGGAAAATATTTTAATGGTATGCTTGAACGAGGAATATATCTGGCTCCGGCACAATTCGAGGCTCTCTTTGTTTCAACAGCTCATACAAAAGAAGATCTCGATGCTACCATAAAAGCGCATCACGATTCTATCGCCGCAATAATCTGATTTTGTCTGGATGGCTCTTCCGAAACGAAGAGCCTCATCTTTATTTTCCCAAACAGTGCGAAAATCGCATCCGACTGACACGGAATCACATTCGACTGGGGAAAAATCATTCCCGACTGCCCGGGAATCACATCCTACGGAAAAAAATTTATAACCGACCATCTGATAATCGCATCCTACCTCTCAAAATTCATAACCGACCGGATAATAATCATTGCCTACTGCCCGAAAATCGCATCCGACCGGGTAGAAATCGTTCCCGACTAGGTTGGGAGCCTTTTTTCTATGAAGCGGGCAATGATAAAAAGGGTTTGCGTTAAATTTTCATAAGTGTGCATGAATTATGTTGGCTAATATTAGGTGTGATATTCGGGAAATAAGAAATGGAGCCGGGAAATAGATTCCCGACTCAACAAAATTAAAAGAGGCCGCCGTTTTGATAAATTTCCATCTGAACGTCGGAGAATTTATTTACGTTTACTGTAATTCCGTTGGCAATATTTGTTATTTCTCCCCTTTCGAAATTAACTTTAATACGATCACCGGTTTTAAGGTCAAGATCAATCAGTGAAGTGTAAGTCATAATAGGGAACGCCGCGTTGATCGCGTTCCTTTCGTATATAGCGCCGAAAGATTCCGCAAGAATAACTTGTATTCCCAAGGCCTTGAAGCAATCAACCGCTTGCTGACGGGAGCTTCCGCTACCGAAATTTTTGCGAACAATTACGATGTCTCCGGCGTCGGCCTGCTTAGCGAAATCCTCATATCCGGCAAGGTTATCGAAAGTGTATTGCCCCATTTCCTCAATGTTAGTAATGGTCAGATAACGATTGTGGAAAATCATGTCCGTATCGATATTATCTTCGTCAATAATCCAGACTCTTCCCTCAACCTCAATCGGCTTATCATTCGATTCGGATTTGGTTTTCTTAGCCGATTCTATCCTCTCGAATTTTTCCTTAATGTCGAAGAGAGCAGGTTCTTCAGGAATTTCGGTTTCGGGGGTAATATATCCGGCTACTGCCGAAGCGGCTACTGTAGCTGGGGAGGCGAGATATACCTCTCCTTTCCCTTGTTTGCCGGGGAAATTTCGGTTGCCTGTGGAAATGGTAATTTCCCCCGGGCCGTTTTGCCCGACCTGCCCTGCGGCGCAACCTGCGCAACCCGCGTTGGAAACAAGAGCCCCTGCGTCTTTAAATATTTTGATCAAGCCTTCGTTCATTGCCTGTAGCCAGACTTCATCAGTAGAAGGAACTATTTTGAGTAATACTCCCGGGGCTATTTTTCTTCCATCCAAAATTTTGGCTGCGGCTCTAAGGTCTGAGATACGTCCGTTCGTACAACTACCTATAAATGCGGAGTCGATTTTTCTTTTGTCGGCTGTTCTGATTCCAACAGAATCGTGTGGTTTGCCGGGACGAGAAACCATCGGGATAAACTCTTCGATGTTCAGTACATCCGTAAAGGCGTATGTCGCGTCCGGATCGGCAGCGATCTTTTCAATATCTCTGCCTGTTTTTTCTCTGGCAAAATTAAGAATATCGTCATTCGGGGTGAAGAGAATAATAATAGCTCCCATCTCGGTCCCCATTGAAGAGATAGTAACTCTTTCGTCCAAAGTAAGCTCGTCAATCGCCGAGCCATATAACTCAACCGCGTGACCGAGCAACGTATTAGCGCCGTATTTATTGAGCATATTGAGGACGATATCCTTTGCGGTAATACCGGCGGGGCGTTCCCCGGATAGAACTATTTTCGCGGATTTGGGTACTTTGAACCAGGTGGAACCTTTCGCGAAGGCGGCCGCGATATCCACATCCCCCATTCCCTGCCCAAAGGCACCTATGGCTCCCATAATGTTTGCATGCGAATCGGTAGAAACAAAAGTGCTTCCCGGCCAAGCCATTCCCTGGTCGATAGCAATGTGGGTACCGATTCCCGCGCTGATATCGTGAACGGTAATACCGGTTTCTCTGGCGAAGAGTCGGCAGATGTGTTGATTAACAGCATACTTCTGATCGGAACCGGTCGGGTTACAATCGAATGTAAAAAAGGTTTTCGAAGGATCGTCGATTTCAAGATCATTATCCTTCAGATTCTTAACGACATTGGCGCCGCCAAAATCTCTAGCTACACGGGTGTCAATAGTAATATCAATATTCTCATCGGGTCTAACAACATCGTATCTGGAGTGAATAGCCAATATCTTTTCAACAAGGGTCATCCCCATAACAAACTCCAGTTCTTAAGTGATGAATTAGTTGCGAAAAGTTAAATATTCTTTTTTGAATTATCCATGAAAACCGTACATGAAGCTAAGTATTTAGTCATTTTCATCGCAAATAGAACCGTAAATTAATATCTTTGGAGAAAATTAATTGATAAAAATTGAGGTGACGAATTGAGAAAGATAGTAATGCCTATTATTGTGTTATGCTTTTTTACTAATCTATTTGCCACAAAGCAATTATCCGATTTAATAATTGTAAACGGAGATACTTTGACACTCCACACAGATCCGCTACAGCCTTATTTGTTGGATAAGAAGTTAGAGATGAATGATTTCACAAAGGATTTTTCCAGAAGAAGTGATTGTTGGAAAGGTTACAGAGTGATATGGAGAGTGGAGAATAATAAGCTCTTTCTGGAATCGATTCAAAGTTGTGATTTCGAAGATGATAAAAAGTCTGCTGATCTTGAGAAGATTTTCCATGACAAGGTTAATGATGGTAGAGTTTTTGCAGATTGGTATTCCGATGAATTGTGGGTGCCAAGTGGGAAAAAGCTATACACAGACGCAATGTATGGAACTATAAGAGAACGAGACGTTATTTTCTCAGTTGAGGCCGGAAAGATTGTAAATAAAAAGGAATTAAAGAATAACAAAACAAGAATCTCACCTTATCAAAGTGATCCTCAAAAACTACGATCCTTTGTCAATAAAAAGATAAACTGGAAATCTCTGGGGAAGATAAGCGGGCGACATATTGTGGTTGTGGAAATCTCAAGTGATGAGAAGGGGAAAGTAAGTAACGCGAAAATTATTCAAGGTAGTGAAGATGTTTATAAAAAAGAAGCATTGCGGGTAGTAAATAGCATTCCGGAATGGACAGTTGTATTTAGCCGTGGAAGAAAACTTGATCTATCATGGAGAGTTGCAATTGAATTTAGTGATAAGTTGAAGAAGAGAAATACTCGATAAAACTTCTTAATATGAAATAGATAAAAATATTTGATATATTAAAGCCTGGTACTGATAAGTATCGGGCTTTTTTATTTTTGAGAGGTTGGCTATGAAAAAATTATATGTATTAGTGATTATTGTTTTATTCATTGTTGGTTGTGGTAATAACACCGAGAAAAAAAATATTCTTGAATTCAGAGTTGCGGAGGAAAAGGCTGCTCAAGGACTTATTGAAAAAGAATTATACGGATATGACACTATTTTTTATTTGCATAAAGAAGTTCTTTTAACTGAACTTGATGTTGAAAATGCCGAACTAATTGAAAGAAGAGATACTCCCGCCATTTCTCTTGCTTTTACCGAAGAAGGAAAAGAAAAGTTTTCCAAAGCTACTCGTGAAAATATTGGCAAGAGAATAGGATTATTAATTGACGGAGTTCTTTATATGGCTCCGATAGTGGAAGAGGAAATAACAACTAGCAAAGTTCATATTACCGGAAAAATGACAAAGGGAAAAGTAAAGAAACTAGTCAGATTATTAAACAAGGGCAAATAGTAATTTGATTTCCCAAATTGATCAGAAGGCTGAACTTAGAAAAAGAAGAGGTGAGACTACTGCCGTGGATGATTTAACCTTTTCCGAATTTTCGGATAAGGATTTAATCAGATATCTGAAGAGTCCTGTTCCAATCGAAAGAACCTCCGCTGCAAAAGAACTGGGAATTAGAAAATATATTCCCGGTGTGGATAATTTGTGCATAACTCTGAGAAAAGAAAAAAAACTATATACGAAAATTGCCATTTCTGAAGCTCTGGTTAATATCGGTGTCCCGTCCATTGAACCATTATGCGATCTCTTGGGAGAAATAGGAAATAACCAAGAAAGGGAGCTTCCAGTAAAGGGATTTTACAAGAGAAGTTACCCTTTACCCAGAGATATTGCTGCAAGAACACTTATCAGAATGAAATTACCTACGTTACCCTTTCTCTTTAGAGCCTTAGAAAATAATAAGAGAGAGCAGATTTCGGAAGCAATAGACGCTATCGGATTCATCTCATTTTACGAGAAGAATAATGACGCAGTTCCATATCTTATGGATTTATATAATTCCAATGATGATCTAATAAAATGGAAAGTTGTAAGGGCATTCCAATCATTTGGTGATGATAGAGTTATTGATATTCTTGAAGAAGTACTTGGGGATGACAATCTTCCGGCAATCAGATGGGAAGCAGCCAGAAGTTTGGGACAGATAGGTAATATACGTTGCTTAAAATTGCTCAGAGAAAAAGAAAAACAAGAGAAGAATGAATTCCAAAAAATGATTAGATTTATCATGAAAAAGAATTAAAAAGATTTGTTTATAATCGAATCCTCCAATTCCTCCCGATTGTGAAACTATTATTGTCCTAATTTCTGTTTGGAATATTAGAATTAGTAGATAGAGCATTTTCCTTATGAAACTGAATCGAAAATACATCCTTCTGATGACATCCGTTGTGATGATATTTACTGCGGTTTTTTTTGCAACATTCCAGCAATTCATCATTCCCTGGCATGAGGAAACCCTTGTTAGAAAATCTTGGGAAGTAGCCTACCAATTGAGGACAATGACTCCTTATCTATCCTCAGATGAAACTCAGAAGATGGTTGAAGATATGATTACTAAGAGTCCGGATCTGAGTTTTATTCTCTTATGTGATAAAGAAGGAAGAGCTTTTGTTCATAGTAATCCGGATCGAGTTGGAATGCTATTCAATGACGAAGGAACATTAAGAGCAGCCAAAGATGGAAAAGAGCTTGAACAGATCTATATTCGAGATATGGCTGACCCAACTTCTTCTTATCATGGGGAACGAGTAATAGATATTTTGATCCCTAATTTTGATTCAAATGGGAATCATATAGGCGCGGTTAATGTGGGTTTGTCTTTGAAATCTGTTGATAAAGCTGCCGGTAGGTATTATTCCTTTTTGGTGATGATGTTAGTCATTGTAGTTATTCTGATCGTTTTGATTTCGACGAAGCTATTTAATGAGATTATTATTCCAATAAACAGATTAGTTTCGGCCATAAAATCATTTAAACAAACCGGCAAATATCATAAAGTAAAAAATGACTCAAAAGATGAAATTGGATTGCTAACAGATGAATTCAATGTAATGGGAAAAGATATATCCGATTTGGTTACACAGTTAAAAAACGCTAAAGAAGAACTAAAAGAATATATCGATAAACTAATTACTTTTACCGCCAAGATTACACCGGAGGGAAATGTACTTCTTATTAACGAAAGAGCTCTGAAGGCTGGCAGCCTTAGTACTGAGCAAATTATCAATGTGAAATTTTGGGATCTTTCCTATTGGAGGTTTTCCGAAGAAGCTCGGGAAGAGTTTATTGCAAATTTCCGCAAAGCGATATCAGAAAAGAGAGTTGTAAGATACGATGGAATCAATTTTCTAAATGCTAAATTAACATATCTTGATATTATTATAAATCCTGTTTTCGACGAAAAAGAAGAGATAAAATATCTTATCGTTGAGGGAAGGGATATTTCTCAAATTAAAGAGACTCAAGTTGCGCTCATGGAGAGTGAGATCAAATATCGAACTCTTGTCGAAAATCTTCCTCAAAAGATATATATCAAAGATGTGAACCAAAAATATATTTCTTGTAATGAAAAATTTGCGAGATCGCTAAATAAGGCTCCTGATAAAATAACAGGTTTAACCGATTTCGATTTATTGTCTGAAGAACTTGCGACTCAATATACGGCCGAAGATGATTATGTATTAAAATCAGGTGAAATGGTTGAGTTTGAGGATGTAATGACTGTTGCCGGAAAAACAATTCCTATTCAGAAAGTGAAACTTCCCGTGAGGAATGAAACCGGGGAAATAACAGGTATGTTAGGTGTATTCTGGGATATCTCGAAGAGGAAAAAAGCGGAAGGGGATGTTGTGAAATTATCCCGAGCTTTAAAGCAAAGTCCGGCATCAGTTGCCATTGCCGATCTTGAAGGGAACATCGAATTTGTCAATGCTGCTTTCACAAAGATAACAGGTTATGAATATGAGGATCTTCCAACGAATAATCTCTCCCTCTTCGATTTATTCGATAAATCCATTAATTTGAAAGAGGTTGCCAAGATAGTTAGAACCGGACATGACTGGATAGAAGAACTACTATTTGTTAGGAAAGATTCAGCGAAAATCTGGGCCTATAATATACTAACGGTTCTGAAAAATGAAAGAAATGAAGTAACTCATCTCTTTTTAATACAAGAGGATATTACAGAGAGTAAGTTGGTCGAAAGTGAGTTAATTCGGGCAAAGGAAAAGGCAGAAGAATCGGATAAGCTTAAGTCCGATTTTTTGGCGCAAATGTCCCATGAAATCAGAACCCCTATTAATACCATATTGAGCTTTACATCATTGTTGAAAATGGAACTTGAAGATTCTCTCCCGATTGAATTGGCCGATACATTTAAGATGATTGAGAATGGTGGCAAGCGACTAATCAGAACAATTGATCTTTTGCTGAACATGTCTCAAGTGCAAACCGGAAGTTATGAACCTAAAATCACTAAAATAGATATGTGTCACGATGTGATGAAACCTTTAGTGAGTGAGTTTAGAGTAATTGCGGATAATAGAGGAATCGAGCTTATCGTTAATAAGCAAACCGAAGAGACTTTTATAAATGTAGACAAGTATACCGTAACGCAAGTATTCTCTAACTTGTTAGACAACGCTTTGAAATATACTCATGAAGGTTCTGTTAAATTATCGATTGAGCGTGTAAATAACAAAAAACTCAGAATAAAGGTGGAAGATACAGGAATTGGTATTTCCGAGGAGTATCTTCCAAATTTGTTTTCACCGTTCTCACAAGAAATGACAGGATATACCAGAAAGTTCGAAGGGAATGGTTTGGGACTTGCCTTGGTAAAGAAATATTGTGAGTTAAATAACGCAAGCATATCTGTAGAGAGTAAGAAAAATGTCGGAAGTACTTTTGAAGTAGTTTTTAATTCTTAGATATGCATTTGAAGGTGCATGTTTTTACTATTCTTTGACTCAAGTCAGTTTATCAGTTAACTGTGAATTGCCTTTTATAATTTCATTTCTCATATTGTTTTCTGGTTCGGAAGGGCACACCGAATCGTAATCCGCGTAATATTCTATGTTTCATCGGTATGAGGGATATCATGAAATCTTATCTGATTGCTATTGTTTTACTTTTCTGTTCACTTTCATATGCAAATCAAGAATCACATGTCAATAAAGAAATCCGAGGCGGATGGGTAGGAATTTTCGAAACCGCTACACAGAACATTCGCCTATTCTATGTATTTGATTTTGACGAACAGGGTAATCTTGTCGCGAAACATCATAGTCCGGAATACGGATTTATTAATATTCCGGTTAGTAAGGCTGAGTGTAGTGATAATATTATTACTGTGGAAGTAGAGCTATACGGTTCGAAGTATCGAGGTAAATACAATTCTAATGCTGATATAATTGAGGGAAGCTATAACCCCGGAGGTGCATGGTTACCATTCAATTTGAAACGAGCGGATAATGTAACAGCCTTCGATTTTCCAAGATTAGGTGAAGAAGGTACTCCTGTTACGAAATATTCATACACCGCTCCTAAGAAGAAAGATGATTATTTACCGATCGGGAATGCTTTGGAGGAGGGAATTAATGTTGCAAAACTAGAAGAACTTACCGAAAGAATTCTTGAAGGGAAATATCCGAATCAACATAGCCTACTTGTAATGAAAAACGGAAAACTAGTTTATGAGGAATATTTCAACGGATATACATCGGAAAATGTTCTCCCCATTCATTCGATTACAAAAGGTATTGTTTCTTCCCTGGTTGGAATTGCCAAACAAAAAGGAGCTATCAAATCACTTGAAGCCCCGGTTTACGAGTATTTCCCTGAGTACTACGAATTGTTCGATTCGGTGAAACAGTCTATTACAATTACGCACCTTCTTACAATGACTGCCGGATTTAAATGGGATGAAAAATCAACTTCTTATTATAATCCGAATAACAGTACATATCAAATGATGAGGAGCGGTGATAATGTAAAGTTTCTATTTTCAAGAGAAATGGATTCTGCTCCCGGTGAAAAGTCCACTTATAACTCCGGAATTCCGGTGGCGCTTGGCGAAATAGTTAGAAAATCTGCCGGAAAAGGGCTTATGGATTTTGCAAAGGAAAACCTCTTTATTCCTCTTGGTATTGATAATTATTACTGGACACGCAATAGTGCCGAGAGAGTTTCATATCTTCATATCCCTACCCGCTCGCTTCTAAAGCTGGGGATGTTATACGTGAATAAGGGGAAATTCAATGGTAAGCAGATCCTACCCGAAGGGTGGCTAGATAATTCTTACGCCGGAGAGAATTCCTGCGCCGGACCGAAATATTGGAATCATTGGGGACCGGAAGTGAAATTTATTGATGGGATTCCGGTTGTCGGCTATGGTTCAGGGGGATTTGGCGGGCAGTTTATTTTCGCTGTTCCTGAACTTGATTTGATAATTGCTATGAATGCCGGCGGCTTTGTGGAAAGTGGTGACCAACATGAGATTATTGAGGATTTTATTATTCCGGCCGCACTGGATGATGGGAATATGAAAAATTCCTTTTCTCCCAAACCGGCAAAAGAACTGAAGGGACTCGAATATTATCCGATGTTCAATACTTATCTTTCTTCTCTGAAAAGTTGCGTTGATTATCTCGGAGCTGATATTTCCGAAGCATGGCTTACCGGTTCTCTTGGATGGGCATTCTCTCTTAATATTAATTCCAAACTATATCCGAATTGTGTTTATCGGTGGAATCAGAGCAGAGTGATTGAATTTGCGCAAAGTATCGGAATTGAGATCGAGAAAGTATCCGGACATAGATCATGGAAGGATTTGTCGGGTATGCAAAAGGAATCATACTCTTTGGTAAAGAACTCAATAGAGAAAGGAAAACCTTGTTTCGGGTTCTACATGAACAATATTCCGGAAAACTATATTCTCTACGGGTATGACGACGATGGGTATTATTACAAGGGGAAAGAATGCCCTGACGGATTTGGGCCTGAGTGCAAAGAGAATATAGGGGAGAATTACACCGGTTGGGTAGAGATGAATTCCGTAAGTAAATGTGAACCGAAGAATCGCAGAGAGACTGTATTGGATGTTCTGGAATTTGCTGTTGATTTGGCCTATCCGAAGGAAGATCAAACGGGGAAAGAATATATCTCCGGATTGCCCGGATATGACGCTTGGATTGCTGCCCTGGCAAACGGGGACGTTGATCCAGGTGGTGTTCCGTACGTTTGCGCTTCTTATGCGGAGTTGCGAAAGAATGCGGCGAACTATCTTAAAGAAGCGATGGAAATTATGAATAGGGAAGAGAGAGTCCATCTTGCCGAAGCTATAAAGAGATATTCCCAAGTGGCGGTTATTTTGAAGGAATTGAGCGAACTCTTCCCATCGGACGCTTATGATTGGGAAAGAAAAAACAATATTAGAAACAAAGAAAAAGTTGATAAGGGTATAGAATTATTGAAAAAAGCGAAAACGGAAGAAGAGAGAGGGCTTTCAGCACTGAAGAAATTATTGGGATGAAAAGAGTAAATGAATATCATCTAAAGATGTAAGTTATTTGCGTTGGAATAATAAAAAAGTATTTAGGAGGAACTTAATTATATTGTGAGTTAAAGAAGAATTGTTTATGTTGGTAAATCAACTAAGCCTTGCCAAAGATGGGCATTGGACAAATACTGATTAATTACGGAGTTCTAATGAAAAAATCATCTTTAATTCTAGTTTTATCTTTTCTTTTGGCAACTACAGCAATCATTTCTGCACAAGAGAAAAACTATTGGAGCGGATTAAAAGGAAAGTACGCTCTACAATTTCAAATCGCTGACAATTTCCAACTCTCCGGTTTTCAAGGATCAACATTTTCTGGTAAATATCATTTCTCCGAGTCAAGCGCTTTCAGACTTGGGGTATCCATTGGAAGCAGAGATAGAAATGAAGATGTGACCAAAATAGAATATATCGGAGATTCATTAAAAACTAAATTTCCGGGGGGCACTGAATCTTCGGATAAAAATGTAACGGTTTCTTTTGAATATATGCAAACAGTCAGAAATTTCGATGATATTTCTTTCTATTATTCGGTAGGTCCCAGAATTTCATACCTTAAGAGATTTTATAGATATGATAGACCCTATGGTGAGAATGAATATGATTCTAGAAATCAGGAAGAGTACCATATCGGATTCTCTGCGGGAGTAGGGATCGAATGGTTTCTAAAAAATAATCTGAGTTTATCTGTTGAATACACAAATTCCTCAACCTATTTTTGGGGAAGATGTGATGCGGAAGAATGTGAATTGGATTATGAGGGACTTGAAGTAATAAAAAGTAAAGCTGACTTCGACGGATATTCATTCTTCAACTCCAAAGTTCTTTTCGGGGTTTCTTTCTATTTCTAAGATCGATATCTTGCGAAGGTTTGTTACATATTATTGATAAAGAGGTAAAATGCCTGAGTTAGTTAATAAGCCTTCTCTTAAAGACTTTCAGAAGTATGTAGTGGAATTGGAAAAGGAGCGCGGTTTTTCCGGGCAAAATATATTGGAAAAAGCTCTTCTTCTCGGCGAAGAAGTCGGGGAGCTTTACAAAGCAATACGGAAGAATGAAAAGATCAAAATTGATAATAACTCCAAAGTTGGATCGGTGGAGGAAGAACTGGCGGATATTTTCATCTACCTTTGTTCGATAGCTAACCGATTGGATATTGATCTGGAAGAAGCGTTCCGGCAGAAAGAAGAAATTAATAAACGCAGATTTTGGGAATAGTCAGCACTATTCCCTTCTTTGCGCGTCTAAACACCTTTCTGAGTTTATATTTCTTTTCCACAAATAAAGAGAGTTAAGAATGAAATATCTATCCTTGCTACTCCTCACTGCTCTACTCTTTGCCTGTTCCGTAAAAGAAAATCCCAAACCCGAAAGAAAATCTCTGAAAGATGAGTTTAGTAACGAAGTTGCGGCGGCCCAAAAAGCTTATGCCGACAAAGATATGATAGGATACAAAACCCATATCGGTAATCTTCGTAAATATGCGCACGATAGTCCGAATATTAATTATGCCTACGCCGAAGCATGCGCCTTGGCCAAAGACTACGAAGAAGCCCTCGTTTATCTCGAGAAATCTGTTAAGCTCGAGGGACATTCCCCACTCAATTTCGCGAGGGATACTACATTCAAAGCCCTCTGGAAGGATGAACGATTTGTCGCTTTGGCCGAAAAGATTATCAATCTTAAACCTATATGCAATTGTTGCGAGGCCTATTCACTTAATGAAAAAGATTTGATTCCCGAAGGAACAGCCTATGATCCCGTAGATGGAAAACTCTACATCAGTTCTATCTACAAAAGAAAGATTGTTGCTATCGATAAGGAAGGAAATGTTTCCGATTTCATTAAAACCGGTCAGGACGGCATTCTCCCTGTAATCGGGATGGAAGTTGACGCCGGGAGAAGACATCTCTGGGCCTGTAGCGCTTACGATGGCGAAGGGGATTTCCTCGGAAAGAATGAAGTTACCGATTACAGCAGCGGTCTTTTTCAATACGATCTTGCTACCGGCAAGCTGATAAATAAATTCTTTACCGGCGATACTCTCGCGAGATTCTTCAACGATCTTACGATTACCAAAGAGGGGGATGTCTACGCTACCGATTGGTTCGCGGGGGATATATACTATATTCCGAAGGGCGCAAAGGAGATGCAACTGATTTCACATCCGGGTGAGTATCTCTACCCGAACGGAATTACATTGTCGGACGACGAAGCACTTCTCTTTATTGCCCATATGGGAGGAATAACTACTATTGATCTGAAAACAAAAGAGAAAACAGATCTGAACCACGACGATTCTATTTGTCTCTCCGGTATCGACGGATTGGCATATTACAATAATACTCTTATCGCTCATCAGGGATGGAACCTCGGTGGTGTTTATCAATATTCTCTCGACGAGAAAATGAAGAGTGTTGTTAAGAAAACCCCGATCGAAGTTCTTAATCCGAAATTCGACGCTCCTACTACCGGTGAAATTGCCGGTGATGAATACTACTTTATCGCTAACGCACAGTTGAGTAAATTCCACAAGGACGGGAGAATATTCTCTCTCGATAGCCTTAAGGAAGTAAGTATTCTTAAACTGAATCTAACCGAAATGAAATAGATTTTACCCTCTCCGCCCTTTATATGCCTCCGTGCGGAGAGGAATTTAATTATACCGGAGAATAAATGAATAAGATTGTAGAGGATATGTTCGCCGCGTTGAACGATCTTTCCACCGAAAAATGCGCTGAGCTTTTGGACGATAACGCCGAGTTTTATTTTGTAAAAGCCCCGTTGATAAAAGAACATTATCCGGGAAAGAATGAAATAGCCAAGTTCCTGAGCTTTATTTTCGGGTTGTGGAGAATTGTTTCCCCAGAGGGGAGCAAATTTACCGTTTTGAGGTACGCCGAAGAGGGGAATACTATCTCGGTGGAATGGATTAAGGAAATTTCCAATTCCGGAAAGAGGGCCCTTCTTCCCGGATGTACGGTTTTCGAATTGAAGGAGGATAAGATAATCTATTTTCGCGATTACTTTAATCCGCAAGAATCGGCAGAAATCTTTAAGAAGCTCTCTATCGGTAAAAGGGTGGTAACTCAAGGGAAGGTAATGAGATATTTTTTCGGGAAAAGCAAAGATATCAGAAAAAGGACTTGAAGATAAGTTCAGTTTAAATGATATTTGTTCCGCAATGATATTTTTTTTGAAGCAGAATAGTGTGTAAGAGAGTATGATATTTAAGAGTAAGAAAGATCTTTTGGTAAGTCTCCTTTTATGGATCCCTTTGCTGACGGGAACCGGCTACGCTTTCTTTATGGAAAGTTATTTTGGCGGCTCTTTGCTTATGGGGGTGATAGTCCTCTTTGCGTGGATATGGAGCAAAACTTATTACCGGTTGAATAAAGAAGAATTGATTATATACTGCGGTCCTTTTGTGGAAAAAGTAAAACTTTCCAAGGTAGAGAGTGTCGGGAGAACCAAGAAAATCTTTTCGGCGGCCGCGCATACTTACGAGAAGCTGGAGATAAGGCACGATAATATACTTAGCCATTTTGTCGCGCCGGAGGATGAGGAATTGTTTATAGAGGAACTGAAAAAGAGATGTAAGAAAGCCGAATTTTTTCTTTAGTCTTTAATATATATTCCAACTGTTCCCATTTCGGAGGCACAATGAAAAAGCTAGTTATTTTTTTGCTTTGCTCCTTTCTGATCAGCTCTTGCTCGTCGGAGAATATTACGGAAAATACTTATACCGACGAGAGCTTTTCTATTCATCTTCTTAAAGACAAATCGATCGACGTTGTAGTGGCGGATAGTATCGGCCTGAATAAACTAGTGCCGGACGATACCCCCTTAATTACCGGGAAAGATATGTTAAGCTATATTTGGGAGATACATTCTTTTATCCTTCCTGATAACTGCGCTCAAGTCGCTTTCAAAAGACTTGGAGAGTACAGGCTGAGCCGTGGTGTTCCTTTTATCGTTATGGTAAATAATGAGAGAATTTATCTCGGAGCGTATATTTATATTGTCAGTTCTTTTGCCCCTTCAGTCCCTACAATATGCGATGCGGAATTTTACTCGGGAGATAGTTCCGAAAAGAGATTCAATATATCCATTCCTAGCTTCGCGATGAATGATCCGCGAGGTGACAAAAGAATTTATAACGCCCTTAAAGCTTGCGGGGTTTTGGTTGAGGCAAAATAATTAAATCAGAATGCCGGTTTTCCGGTAATAAATATCATTCAATATTATCAAGGAATTATCTATGGTAAAACGCTTTTCCCTTCTCCTGTTGTTGGTATTTGCCTGCGCTTCATGTGCCGGGGAAATATCTTTGTCCGATTCCCTCTTCATGGGTTACGAGGGGACAATCTATATTCATAACAATACTACCGGCGATATATATTGCTACAATGCCGAAAGATCGGAAAAACGTTTTACTACGTGCTCCACATTTAAGATTCCTAATACCCTTATCGCTCTTGAGCTTGGGATAGCAGATGATGAAAACTATTACCGGGATCCGGATACCGTAAAACATCCCCCGATGGAAACCTGGCCGGAGGCATGGAAAAAAGGAACCGATCTGAAAAACGCTCTCCGCTATTCCGTGGTCTGGTTCTATCAGGAAATTGCCGAGGAAGTAGGGAAAGAGAACTACGCCAAATATCTTAAGATGTTCGATTACGGCAACCGGGATATTTCCGGCCCTATAGATCGTTTCTGGTTGAGCAATTCGCTGAAGATTTCCGCCAAAGAGCAGGTTCGCTTTCTCGAAAATCTCTATTTCTATCGATATCCGGTGAAGAAAGAGAATGTTGATCTGGTGAAAAGACTCCTTTTGCTCGAAGAAAAAGAGGGATATAAACTCTACGGCAAAACAGGCGCCGGCTCAAGCGAAGATGGGAACGCTATCGGGTTGCTAAGCGGATTTTGCGAGAAAGGGGATAATATCTATTTCTTCGCGCTGAACATGGAAGGGGATAGCTATACCGAAATAGCCCCGAAAAGATTGATGATCGTTAAGAAAGCTCTTGAAGAAGTTTTCAAAAAGGAAATGTAAGATATTGAAAGGCCTTTCCCCGATTACGTAACGAAAAGGAATCGGGGAAAGTGAAAAACTTAATATCATTCCGTAACTACAAAATCCAATACTATTTTTTTAGGAATTACACTTTCCGGCAAACCAACTGAAGTGATTACCTTAGCCGAATATCTTCCGGGAGTCATAGAAAAATCATCACTCGCCGAATTTACATCTGTAACAGTCCACTTGGCCGAATAATTGCTTCCGGCTCTGATTTTACCATCTGTAATTACCTGCGGGAACATCAGATTATCAATCGAGGAAAGAATAATCGAGTCCTTCTTTTCAATCGCGAAATAAGAAAAAGGAGCCGTGAATTTATATTCGAGGTCAGATGATCCTCTATTCTCAATCACAAATCTCATCTTAATCTTTTCCCCTTTTTTGAAAGAGTGCTTTTCTACTCCGGATTCGGAAAATAAGCGAAAATCGGAGTGAATTCCATCCGGTACGAGGAGAGATTCCCCACAACCTGTCAGCAATATAAAAATGAATAGAATGGAAAGTGGGCGTTTCATTTTTTCTCCTTATCGGATTTTGTGAGAAGAAGGTTAGAATATTCCGGATGCTTATGAAATTAATCCGTAAGAAGTAAATAACCGTACGGATGGCGCACAACTTTGTTATGTTAAGGATCGGAATAAATGGTAGTGTCTCAAAAAGTGTGTACATTCGAAAATAAGTGAATACTAGTTTTCTAATCTCTCGGCAAATATATCCTTAAATTGATTTAAAATAAAACCCCATCCGGCTATAGGTTTAGTCCAAGCTCTTTCTACGTTTCTACATGCCAAATAAACAGCTTTAATGGCAGCTTCATCGGTTGGGAATTGGGTCTTATTCTTTGTGTATTTTCTAATGTTCTTATTTAGATTCTCTATAATATTTGTAGTATAAATGAGCTTTCTTATTTCAACGGGATAATCAAAATAGTTCGATAGATTCTCCCAATTTGTAAACCATGAGTTGATTGGCATCCTATATTTGCTTCCCCATTTCTCTCTTAATTCTTCGAGTGCCTTTTCTCCGGCTTCTTTGTTCGGAGCTTCATAAACATTCTTCAGATCTATAGTAAAAAGCTTTCTATCCTTATAGGCTACGTATCTTAGTGTGTTGCGTATTTGATGTAGCACACAGACTTGAGTTACGGTTTTTGTGAATGTTTTCTTGATTACATCCGTAAATCCCTTCAGATTGTCTGTTGAGCTTATTAGGATGTCTTTTACTCCTCTTGATTTTAGGTCTGTTAATACTTCATACCAGTAGGATGAGGATTCTTCTTTGCTTAGCCATAGGCCTAATACTTCCTTGCGCCCTTCGCTGTTTAAGCCGATGGCTATGTTTATTGTTTTGTCTGCTAATCTGTAGTTCTCTCTTATCTTTATATGGAGGGCGTCCATCCAGACGATATAATATAATTTGTCCAGTGGTCTGTTCCTCCATTCTTCTATTTTCGGTAATATTTTATCGGTCATTCTCGATATCGAGCTTTTATCTATCTTCACCCCATATATGTCTTCTATACTCTCTTGTATGTCTCTTACGCTCATTCCTTTGCTGTACAATAACAGTATCTTTTCTTCTATCATATCTATTACTTTCTTTCGCTTCGGGACTAGTTTTGGGGTGAAACTCCCATTCCTATCTCGCGGTACTTCTATGCTGTATTCCCCGTTTTTAGTCTCTACTAGCTTGGCTTTATTGCCGTTCCTACTGTTTTCTTTTCCTTCTTCTTCTCTCTTTTGGTACTTCTCATAGCCCAGATGTTCATCCATTTCTGCTTCTAACAGAGTTTCTATGGTTTCCTTATATAACTCGTCAAAAAAACTATGTACATCTTTTCCTTTTAGTTCTTTCTTTAGTAATCCTTTCAATTCTTCTTTATTCCCTTTTTCCATGGTGTCTCCTTTTTTTTGTGCGAATATAGTGTTTTTTTTATTTACACACTTTTTGAGACACTACCGAATAAATTCAAAACAGCACGGCACTATTTCACGGAAGTATGGAATTATCCGGATAAAGCTCGGAATAGTTTCGTTCGGGTGAATAACTACTTCAATACATGTGAGAATATCTTCACGAGAAAAAAGAAGTATTTCGATAGGATCGGGGAGTATTTCATGGAAGAATTTATTCAGGAAAAAGTGTATCGAAACTGTTCCGGAGGTCATCGAAATAGTTCCGGAGGTCATCGAAACGCGGAAAAACCTCATCGAAATAGTTCTCTACCTCATCGAAATAGTTCCTGACCTCATCGAAATAATTCTCAAGTGTATTGAAATAATTCCGAGTTGTTTTGAAATAGTTCAAAGGCTCGTTGAAATATGTAGCCCTTTTATTGAAACGGGGAGGAATATCTTTGAAATGATTCGGAAGTGTATCCGTGGGGAAATAATTAGGGAAGAACCACCGATTACCGGTGTGGCAATCGGTTGAGGTTATTCCCATATTGAAAATTTATCTATCGAACAAAAATCTTACGGCGAATTAGCGGGTAAGTTTTTTGTATTTCACTCTATGAGGGACATCGGCCTCTTTACCGAGACGCTGACGACGGTTTTCCTGATAATCGGAGAAGTTCCCTTCGAACCATACAACTTTGCTATCCCCTTCGAAGGAGAGAATATGGGTGCAGATTCTATCGAGGAACCATCTGTCGTGACTGATAACAACAGCGCAACCGGCAAAATTGAGAAGGCCTTCCTCCAAAGCTCTCATTGTGTTAACGTCGAGATCGTTGGTAGGCTCGTCAAGTAGTAAAACGTTCGCGCCACTTTTGAGCACCATCGCCAATTGAACACGGTTTCTTTCACCGCCGGAAAGAACACCTACGTCTTTCTGTTGATCTCCTCCGACGAAATTGAACTGAGCTACGTAAGCTCTGGAGTTGAATTCCCTATTACCAACTTTCATAAGATCTTCACCGCCGGAGATGGTTTCCCAAACGGATTTGCCCGATACAAGATTTTCGCGGCTCTGATCCACATAAGCCAACTCAACTGTGTCCCCTGTGGTAAAGGTTCCGGCATCGGCTTTTTCAAGTCCGGTAATAAGTTTGAAAAGAGTAGTTTTACCGGCACCGTTAGGCCCGATAACACCAACGATTCCTCCCGGAGGCAAGGAGAAGTTGAGATCTTCGAACAGGAGTTTTTCGCCGAAAGCTTTGGAAACTCCTTCGGAATTGACAACAACATTACCGAGGCGGGGACCAGCAGGGATATATAACTCGAGATCTTTTTGTCTCTGCTCTTTCTCTTCTTTAAGAAGAGATTCGTAGGAAGAAATTCTGGCCTTCTGTTTCGCGTGGCGTCCTTTCGGAGACATGTTAATCCATTCGAGCTCTCTTTTGAGAGTTTTCTGTCTTTCCGATTCACGTTTTTCTTCAAGGGCAAGACGTTTCTGTTTCTGATCCAACCATGAGGAATAGTTTCCTTTCCACGGAATACCTTCGCCGCGGTCGAGTTCAAGAATCCATCCGGCAACATTATCGAGGAAATATCTGTCGTGAGTAACGGCTATAACGGTTCCGGGATAACGATTCAATTCCGCTTCGAGCCAGAGGACTGTTTCGGCGTCGAGGTGGTTAGTCGGCTCGTCGAGTAAAAGGATATCCGGTTTTTGGAGGAGTAATCGGCAAAGAGCCACACGCCTTCTTTCACCCCCGGAGATAACTTTAACGGGAGTATCGGCCGGCGGACAACCGAGGGCGTCCATCGCCATTTCGAGTTTACTATCCAGATCCCACGCGTCCATCGCGTCTATTTTATCTTGTACTTTACCTTGACGTTCGATAAGGGAAGTCATTTCGTCGTCGGTCATTTCTTCGGCGAATCTGGCATTAATTTCATCATATTCGCGAAGTACATCAACAATTTCCTGAACTCCTTCCTCAACAATTTCGCGGACGGTTTTATCGTCATCCAGATCCGGTTCTTGCGAAAGGTATCCGATAGAATAGCCGGGAGAAACGGCGGTTTCGCCATTGAAATCATTATCGACTCCGGCAAGGATTTTAAGAAGGGAACTCTTTCCCGAACCATTGAGACCAAGCACACCGATTTTGGCACCGTAGAAATAGGAGAGGGAAATATCCTTAAGGACAGGTTTTTTATCGTAATATTTGCTTACCCGAATCATCGAGTAGATAATTTTGTTCGGTTCGTTGCTCATAGTATTCCGTTTGTTAAATGATTACTGCAAAAATATGAAAAAATACTCACATTCGATATAAAGTTAGTTTATCGGAAATCATTTCCCCGGCTAAGAGATTACTTCCTTTTCTTCTTATTGGGCTACGGAAATAATTTTCGTAAAATCGGGGAGGAAGAGTTAAAAAACCTGAAGGCTGCCAATTACGACAGCCTTCGGTATGGGGGACCTTACTTCAACAATACCAATTTCTTAGTATCACTGAAGTCGGCTATTTTAATCGAGTAAAAATAAACTCCGCTGGCAAGATGCGCCGCGTTGAAATCGACACTATATACACCGGCCGAGAGTTCTTCATTCACTAATGTAACAATCTCTTCTCCCAAAGAATTGTAAACAACCAATTCTACGTTCCCCTTTTGGGGTACGCTAAACTGTATAACAGTTTTCGGGTTAAAAGGGTTCGGATAATTTTGCATTAGTTTATATTCTTTCGGCATAACACCGGTTTCCCTGACGCTGGTAAGTGTAGTATCGAATCCGAGCTTACTCATTTGCGTAGTTGTAAGAGGAGTGGCGAAGAACATCTGGTGTCCGTCCCACTGATCCTTTCCGATCTTAGCCCAGTTTTTGGAAGCCACAGCCGGATCGGAGGTATTTCCCTTGTAGGTTAGGAAATCCATCTTCAACTTTGTTTTGTAATCTTTCGGCATCGGGATTATCCCCTGTTTCCAGGAAAGAGTACTGTCGTTCTCGTTCCATGTAGCGAACTTAATTTCGCCGGTAGTATTATACTCGGTTATCGCTTCGATCTGTCCGCCGAAATTAGCGTGGCAATCGGTGCATCCTCTGGCTTCGCGCTTAATCGAATGAGAAGTGAAAGGTCCGAAAGCAGCAAAGGCGTCCCCTTTATAAGTAACCGATTGGAACGTAGCGGGATATACCTTGTTATCCTTTGTTCTGTTCACAAGGAACATAAAATTGCTAAGTGGTTTATAGGCTCTTTTAACGTGCGATTCTACCTGGCTTTCCAGATGACAATTGTAGCAACTGATAACAGTTTCGGCGTGACAAGTAGTACAATGAATTTTGCCGTTATGTTTGTCATGGTTCGCGTCGAGATCGGCGTGGCAGCCTTCGTTGGAGCAATCGGCTTTGATTGCGCCCGGTTCGAGCATGGAATTATATTGGTTACCGTCACCGTGAAGATCCTCGAAACCGTGGCAGTCCCAGCATTTCATTTCCGCCGTACGATGCACGTCGCTGAGTTTCATTTTATTAATTTCCGTAGCCTGACGTCCGTGACAACCAAGGCATTGAGCTTCGGTAGTTTGTCCGTTAGGGCCGTGGCAGTCGTCACAGGATGCTCCGGGGAATTCCGCAGGATAAGGATTGCCGTTCGCGTCGGTCGGTCCGTGGCAATCATTGCAGCCCATATTCTCGATAGGAACATTTGTGAATTTCTCGAAGCCACCGTTTTCCGTTCCGTACCAATAATTCTTTCCGGCTCTGGTTGCGTGAAGGCTGGTTGGGAAATTATTGAACGCCGCTCCGAAATCGAGATTCAGCATTTGCATTTGATACGGAGTAAGAGGAGTAGCGAAGAACATTTGATGTCCGTCCCAAGTCTCCTTCCCGATTTTCGACCAGTTTTTGGAAGGTACAGCCGGATCGGAAGTATTTCCGTTGTAAGTCAGAAAGTCCATCTTGAAAGTTGTATCGTAGTCGTGAGGAATAGGAACAACACCCTTCAACCATGAAAGAGAGCTATCAGTATCATTCCACGTAGCGAATTTCAACTCACCATTCGCGAAATAATCCTTAACGTTTTGGTTCTTATGGCAATCATCGCATTTTCTCCCTTCGGCTGTAATAGTATGCGCCGTAAAAGGGCCGAAAGCGGCGAAGGATTTCCCGTCATGAGTTAACGATTGGAAAGTAGCGGGATATACTTTGTTATCTTTGTCGCGGTTTACCAAAAGAACAAAATCGTTAAGAGGTTTGTAAGCTCTTTTCACATGAGCTTCAACCTGGCTTTCCAGATGACAATTGTAGCATGTTATAACAGTCTTAGCGTGGCAAGATGTGCAATGCAACGCTCCGTCGTGCGGATCATAAGGATCGTGCGTTTCCGGAAGAGTAGGATGGCATCCCTCATTGGCGCAATCGGCCTTAATAGCCCCCGGTTGCAGCATCGACTGATATTCGGTGCCATCCCCATGAAGATCTTCCGATCCGTGACAATCCCAGCAAACCATTCCGGCGTCCCGATGTACGTCGGGGAGTTTCATTTTATTGGCTTCGGTAGCCTGACGCCCATGGCATCCGTAGCACTGAGTTTGAGATACTTTGAATTGCGAATCGTGGCAATCGGTACAAGAAGCTCCCGGGAATTCCTCGGGATAGGGGTTGCCGTTCGCGTCGGTTGGGCCGTGGCAATCATTACATCCCATGTCCGTAATAGGAATATTAGTAAGGGATTCGAATCCTCCGTTCGCACTACCGTACCAGTAATTTTTCCCAGCTCTTGTTTTATGGAGACTGGTTTCGAAATTGGTTTGTGCCCAAAGAGATCCGGAGAATATTGCCAGCAAAAAGACCGCCCTGATGTTAGCGAAATGTCTCATTGGCTTTCTCCTAATGTTGTTGATGATTTATCATAGTTATTTATAAGTTCGATAATTCTTTCGATTCGTGAATCTTTGGGAAAGTATTTTTTAGCGACAGAAAAATATGTTCTCGATTTTCTTATGTCGCAGTAAAGCCAAATAATCGCGAGAGAAAGAGCTGTGTCGGATGAGTTTTCCGAAAGGGAAGGATCATTTTCGAATAGTTGAATCAGCTCTTCACACGGGCAATCGTCATATGCCGGATTCTTGGAAATAATATATTCGATATCGTCCTCCATAAGAGGGAGGAGAATATCGAGAGCGTTAGACCCCTCTTTTTGCGCGGTAAGGCAAATAACCATTTTGCGGCGAATATCTTTGTTTCCGGAATTATTTTCAAGACATCTTTGAAATTCCTTCAACGCCGCGGCGTAGTTTCGCGCCATAAAATATTGATTTCCAAGCATCTCACTCATAATAAGATCTTGTTATCAAATAATGAGCCAGAAAGGGAGAGTTTTTTACACCAAATAAGTTTGGGAAAACAAGAGAAGAGAGTTGCTGCCAAGCGAATATCCGTGCCATTTGTCTAATGGGCATCTATAAGTTGTTTTCACGCTTTTGCTATTGTATGAGACAATTCTTACTTTATCAGAACCAACCTGTTTAGCGTGATAGGAAGCGTTATTATTATCCGCAGAGTAATCGATCGAATGAAACAAATTGTTTCGTGAAACAGTGGCAAAATGGGAGAAATATACAGTGTCCCTTATGAATAAAGGAGCAAGTGGATGTGAAACAATCTGTTTCAATATTTAGTGTGAAACACTACCGAAAAGTAGCTAATAGTTGGGAGTGATCTTGAGATATTCTTCAATAATTGCAATATCCTCAAGTATTGTTTGTGAGGAATTTCGAAGAGCGGCCATGCGCAGATAATCGAGCGATTTTTTCGGGTTGCAATAGAGCCAAAGCATTCCGTGAATCAGATTATAGTCGAATTCGCTTTGGGGATTGAAATTATGATCGAATTCCTCGATTATTTCGGGACAAGGACAATCATCCTTAACGGCATCGGCAATAATAATGAACTCCACATCCTCTGCGACCAGTTCGTGAAAAAGAGAATAGGCCTTCGAAAGGTCGTTTGTCATGATATTACAAACAATCAGTTTTCTTTTGATTCCTTTATTCTCCGGAGTAAGCGCAAATCCTTTTTCAAGTTCGATTTTCGCCGCCGGATAATTCCGAGCCATAAAGTATTGATTACCAAGCATTTCGTTCATATATGATCCGGATTGTTTCTATTCGGAGATTATTCCCAACTGTTTAAGTTTGCGCCAGAGAGTTGTTCTCCCTATCCCAAGCTCCTTTGCTACTTTCGATTTATTCCAATTATATTTTTCCAATAAACTTAGATAGTGCGAAGCCTCGGAACCGTTATCGGCGAAGCTGTGTTTTTCTCTGAAGTCAAAAGCATTGGAGTAATTGAGAGTAATCGATTTCGGTAGCTTTCCGACTTCAATTACATTGGAGTTATTGGTCCTTACAAAGGCGTATTCGATAATGTTTTCCAGTTCCCTTACATTTCCGGGCCAATGATAACTCAACAGAATATCCAAGGCTCTTTCCTCAATCTGATTGACTTCTTTTTTGTAGATAATGGAATACTTTTTCATAAAGTAATTTGCGAGGGGGATAATATCATCTGTTCTTTCCCGTAGAGGAGGAATTTCGATCGGAATTACACTTAGTCTGTAAAACAAATCTTCTCTGATTGTTCCGTTCTTCAAAGCCTCTTTTATATTAATATTTGTAGCCGCTATTACCCTCACATCTCCTTTGCGTGGGGTAGAATCCCCTACACGCTCGAATGTTCCGTCTTGAAGCACTCTGAGAATTTGCAATTGCATTTGCAAAGGCATCTCGGCTACTTCATCCAGGAAGAGTGTTCCTTTGTCGGCAAGTTCGAACCTTCCCGGACGATCTCTGTAGGCGTCAGTAAAAGCCCCCTTAACATGCCCGAAAAGTTCACTTGCCAAAAGATTGGGAGGAAAGACCGAGCAATTTACTTTTAAGTATTTCTCATCTTTTCTAAGGCTTGTTGCCTGAATCGCGTTGGCTATCATCTCTTTTCCGGTACCCGATTCTCCGTGTATAAAAACCGGCGCGTCCGATTCGGAAATCTCCTTAACAAGTTCGAAGATATCCCTCATTGGTTTGCTAAGTCCCACAACACCGTAGAAAAGAGTTTCATGAGATAAGGTTCTTCGAAGTACTTCCAGCTCAGATAGATCACGGAAAGTAATAATCCCCCCTGTTGGTTCGGAGTTATCATTATAGAGTACAGCCGAATTCATTTTGATCGGTTTTTGTTTTCCGTTTTCCGTAAGTATCGAAGTTTCGAAATCGTAGATCGTTTTATTCGATTTTAAGGCAATCGCGATAGGGCATTCGGTGAAACAGAGTTCCGAGCAGAAGATATGTTTGCAAAATTTTCCCAGAACCTCTTCTCTTTTGCGTCCGGTAATTTTCTCGGCAGCCTTATTGAAGAAATTGATTTTAAAATTCTTATCTACGGTGAATACACCTTCACCGATCGATTCCAGTATATGATCTTTTAGCTTATCGTCAATCGTCATCAGCAATATGGATTTAGTTATTATTTTTTATCTAATTTCCGAATACGTTAGCTTTCCCATTTATATGTTTTTCAAAATCAATTATTTCACCCTGAGCGTTTACAATTCCGGTATGGCAATTACCGCATGAAGTTACGTCATATGGCCCCATATGTCCTTTCGGGGTGGCAGTAATCAAGTTGCCCGTTTGCTGATCGATTTCTCCGTGACAAGTACCGCATTTGGCCTCTGTTCCGTCAACCTTATTCCAGACAGGGGAATAGTTGTTCCCTTCAATCTTATCACCTGTATATGCGAATGTGTTATTGGAAGTATCCTTCGCGAAGGCGAAGTTTCCGTGACAATAGATATTCGAGCATTTGTAATCGGAAAAATTGTAACCTGCATTATCTGAGTTATTCGAAAAATCGCTGAAAGCCACATCTTCATCGATGCCGCTAATATGAGCGTAAACATATTTCACACCGCTAAAGCTGTTGTTATTATGGCATTCCCTGCACCCAGTAATTTTATCCAATGCCAGATGAACTTGATGAGCCCCTACACCGGGGGATTCGGTTGTAGTATTTTCATGCAAATCTTCAGGAGGAGCAATATTTCCCGGATTCTTAAAATCACCGTGACAAGTATTGCATGCTTCCGGTCCGTTATCTGAGGAATGGCATTTCAAGCAACTCTTTCCGGTTGTTCCTCCGGAATAATCCGAGGCGTGGCATTCCTGACATGCGCGAATATCCCAGTTAGTGCTCTTAAAAATAGCCTTGTGGAAATTCGGTGAAGAAGGATTTCCGATTCCCTCTTTGTGAACGGATATTGTTTCGGGAGTAGTAATATTCTCTTGTTTTTCGCTGCATTGCAGGAATAGTAATCCGATTACTGAAAAAGCGATATATTGAAGAATCCGTCTCATTTTCTATCCGGTATTAAGTTGAAAATTTATTTATGACAATATCCGCAAAAACCGTTGTTTTCTTGCCCTGCTAGCGCGGCAGGATCAGTATGGCAATCGAAGCAAATCGCCCCTTTATCGTCATGCCAATCACCCTTAACGTTTTTCAGAAATCCCCTTTCATGCGTTTTGGGATTTGTTCCCTTTATTCCGTCTGCGTCCGTATGGCACAAAATGCAATTCGGATCTGCCCCTTGAGTATCGTGACAAGCGGCGCAGCTTTCGATATCACGCTTTGCGAGTCGGGCATGTTCTCCGCCACCGCTCCCCACACCGAAAGTTGTGAAGTTTGAAGCTTTGTGGGAGGATGGAAGAAATCCCTCCAACGCGAAATCTCCGCCGGATACATTATGACATTCGGCGCAGAATGTTTCTGTTTGATGGCATGTAATACATTCGGAAGTTTTTCCTTTCGCTTCTATTCCATGGGTAAATCGATAATTCAAATCATGAACCCGCGAGATCTGTTGCTGTTTTGCATTATCAACGAAATCGTGAGGCGCAAAGGGGGAATAGAAATCATCCTTAGTGTTAGTCTCAGTCATTCCGGTTGTTGAAGCGTGACATGTTTCGCAGAAGTTTTCGTCATGACACATTTGACAGTCGTTATTTCCGGTGGCCTTAAATTTATGATTTTCAAAGAATGTAGCCGTTTTGTGATCTTGCGGTAACAGGTTAACGGTGGAGATGTGGCATGATTCGCAATTATTAGCCGCTACCGAGTTATTATTGTGGCATTCGTAACAAATATTCATTGCCGGTGATGCTGAGTCGCTTTCAAAAGCGTAATTAACATCTTGCAATCCGGAATGGCACTTTTCGCAATCGTTGTTCTCTTCCAAATGGAATTTATGATTAAATATCAGACGGGATTTCTTTTGGACAAGGGCTTCATAATTATCATCGTAGTGACATGTTTCGCAGTTATTGTCATCCTCTACATCGTGACATTCGGAACAATTCTCCTTTTTCGGCAAAAGAGGATCTTGCAAAGAAACACTTTGCGGAACCGAAGAATGGCACTCACCGCATGTTACATTTTCAACGTGATCTTTGTGGGAAAATTTTATTACTTTATTATTAGCGACCGGCTCTTCTTCGGATGTTGCTCTTGTGAAGGCAACCAGCATAAAATATAGAGCCAGCGAGAGAATAAACGAATAATAGAATTTTAGAGATTTCATATCACAAGACGCCTAAGTTAGTATTAAACCAATGATTGAATTTGAACAGAACTCGAAAATCATTCTTGTATATCTTGTTGTTGAAATACTGAGTTTGCAGATCGAACGAAACTGTTTTCCACGGGCGGAAATTACATCCTGCCAAAAGAGAGGTTATGCTGTTTGTTTCTGATTCTTCCGATAGTTTGTAATTAGTATAAGCCAGTCCGATTGATGGAGTAATTTTACCGTCATAGTAACTTTTGGCTGTGTAAACTGAGAAAGCGTCCATTTCACCGGCGTAACCAAATGTTTTCCTATAGCTAAAAGTACCGTAAGTGGAATTAACTCCGAGAGTGAGTCTCTGAGATTCTTCATCTTCGTAAGTCACATTTCCGAACTTCCCGATAACAGTATAATTTTTATTTATTTCGTAATCGACTCCCCCTTCTATTTCCTGTGTGTTACCGTAATTGAAGACGGAAAAAATAGAATTATAGTTTATTTGAGGTTCTCTGAAATTGTAGTAAAGATTTATTCCGAGTTTATCGATTTGAGAATATCTCGTACTGATTTCGAATTTAGAGATTTCCGCGAAATTAATGTCGTAATCAAGCTTCGAATAGACATCAATAATTTTATCCAACTCGTAGTTGATCTTTCCGGAAAGGTAATGGAATTGATTTGAGTTTCGCTGAATCAACAGTGTAATAGGATCGAGATTAGCGTCAAGTCGGGTGGTTGTATAAGGTTCCGGTTTGTAATTTTTATTAATGTAACTGAGTCCCATAATGAAATTCTTTAGGGCAGTAGTGCTAAACTCAGCTCCGATAACATTGTTATCTCCGAAATCTTCAGTCAACTCAAGCTTCTGATAAGCCGGCACATTTCCTCCGCAAAAAGCGGAGAGAGAATAATCATGATATTTCAGCTTGATATTAAGTCCGTCGTACAACCCTCCAGCTACACTGCTAAAGAGAGATTGTCGTCCCAGTTTGACAGTTGCTATTCCTAATAGATTTCTGCCTTCAACATACAGATTATAAAATCGCAATCTCGGATCTCCATCGAGGGAATTAGAAAGATTTGCTTCCAGATTCATTCTTGTACGTAAGGCGAAATTATTCTTATTAACTCGCAGAATAAGAGTTTGAAAAGTGCGGTAATAAGTTTCCGATTCCGTTGCGGAGTTTAATCTTTCGAAAGTGTAAACGGAAGAGGAGAATCTTCCGTTTACATTCTGGCTAAAGATCATCAACGGAAAGATGAAAAAGAGAACTAAGGCAAATATTTTCACTTTCATTGAAATCCCGGATTATTATCACTATGACTTAGGAATATTGTGCTTAATTTCCGCCCATCTTTTAGTAAAATCAAAAGCTTTGTAAGTCGGGCTCTTTTCGTTGTGACATTTCACGCAAGCTGTTTTAATGGCCTCATCATTTTCAAATACGATCAGACCGTTTTCAACTGCCTTCGCGCGATCTTTCATAATTTTATTCGATTTGTATTTTGAGCCTGCTCCATGGCATGTTTCGCATTGAACACCATCGTCAACGTTGAATTTCTTATCCAAAAGAGAAGCGTCAAAATTGTAACCAGTTGCGTGACATTCCAAACAAGCATCGGTTTCGGCTGCTTTGGTTGTATGACCTGCTTTTTTTGCTATTTCGTCTGCTTCGGCGGTTTGAAGAGATTTGTAGGCCTTAGCGTGTTTACTGTTTTCCCAGATTTTGAATTGCTCTCCGTCTTTGGCCTTTTTATGGCACATGCTACATTTTTTTGCACCGATATATGTCGCCGGTTTAACGGCCGGATTGTAGGAAAAGGCCATCAAAAGAATTAGAGAGATAATTACAGTAAGTGTGATTGATATGTTTCTCATTGGTCTACCCTCAATACTGTTAATTAAAACGCATCAATTAATGCCGCAGAAAAAGGGAGAAGGCACAGAGTTATAAAATGTATATTTCAAAAGAATCTAATGATTCCGAAATCCGATTTTATAATCACCTAAAGTTGCCAATAAGTAGAAGAAGATACTTTAGAGTGTAAACTGTTCTAAAGTAGCAAAAATATTATGACTAAGTCAACAATTTCTTTCGTTTTTTGCAAAATAGAATTATTATAAATACTCAATATTTTGTTTTTGTAAATTCCGGTTTTTGTTGCAATTTGGTGTAAAGAATGAATAAAAGACAACTCTCAGTTTCCGTTATATTGTTATCATTAGGTATTATTCTTCTAATAAATTTGTATCCTCGTATTAATTCATTAGTAGCGCTTGAAGGAAAAAATTTCGGAAATAGTGGTATAAAAGAAAAATCTCTTGATTTGGCTAAGAATTACGGAATAACTCTATCCGAATATGAGATAGCTATTCAGTTGAAAGAGAACGCTGATCTCAATGAATCTATTCAAATTGAGAGAGGGTTTAAGAATAGTATCGACTTAATCGGAAAAGATTTGCCTGTTTATTTCTGGGACGTCAAGTTTAAGTCCAAAAAGATAGAAAGGCCGAGAACCGAACAAGAAGTAGTTAAAAAATTCATCGGAGAATTAGGGATAAAATTTGATTTATCGGAAAGATTAGTAGAGCTTGATTTTACTCCCCCTGATTCAATGAAACTGGTTGCGCTAGGGAAGGATGTCGCAGGGGAAATCACAAAGAAATTTATCAAATCTTTTACTCCATATAAGGATTCGTTAAGAGAAATCTCAGACAGTACAAAGGGGAAAAAATCGGATTCCTTCGGTTTTTCTCTACAATTAGGGGATAATGCGGAAGAAAAAGGGCACAACTCCGAGAACCTACCAAATACCGACTACAGATTTGTGTATGAAACATTCGATTCCCTTTTTCAAAGAGATATAAAGATTGAAACTAACATAAAAGGACGACTGCTAACGAAACTTTCTATAGATTACAAAATAGAAAATAATCTTGAAGAGAGTTCCTTTACGAAGATCCCGAAAATTTCCGCTATTATTTTCTATTTACTCTCAATAATTATAATGATTGTAATTGCCTTCAAGAAGTTTAGAGCCTACGAAATAGGATTCAAACTCGCTTTGACAATGGGCGCTCTGGCGGGGCTCGGATTACTAGCCGAGATGTTTGGGGAAATTCCGACAAGTATTTCCTTCGAAATAGCAGTTGGATTAGTATTGGCTCCCGGTTTTATCTTTTTAATGATTTCTTTTATCTGGGCAGTCGGTGAAACAATCTGCCGTGAGGTATGGGGAGATAAGCTGATTGAATTCGACTTATTAAGAAACGGATATTTTACTCATTCCAAAATCGGGGCGGGAATATTCCAAGGATTAGGATTCGGTATTTTCATCTTATCCGTTTGGTATTTGATGATTTTTCTGAGTGGAAACATAGGTTCTATTTCTTTTCAGATTTTAGGGAAAGAAAACATACTTAATCTTAACGCTATGTTTGCTCCGTATTTGATTGCGCAGAATCTATATTCAATACTTATGGATGTCATAGTTGTTTTTCTTTTTGCAGTATCCGGAATAGCCAAACGAATAAAATCAAAACAGCTGTTGATTATTATTGCCGCATTATTCTTTGCCATTGTGGATAACGGATATGTTACCCCGGCCGAATTGGATTTTATTTTGCAATTCGGAATCGGGTTGTTGCTCGGAATCATTTTCATAAAAACAAATGTTTTTGTTCTGATCTTTACCTTACTATCGATGAAAATATTCCACACCGGGTTTTCGGTAATTTATTTGGATTCTGTTCCGCTTATTTCGATGATTCTTGTTTTGCTGTTCTTGGTAATTTATGTGTTATATTCTCTCAAAACAAAGAATCATATTGAAAGTTATGATTCCATAAGGCCGAAATTCGTCGAATTTATCAATGAGAGACAACGCCTTCAAGGGGAATTGGAGGTAGCGCGAAATGTACAATTATCATTTTTGCCGAAAGAAAGTCCAAAAGTAGAAACTCTTGATATTGCCGGAAGATGTTTGCCTGCTTATGAAGTCGGAGGGGATTATTATGATTTCATGCTTCATGAAGATAATAAACTTGGGGTTATTATCGGTGATGTTTCGGGCAAAGGAACAAAGGCCGCTTTCTATATGACCTTAACGAAAGGATTTTTCAGAGCAATAGCCAAGAACATTCTTTCGCCAGCTGAAATAATGAAGCAAATGAACACGATGTTTTTTGAAAATGTGGATCGCGGGAATTTCATTTCAATGTTATACGGAATATTCGATTTGGATTCGAAGAAGTTTCGCTTTTCGCGCGCCGGACACAATCCTTTGATAATTATAAAAAAAGACGGAAGTTCGAAATTATTGCAACCTGTTGGTCTTGCCCTTGGCTTGGAAAAGGGGATTATTTTCAATAAATCGATAGAAGAGGTTGCAATTGATTACGAAATTGGAGATCTTTTTGTTTTTTACACCGATGGCTTCCCCGAAGCTACAAATAAAAATAAGGAAGAATTAGGGCAGGAAAGATTCACTCAAATTGTCATATCCGAAAGGGAAAAAGGAGCTCAAGAGATCGTTGACAAGGTTTTCGAAGAGGCGCGGAGATTCGCCGGAAAATCCGAACAGCACGACGATATGACTCTGATAGTCATTAAGATAGTCTGATCTGATTAGTAATTTTTGAAAATCAATGCGAAATAGATTATTTTTGAAAATGGAATCGTTTGTCTAATTACAAATCGTTTCACTTCGCGTGATTTTTCATTAGCTGGAAAAATACATTTCTAATTACTGATTATTTTAATTAACTATTAAGGTTAGGAGGAATTTAATGGGCTGGCTTTTAAGAAGCTTAAACTCTTCAGTTGGGAAAAAGTTTGTGATGGCCCTTACAGGAATCTGTCTTATTGGTTTCCTTTGTGTCCATCTTGTTGGGAATTTGACCCTATTTGGTGGCGCTGAAGCATTTAATGGTTATGTGGAAACTCTGGATGTTGTTAAACCTGTTATTCGAGTTGTTGAGGTTATTCTGGTTGCAATATTCGTATTTCACATTTACAATGCCTATGTGCTTTGGTGGGGGAACAAGAAAGCAAGACCTGTTGCTTACAAGGTTAACGCTTCATCACAAAACTCTTCTATTTTCTCAAGAACAATGATTTACACTGGTAGCATTGTTTTTATTTTCTTAGCTCTTCATCTATCAACAATTTGGACCGCTTTCAATTTCGGCGGGCATGCGGAAGGTAGTTCAGCTGGGTACTACGATATTATCGTAAAGACTTTCCAAAGCCCTATTTACTCCGTTATTTATTTGCTTGCGGTTATTTTGTTAGGATTTCATTTAAATCACGGTTTTCAGAGTGCGTTTCAGACTTTCGGTTGGAATCATAAGAAGTACTTCTCCTTTATTAAAGGAATAGGTACTGCTTATTCGATTATTGTTGCTTTAGGATTCGCTTCGATACCTATCTATTTCTATTTTTTCTTTGGAGGTAATTAATGGCAGTTTTAGACGCAAAAATACCCGAAGGACACATATCTGAAAAGTGGACGAATCATAAATTCAATATGAAACTGGTTAACCCGTCCAACAAAAGAAAATATAAAGTTATTGTTGTGGGTACCGGTCTTGCTGGTGCTTCTGCCGCAGCTTCTTTAGGTGAACTTGGTTACAACGTGGAAGTATTTACTTTCCATGATAGTGCCAGAAGAGCTCACTCTATTGCTGCTCAAGGTGGTATTAACGCCGCAAAAAATTATCAGAACGACGGTGACTCAATCTTCAGATTGTTTTACGATACAGTTAAAGGAGGCGATTTCAGAGCTCGTGAAGCTAACGTTTATCGTCTTGCAGAAGTTAGTAACAACATCATTGACCAATGTGTTGCTCAAGGTGTTCCTTTCGCGAGGGATTATGGTGGTCTTTTGGATAACCGTTCTTTCGGTGGTGCGCAGGTTTCCAGAACTTTCTACGCAAAAGGACAAACCGGTCAGCAGTTATTGTTAGGTGCTTATAGTGCTCTTAACAGACAAATTGGTTTGGGCAATGTAAAACAATATACTCGTAAAGAGATGTTGGAATTGGTTGTTGTTGACGGTGTGGCAAAAGGTATTATTACCAGAGATCAGGTTACTGGGGAAGTTGAAAAACATTCCGCTCACGCTGTTTGTATTGCTACCGGTGGATACGCTAACGTATTCTTCCTTTCAACAAACGCTATGAACTGTAACGCTACTTCCGCTTGGAGATGCCACAAAAAAGGTGCTTATTTCGCAAATCCTTGTTTCACTCAGATCCATCCTACCGCTCTTCCGGTTCACGGAGAAGGTCAGTCAAAACTTACTCTTATGAGTGAGAGTTTGAGAAATGACGGTAGAATTTGGGTACCAAAGAAAAAAGGTGATATGAGAAAACCTGAGGATATTCCCGAAGATGAAAGAGATTATTATTTGGAAAGAAAATATCCTTCCTTCGGTAACTTAACTCCTCGTGATATCGCTTCCAGAAGCGCGAAAGAAGCTTTCGACGACGGAAGAGGCGCTCAAGGACAGGAAGCTGTTTATCTTGATTTCAAAGATCCGATCAACCGTTTGGGTGCTGATGTCATCGAAGATAGATATGGTAACTTGTTCGAAATATACGAGACAATTACAGGGGATAATCCTTACAAAACTCCAATGAAAATCTATCCTGCTCCTCACTACACTATGGGTGGTCTTTGGGTAGATTATAACTTGATGTCAACTATTCCTGGGCTCTTCGTATTGGGTGAAGCTAACTTCTCCGATCACGGTGCCAACAGACTTGGTGCTAGTGCTCTTATGCAAGGTTTGGCTGACGGTTATTTCGTTATCCCTTATACAATCGGTAATTATCTTGCCGGAGATAAACCTGAATTGCTTTCCGAAGATAATGCTGCTTTCGAAGAAGAAGCGGGTAAAGTAAAAGACTTACACAAAAAACTTCTTTCAATCAACGGTTCTCAGACAGTAGACGAAATCCACAAGAAATTAGGTAGAATCATGTGGAATAAAGTCGGTATGGGTAGAAACGAAAAAGGATTGAACGAAGCAATAAAAGAAATAAAAGAATTGCGCGAAGTATTCTGGAAAGACGTTAAAGTTGTCGGTGACGACATGAGCGTTAACCAGAATCTTGAAAGAGCCGGCCGACTTGTTGATTATCTTGAACTTGGTGAATTAATGGCTCTCGATGCTCTTAACAGAAACGAATCTTGTGGCGGTCACTTCAGAGAAGAATACCAGACAGACGAAGGGGAAGCATTACGTGATGACCAAAAATACGCACATGTTGCTGCTTGGGAATACGGAGACGGATGCAAATGGAATCGTCATCAAGAAGAACTTGAGTTCGAATATGTTGAATTAGCAACGAGGAGTTATAAATAATGACTAACGATAAATTGAACTTAACTCTGCAAATCTGGCGACAGAAAGGTCCCGAATCAGCAGGGAATTTTGTTGCTTACAAAGTTGCTGTTTCTCCTGATGCTTCTTTTTTGGAAGTTTTGGATGAAATTAATAACGACCTCGAAAAGAACGGACAAGATCCTATTACTTTCGAAAGTGATTGCCGCGAAGGTATTTGCGGTACTTGCGGTTTGGTCATTAATGGCCATCCTCACGGACCAGTTCCGAATATCGCTACATGCCAGTTGCATATGAGAAATTTCAAGGACGGAGATGAAATCTGGGTTGAGCCTTTCAGAGCGAAAGCTTTCCCGGTTATCAAAGACCTTATGGTCGATCGTTCCGGACTTGATAAAATCATGCAGGCCGGTGGTTTTATTTCGGTTAATACCGGTGGTGTTCCTGATGCTAACGCTATTCCAATACCGAAAGAAGAAGCTGCCGTAGCTTTCGATGCTGCTGCTTGTATCGGTTGTGGCGCTTGTGTTGCATCTTGTAAAAACGCTTCGGCTATGTTGTTCATGAGCGCGAAGATTTCTCAATACGCTATGTTACCTCAGGGCCAAACAGAACGTTACGAGAGAGTTCAGAAAATGGTTAAAGTTATGGACGATCTCGGATTCGGTGCTTGCACAAACACCTACGCTTGCGAAGCTGAATGTCCTAAAGGTATCTCTATCGAGAATATCGCACGTATGAATAGAGACTTTATTATTGCCAAAGCTAAGTCAAAACACACTGACTTATAGCAAATAAAATTATCTATTTAGATATAAATGAAAATCCCGATTGTTTTAATCGGGATTTTTTTATTTCATTTTACTATACTTAGTATTCCATTGTTGGTGTTTTCATCCGGAATGTTGAATTGTATAACAAAACAAAGTAGTGTTACTATGTTTGAGCGAGAAATTCAATTTATCTTCGACTTTAATCATAATAAAGTCAATAAGCTGGGAACGTTCATTACTTACGAACAATTACTGCGCGCGGGAATTCATCCGGCTATTCTTAAGTATATTTCCGCAGAGATCGATTTCCTCATTTTCGAGGAACGACAAAAACTTTTGCACAATTCCATTTTTGATTATTCCGGTGGTAAGATCAACAAATATTTCTCATTGATGAGTGAAGAGATTAAACGAACCAAGCGTTTCTCAATCGACTACATTAGTAAGTTGATTATGCACGCTGTTTCTTTCAATATAAGTTTTATCGTACGACCCAATTGGTCGTTGGAGAAGTTTGTATTTGAGGAAGAAAATGAAAAGAGTGTTTCGGAAATAAAACAGATTCTTCAATATCTCTATTATTTCGAGTATTTGCGAGATGTAATAAATGCTTATTTCGAAAAGAAAAAGATACAGAGAATAAACAGGGAAGAATTCGAAAGCCTTTTGAAAAAAATTGATGCTCTGGGCTTCGCCGAGAATCCTAATTCATTAATTTCATCCGCTTTGAGTTCAATGGCTGATTTTTTCAATATCGGGGTTGTTAATAATCAGAGGGTTACTAAAAAGAGTGTTGAACTATTTTTGAACGATAAAGGGCAAGAGGAGTTAGTTGCAAAACTGAATGAGAAGTTTTCCGGTGACGAGAATTCCAAATATTTGATCTCCGACTTCGAAGAAATATTATGTACAGCCAAGCCGAAAATTACAGAAATTGTTGAAGAGGTTGAGGAAGAGTCTATCCCCGTTGAAGAAGAAGATATATTCGAAGAAGAAATCGAAGAGGAAGAGATTTCGGATGAGCAGTTGGAGCATACATTTTCCTTTGATACTTCGCAGTTCAAATCTTCGGAGAATAGTTACCATGATGTTATTGATGTAACTGAGACAGAAGAGGAAAATCATCCTCAAGGTGAATCGGAAGAGGAATTTGATTTTCTGCCCGATAATGAAGAGGAAACTCATATACACAATGATACACTTTCCGAAGCGATGGAATTAGCAAAGGAAGAAGTGCAATATAACGAAAACGATTTGTCAGTAGACGATTCTCTCGCGAATGAAAGAATGGTTATCTCCGAGGATGAAGAAGTTTTCGACGCATTTGATAAAAAGGAAGAACCGGTTGAGGAGACAGAACCGAATGACCGGGATGTGCATATCAAATTCGAAACTGTTTCTCCGGAAGATATGGTAGTGGAAGATGAGTTTAACGAATGGCAGTCAGAAAAAGTCGAAACCTTAAGTGAAGATGATTTTGTTCCCGAGGATAGTTCTGTAGAGTTTGAAGAAATACCCGAATCGGTTGAAGAAGGGACTAAAACCGAACTCAAACCTGAGCCGGATGAACCGGTTTTGTTTAATGAAGATGATTTTACAGTTGCTCAGCCGGAAGAGAAAGAATTAGAAGAAGTTATCGAAGAAGAGAGCGCTCCACCGAAAACTACTCCGGATGCCGAAGTTGACATCTCGGAATTATTGGAGCATAAAAAAATGACTAAGATAATCGAAGTTCTCTTCGATTATGATATGGAAGAGTTTGCAAATACAATAGAGCGAATTTCCGAATGCGATTCCGAAGAAGAAGCGGAAAGAATTATTGAAGAAATTTGCCAAATAAATCATGTCAGCCCTTCCTCTAAGGAAGTGAAGACATTCAAATCAATCATTTTAGAATATTTTGATCGTACATAATTATGTTTATTGATTACTCGAAAATTTTTGTTAAGTCGGGAGATGGTGGCGAAGGAGCTGTTGCCTTCAGACGCGAAAAGTATGTCCCCAAAGGGGGCCCTGCCGGAGGAAATGGCGGAGTGGGCGGAAGTATTATTTTCCGCGCCGATAGAAATCTGAATACTTTACTCGATTTTAAATACAATAGAAAGTTTATTGCCGATAATGGACAAAAAGGGGGAACTTCCCTTAAAGATGGTAAAAACGGAGAAGATGTTATTGTAAAAGTACCGATTGGTACTATCGTTAAAGATGCCGAAAGTGGTGAAATTCTGCTTGATATGGATGAAGACGGTAAAGAGGAGGTTTTTCTGAAAGGTGGGAAGGGGGGAAAAGGAAATTCTAATTTTGCAACCTCCACAAATCAGGCTCCTCGATATGCGCAACCAGGCTTGCCAGGGGAAGAGAGAGAAGTTGTTCTCGAATTAAAATTGCTGGCTGATGTCGGACTTGTCGGATTCCCTAATGCCGGAAAATCGACATTTATTTCAACCGTTTCAGCGGCTCGTCCGAAAATCGCCGATTATCCTTTTACCACTTTGGAGCCGAATCTCGGAATCGTAAAATACCACGATTATAAATCCTTTACAGTGGCTGATATTCCCGGTATCATCGAAGGAGCTCACGAAGGGAAAGGGCTCGGGCATAAATTCCTTAAGCATATCGAAAGAACCAAGATTCTTTTGATTCTTATCGATTGTATCACCGAAGATCCGGTGACGGAATTTAATACGATTATGAATGAATTGAAAAACTTTAGCGATAATATGACGGAAAAGAGACGTTTGGTTGCTTTCACTAAACTGGATCTTTTGCCTGAAGATGAATTGAAAGACCTGAAGAAAGTGAAACTCCCCGGATACGATGATAAGATATTCTATATATCTTCCGCGGCGAATATTGGTATAGGCGAAATAGTGGATAATTTATGGAAGATTTTGGAAGAGTAAAATTCGTAAGATATTCTCTGGAAGTATTCTTCCTGATAGTAATTACAGTTGTCGCTTGTTTGGTGAGTCTTTCTGTCGGAAGTGTTGATATCTCGATCTCAGAGATTATTTCCGTATTTGTTGGCACGAATGATAATTCCACACTCGATCAAATTATTTTCAATATCAGGCTTCCTCGTATCTTACTCGGGGTAGCCGTAGGTGGTGGATTGTCTATTACCGGAGCTATATTTCAATCGATTTTGATGAATCCTCTTGCCGAGCCATATATATTAGGAATTTCCAGTGGAGGTACTTTCGGAGCGGTTCTTTCTTTTTTCCTCGGAATGAGTTTTCTCGGAACCCAGGCGCTTGCTTTTGCGGGAGCACTCAGTGTTGTTTTTCTCGTCTTTATGCTAGGACGACGTTACGGTGAGATTGAACCGAATATTTTGCTATTAAGTGGAGTAATGATAGGAGCTTTCTTCTCCGCCGCTATTCTTTTGCTGATGACACTTTTGGATAATTCTCTTCGAAATGTAGTTTTTTGGCTTGTGGGTAATCTTTCTATTGCCGACGCAAATGCTGCTGAGTATTTACTTCCGTTGAGTTTATTGCTGCTAATTGTTCTTTCGGTAAATTCCCATAAGTTCAATATTTTGGCTATGGGAGAGGAGAGCGCAAGGCATCTTGGAATAAACACCAATCGGGTTAAAAATGGCGCCTATATTATTTCGAGCCTTATGATTGGTGCAATTGTTTCGGTTACGGGAATAATCGGATTTGTTGGTTTACTGATTCCACATCTTTGCAGATTGGTTTTTGGAATCGATAATCGTATTGTTATTCCCTCATCTTTTTTCGCGGGAGCGGCATTCCTTGTTTTGGCAGATACTTTGGCGCGAACCGTAATCGCTCCTGCCGAATTACCGGTTGGATCAGTTACCGCTTTATTCGGTGCTCCGATTTTTGTCTATCTGCTAAGAAGGCGTTCGGAGAATATTGCTTAGAAAACATTTGATAAAAATTTTTCCACTTGTTACTTGACGTTATTGAAATCTTGATATATATTTGTAATCTGTTTTTTCAGGACGTGGCGGGGTAGCTCAGTAGGTTAGAGCAGCGGAATCATAATCCGCGTGTCGGGGGTTCGAATCCCTCCCCCGCTACAATTTATCTTCTTAGGAGAAAATTATGTATTCCCTTTTTATTACTATTTCCGTGATAGTTGCAATATTTCTTGTTATAGTAATTTTGCTTCAGTCCAGTAAAGGTGGTGGTTTAGCCGGTATTACAGCTGGCGGTGGCATGGGAACTATGTTCGGTTCTAGAAGAACTGCCGATTTCCTAAGTAAAGCTACTTGGTGGTTAGGCGGGGCTTTAATTGTACTCTCTTTACTTATTAATTTACTTTTTGTTAGTCCGGAAAGAACACCGGAAGAAATGGAAAGTATTATTCAGAGTTCAAGGAGCCAGGGTGTCCCTACTGAAATGGCTGTTCCCGAAGCGCCTCAACAAGCACCTGTTGAAGAAAAGAAATAATATCGAATATAAGTTTTTTATGAAGCCCGTTCTTAAACGGGCTTTTTTTATAGCCCTTCGGCAACTGCTTCAACTATCTTATCCTGAATGTTTCTGTAGTAATTCGCTCCCCGTTTCTTGAATTCCATTATCATGCTTATAATTAATTCTTCTCCGCTTTTGGTAATCAGATATCCTGATAAGGAGGTTACACCGTTAAGTGTTCCTGTCTTTCCGTGGAAGTTGTTGTATGCCGGAGCTCTTCTTAAGCGATCTTTTAATGTGCCGTCAACTCCTCCGATCGCAAGTGAATTGTAGAAGGTATTGAATATCTTATCGTCAAAGTAAACTGTTTCCAGTAATCCGCAAATGGAATTGACAGTTATTTTATTATAGCGGGAAATTCCTGACCCGTCAACAATGGAAGTTCCGTCAACGAAAATATCATGCTCGTTAATAAACGATAGAACAGCTTGTGTCGCGTAAAATGAGTTTCCCTGTTCTCCGCTGTAATACGCACCTAGAGATTTGAACAAAGACTCTGCCAGGTAATTATCACTGTTTTTGTTTACTAGCGAAATCAAGTTCCCAACAGTGATACATTTCTCAACTATTGCGGCCATTGCTTCGGGAGCAATGCCTGTTGTCGCTTTGCCTTCGATCTCAATTCCTTCCTTTCTAAGAGCGTCTCTTAGTGCTAATGCCGCGAATAGCGGAGGATTATTAGCGTCGAAGGAGTATGTGAATCCGTAGCTTCTTTTTCTTGTTTTACCCGATATCTTTAGAGAAAATTTATTATTATCGAAAGAGTAACGAATTTTCGGATTTCTTCTTCCTTTACTAATTACAGCGGTGTTCGAAACAGATACGAAAGGATAATCCGGAATAACCGAATAACCAGGTTCTTTACCGTAACCCTTGTTCGAGTATAACGTAAGTAACACTCTGTTTCTGTTAATTGCCAAAGCCGAAACAGGGGAGAGATGAACATTGGCGTGCTCACCTACTATCCAATCATCTCTAGTATATATGTCGTCGAAATAAGAATCGTCACCAACAATATTTCCCGTAATCTTTTTTATTCCCATCTCTTTTAGCTTTTGTGCCAGAGTATCAATATCCTCCGCTGATAGAGTGGGATTTCCGAAACCCTTGATGTACAAATCTCCGTCGATTATTCCGTCGGAAAAATCAGTATCTTGGGAAGTAATGGCAGTGGACAAACGATAATTATTTCCCATCAATTCCAATGCTACCGCTGTTGTGAAGAGTTTCGTATTGGATGCAGGTATCAAAGTTTTTCTGCTATTCAATGAGTATATGGTATCTCTTGTGTTCGGATTGTAGATAATTACACCGATATTCGACGAGGCCGGAATCTCCGACAATAGTCTATCGATCTCATTACCCAAAGGGGAATTTGCGAAAATAGAATTTGCGATAAGTAACAATAGTAGCAGTATTCGTGTCATATTCTTCCAAAATTTCGATAAATAATGGCAAATATAGGGGTGAAGTGTAAAAATTACCAAAAGTTTAATTGCTATTCCGAAAATTATGAATATTTTACAAGTCCGTTTTTTTACAATTATTAGTACGAGGGCTTTATGACAGATAAGAAAGCTACAGTAGAGAAAGCCTATAATAATTTGGAATTTCTGAATTCAGCGGACGCGAGAACGATTAGAATTCTTTCCGAGTTTTATGAGCCACAATCAAGATTTAAGAAAAACAAAATAGCCGATACGATTGTATTTTTCGGTTCCGCACGTTTATTGGCAAAAGAAGATGCCGAAAAACAAATTGCGGAATTGAAAAGCAGCGGAGAAAGCGGACCTGAGTTCGATAAGAAACTTAAGCAAGCAGAAGTCGCCTTAATGATGAGTCGCTATTACGAAGATGCCGTTGAGCTATCCAAGAGACTAACGGAATGGTCAATGGGGCTCTCAACTGATCATAAGCGCTTTATCGTTTGTAGCGGTGGCGGTCCCGGAATAATGGAAGCCGCTAACAAAGGGGCTAAGTTAGCCGGAGGTATTTCCGTTGGCTTGAATATCAGTATTCCATTCGAGCAATTTGTTAATAAATATGTTGAGCCCGAAAACGCATTTGAGTTCCATTATTTCTTTATGCGTAAATTCTGGTTTGTTTATCTGGCAAAAGCCTTAATCGTTTTCCCCGGTGGATTCGGCACAATGGACGAGCTAATGGAAGTTCTTACTTTACAACAAACCGAGAAAATCAAAAAAGAAATGAAGATTATTGTTTACGGAAAAGAATTTTGGAAACATATTCTTAATTTCGATAAGCTTATTGAGTTCGGGGTAATTAGTGAAACCGATCTCAATCTCTTCGACTTCTGCGATACTGTTGACGACGCATTCAACAAAATTACCGCTCACTTCGAGAAATATTATTTTTAAAATAAAAAAAACCCCTTTGAGTAGGGGTTTTTTATCAATTTCTGCTTAACGTCTTCTGTCTTTTGCAGCTCTTCGCTTAGCCTTAATTCGTTCCATTCTGTTTTCAACGGAAGGTTTAACGAAGAAGGTACGCTTCTTGAATTCTTTGAGAACACCGGATCTTTCATACTTCTTTTTGAAGCGTTTAAGAGCCTTATCGATGTTTTCGTTATCCTGAAGAATAATGCCTACCAAATTACTCACCACCTTTACTGGTTTTAGGTTAAAAAAATACAAAGCCAAATGTAAAAAAGAATTATCCTTATTGCAATATATTAATTCTCTGTATCTTCCTGAGATGGAGTAGTTACCAAAACAGGTATTTTACAATATCTGATAATCTTCTCAGCAACACTTCCCAGTAATGTATGTAATACTCCTGTTCTTCCGTGCGTTGCTATAATTATCATATCCGCTTCCACTACCTCGGAATAATCACTTATTTCCTGATAATCCAAACCGGTTAGGATTTCTCCTTCCATTCTAATCTTCCTTTTTTCGCTGTATTCCTCAAGGAGATTTTCCATCTTATTCTCGGCTTCTTTTTTTATCGTTGCCGAGTATTCTTCTTCGGATAACTTCAAGGATCCTATTCCCAAGACCGGAGGCTTTTCGTCGATTACATGAACAATTGATATAGAGGCGCCCCAATGTTCCGCGATATCCAACGCGTAATCCAAGGCTGTTAATGATAATCGACTGAAGTCCGTAGGTACTACAATCTTCTTAATGTTTATCATGCTATTCTAATTTGTTAATAATAATTTCTTCAATATACTCTTCTTTTGCGTCGGAATATAACATATATACGTTATTTCCTTCATGCCAAAGATACTGAAAATAATCATCAAGCTTATGTTTTACAAAAGGTTTTTCGGTTAAAGCCGATGTCAATTCTTTGGCGAAAACGGTTTCTCTTTCGAGGAGTAGCTCTGTAGGAACAGTTGAGAGATAGAAATAATCATTGGTACTGTTCTTATAAAGAGCTTTTGTGATTCCTTTTTTTTCGGTTCGGGAAATCAAATAAATATCGGAAATCATTAAGTCACTATCTTTCGCCGGGGTGAGGGCTTCACGTGCGAAACTTTGCGACTTTGTGGTGGCGGATTCCAATATCTTTTCGAACTCTAAGGCCGCCTCATCGGTAAATGGGGTATGAAGCTCGGCGATTTCCACGAAACTCGAATTCGGAAATATCTTTTTGTGGGCTAATAACGGTATTAACAGTAATACCACAAAAGAAGTAATAAACGCGTATCGGAGATTTTTGCTGAAAAAGATAGAGCTTTCTTCTAATAACGAAGCTCTTTTCTCTTCTTTCCTACTGGTCAAGCTTAAAATTTCTTCCCGTAATTTCGGGGGAGTATTCCCCTCGGAAAAACGTTCACGTAATAGATTCTTTACGCTACTTTGAATTTGGTATTCCTTCCTTAGCTCGGGATCAACTTCCAGTAATTCTCTTATTCTCTCTTCGGCATCAGGATCTTTTACTTCGCGATCTACGTACGAAGTAATTTCTTCAAGAATATTAGAACTCAATTTTGGTACTCTCCCGTTAATTGCATTTCATGATTCATTGATTAGTCCTTTTTCTTGTCCGTATAAATAGAGTATTGCGTATAACATTTTTCTCGCCCTGTGTAGGCGGCTTCTTACTGTTCCCACCGGAACGTCAATAAAAGCGGATATTTCATCATATGAAAGCCCCTCTATATCACTTAGTATTACTACTGTCTTGAAATCATCGGGCAACTTATTCAGCGCGCTCGTTATTTCATCATTCATCAAACTGCCCAAACCGTCACATACGGTATGCTTTGTCTTTACTTCTGTCGCTTTTATCGATTCGTAAAAATTCTGTATGTCATCGTAATCCACATTCGACTGAAGTTTCTTGCTTCGATGGTATTCATTGATGAATGTGTTCTTCATTATCCGAAACAGCCAAGCGCGACAATTAGTTCCACGTTCGAATTTGTCGAAAAATCTGTAAGCTTTTAAGTAGGTTTCCTGGACGATGTCGTAAGCGTCCTCCTGGTTGCCGGTCAACCGTAGCGCGTAGCGGTAGAGGATATCGAGATGGGGTAGTGCCTCTCGCTCAAAATCGACGCGCGCCTCGTTTGGCTGCGCGCCTTCTATAATAGTAATATTTTTTGGCATCTTTCAGCCTCTAATATTATTAGTTGCTAATAATATCAGCGAAAGATCAGAGTATTTTGAAGAGTAGTCTTTTTGCTGACGAGATCAATCAGAAAGCCGTTAACGATTACAAATCTGATTTTTTCGCCCTCACGTATTACCAGATTCGCTGTTTTCCCTACATTTATGGCGTTATCAACTTTCTTTCCGTTCAATATAACATTTATCGGCAAATATGTAAACTTTTTATTTTGATTAATGTCATTAAGTTTTACATGTGTAACACCTTTTTCGTACAATTCGAAGAAATCTAGCTCTTTTATCTCATCAATCGAAGAATATTCCACTTCCGATATCTTGCCAGGTGATACGGTTAAGCCGGTACAATCCACCTCGTCATATCCGTAAAACGTAGAAAGATCCCCTATGTCATCAATAACTCCACGGAAATAATCGTCACGATTGTTGCTCGTCGGAGTTTCAACCTGATTAATTCCCAAATCAACCACGTAATCTTTCCCTTTGTATTCAACTGTAAGATTTCTCAACAAAAGATCGAACAAACGCTTTTTATTTTCCGGAATATTGTTGTAAGTAGCCAAATCTGCATTCTCGTAATACCCGTTGGCTATCGATTGATAACCTACAAGCAATCCGAGGAAATTAAGCTTACGAATAAACTGCTTCTCGTAATTATTCTTCCAACCACCCGATTCTATCAATACCGAACTGGTACCCCATTTCATGAAATTATCCCCGAAAGCTCTCGGTTCGAACTCATCGTCATATTTTGCTATATGCCCCGGAATATATCTCGAAAGCTCATCATGCATATTTACAATCACTTTCATTGTATTTCCGCGAACATCATTTATATCCTTAGCTACGTTATAAGCCGGCGCAAGAAACGCTATCGAAGCGCAACGATGTGTATAACCGGAGGTGTAACGTGTTGCCTGATCATGAAGATTAAAACCGAATTGAGGCTTCAAGGAATCTCTTAACCCTTTCAAAATTCTCGATTCCGGCGCCTGAAGTCTTAAAGCGTCACGATTAAGATCAATATCCAAAGCGTTTCTTCTGTCGTACCTTTCCGCTCCGTCCGGATTAAGCATCGGAACAACATAAATTGTAGTCTTTTCGAGTATGTTTTTTCTTATCTCGTTAAACTGATCGTCTCTCTCGAAAAACTTCAAAAGATCCAATAAAGCCATTGTCGCCGTCGATTCGTCCCCGTGCATCTGAGACCATGTGAAAATCTTTGTAGGACCGTTGCCGAACTTAAACATATAAATCTCTCGTCCGTCCATCGATTCACCTACAGTCTCCATCTCGTAAAGATCGTGAATCTTATATTTCTCGAGATACGCCTTCAGAGTGTCGTGGTTAAATCGCTTGTCGTCAATCGATCTTTCCTTGTAGTTATCGTAACTATCATAAAGCTGCTGAGTAGAATAATTCTGTGCCACTGAAAACCTTGTACAAAATGTTAGCATAAATAGAATGGTTACTAGTCTTTTCATCATTCTCTGAATTTAGTTGATAAATATAGTAATGGTATGTTTTGAATAATAATGAAAATAGAGATTTTAAGAAAACAATTTGAGGAAGGTTTCGAAAAGAAAAGCCGATTTAACATGAAAAAGAATCAAATCGGCCTTAAAAACTTAATACATCACACCGATACTTAGTGTTAAATAAAATCCGCCGAGTTGCTCGCGCTTCTTCATCTCCATATTTTCAACCCCGCCGTTGAAAAGACGCATGTAATGATACTTCACATTCAAGCCGATCAAACTCTTCTTGCTCAGACCGAAATTCGCGCCGAAGCCAACATAAGCTCCCAAAGCGTAATAAGTCTTTGCGTCTCCGAAAGCGTTAAAAAATTCCTTCTCGTAAGGAGTAGTCATCACCATCGTCGGCCCTGCCCCCGCGCTGATATAAGGACGCAAATTATCGGTCAACGATCCTTCGAATATCCTATACTGAACTCCCAAACTCAAAGGAAGCACAAAAACCCTGTTCTTCTTTCCCGCAATAAACGATTGCCCCGTATAAGGATTAATATACTCGAACTCCCTGTCATCCTTCGATTCCGACATCGACAAATCGAGTATTCCGGTTACCTTTTGCGAAAATGAATAACGATAGAAGGTTCCCAAACCGATCCCCCCTTCGCTGAACATAATATTCATTCCCCATGAATTATTAGGAAAGACCCCCGGTTTCTTCTCCGGCGCCATCTCCCCGATACGCTGCGAATATATATTTATCATCGGTAAAACCAATACCAACAAAAGAACTTTCTTGAACATTGTTACCTCACTCGGAATTTCCAAAAATAACTGACGCAATATATTAAAAATCGTAATTACTAGTTAGAACTTTAATTTACCCTTACCCCGATCCGATAATTTACACCCCTTTAACAACACCAAAAAGAAATTTGTTCGAAAGAAAAATTAAGATAAACGAAAAGAAACTTTACTGATAAAAATGGAAAATGACACTAACATAAATTCTAGTCTGTACTTTATTCTTCTTAATAATTAGTTTAAAGAGTAAATGTAATTGTGGTAATCGAAAACTCTAAGTTAATCGTGTTTAATAGTATTAAGCATGTGAGGAATCAATATGTATCTGAAAATAATAAAATTGTGGAATTTCCGCAGATACGGAATCAATGGTGAAAAATTCGAAACAGCAAAGCCCGGTTTGGAAGTGCAGTTTAATGATGGTGTTAATGTACTTGTTGGGGAAAATGATTCCGGGAAAACTGCTATCATCGATGCAATAAGATATGTCTTGAAAACACAAAGTTTGGAATATATTCAACTTGATGACAAAGATTTCTTCAAGGAAAAGTCTCCGGGTGCTAAAAGAACAGAGGAACTTAAAATCGAGTGTACCTTCTCTGGATTTGACGATGCCGAAGCAGGACATTTTCTGGAATGGATCGGATTTAATAAAGATGAAGAGTATAAGTTAAAAGTCTGGCTATATGCAAAAAGAAAAGATAATCGTATTTATCCGACTTTCAGAGCCGGAATGGATCAGGATGGAAGCTACATGGAAGGGGAAGCCAGAAATCTTTTAAGAGTTATTTATCTTAAACCTCTGAGAGATGCCTTAACGGAAATGACAAACGGAAATAGATCCCGATTAGCCCAAATTCTTAAGAGTCTCGAAATATTCGGAAATCACAAAGATGATACTGGTAATAGAATACCTCACGAGTTGGAAGAGGAATATCAGAAATATCAAAAGAACGTTGAGCAATATTTCGATGAAAATGAAAAAGGGGGAAAAGTAAAGAAAGACATTGTCGATTTTCTTACCAAAGATTTTTTATTTAAAGATGAAGAAAGAAAACCAACTATATCCATAGAAGATAGTGAGCTGACAGATATTTTAAAAGATTTGAACCTCATATTAGAGGATAATAAATCTGGTTTGGGTTCTCTAAATCTATTATGTATTGCCGCAGAATTGTTACATCTGAAAGAAAAGAAAGCTGGATTAAAACTAACATTAATTGAAGAATTGGAAGCTCATCTTCATCCTCAATATCAGCTTAGAGTAATTGATTTTATTCAAAGGAAGAAAAAAGAATACGGACAATGTATTTTAACAACTCATAGCACTACTCTTGCCTCAAAGATCGATTTGGAAAGCTTGATAATATGCCGAAAGGAAGGGGGCGTTTTCTCTATGGGGCATGAACATACTCAACTAGAAGAAGGAGATTATCTCTTCTTAAAAAGATTTCTTGACGCTACTAAAGCAAATCTCTTTTTTGCGAGAGGAGTAATAATCGTGGAAGGAGATGCGGAAAACCTACTGTTGCCTACAATTGCCGAAATAATTGACCGACCTCTCCATCACTATGGGGTTTCTATTGTAAATGTGGGAAGTACTGCATTCAAAAGATACGCTAAGATATTCTTAAGAAAAAAGGACGCTCAAAAAGAAGAATGGCTCGGGATTCATGTAGCGATAATTTCAGATTTGGATGTGAGAAGTATTGAATATTATAATGAAGAGAATGAGAGGAAAAATATCTGGATAATTGATGAGGATAATATCTCACAGTTTAAAGGAATAACTACGGAAGTAGATTGGGAAAATGTAAAGAATATTCCTAGTTTTTCCGAAACAGCGTTAAAAGATTTGATTAAAAGCAATAAAACGGTTGAGCGATTTTCCGATGGAAAAATAATGGAAAAGATAGAGAAAGAAATTGAACAATGTAAAAAAGAAATAACCGAAGAAATGATAAAGTCAATTCGAGAGTGTAGGACGAAATCTATCAAGGAAAGAAACAATGATCAAAATAATAAGATATTTATTTCGCCTCAATGGACTTTAGAATATGAATTAGCCTGCAGTTGTTTAGCTCCCTATCTAGAACAGGCTACTGATATGGCGAAAGAACTCAAGAATAACGAGCAAAAGAATTTTGGGAAGAATGAATTGAAGGAAATAGTCGAATCAATTAAAAAGGATAAAGAAATAAATTCCTACGATCTATTCAAACCATTAAATGAAGGGAAAATATCCAAAGCGGTAACTGCTCAATGTTTGGCGGAATTATTATCACACAGTAATAAAGATGATTTGAAATCTAAGATAGTAGAGGATGAGAAGCTAAAATATATCTGTGATGCAATATATTACGTAACAGAACCGAAGGGAGGAGACGAATAAGATGAAAGATGATTTTGCTAATGCTAAGGAAATCGAAAATGCGTCACAGGTCCTTCTGCCAAAAGATTGCTTCTTCGATGATGAGAAAATCAAGATTATTAAATGCAACGAATCCAAAGATATTGAGGCTTGTCCCGGTAGTGGAAAAACAACAACTCTTCTTGCGAAGCTCTTAATCTTGGCTAACAGAATGCCTTTGGATAATAATAGGGGTATCTGCGTTTTAACTCATACAAATGTCGCTATTGATGAGATAAAAGAAAAACTGGGTAGTAAAGCGGAGGTCTTATTCAAATATCCTAACCATTTTGGTACGATTCAGTCCTTTGTGGATAAATTCTTGGCTATTCCCTTTGTGTTGAAGAAGTATAATAAAAAGATTTACAAAATAGATAACGATAAGTATAAAAATGAGGCTAAAAGTTTTTATAATTCTTTAGAATGGTATGATGAAAGCAATGGGAAGTTAAAAAACTATCTATACCAAAAGGGGACTGAATATAATAAAAAAGATGAATTCACAACGGAAGAAAAAAACAACAATGCAATTGATTTATTGTTTCGCTTGGTATTCAAGGATAAGAAAATTGTTTATTATTCAAAAAGCAAAGAGGTTTTATTTCTGAAGAGTAATTCCACAACAGAGGCTGCAAAGCTAAAATATAATACATTACTCAAATTTCGTGAGAGCACAATACAAGTCGGATGCATAAAATATGACGATGCTTATGTGTATGGAACAAAATACATAAATGAAAATTCTGAGTTAATTAAAGCGTTTTGTGAAAGATTCAAATACGTATTCATCGACGAGATGCAAGATACTAATCAAGACCAGTTGAATATCTTGGAGAAGTTATTTGATAAAGAGAAAACCATTATTCAAAGATTCGGAGATCCACATCAAGCTATTTACAATAATGTAAGTGAAAAGAAAATATGGGAACCCGAAGATCCCCTCAAAATAACCGGGAGCATGCGCTTCGGAGAAAATATTGCTAAAATTCTCAGAACAGTATGTGACGAATCGAATGCCGATCTTAAAGGGAACGATGAAATAAAATCCTTGCAGCCAATCATGCTGGTCTATGATAATCCGCAAAAAGTTCTTCCCAGATTTTGTGAGTTACTAACAACAAGAAAAACATTCTATAAAGGAGAAGAACTTACGATTTGGGAAATATCTCAACGTGAAAAGAAAAAAATAAAAGCGATTGGTTGGGTTGGAGAAAAGGATAAAGAGTCAAAGAAAATTACAATTCAACAGTATTTGGGAAATTACAGAAAAGATGTCGCAAAGAAAGCAAAAGTAAATTATGAGGCTCTGAAGAGCTTTATTGTAAAAAGAGACAAATGTAGCGTAAAAGAATATTCCGATAAGATAATTGAAGCATTTTTGCATGTCCTTCGTTTGGATAACATTAAAAGAAATTCAAAAGGGAAAGAAATATCCTATACAAAAACATCCTTTTGCAACGAATTTAATACAAAAGCTCCTGATGCTTATTCAGAGTTAAGAGCCAAATTGGCTAAATGGAGTCGAGAAATACAAAATTCATCTTCATATAACATGGTAGTTCTTAATGAAATTTGCGAATACATAAAGAATGACTTGAAAGATCTATTTGAATTCAATCCAAGCAATACAAAGATTAATTCCTTTCTAACTAACGAAGATGAGGATTGTTGTATTCCCGATGATGTTGTTGAAAATAACAATATTTATAAGTGGGAAGCGGATAAGGATATTTGTATAGAAGTTGCAAATATTCACAAAGTGAAAGGAGAAACTCATACGGCAACACTGTATTTGGAAACATATTATCAAAAAAAATACGAGAGTACTGCTATCAAAAAACAATTACATGGAATTCCATATTCTAAATCGAAGACTAATAAAGATACTTACATAAAAGAAGCGCTAAAAATGGCGCATGTTGGAATGAGTCGTCCTAAATACCTACTCTGTATGGCGGTGCATAAGGATAATTATAAAAACGAATTCAAAGAATGTGGATTATGGGAAATAGTAGATATTTCTGAGTCATGTGAAGAATAATTGAAGTATTATATTGGGGAAAAATAATTTCCGGAAGAAAAGTATAAGTAAAATGTGGAAATAATTTCCCCCTCCTCAGTGCTCTCTGCGACCTCAGTGGTTAACCTCTCCCTAAATCCCCAAAAATCCGCCCCAACTACCCTCCACTTCTCGCAAATTCCATTCGGCAATGTCACAATTACATTTCGCTCTGCGCAAGTTCTATTTGTCAATGCGCCGATTACATTTCGCAATGCGCAAGTTCCATTCGTCAATGCGCAGTTTACATTTCACTATGCGCAAGTTCCATTTGTCAATGCGCAGATTACATTTCGCTCTGCGCAAGTTCCATCCGTCCATGCGCAGATTACATTTCTCTATGCGCGAGTTCCATCCGTCCATGCGCCGATTACATTTCGCAATGCGCAAGTTCCATTCGTCAATGCGCAGTTTACATTTCGCTATGCGCGAGTTCCATCCGTCCATGCGCCGATTACATTTCGCAATGCGCAAGTTCCATTCGTCAATGCGCAGTTTACATTTCGCTATGCGCGAGTTCCATCCGTCCATGCGCCGATTACATTTCGCAATGCGCAAGTTCCATTTGACAATGCGGAGATTACATTTCGCAATGCGCAAGTTCCATCCGTCAATGCGCAGATTACATTTCGCTATGCGCAAGTTCCATCCGTCCATGCGCTGTTTACATTTCTCTATGCGCAAGTTCCATCCGACAATGCGCCGATTACATTTCACTATGCGCAACTGTTAGCTGGTTTAGATTGAGTGGCAGAGTGGAAGTAATTAACAACCGGGAAAAAGGGCCGGCAGCCCAAAATCTTGCAGTAACCAGTGTGAAATATAACCCCGTAGCTCCGGAGGAGAGGCATGCCTGTTTGGCGGATTTCGAAAGGAATACACTGCAAAACATCCATCCGCTTTGTTAATTCCCCTAAAGTTCTTATAATTGCCTGATTAAGAGATTAGAATATTTCCATCCGTTATTATTCCGGGAAGCAAATGATATTATCAAAAGCAAAAGTCGATTCGGTAAATCTCGATTCCATTATCGGGGATTCTTTGGCGAAAGGGGAATTCGGTAAGATACTCCTTGTTGTTCCTACAAACAGAAAAGCCCGTATTACCAAAAAGAGGATTATCTCCTCCGCTCCCGGAAAGGTGATAACTAAAATAAATATCGAAACACTCGGTACCTTATCTACGAACCTTCTTTCGGCAATAAAACCCTTTAACTCTCTCAGCGAGGCGGCTTCGGTGGTCTTTATCAAGCAAAGCGCCGCAAAAAAAGAGCTGAAATACTTTGCCGCCTATCGTCACGGACTCCCTTTCGGAACCCTCGATAGGATCAAGAACGTAATCAATAAATACAAAGAGAATGGCATCTCTCCCGATGATCTTCGCCGCGAAGGGGAGAAGCTGGAAGGACACGAAAGAATCAAATCGGAAGATATCGCAGGAATATACGAGGAATACCTCAAAAGATGCGGAGAGCTTAACGCCTATGATATTGGGGACATTTATCGGGAACTTCTACTTAGCTCCGAAGACCAGTTCCGTGCCGCGTTCGATAAATTATATAACGAAGTCGATACAATCATATTTAACGGATTCGATCAATTCACCTCTCCCGAAATAAAGATAACAGATCGTCTTGCAATGCTCGACGGGAAAAAGCTCTTCCTTAACTTCGATTATTTCCAATATAATCCGTTGATCTTTTCCCATCTCGATAAAGCCTACGAAGGATTTACCGCGAGAGGATTTGCTCCGATCAGAGACGCCTCGGTAGATTACGACGAAAGATTCAAATCTGCCGTTAAGGAGAAGCTATTCCGTGTAACCACCGGCGAAAAGATATCTGCTTACAAAGAACGGATAACGAAAATTGTAGCTCCTTCCCGCGAAAAAGAGATTGAGCAGATAGCCAAAGAGATTAAGAAGCTTATTTTGGAAGGGAAAGCGGAACCGAGCGAGATATGTGTTGCCGCTAATTTGATTCCATCCTATTCCGGTATCTTTCGGGATCTCTTTTCGGTTTACGGAATCCCGATGAACCTGACCGACAGAATCTCACTCGACAGAACCACACCGGTCACGGCGGTTATCAGCTTCCTCGAAATCTTGGAGAGCGATTATTATTACAAAGAAATATTCCGCGCCCTTAGTAGCGGATTCATAAAGATAAAGGGGATCGACGCAAACAATCTTTTGCGTGTCGCCTCCGATTTGAAGATAGTTATCGGAAAAGAGAACTGGAAACTAAAGCTCCAATTCGCGTTGCGCGATCTCGGCTCCGACGAATCGGAAGAATACGAAACCGAACGAAAGAGACGTGCTTACGAAAAAGCATCGGAAGATATCGAGACAATAGCCTCTTTGCTTAAACCGTTCGAGAAAAAGATCGGTGTGGCGGAATTTCCCCGCATGCTCGAAAAGCTTATCTCCCAATTGGGGATTCACGAATCGGTTCTTGAGGAATCTTACGGACACGAAGAGAAGAATATAAAAGCGTTAACCACCTTGCTCGAAACCTCCGATGAGATCTTCTCCCTGATGGCCAAAGAATATGGCCGCGATAAGAAGTTCTCTATCCGTTTCTTTCTAGAGCAGATAAGAACCTCATCCAAGTGGGCCCGCTTCAACACAAAAGAGCGTTCCGGCTACGGGGTTCTTGTAACGAGCGTTAACGAAATCAGGGGATTGAATTTCAAATACCTTTTCCTCTGCGGAATGATTGACGGCGATTTCCCGACCAGGTATCGTCCCGAGATTTTCTTCTCCGGCTCTTTCCGAAAGAAGGAACAGTTTCACCAAACAGAGGAGAGATATCATTTCTATCAGGCTTTAATAACCTGGAGCAAAGGATTGTATCTTACTTATCCTTTGGCCGAAAAGGGGAAAGAGCTGACCATCTCCACATTTATGAAAGATTTCGAGAGCCTATTTGAAATCGGAGAGAAGAATCATACCGATTACAAATCCTTAATCTATTCGAAAGAGGAATATCTTAAGAGCATTGGTGGTAGAATAGAAAGTGAAGATTTGGCTAAAGATAAAATCCTTTCGGAGGAAGAGATTCGAAGAATCGGCGAATCAATAGCGATAGAGAAGAGAAGAAGAGAAGGGGAAAGCTTTCAGTATAGCGGAATGCTTTCGGAAAGCGACGACATAATAACCGAAAGCCTCTCCGCCAGAAAAGAGAAGCAATATTCAGTATCGGAATTGGAAACATATGCTAAGTGCCCCTTCAAATACTTCTTGGAAAGAGTTTTGCGTTTATCCGTATCGGAAGAACCCTCCGAAGAGGTGGAAGCAATAGAGATCGGTAGCCTTATCCATTCGGTATTATTCACCTTCTATTCCGAAATGAAAAAGAAAGGAATAAAGCTGGCCGGATGTGACAATGAGACATTCTTCGCCGCGAAAGAACGATTATTCGAAATAGCTGAAAAGAAGATCGAAAAGACTCCGTTATCCTCCCCCTCCGCCTTTTACGAAGCCGAAAAGATTCTCGGTCTTAAAGGGAAGAAAGAGAACTCGATTCTCTACAAATTTCTGACGACCGAAAGAGAAGATCCGTCCGGTTTCGAGCCGAAATACTTCGAAGCCGCCTTCGGAAATCTTGCTAAGTCGGAATCGGACACGGAACTGAATTACCCTGCGCCGGTTGAGATAAACGGAGTAAAATTACGTGGTAAGATAGATCGTATCGATATCGACGAGACGACAAATGAAATATCAGTCGTCGATTATAAACTCGGCGGAAAGAAACCAACGGCAAATGAAGTTCTTGAGGGAATATCACTTCAGCTTCCAATCTATTTGGCGGCGGTTAAGACATTGTTGGATAAGGAGTTGGGGAAAGAGACAATTCCGGCTGAGATGTATATCTATTCGCTGAAATATCAGGAAGGGAAATTCGGGAAACAACCTATAAAGCTCTCCCGTGCAAGACAAAGAGATTATCGCGCCGAAGCGGAAGAAGGGATCAAGTCTGCAAGCGAAGCAATAAGGAAATATGTCGACGGAATAGTAGCCGGTAAGTTCCATTTGAGTCGTTTGAAGGAGAGGGAGAAAAATGTTTGCATCTATTGCGATTTTAAAAGATTATGCCGTATTGACGAAACCGAATAGAGATAAATGAAAGAAAAAGGTCAATACTTGCAAAGCAATTTAAATTTTACTAGATTGGTACTCCACTGCAGAGGCAGTGGTTTTTTTTATTGGTAAAAATTACATAATATATCGGAGTGATAGACGTGTCTAACTTTGTGTATTTAACTAAGGAAAGGCTGAAAGAATTAGAAGACGAGATTAAAGAGCTCAAAATAAACGGAAGAAAGAGAATGGCCGAAAGAATAGCCGAAGCAAGAGCTCACGGCGATTTGTCTGAGAATGCCGAATATGATGCGGCTAAAGATGAACAAGGTCTTTTGGAATTAAGAATAAGCAAGTTGGAAGAGAAACTTTCCCGTGCCAGAATAGTAGATACAGCTACTTTCCCGAAAGATAAAATTCATATTCTTGCCGAAGTTAGGGTAAAGAATCTCAATAATAATAAAGAGTACGATTACGTATTGGTTTCTCCCGAAGAAGCTAATCTTCAGTTAGGGAAAATCGCGGTTACTTCTCCGGTTGGACAAGCTCTAATGGGCCAGGCTCTTGGAACTACGGTTCAAGCCAAAGTACCGGCAGGTATAATAAAATTTGAAATTCTTGGCATAAAATAAACTGCTTTTTACGCTGCGATGTGAAGGAAGTTTGATTCGGGTATCGGGAAATGTCTGGATTTTAACTTCCTTTCTTCTGTTTAAATACATTATTCTTTTTATTTCATTATTTTTCCGCATGAAAACTATTGAGCAAAAGGTAATCAAGTTTGTCGAAGAGCATAGGCTTTTGAAACGCGGGGATAAAGTATGCGTTGCCTTAAGTGGTGGCCCCGATTCGGTGTTCGCTCTATTTCTTTTTCTTAAGCTCAGGCAACTCTTTGGGATCGAGCTTTCCGCGTTCCATGTTAATCATCAATTACGAGGCAAAGATTCCGACGGAGACGAACTTTTTTGCGAAGAGCTTTGCGAAAAACTATCCATTCCCTTTTCTTCCGTACGAGTTGATGTTATTTCCTACAAAGAGGAAAACAAACTCTCTCTCGAAGAAGCCGCTCGCGTTCTGAGATACCAGGCTTTCGAAAAAGTAAAAACCGATAAGATAATAACCGCGCATAATCTTGACGATAACGCCGAGACAATGTTTATGAATTTCATAAAAGGAGCGGGTGTAAAAGGATTGTCGGGAATTCCTGTTGTAAGGGAAAGATATGTGCGTCCTCTTTTGTGCATAAGCAAAAAGGAAGTACTGAAGTATCTTGAGCAGAATAAAAACGAGTATAGAATTGACGCTACGAACAACGATCAGGAATATCAGCGAAATTATATTCGTCATACTCTGTTAAAAGGAGTTGAGGAAAATCTTAACGCATCCGTAAAGAAAACAATGCTCGATACCTCCGAACGTTTTCGCGGGATAAGTGCCTCCCTTGAGTTGTTCGCTAAAAAGGGAGCCGAAGAGTTTTGCCTATTCACCGACAATAAGCTTGAGCTTCATTTATCTTATCAAGAAAAATGGGGAAAAGAATTTTTACCGGAGATTCTGCGTTATTCGATGGAAAAGCATCTCGATTACTCTTTCGATTATTCCGATTATCGTACAATCAGAATGCTTGAGGAGAATCAGAAGGGGAGAAAAGGAATTCTGAGAGATGGTCTCACAGCTGTTCGAGAAAGTGATTCTATCGTCATAGTAAAATCATCCGTCGCGAAAGATGAAGAAGTATTTGAATTGAAGATAGGTGAAAAGATAACTATCGGTGAGCAGGAAATCGGTTGTGAAATAGTTCCTGATTATGATAGAGATTATTCGAAATCAGAGGGCGAAGAATTTATTTCTGCGGATAATTTAACCGATATCTTTATATTACGACACTGGAAATCGGGAGATAAGTTCGTTCCGTTGGGGATGAATGGAACAAAAAAGATTTCCGACTTTTTAACCGAAAAAAAAATGCCGGCAACAGAAAAAGAAAATCAGTTTGTTTTGCAAAATCGGAACGATATTGTATGGGTTGTTGGTTTTAGAATAGATAATAGATATAGAATAACATCAGAAACAAAGAGAGTATGCAGATTATGGGTAAGATAAAGAAAGAGGGAGAAGACGTAATTTACGTTGGAACCGAAAAGTTTGTCCCCTTCCTTACGGAAGAGAAATTACAGGAGAGAGTAAAAGAATTGGGAAAACAGATCTCAGATGAGTATTCAGGTAAATTCCCGATTTTTATTGGTATTCTTAACGGTTCTTTCATGTTCTTATCGGATCTTCTGAAAAATGTGGATATTCATTGCGAGATGGATTTCTTTAAGTTATCCAGTTACGGAGACGAGAAGATTTCAAGTGGTAATGTAAAATTATTGAAAGAGCTTAATGCCGATATTAATGAAAGACACGTGATCATTGTTGAAGATATTGTAGATAGCGGTCTATCATTAACTTATATTCAGAGATTACTGGAACAATTTAAACCTGCCAGCGTTAAATTTGCGTCTTTATTGGTGAAACCTAAAAGCATTAAATATGACGTAAAAATTGATTATATTGGTTTTGAAATAACCGATCAGTTTGTAATTGGATATGGGCTGGATTACGCGCAGAAGTTTCGTAATCTGAATTCAATCTACATGTTAAGTGAATAATGGAGCAAACAGAGTTTTATGGGTAATCAGGAAAATAAAAGATTTAACATGTCTAACAATTCTCAAAACAGACCTCCGAATCAAAAAAAAGGAAACGGTGGAGGCTCTCAAAAGCCAAACGGGGATTTTGATTGGGGAAGGATAATCAGAACTACCCTAAGTTGGGGAGCAGTTATTATCGCCGCTGTAATTTTCATGCAAGTTATGAACGAAGGTTCCGGCAAGAGCATGGAAATTCCATACAATCTCTATGAGCAATTGTTAAATGCTGATAAAATTGCGGAAGCTAAGATCACCAAAAAGGATCTTAACGACTATATCTTCGAGGGAACACTTAAGAAGAAAGAGTTTATCAACAACAATTCTATAGATAAGTTTACCGTTACTATGGTTGAACCTTTGATTGAGGAGCAAACCAAAGTCTGGAAAGAGAAAGGGATCAAATATACTTTCGTTAAAGAATCGGACGAATGGCTTACCGTTCTCTTAAGTTTTATCCCTTGGATATTGATCATCGGCATTTGGGTTCTATTTATGAAACGGATGCAAACCGGTGGTGGCGGTTCCAAAGGAATTTTCAATTTCGGAAAGAGCAAAGCCAAAATGATTTCCGAATCGCAGATAAAGGTTACTTTCAAAGATGTAGCCGGTGCGGATGAAGCTAAACAGGAACTGGAAGAAGTGATAGAATTTCTCAAGGAACCTAGCAAATTTCAAAGACTCGGTGGAAAAATACCGAGAGGTGTATTGTTGTTGGGCCCTCCGGGAACAGGTAAAACTTTATTGGCCAGAGCTGTAGCCGGAGAAGCCGGAGTTCCGTTCTTCTCAATTAGTGGTGCCGATTTCGTTGAGATGTTTGTGGGTGTTGGCGCAAGTCGTGTACGTGATCTCTTTGAACAGGGGAAACGAAACGCTCCTTGTATAATTTTCATCGATGAGATCGACGCGGTAGGACGCCATAGAGGCGCCGGATTAGGTGGTGGCCATGATGAAAGAGAGCAAACATTAAATGCTCTTCTCGTTGAGATGGATGGTTTCGAGCAAAATAGCGGTGTTATTATCATCGCAGCCACTAACAGACCTGACGTTTTGGATCCTGCTTTATTACGTCCCGGTAGATTCGACAGACAAGTTGTTGTTGATCGTCCGGATGTTAAAGGAAGAGAAGGAATACTAAAGGTTCATACTAGAAAAATTCCTTTGGCAAGTGATGTGAAGTTAAAGACTCTTGCGAAAGGGACACCGGGATTAGCAGGCGCGGAATTAGCGAACATGGTTAACGAAGCAGCTTTATTGGCGGCTCGTAAAAATAAGACACAAGTAGACATGACCGACTTCGAAGAAGCTAAAGATAAAGTCATGATGGGTATGGAACGAAAGAGTATGATTATCTCCGAAGAGGAGAAGAAAGTTACCGCTTATCACGAAATAGGTCACGTTCTTGTCGCAAGAATGATTCCCGAATCTGATCCTGTTCATAAAGTAACAATAATTCCTCGTGGCCGAGCTTTGGGTGTTACTACTTATTTGCCGGTTGACGAGAAACATACATATTCAAAAGAGTATCTTGAGGCGATGATTGCTTACGCTTTAGGTGGTCGAGCAGCTGAAAAGATTGTCTTCAACAGATTTACTACCGGCGCCGGAAATGATATCGAAAAGGCCACTAAAATTGCTCGTAAGATGGTTTGCGAATGGGGGATGAGTGAAAAACTCGGGCCTTTGGCTTATGGCTCAAACGAAGAGGAAATTTTCCTCGGTCGTGAAATTACAAAGCAACAAGATTATAGTGAATCTACCGCGCAAACTATTGATTCCGAAGTAAAAGATATTGTTGTTTCCGGAATGAAACGTGCCGAAAAGATACTGACAGAAAATATCGAAGTTCTTCATAAATTATCAAAGGAACTTCTCGAAAGAGAAATTCTTGATGCCGAAGAGATAGATAAAATAACTAACGGAGAAGAATTGCCTCCCGTAAAGAAAAACGGTGACTCGGATGAAAAAGAAACAGAGGTGCCGGATCACGTTCAAAAACTAATGGACGAAAAAAATCAACGAGAGGCTGAAAACAATAATAAGGTTGAAAATACGGATGACAGCAGCGACAGATAAAGGCACTATTGATTACAAAACCGAATTATTAAGAAAAAGTATTCATCTTTGTTCATTGTCGATACCAATTGTATATTATTTTATAACAAGGGAACAAGCACTATCGGTGCTTATTCCCTTTACTATATTTGCTCTTGTAGTTGATATAACAAGATACTTTTTCCCCCCTTTTAGCAAAGTATTTTACAAAGTTTTCTCTTTCATGTTACGCAAACATGAAATGGATAGTAAAAAGAAAAACCTCAGCGGAGCAACTTATGTTTTGTTGGCTGCTACATTGGTTATTCTCTTTTTTCCAAAACTATTTGTTATTCCGGCAATTGCCGTCCTAATTATCGGGGATATATTTGCCGCTTTAATCGGAAGGAAATTCGGAAAGCACAAGTTTTTAAGAAAAAGCCTCGAAGGAACATTGGCCTTCTTTGTAACCGGCTCTATTGTTATTCTCTTCACTCCCAAAGTGGAAGGTAGTTTAGTTGAGTATTTGATTGGCTTTGCTGCCGTAGCTGTTGGAGCTATAGCGGAGAATTTGGCATATGGATGGACTGACGACAATTTGTCGATTCCGGTATCAGTATGTCTGACAATGGCTCTTCTTTATTATCTTTTTATGCCGGGTATAAGTTTGGTAATTCCAAACATTCCGCTCTAGATGAAACCATGAGTAAATAGCGTTGTATAAACATCAAAAATTAATTCGCGGGAAAAATGAATAAAAAACTTTTTACTACTGTATTTTTATTATCTGCAATAGCAATCTCCTCTGTCTTGTTTACAAGTTGTGGTGGTAAGCGTGATGCCATCGGAATTGAAGATGAAATTATTATTGTTGCCGATTCTTCCGATTTTTATGAATTGGAAGGTGTTCTTTTACAAGTCTTTGAAAAAGTTATTTACACACCTCAACCGGAAAATCTTTTTTCTATAAAAAGAAGAAACTATAGTGAGTTGGGGAAACTAAAAAGAAAAAAGAATATTGTATTCCTGGCTCCTTTGGATGGTAATTCCACAGTAGCTCAATATATCAAAAAAGCACTCACTCCGGATGTTCTCTCATTGGTTGAGACAGACAGCGCGTATGTTTTCAATAAATATAATCTTTGGGCAAATAATCAGTTGGTTATGTTCCTTACCGCGCCGACTTTGGAAAAACTGAAAATGAAAATTTTAGGTGGGCATGAGGATTTATTGTACTATTTCCAAAGTATTTCCAACAAGCGTCTATTTAAGAGTTTATATAACGCCAAATACGAGCGAAAAGAAATTGAAGCCAAATTACTCAATGATCACGGTTGGATAATGTATGTACAGGCTGATTTCCTTTTGGCGATGGATAAACCTGAAGACAATTTTGTTTGGTTAAGAAGAGCTGTAAACACCGGTATGGAGAGATGGCTTTTTGTGAAATGGGTAGATAATGTTACTCCGGCTTATCTCAACGCGGATTCTATCTATGCCATAAGAAACAGAATGACCGGGAAATATTACACAACAAGTGATAATAAAGCTTATGTTGAAATAGCGGAACCGAAACCGAAAACAAAAGAAGTGAACTTCCAGGGAAGATATGCTCTAATGACTGAAGGTTTCTGGAGATTCAACGATAAAACAGGTGGTGGCCCTTTTGTTAGCTATACATTTTACGACGAAGCGACTAAGAGATTGTATATGCTTGACGGATCCATCTTTGCGCCGAAATACTATAAAAAGAAATTGATACAACAAGTCGATGTAACTCTTCAGTCTTTCAAAACGGAAGCTGAGCTATCGCAAGATAAGAAAGAAGATTTACTCGACCATTTGGATGACTAAGTTATTCGAATAGTATTCCCATTCTTAAAACGTCTTGGTATTCTCCGTCGATCTTAATTTCGTTACGGAGAATGCCTTCGACGGCAAATCCTAATTCCTCGTTAAGTCTGATATTTCTGATATTCGTATCAAGCGTATGCAAATAAATTTTCTTCAATTGTAAAATTGTCTTCCCGTAATTTATCCAAAGTTTGGCCGCCTCCTTAGCGTAGCCGCGTCCTCTGAATTCTTCGGAAGCAATCAATTTACGAAGTTCAGCTTTCCCCTGAGTGGAATCCCAATTGAGAAAACCCATCAAGCCGATCGGAGTTCCGTCAAGCAAAGTTATTGTCCCGAGTTTGTGCTTTTTATCGCTAAGTAATTCATTTACGGAAATGTAGTGGGCGGTAATTGAGGATAAGAGGAAATGTCTCCCGGACTTGTCTTCGCTCCATTTTTCGAAAAGTATTCGGTCATTAACCTTATCGAATTCACGAATAGCTATTCTGTCTGTTTTAATCGGGAGTTCAGTTATTATCTGGTCGTATATATTTTTCTTCCGAGGAGCCTCCCCTTCCGAGTCTTGTTGTTTTTGTGTTATTGCGAAATCAAGAAGAAAGTTAACAAACTTCAAATAGTCTTCGTAACTAAAGCCGTACTTTTGCGATTCCTTATAGAAGTTTCTCGTCAATGCTTCTATCGTAGTATCGGTGATTTTAGATTTACTCATTATAATTCCTCATCTAATCTGTCAGCTGAATATAAGGAAATAAATCAATATTGAAAACTAGTCAAGCTTTACAAGTGAATTGAATAACCTGATATTTTCAAGAAGTATCTCTTGAAGGTTGCTACATTTCTTAGGTAATATCTTATTTAACAATTCTTTCTTTGAGTCTTCATTCGAAAGTTGCGAGGAATTCTGATCAAAAAGATTTTGTGTTGTCAGTTCAATCTCTTTTAGGAGCAGATAGTTTTTTTGCAGTAATGCGAAGTCAGCTACGTTATATTTTGTAGTGATCATGTTTAGTAATTTCACATTACTCTTTCCGAATGAACGGCAATAGAGATCATTGTCATTAAGGGTAACGGAATGAATAATATACTCGATTGTTTTTATTCCACCGAGGCTTGTTTTAATATTAGTTCTTGTTCTTCCGAGGAAAGTGTTGGAGGCGGTAACTTTCTTGTGCATATCAATTATGCTTGAGATTATTGTTTCCTTTGGATACGAGGTTGCGTGTGTGGCAACAATCTTTTTAAACTTTTGAAAAAGATTTTCGGAACCTGATAGCAAACGTGATTTTGATAAAGCTTCAAATTCCCAAATGCCGGCTCTCTGATTCAGATATTTTTCAAAGTATTCAAGATCCGCAACCAATGGGGCGTTCTTTCCCTCGGGGCGTAAGCGAAAATCTATTTCAGTTTGGGGGAGAAGCTTCCTAGCCTCTTCCAAAAAACAAAGAAAATCTTCGTTATACGAATTGGTCAGATCTATCTTATCTACAACAACAATGAGGTCAATGTCGGAGGCGAAATTCATCTCCTTTGACCCTGCACTTCCTAATGCGGCAATAAAATAGGAATAGTTTATTGCCTTGAGGATATTCGGAGTCTGTAGTTTATGTAACACGAATGAAGAAAGCAATTGGGCAAATTTTTCTGTTTTGATTAATCCGAGTGAAAATTGAACAGCCAGAATAAACTTCATCTGAGATAATGAAAGATTGTCAAAATTCTCTTCTATGTCTTTTACGAATACTTTTTTAGTAAGCACAAGATCAATCAGTGAGCCATCTGTATTTAGCATATTAATAGCTCTTTGCGACTTCAGACAGATCGTCAAAAGATCTTTAAGAAATATATTCGACTTCAATTCCCCGAACCAGATGGACGGAAAATTCGCATGCCGAATAAGATTTGTGAAGTTTTCCAGAGAGATATCGGGATTAGCCGATTTTTGCAATTCCTTCAGTAGAAATGGTTCAATCTCCTTAAAGAGTTTTATTGTTCGCGAATCAAAACTTTTCTGGGAAATAATACCTTTTCCGGTACGTAAAAAATCAATATTCTTTTCAGCTCTGTTTTTAGAGAGGAAATCAATCTCTTCGAAGAGAGTATTTTTATTCTTGGATTGAGATTCGGGAGAATCATCCTTTAAAATATTATCGTATATTTTTCTGACGGCTTTTCTATTCAATCTTAGCTTTTTTCGTAATTCGGTTTTGCCGGAATACCCCAGAAACTTTGCAAGCTTTCTTTGTATATCAGAATCGTCCGGAATTTCATGAGTCTGAATATTATTCATAAGTTGCAAAAAGTGTTCGATGTTTCTGTATTCAATATAAGACTTCAGATAAGTTGAGCCTTCTTCCGGTGTGAGAATATTTTTATCGACTAATACTCTAATGCAAGTCATTGTATTCGGAGTTCGCAGTTCGGGATGCTTCTTTCCGTTCAATAATTGTAAAGCCTGGACTGAAAACTCAATATCTCTTATACCCCCTGATAGGGTTTTTATGTTCTCCTTTCCGCCTGAGTGATGTTCAATCAGAGTTTTCATTTTCCTGATTCGTGCGAAAGGAGATTGTTCCAGAGAAGATTTATAGATATATGAAATCGCAAAATTTTCGAAACGGGAGTATAATTCTCTATTACCACATACATAACTCATTTTGATTAGCATCTGGCGTTCCCACTCTTCCCCTCTGGCTTCGTAATATTTGATATAGTCGTTAATCGTTCCGCATAAGGGAGCAGAGTTCCCATCAGGCCGTAGACGGAAATCGACGCGATAAATGAAACCGGTTTCCGTATTATCTGTAGCGTATTGGGTGAATAGCTGAGTAGCTTCATGGAGGATCGAATAATAATCCATATTCCCGATATTGAAGTTAGATTCGTAGAATATCATTAAATCAACATCAGAACTATAATTAACTTCGTCTCCACCGAGCTTGCCTAATGCTACAATAGCATATTGCGGTTCCGGTATTGGTAGTTGATATTTCTCAAGAGTTTCGGCGTAACATAAATTAAAGAGTACCGAGATAATGGATTTGGCAAGTAAAGAAATTTGTTGAACAGTATCTTCCAAAGATGAATTTCCCAAAATATCATTCAACCCAATCTTTAGAGTGTTTCTGTTTTTATATTGCCGGATAAATCGGAGCTTACTTGTCAAGGTTTTGTACTTGGATATATTCTCTCTCAATTCCTTTAGAAAATATTCTTCCGTATATCTTTGCCCAAGATAATATTGGTTGAAAAGTTGGTAGAGATATTCCGGATTTCGAACGACAATATCAGTAAGATAATTACTGTTTGATACTATCGCCGAAATTATTTCGGTATGATGCGGGTACTTAACACAATCCTTTAGAAAAGAAGATTTATCCATTACCGAAGAGATTAATCGAAGTAAATTGTTTTCGGATGTTTCATTAAAGTAATGATGCGAAAGCTCTCTCTCGAATTCCGATATAATCAGATTCAGTTCGGATGGGGATATAAACCCTCCTGAGGCTTCAACAACAGTTCTTATGAAATTTTCCGATAATTCTGTTTTCTTCAAAATAATACTCTAATTTATCACTACGCAAAATTAGTAAAATCTCAATTAACAGATACAAGTATTAGCAAAGTAATATAAAGAGAAAGATAAATTGTGACGAATTTTGCCATATTTATCGGCAGTAAATGTAACTATCTTTTCGAAAAGCAAAAATAACCCTTAAAAAATCGGCATGATTCATGTATATGCTCCACATTGATTGCATTTCAGAACCCCTTTCTTTAAATTTAAGATTCTGAAAAACTAGGGAGAAATGTATGTTCAATAAGTTAGTGAAGAAAATATTCGGCGATAAGAATTCACGAGCGATGAAAGATTTATGGCCTATTGTAGATGAGATTAATGAGGAATACGCGAAATTAGAGACTTTATCGGATGATGAGCTTCGTGGAAAGACTATAGAGTTCAAGGAAAAAATAGCAGAAGAGACCAAAGAACTACGTGATAAAATCCAAAGTCTTAAAGATAAATTAAAAGCAGATGTTATCGATGATGATCGAAATGCTATATATGATGAGGTAGATAAACTCGAAGATGAGTTAACCGAACGATATGAGGAGATTCTTGATGAAATTCTCCCTCAAGCTTATGCGGTTGTTAAGGATACATGCCGCCGTTTGGTCGGTAAAACCTATGATGTAGCCGGTGCTTCAGTTACTTGGGATATGATCCCTTATGATGTACAGCTTATTGGTGGTATAGTTTTGCATCAGGGGAAAATAGCGGAGATGGCTACCGGTGAAGGTAAAACTCTTGTTGCAACTCTTCCTATTTATTTGAACGCATTGACGGGCCGTGGAGTACACGTTGTTACCGTGAACGATTATTTGGCAAAACGTGATAGTGAGTGGATGGGGGAGATTTATAAATACCACGACTTATCTGTCGGATGTATTATTAACACAATGGCTCCCGAACAAAGAAAAGAAATATACAACTACGATATTACTTACGGTACAAACAACGAATTCGGTTTCGATTATCTCCGCGATAATATGGCTATTAGCAAAGAGAATTGTGTGCAGAGAAAACACAATTACGCTATTGTGGATGAGGTAGACTCCGTTCTTATTGATGAAGCCAGAACACCATTGATTATTTCCGGCCCGGTTGAATCTGATGAGCATAAGTTCTACGAAATGAAGCCGAAGGTCGAAAGACTTTTCAAAAAACAATCGCAGCTTGTAGCTAAGCTTGTTCAAGAAGCCGAAGATATTTTGACAAACGGCGGGGACAAGAATCAAGCAGGCGTTACTTTACTAAGAGCCTTCAGAGGTTTTCCGAAAAACAAAAAGCTTATCAAACTTCTCGGGGAACCGGATTATAAAAAATTATTGCAAACTACCGAATTGGATTTTCTTAGGGATAACGCCAAGAGAATGCCTGAAATAGATGAAGAACTCTATTTCGCAATCGATGAGAAAATGAACTCGATCGATCTTACCGAAAAAGGTCGTGAGGAATTGGCCTCCGGTTCTGCAGAAGGGAAAGAGTTTTTCGTATTGCCCGATTTGGGAACAGAGATCAGCAAGATAGAAAATGATCCTTCTATTGCAGATGATGAAAAAATTAAAATGAGAGATTCTCTCTATCATACCTATGGTGAGAGAAGTGATAGAATTCATACTTTGAATCAGCTTTTGAAGGCTTACACATTGTTTTCGAAAGATGATGAATACGTTATTACCGAAGATGGCAAAATCGCTATCGTTGATGAATTTACCGGCCGTGTTCTTCCCGGTAGAAGATACTCCGACGGATTGCATCAGGCTATTGAGGCTAAAGAGAATGTAAAGGTAGAGAAAGATACACAGACTTTAGCTACTATCACTTTGCAGAATTATTTCCGTCTTTATAAAAAGTTAGCCGGTATGACCGGTACTGCGGAAACCGAAGAAGGTGAGTTCTTCGAAATATATAAATTGGAAGTAGTTGTTATTCCTACTAACCGACCAATCTCCAGAGATGACGCGGAAGACTCAATCTACAAAACCAAGCGTGAGAAGTTCAATGCGGTTATTGAAAAAGTTAAAGAACTTCGCGAAGAAAAACGTCCGGTATTGGTTGGTACAACCAGTGTGGAAGTTTCCGAAACTCTTAGTAGAATGTTGAAACGACAAGGCATTCCGCACAATGTATTGAACGCCAAACAACATCAAAGCGAGGCTGAGATTGTTGCCTTTGCCGGTCAGCCCGGAGCTATTACCATTGCTACAAACATGGCCGGTCGTGGTACTGACATTAAACTTGGTGCCGGTATCAAAGATCTTGGCGGTCTTTATATTTTGGGTACGGAAAGACATGAGTCCCGCCGTATTGATAGACAGTTGCGTGGTCGTGCCGGTCGTCAAGGGGATCCGGGTACTTCTAAATTCTTTATCTCTCTCGAAGACGATTTGATGCGTCTTTTCGGTAGTGACAGAATTACCAATGTAATGGGACGTTTGGGAATGGAAGAAGGGGAAGCTATTCAGCATCCTATGATTACCAAGTCTGTTGAGAGAGCTCAGAAAAAAGTTGAAGAGAATAACTTCGCCATCAGAAAGCGTCTTTTGGAATTTGATAATGTTATGAACCAACAAAGAGAAGTTATCTATTCCAGAAGAAAACAAGCTCTCGAAGGAGAACGCTTGAAAGAAGCTATATACGATAACCTTGAAGAGTATATAGATTCTCTGCTTGATAAATATTACGAAGAAGCGTTGATAGAGCAATTACGCGCCGATTTAATGCATAATCTCTTGATCGATTTCAACGTTGAGCCGGATGTTTTCCAGAAACTCGGTAGAGACGGGTTGAAAGAGAAAATAATGGAAGCGGCAAAAGATTTCTACGAGAAGAAAGAAGAAATGATTTCTTCCGAGCTTATGGCGCGCCTCGAAAGATACGCTGTCCTTAGTGTGATAGATGAAAAATGGAAAGAACATCTTCGCGAAATGGACGATCTTAAAGAAGGTATCGGGCTTAGAGCTTACGGGCAAAAAGATCCTTTGCTTGAGTACAAGGGAGAGGCTTTCCATCTCTTTGTCTCTTTACTCGAACAGATAAGAAACGGTGTGGTATCTTTCTGTTTCAAGTTTTGGCCTCATGCTCCTGAAGAAGTGCAACAAAGAAGAGCCAGAAGACCGCAACGAATTACTACTGTCAAGGAAGGCTCTACTAATATGGGCTTGCAAGGTCAATCCTCCGAAGATGAAGGGGGTAAACGAGGGAAACAACAACCGATCAGAGTTGAAGATCGGGTTGGTAGAAACGATCCTTGCCCTTGCGGAAGCGGAAAAAAATACAAACATTGTCATGGCAAAAACGGGTAACGGGGTAATAGATGAAGAAAATCGAAGCTATAATTCGCCCTTTTAAGCTAGATGAAGTTAAAGAAGCTCTTTTGGAAGAAGGAATTCACGGACTTACAATTTCGGAAGTGCGTGGATACGGGCGCCAAAAAGGACACACGGAAACATACAGAGGAAGCGAATATCAAATCGAGTTCGTTCCGAAATTGAAAATAGAAATTGTTGTTGACGACCCTCTCGCAGAGAAGGTCGTTGACGCTATATTAAGGACAGCCAAAACCGGTCAGGTCGGGGACGGAAAGATCTTTATCTCCGATGTGCAAGACGCTATTCGTATCCGAACCGATGAATCGGGTCCTGGCGCCTTATAATTTATCAATAATCTTAAGCATACATAATTTATGAAAAGAAGAGCAGTCAAGTTAATATTTCCACTTATTATTCTATTAACTTTCCAAGGTTGCGGTGTTTGGGACAACTTCACCGCCTATTTTAACCGCTATTATAACGCCAAGCAAAGCTATATGGAGGCGGAAGAGATTATCCTCAAGGAGAACCAAAACGATTATTTTGCTTTTAAGGAGCAAAAGATTAAGGGAAATGCCAATAAGCCTTTGGACAAAGTAATAGAAAAATGCTCAAAGATTCTTCAGTTCCATAAAGAATCTGATTTCTTTGACGACGCTCTCTTTATGATAGGAAAAGCATTTTACCATAAAGGACAATACTCCAGGGCTTTAAGAAAATTCAAAGAGCTGGCCAGGCTTTACGAAACGGAACATCGTTTGGAAAACCTCTTGTGGATGAGTCGCTCCGAATTACAAATGAGAAACTTCGATACCGGTTTGAGTGTACTCGATTCTCTCAAGTCAATGGCTGTTAGGGAAGATGAACCTGAAATCCTTTTGGAAGCCTACAGAACCGAAGTAAGTTATTATCTCTACAAAAAGGAAGATTCCAAGGCTATTAAGCTTATAAATGAAATGCTTGCCTTCTCCGATGACGATGAAGTAACGGCACAAATCAGATTCGAGCTCGGCCGGCTATACGAAGAACAAGAAAAGTACGAAGAAGCCGCCGAACAATATCTTGCGGCTGCTGATGCTTCTACCGATTTCGGTGTTGATCTGAGCAGTAACATCGCTTACGCTTCCGTCTTGAAACGGATTGGCAAAGGAGATCTCGGATTGAGAATCTTGCGTGATCTTAAAGAAGAGGAAAAGTATAAGAAAAGCTGGGGCGAAATAGAGTTGGAAATCGGGAATAACCTTTATATACAAGGGAAATACGAAGAAGCAATTGAGCAACTCTTTTTGGTCGATACTGCTTATTCCAATGAAGAAAGCGCCGGCCAAGCCAAATTTCTACACGCCGAGATTATGGAAGTAGTATATGCTGATTTCGACAGCGCTAAGTTCCTATACGAAGGGGTTACAAGTTCTAAAGCTCCTAACGAAATCAAAGCGAGAGCAGCCGGAAGAGCGCAGATTATTACTAGGCGAAACGATGCCTATAATAATATGAGTAAATTCAAAAGAGAACTCAGCTATGTTACCGACTCAACCGCTTTTCTAAGAGACTCTGTTATTTATGCTAATTATATAGCCAGAAAAGATTCTGCTCAAAAGGTTTGGGACGACAAGCAAAAGTTGAATAACGATGACGATGATAAAGAGAAGGAACAAAAACCTGCTACTAGAACCACAACTCGTGGCAGAAGAGGAACTCAAAATCAGAAGGCCGGATTTGTTTATGCAGAGAAACCTCCTTTTCCGGAAGCTCCCGCCATTCCCGCTCTGAGTCGCGATACGTTGATCTACAGAATCGTATCAAACGAGTATGAGCTTGCCAATGTTTATTTCGACGAATTGGAAGAACCGGATTCCGCTTTCTTCTATTACAAAGAGATTCTGGAAGTTTATCCGAATACTATTCTTCATGCTAAGACCCTCTTCGCTCTGGGAAGTTATTATCTTTCGGTTGATGAAGATGAAAAGGCAAATGGCATTTTTACGGATATATATGAAAACTACAAAGGGGATCCTATCGTAAACGCGGCTGCCGAAAAACTTGGTCTCGAGAAAATTGAAATAAGCGAAGACCCCGCCAATATTGAGTTTCTGGCCGCAGAAGCTAAAATGGATTCCGGAAAATACGAAGAAGCACTTCCTGTGCTTCGCGAAATTACAAAAAAATATCCCGAATCCCCCTTATATCCGAAAGCGTTATATACTTCCGGGTGGATTCTCGAGAACAAGCTTGAAATGCCCGATTCAGCGGTGAAGTTCTACGATACTCTGGCTGCTAAGTTCGATAAATCTTCTTATACTCGTGATATTGATAAGAGACTTAAGTTTTTCAAAAGACGAAAGAAAGAAGTACAAGATTCCATTATTGCCGTGGAAAAAGCTTTGCGCGATAGTCTTCATGCCGATAGTCTGGCAACCGGTTTGATTGTGCCCGAAACTCCCGCAACCGATTCGACAGTTGTTTCCGATTCTACAAAGATCGCGAACCCTGCAGAGAATCTGAAACCGGAAGCCATAAAGGAAGAGAAAGCCGATACCTCCAAAGGGAATCGAAAAGATTTAAGATAGCTAAAAGACAGAAACGTATGACCGAAAAAGAACTGCTGGCACTTATCGAAAAAGGGGAAGGGCTTAATACGGAATTCAAACAGCGCTTCTCCTCTCACGAAAAGATTGCCAAAGAGATATTAGCCTTCGCAAATACCAAAGGAGGTTTTCTTATTGTCGGCATTGACGACGACGGATCGGTCTACGGTGTTGAAAGCGAAAAAGGGGAAGCCGGCCTCCTTAAAGAAACCGCCGAGAGATATTGCGAGCCTGCCATTGATTACAAACTTCACTACGTTGAATTATTCGGTAAAGAGATTGTAATTGCCGAAATATTCGAATCCGATTATAAACCGCACAGAATTCAGGATTACATGCCGGAACTTAATCTGAACACTGCCGAAGTCTACGTTCGCATAAACGATAAGAGCGTGCCGGCAAGTAAAGAGATGATAAAAATTCTGCAAGCCAGTAGCAACGAAACACCACTTGTCCATTATCAGATCGGTAAAGAAGAAAAAATTGTTTTTGAATATCTCGAAAAGAACGAAACCATCACCGTGAAGGAGCTTGGCAAAGCTGCCAATATCTCCAACCGACGCGCCTCGAGAACTCTTATCAAACTAGTACGCGCAAATATGCTGCTGATTCATACTAAAGATAACGGAGAGAATTTCTTTTCCCAAACCGGATTCTGATAATCTCCCAAGATGAGGCGCCCCGACCTTCTCCGGATGCCGGTATCTCGGTAGCAAATGGATTCCGGCCGAATATTTAAGCACATAGGCGCAAGATATTATACGTTTTCTCCATTCACAATTTCACAATCCCTGTTGAATTAAGCAGACTCCATTGGATTCACACCAAAGTAAAGGAAAATGATTCCGGTGTAAATAAATTTTCTTATAGAGTAAATGGGATTTCCTATGATGTAAGGAAATTTTAGCTTGAAGTAAGAGACTTTTTCTATAGAGTAAACAAAATTTTCAATAGAGTAAGTAAATTTGTTCTTAGAGTAAAGGAAATTACGTATAGAGTAACGTTACTCTATACTCAATTTCAGTTACATCATAGAGAATTTCTGTTACTCCATACTCAATTTCAGTTACTTTATAGAGAAATTCATTTACTCTAAGGAGAATCTCTGTTACTCTATACAGAAATCAGCTTACTTTATAGAGAAATCGGTTTACTCTAGCCTCATCTTTGTTTACTTGAAGGAGAAATCGGTGCAGAAGAGCCTTTCAAGTAACCGGGATTTGTTATAAAGGATATTGCTTTCCTTTGCGATTACGTTTTTGAGGAGGAATCCCGGGAAGGGAATGATGGCAACTTGACGGAATAATATCAAAACACCGCATGATTACATGAGTAAATATAATACCACACATACGGTGCTCAATAATGGTTTTGAATTGGCTTCTTATCGGATTACGCGAGATCGTAAATTTTGCGAAGCTCAAAGATCGAAATTCCGTAAGCCACTGCCACATTCAACGATTGCTTGATTCCGTATTGAGGAATCTCTATCGAGAAATCGCAAAGGTCTATCAGCTCCTGATCGACTCCGGAAACTTCATTCCCTATTATTACGCACAATGGGAAATCGGCCGGATTAACAGAGTAGTGGGGGATACTATTGCTTGTTTGTTCCAAAGCGCAAATCTTAACACCTTGTTCCTTCAGCTTCAGAACAACTTCTTTCGGATCTTCTGCGTATTCCCAGTTTACACTTTCGGTAGCTCCCAAAGCGGTTTTAAGAATCTCTTTTTTCGGAGGATGAGGAGTATATCCGCAAAGATATAATTTCTCGATCATAGCTCCGTCGGAAGTTCTGAAAACCGATCCAACATTGTAGCTGCTTCTGATGCTGTTTAGCAGAACGTAAACCGGTAATTTATTTGCTTTGTCTATTGTTTCCAGGGTACATCTGTTTTCTGAAATTTCGCTGTGTGTTAACTTTTTCATAATCCTTCTGTAAAACTTAATTCAACTTATCTTTAGCGGCTAATTGTCCGCATGCTGCCGCGATATCATCACCCTGGGTATCTCTAACCATTACAGTAATGTTTTTATCTCTGAGCTTATTGGCGAATGCTTCGAACTTCTCAGGAGGAGTAGGCTCTAACTCGGCGGAAATGCCACTCGGATTCATATGTGCAATACTGTTGAAGGGAATCAAATTCACCTTCGAGGGAATAATGCTACACAATCTTGTTAAGGCTTTCAAATCTTCCGACCTGTCGTTAATCCCTTTCATCATTGTATATTCGAAAGTGATTCTGGTTTTAGTCTCTCGGGCGTAGTATTTAACTGCGTCCACTACATCAGCAAGGGAATACTTATTATTTATGGGCATAATCTTGGAACGAATATCCTCGAAACATGAATGAAGCGAAAGAGCCAGCTTAACCCGCAAGCCGCTATCAGCCAAATCCTTGATTCTATTGGCTACTCCTGATGTTGATACGGTGATTCTCTTTCTGCTAATGGTTTCGGTCGTTTCGGCTGTGAATATTTTCAGCGAAGTCATAAGAGCATCGTAATTCAGAAGAGGCTCTCCCATCCCCATATAAACAATATTCTTAACACTCTCTTTGCCGCAATCCTTTGCCGCAAAAAGATATTGATCAACTATCTCACCGGTTGTAAGATTCCGTCGGAAGCCAAGTTGACCGGTAGCGCAAAATTTGCAATCGAGCGGGCAACCTACCTGCGTAGAAATACAAAGGGTATTTCTATCTTTATCGGGAATTATAACCGACTCTATCTTCTTATCGTCTTTGGTGGTAAGAAGATATTTCTTTGTGCCGGAAACCGAGTTTTGAATTTTATCCAACGTGAGGGAATGAATCTCGCATCCATCACTTAGCTTTTGCCGCAATCCTTTCGAAATATTCAGCATTTCGTCGAAGTCCAAAGCCAGATGGTTGTATATCCAGTTAAAGACTTGCTCACCACGGAATTTCTTCTCGCCGATAGAAAGGAAATATTCCTTCATCATCTCTGGAGTCATCCCGTTTAATTCTATTTTATCATTTTTCATTTTCATAACCCCGAAATATACTAAAGGCTTGGGAAAATTATTCGGGCAAAATTACGGATGAACTTTCCGGGAGGATTATTAGTTGCTGATGGTATGGAATCGATAATAATAATTCGGAGGTATCAAAATGAATTTCAGTTTTACCGAAGAGCAATTGATGATTCAACAGACGGCGCGAGACTTCGCCCGAAACGAAATAGCTCCCACGGCTGTGGAGCGTGACAAGAATAGCGAATTCCCCGGTGAGATAATTCGGAAAATGGGGGAGCTTGGTTTTATGGGGATGATGGTGTCGCCGGAATACGGTGGTGCCGGGCTCGATACCATAAGCTATGTTCTAGCCATGATAGAAATCTCAAAGATCGATGCCAGTGTCGGGGTTATAATGTCAGTCAATAATTCACTGGTATGCTACGGGTTGGAAAAGTATGGAAATGAGCATCAGAAGGAGAAGTACCTCAGGCCTCTGGCCGGCGGGCACAAGCTAGGTGCTTTTGCTCTCTCCGAACCGGAAGCGGGAAGTGACGCTACGCAGCAGCAGACAATAGCAGAGAAAGAAGGGGATGCGTGGGTAATCAACGGATTGAAGAATTGGACTACCAACGGTAAGTCGGCAGATATTTATCTTGTAATGGCTCAGACCGACAAGGCCTTGAAGCACAAGGGGATAACGGCCTTTATAGTTGAGAAGGATTATCCAGGTGTTGAAACCGGCAAGCTTGAGGATAAGCTGGGGATAAAGAGTTCCGATACGTGTTCCCTACTATTCGAAAGTTGCGTTGTTTCCAGGAAGAATATTGTAGGGGAGATTGGCCGGGGATTCAATTTCGCTATGAACACATTGAACGGGGGGAGAATAGGGATAGCTTCGCAGGCTATAGGAATTGCTGAAGCCAGTTTCGACGCCTCCTTAAAATACGCTAAGGAGAGAAAGGCATTCGGCACAGAAATAATCAATCACCAGGCCATTCAATTTAAGCTGGCGGATATGAAAGTAAAGATCGATGCCGCTAAGTTACTCACTTTATCGGCCGCCGCCAAGAAGGACGCCGGAGAGGTTTACATCAAAGAAGCCGCGATGGCAAAGCTTTATTCTTCCAAGATTGCGGTGGAATGTGCCCTTGAAGCTATACAAATTCACGGCGGATACGGATATGTAAGAGAATATTTGGTAGAAAGATTTTTAAGAGACGCAAAAATTACCGAAATTTACGAGGGTACTTCGGAAGTACAAAAATTAGTTATCGCTCGTGAATTATTAAAAGGGAAATAATGCCAATACCAGTAGCCGTTACTCCGTTGGAAGATATGAAGTTGAATGTGAAATATTCCAACGGTATTGAGGGAGTTATTAACTTAGGACATTTGAGAGAGAGAGAAGAATACAGCAAGTTGCTATCGGAAAAATATTTCCGGCAGGTTGATATTCATCCGGAAAATAAAGACATTTTCTGGGAAGAAGGAATCTCGATTTGCAAGGACGCTGTATACAAGCAACTCGAGTTAAAAACTCTAATGAAAAAACTTCATATCGATTTGGACAAATGCGAATAACGGCTTTCTTTATATCGTTCTTATTTTGCGCTGTAATATTCGGGCAGACAGAGACCCATCGCTGGGGGAAAAAGGAAATCTCCTATACTACCGAAAACAAAGAGGAGCAAAAGGTCAATAGAGGATTTTCCTTATTGGGCAGCCTTAAATGGGGTTACTCCTTTTTTATCTCGGATCATGACGGGGATAATTGTCCTTTTTACCCTACATGTTCGGAGTTCTTTGTTCAAGCCGTAAGAGAGACTAATTTTTTTCAAGGTTTCTTTATGTTCGCCGATCGATTTACCAGAGATACCAATTTGCTAAAGGGGATGAAGCATTATCCGCTTCATGTCTCGGAAAGATTCTATGATCCTGTATGCAATTATAAATTGGAATTCGGGGAAATTAAGTATTTCCCTTCCACTGTTGTCATTGATTAGATTCAAGCCACTTGTCACTAGTATTATTTAATTATCGGAAATGTTGATGCTTAGAAAGATTGTTGCTATTCTGTTACTACTTCTTGCGGGACAATTGTTCGCGCAAATTAATAATAAATATCATTCGCCCGAAAAGAGATTACAATTCGGTAATCATCTTTTCAAAGAAAAGGATTATTTGAGAGCTTATGAAGAGTATAAAGCTTTTTTGAGTTCGGAGAATAACGATACAGTGCGATTCAAAGCAGCCCTCAGCCTTTACAATCTTAAGAGAAACAAAGAGGCTGAAGATTATATGAAATCGATATTCTTCTCTTCCCCTTTGGCTGAAGAAGCACGTTTGGAATATTATAAGTTCTATTTCTTCACGGATTGTTTTGAGGAATACCGCAAGATGGTTGAGTATGATACTTATCATCCGGTGAAATATAAAAAGGAAATTGTAAAGCTCAGTAATATCAGTTATCTGCTTGAGGGAAATAGTTTACCCGATTCAGCAACCTACGCGAGTTGCTTCGATAGTTTCGAGCAAAGAAAGATGATTGATTTTTATAATTTCAGGAGGAATCCTCCTTTTAAGAGTCCTTTGAAAGCATCGATTCTTTCCGCAATCATTCCCGGTTTGGGAAAAGCGTATGTGGGAGAATATACGGACGGAGTGACTTCTCTGCTCCTATCGGGAGTTTGTGGTTATCTTGCATACAGAAACTTCGATAAGAACAGACCGACCAGAGCTTGGATATTCACCGGATTAACGGCATTCTTCTACGGTGGAAACATTTATGGTTCGTATGCCGAAGCTCAGAAATATAATGCCGGAGTAATCTATAATTTCAGAGATGAGCTGAAATTATTTCTAAATAAAAACAATTACTTTTTACCCGAGTATGGTTTTGCCAAATAGTAAAAATAGTGTGTTCGCCTTAATCATTATTTTGTTGACATCATGTGCGTTGTTCGGTCAAACGGATATGGAACGGCAACTTGATTACGCGAATAATCTGTTCGAGAAAGAAATGTTTTTCGACGCAATTACCGAATATAAGCGCCTTAACTATTTCGATGAGAAAGGTTTATTCACTTTCCACTCGAACTTCCGGATCGGTATCTCATATAAGAAGGGAGCGTTTATCGATAACGCCATTCTATATTTGGAGAAGGCCGCTTATTGTTCTTCTAATCCGGATCAATATTATCAAGCGAAGTTGGAAGTTGTAAAACTGAACATTTTAAGGAAAACTCCCGAGCAAGCTCTTAACCTTTTGGATCGGCTTGAGGCAAAGGAAGAGTTTTCTTACAAGAGTGATGAGTTGAATTATTGGCGTGGATGGGCATATATCTTTGCAGACGATTGGAGAAGCGCCGCGAAAATATTTGCCAAAACCCGTGAGGGTAAAGAGCTTGAAGAAATTTGTTGGAAAGTAGCGACCGATAAATATTCGGTTACTTTTGCAAAAGTAATTTCTTATATTTTGCCTGGCTCGGGATTGTTATATACCGGCGAGGTGATTCCGGCCTTCATTTCTCTCGGATGGAATGTGTTGTTCGGGTATTTGAGTTTCGAAGCGTTTGTAGAAGACAGAGTTTTTGACGGTGTGGTAGTTGCGGAATTACTATGGCTTAGATTTTACAGAGGGAATATTCAAAGCGCCGAAAAGAGTGCCATGGAAAAGAATATGGCCATTTCGAATAAAGCATTGCATGAATTACAAAACAATTATAGAGGATCCAAACCTTGAGATTATCAGAAGATGAAATCAGAAAACTTACTTTGGAAGCTATCAGTCAGTTGGGAGACAAAGCAACTCCCGATAGCGTTAAGTCCGTAGTTGAAAAATCTGTTGCCAAGTTAGGTGCTCTTCCTACAGATACACAAAAGGAAATAAAAGATTCGGGGAGAATTATCCTTACTTCTTTCGGAATTAATTCGCCTGGCATTATTGCTGCAATTACAAAAACAATTAGTGAAGCAAAATGTGACATCCGTGATATGAGTCAGAAGATTATGGATGAGTTTTATACTTTGATTATGGTAATAGATATTTCAACCTCACCAAAAGATATGCGTGAGATCCAAACCGAATTAACAAATATCGGAGAAGAGCTTCATGTGAAGATTTATGTTCAGCATGAAGATGTTTTCCGCCAAATGCACAGAATCTAAAGTCATAAAGTTTACGGAGATGTGTAAACATGCCTTACGAATTTGATGAAATACTCGAAACAATAAAAATGACCGAGCTCGAACACTTTGATGTTCGAACGGTTACTTTAGGTATAAGTCTTCGTGATTGCTTCGACAGGAATCTCGAAGTTTCCAAACAAAAGATTTATGAAAAGATTATGCGATACGGTGAAAACCATGTTCGTTTTGCCAAAGAGGTAGAGGGGCAATATGGTATTGCTATCGCGAATAAAAGAGTAGCTATTACCCCTTTGTCTATTCCCTTTGATGCTTATAAAGCGGATCAGTTGGTGGAATTGGCCATTGTGCTGGATAAAGCGGCGGCAGAAATCGGTGTCGATTTTCTTGCCGGATATTCCGCCCTTGTACAGAAGGGATTTACTAACGGTGAGTTGGAATTGATCAAGTCCATTCCGGACGCGTTGGCAAGTACAAAAAGAATATGTTCAAGTGTGAATGTCGCCTCTTCCAAAGCCGGTATTAATATGGATGCTGTTAATCTCATGGCAGAGAAGATCAAGCTTACTGCTGAAAAGACAAAAGACGAAGGATCGATAGGGTGCGCTAAATTAGTTGTCTATTGTAATGTTCCCGAAGATAATCCTTTTGTGGCCGGCGCTTTTCATGGTGTAACAGAACCGGAAGTAGTAATAAATATGGGCATCAGCGGCCCCGGTGTAGTATTCGAGGCAATTAAAGAAGCCGGCAGAGTTGATCTCCATACATTATCGGAAGTGATAAAGAAAACAGTATTTAAGATTACAAGAGCCGGTGAACTAATCGGGCGTCAGGTAGCCGCAAAGCATAATATTCCTTTCGGAATTGTTGATATCTCGTTAGCCCCTACTCCTGCCGAAGGAGATAGTATCGCCGATATTTTAACCTCGATGGGCGTTGAAGATGTTGGCGCGCCAGGAACAACAGCAGCATTGATGATGTTGAACGATTGCGTTAAGAAAGCCGGATTGATGGCTAGTTCTTCTGTTGGCGGTATGAGCGGATCATTTATTCCGGTAAGCGAAGATCAGGGAATGATCAGAGCGGTACAGAGAGGTAATTTGTCACTCGAAAAATTAGAAGCTATGACAGCAGTATGCTCGGTAGGGCTTGATATGGTTGCTGTTCCGGGGGATACTCCCGCTTCGAGCATTGCCGGTATTATTGCCGACGAATGTGCAATAGGCGTTGTTAATAATAAAACTACTGCAGTAAGAATTATTCCTGCATATGGTACAAAGGAAGGTGATACTGTGGATTACGGCGGATTATTAGGCACATGCCCTATTATGGGAGTTCGCAAGATAAGTAGCGAAGGCTTTGTAGGAAGAGGCGGAAGAATTCCTGCTCCTACCCGTAGTCTTACTAACTAATCAAGTGGCGTGAATTTGGAAATCAAATGAGGAAATTATGAAAAAAGGTTTAATGGTAGGATGTGGTATCGGTGGTGTTCTAATACTAATTGCGGTTGGTATGATAATGTGGGGCGTAGGGGTTTATAACAGTATCGTAACTATGGAAGAGGGAGTTACTCAAAGTTGGAGTCAGGTTGAAAATCAATACCAGCGCCGAGCCGATTTGATCCCTAATTTGGTCAGTACCGTCAAGGGAGTCGCTAATTTTGAAAAAGAGACTTATACTGCTGTTACCGAAGCGAGAGCTAAAGTAGGCCAGATGAATGTGAGTTCTGAGATTTTGAACGACCCTGCTGCTTTTAAGAAATTCCAGGCAGCACAAGGAGAACTCAGTGGCGCACTTTCCAGATTACTTGTTGCGGTTGAGAATTACCCGCAATTAAAAGCGAATGAGAATTTCTTGCAGTTGCAAGCTCAGTTGGAAGGAACCGAGAACAGAATTTCCGTGGAAAGAAGGAAGTTTAATCAAGCTGTTCAAGCCTTTAATACGAAGATTAGAAAGTTTCCGGCCAGCTTTGTTGCAAGTTTTGGGAATTTCACGAAGAAGGAATATTTCCAAGCCGAAGCAGGAAGTGAAAAAGCTCCGAAGGTTGAGTTTTAATGGCAGGTAGAATAAAAATAACTTTAGTCGCAGTTTTTGTCTTTTTATTTGCTCATTCTTTGTTCGCGCAACCAAAGATAGATAAGATAGAGAATTATGCAACTGATTATACTAATACCCTTTCGAGTAGTCAGTTATCTCAGCTTAACAGAGCTCTGGAACAATTTGATGATCAGACAACCAATCAGATTGTTATGCTTATGATTCCTTCTCTCGAAGGATATCCCTTGGAAATGCTTGCGAATGAAGTGGCCGAAAAGAATAAAATAGGTACAAAAGAGAATAGCAATGGTGTTCTTTTTCTGGTCGCCAAGAATGATCGGAAAATGAGAATTGAAGTTGGGTACGGTTTGGAAGGTGCTTTGCCTGATGCTATGGCAAGTTCGATTATTCGCAATGAGGTTGCTCCTTATTTCAAGAAGGGACGATATTACGAAGGAATTGTTTCCGGAATAAACTCAATAGTATCGGCAACCAAAGGAGAATATCATCGTACCGGACGAAGGAATAAGCAAAGAAGTAATGATGATGACGGGGGAGGATTTCCCTTTATATACATAATTATTTTTATCATTGTATCCATTTTCGGAAGACGTGGAGGCGGAGGTCTAGGAGGACTTCTTCTTTTGGGCGCTTTAGGTGGCGGCGGAAGAAGATCCGGTGGCTATGGCGGAGGCGGAAGTTTCGGTGGTGGCGGTTTCGGAGGATTCTCCGGCGGCGGTGGATCCTTTGGTGGCGGTGGATCCAGCGGAGGTTGGTAATTGTTCACATAAGGGAACTTTTGGAATCGATTTGGGTTTATTATTGTAGTTATTTTTTTTGTTAGTTAGTGGTTATATCAGATTTGTAAAAATCCATTATTAATAATCATTTTTACTCCAACAAAAGAAGGGAGATATACTATGGCTATCATGATAACTGACGAATGCATCAATTGCGGTGCATGTGAACCTGAATGTCCCAATACTGCGATATATGAAGGGGGACAAGAATGGGAATTAGCCGGAAATACTTACGGTGACGGAGATGCGTCTCCTGATGGGGCCGAAGGGTTTTACTCGGATGATTTTTTCTATATTGTTCCGGATAAATGTACCGAGTGTGTTGGATTCCATGACGAGCCACAATGTGCCGCAGTTTGCCCAGTGGATTGTTGTGTCCCCGATCCCAAACACGAGGAAACCGAAGAGGAATTATTAGAGAAAAAAGATAAACTGGATGAATTGGGAAGATAGATTCAATTCAAATATATTTTCGGAAAGCGGGTTATGCCCGCTTTTCTTTTATCGTAACCACAAGTATTAGTTATGTGGATAACTTGTTGATAAGTCAAATAATACTCTGTCGATATTTTCCTTATTCCAAATCATTTTGTAAATTATTTTCACATGACTCTTGTTAATAGAAAAAAGTATTCATTGATCTCGGAGGAGTGATGAGAATCGGTAAGTACGAGTTATTTGCCATTGATGCAGGAACAATAGGATTGGACGGCGGAGCTATGTTCGGTGTTGTTCCTAAAGTTATGTGGGAAAGAGATAATCCTCCGGATGACCGAAACAGAGTTACGCTAAATACGCGTTGTCTTCTCCTCAAAAGCGAGTCGAGGAATATTTTGGTCGATACCGGTATCGGCAACGGCTGGAAAGAAAGGTTCTCGGAAATATATAGGATAAATCAAACCGAGAATTCGTTAGTCACTTCTCTTGCCAAGCATGATTTGACACCTGAGGATATTACAGATGTGATATTAACTCATCTTCATTTCGATCATGCCGGTGGTGCTGTTTCATTAAAAAATGATCTACTTGTTCCAACCTTTCCTCATGCAAAATATATCGTACAAAAAGAACATTTCGAATGGGCGCAAAATCCATCGGATAAAGATAAAAGTAGTTTTGTGAAAGAAAGATTTTTGCCTCTGCATGAAGCCGGAGTTTTGGAGTTAGTCGATGGGGAAGTAAAGTTTGATGAAGAAATAGAATTTCTTACGGTTCACGGTCATACCCCATTTATGCAACTTGTTAAAGTTTCCGATACAGAAAATACTTTGTTATATTGCGCCGATCTTTTTCCGTTTTCGGCACATATTCATCTTCCGTTTATCATGGCTTACGATATTGAGCCATTGCAAACTCTGGAGGATAAAAAGAGAATTCTCCCTATGGCTGTTGAGGAAAATTGGAAATTGATGTTCGAGCATGATCCCGATGTGCCGGCTGTTACTGTGGATCACGCGATGAACGGCTTTGGAATTAATGATATTTTGGAAGAAATATGACACCAAGAACTGACGAATATATAAAAGTATGCCGGTTTACCGACCTCAAGGAAAACGAAGGAAAGCGAGTTTTCATAGATGATGTTGATGTCGCTCTTTTCCTGGTTGAAGGCAAAGTATACGCAATTTCAAATATTTGTCCGCATCATCACGCTGCAATTCTTTACGACGGATTTATCGAGGAAGGGAAAGTGGCATGTCCGGCGCACGGCTGGGAGTTTGATCTGGCATCCGGGAAAATGCCCTCCGGATTAAAAGGAGTGGACAAGTACGATGTGTTGGTAGAAGAAGGTGATGTTTACGTTAAAGTTTTCAAGAAAGAATTAGATTGGTGAGAAAACACAATACTATAAATAATGAGTATCTTAGCACGATTGCCAAAGAGATTGGGTTCGATCTTGTGGGATTCGCCAAAGCAGTTAAACTGGATATTGAAATTGTTCGACTGAATGAATGGCTTGGGGCTGGACATAACTCGGACATGAGTTATATGGAAAGAAACCTTGACAAGCGGGAAGATGTTTCGTTGTTGTTAAATGAGGCCAAAAGTGTAGTTTCGTTAGGGGTAAACTATTATAAGCCCTATAAGCACGATCTTTCCGGGGAGAAGCCAAAGGGGAAGGTTTCCAGATACGCATGGGGAAAGGATTATCATTACCTAATGTGGGAAATGTTGAACACCCTGATTGAAAAGATGAAGGAGGTAGATCCTCTATTCGAGGCGGTTTCATTTGTTGATACCGGTCCTGTAATGGATAAAGCTTGGGCAGTAAAGGCCGGACTTGGATGGATGGGGAAAAATACAAATATTATTTCCGATTCTTGCGGCAGTTGGTTTTTTTTAGGAACAATAATTACGAATCATGAGTTTTCTTATAACGAATTGCAACCTGATAGGTGTGGAACTTGTACAAGATGCGTGAATGCTTGTCCCACCGGTGCTTTATCGGATTATAAACTGGACGCGAATAAATGTATTTCTAATTTGACAATAGAAAATAGAGGGGAAATACCGGATATGTTTTCCGGGGAATTTGACAATTGGCTATTCGGATGCGACGCGTGTCAGGAGGTTTGTCCGTGGAATAATAAATTCTCAGTTGTCTCTACAAAAGAATATTTCGAACCGGAAGATTCGAAAGAATTTATTTTGGAAGATATTCCGAAGATGACAAACGGACAATTCAAGAATAAGTTTTTGGGAAGTCCTATTTTTAGGGCAAGGCTAAAGGGGTTAAAAAGGAACGCGTCCTTTTTATTAAAAAACAAAAAGGGGACAGAATAAATGAAATTTGTTTTCGAAAAACTGCTGGAAACAAGAGATACTGTGGCTAGTGTTGACGGAGCGTTCAGATCGCGGATTCAACTAAGTCACTGGCCGGCAAATCTTACGCCTAAAGAATTAAAAGCTGATACATCTACTGAGATTGCTTTTAAGCTACTCGAATCGAAACGAAAAGAAGATTATCTGAGAGGAGTAAGAATCGTATCGAATAATCATATCGACGCCGATGGAGTATTGGCTGCCTATGTTTTGCTTTTTCCGGAGGAAGCCTTAAAGCGGAAAAGAGAATTGATAGATATTGCCACAACCGGTGATTTTGCAGAATATACAACCGATTCCGCTCTTAAAGCCGCTAAAATACTAAATGAATTGGATCATCCGCAGTTTAGTATTTTCAGAGAAGAATATGATCACAGAAGCTTTCCCGAAATAATGCAATCTCTATATGAAAAGGCTCTTGAGATGGTTCCGAACCTGGTTGAAAATATAGATTGGTTCGAAAAGTTCTATCGAGAAGATTATCATTGGTTTCAAAGATCGGAAGCCGCTTTTGAAGAAGGGGGAGCTTTTGTTACAAACTATAAGGATTGTCATCTTTCGGTAATCGAATCAGCATTTGAGCTTCATCCGGTCTCTAAGGTAAAGCGTGCAGCTTATGATATTATACTTACTGCTGTAGAGTTGGCAGGATTGAAGATGTATGAGCTTTACTATAAGAGTCATACGTGGTTCGAGACAACCAGAGAAAAACACATTGAACGGAAAAGTTTTGAACCCTTAGTAGAAAAACTGAATCAAATGAATGAAGATATAAAGTCATCATGGAAAGTTCTGGGGATTAATCCTTTTGTGGAATGGGATTACAGATTGCAATACTCGAACGAAGATTATCTTCTTGTCCCCTGCGAGCTTGATATTGCTGATTTGGAAAAAATAATGATAGAATATTTTTATGAATAAAACGGAGAATAGTAATGGCAGATAATCATCATAAAGTGGCTATTGTCGGTTCCGGTCCTGCCGGATTAACTGCCGCGTTATATACAGCCAGAGCTAATTTGAGCCCAATAGTTTTCGAAGGAATGCAACCCGGAGGTCAACTTACAATTACTACCGAAGTTGAGAATTTCCCCGGATTCGAAGAAGGCATCCAAGGTCCGGAGTTGATGGATACAATACGTAAACAAGCTACAAGATTCGGTGCCAAATGTGAGTTTAAGGAAGTAACGGAAGTTGATTTTTCCAAAAGACCTTTTACTATTACAGCCAACGGCGAAAAACATACTGCCGATTCTGTAATTGTTTCTACCGGTGCTTCAGCAAGACTGTTGGGAATAGATAGTGAAAAAGAATATATGGGATTCGGTGTTTCCGCATGCGCAACATGCGACGGATTTTTCTATCGCGGTTTGAAAGTCCTTGTTGTTGGCGGTGGTGACACTGCTATGGAAGAGGCTAATTATCTTACAAGATTTGCTTCGGAAGTGATAGTTATTCACAGACGTGATGGATTCCGTTCTTCAAAAATTATGTTGGAAAGAGCCGAAAAGAATCCGAAAATAAAATTCATGACTAATTACGTAATCAAAGAAGTAATCGGAAAAGAAGTGAATGGGAACAAGCTTGTAAAAGGAGCGATACTCGAAAATACAAAAGACGGTTCGGTGACTGAGATTGAAGCTGATGGCATATTTATAGCTATTGGTCATAAACCGAATACGGATGTATTCAAAGGGGTTCTGGATATGGATGAAACAGGATATCTCTTGGTTAAACCGGGTTCAACTTATACTAATATCGAAGGAGTCTTTGCGGCCGGGGATGTGACAGACAAGACATATCGTCAGGCTATTACCGCAGCCGGTTCCGGTTGTATGGCAGCGCTGGATGCCCAGAGATGGTTAGAAGCTCAAGGAATTGAATAGCATTTGGATATAGCCGTCCTTATTACTGAGGACGGCCTTCTATTAATCTATTTTCCCTTCCCCCATTTTACGGGATACTAAAAACGATATAACGAATCCTAATCCTGAAAATGTAAAGAGCAGAAACGCAATCCAAAAGTCTTCGTTTGTATAATTGTCAAGCATCATTCCGAATCCCAATCCAAAACCGAAAAAGATTGTAACAATTCCGATCTTTAGCATTGTAAAAGGATTTCTGCGTGCTTTGTAGAATGTAATCATCTCTTCATTCGACAAACCACGTTCAATAATCATTTGTTTTTCCTTCGATCTGAAATAGAGCCATGTTACCCAAATCAAACCGATTACAAGAAATAGAGTTAATGATACTAATGTTTCTCCGGCTTCCATTTAATCCCCGCTTTCTGTTTATACCTTTTGACCAAATTTTTCGGTAAAGGTTACAAGAGTAGTGCAACTTTTTTCTCTTTTCGTTTCTTATGACTATAGTATATTGTAAAAGGTTACAGTTTTTTGTAACCTTTTTACTGATTTTAAGGTCTAACAAAGTGTAATGAAAAAATTATCCGAAAAAGAAATAATTGATTCCGTGAAAAGAGGAAACGAGGCGGATTTTTCTCTGTTGATCGATCTTTATAAAGATCGTGCGTTTACTCTTTTAAAGAGAATGTTGAAGAATGATATGGATGCTGAAGAAGCTTTACAAGATAGTTTTATAAAAGTTTATCATTCATTGAAAACATTTCGCAACGAATCTAAATTTTCAACATGGTTTTATCGGATAGTATATAATACTGCTTTAACGGCTTTATCGAGTAAGAAAAGAAAAACCGAGATAGAGATGAGCTCAATAGAAGATCATTTCGAATTGGGAGAGGAAGATAATAAAATCTATTCTGAAGCGGAGAACTCAAAAGAGTATATATTAAAATTAATTGATAAGCTCCCTGTCAGAAATGCTCTGGTTTTGATTCTGTTTTATATCGATGGATTATCTCTCAACGAAATTAGTCTGGTATTGGGAATGTCAATTGTAAATGTAAAAGTGATGCTTCATCGTTCCCGAAATGCGCTGAGGGATTTGGTTCTAAAACACAATTATCAAGAGGAACTCTTATGAAATATGATATTGACGAATTGTTGAATAAGTATATTGATGGTTCCGTTTCGAATGAGGAATTGGAATATCTTACCTCCTTGTTAAATGATGATAAAGAAGTAATCAGAAAATTAAAAGCGCACAAGCTTCTTGAAAGGATATTTGCTGAGATTCCGCTCGAAAAATCTCCGGCTGGTATAACAGAGAAAATTATGTCCGGAATCGTTGTGACTAAATCAGTTGCAAAAAAGTCATTCCCATTTTTCAATTTTGTGGCAACTCTTTTCTTATTAGGCATTACCGGACTAATCTTATACTCAACTTTCGGGCTTCAGTTCGGTAGTTCGCAGGAAACCATTACAATAATGGAGACAATAGGCATTGTTAAAGAAGAAGGTGCAACCATTTTAAAGGAAGTTTTCGGTACTAATACAAGACTGATATTAGGGAGTGTTGTTTCTTTTGGGGTACTTATTAGCGCGTTCTTTATGATTGACTCTCATAAGATTGCCAAGAAAAAATTGGGAGATATGGTTTAGTTTCCACCTATTAATTTCCGAAATTGCCTTTCTATATTCCATTCTCTATATTTAGCCCCGTAAACAGTTTTAACTAGAGAAAAGATGAGATTCGAATGAATACACACACGGGATATGTTGCGTTTATCGGGAAGCCTAATGTTGGAAAATCAACCCTAATGAATGCCTTGTTGGGAGAAAAAATTTCTATTGTTACCCATAAACCACAAACCACAAGAAAGAGGGTGCTCGGTATATTAAGCGGTGATGATTATCAAGCAATATTTCTTGATACTCCCGGAATTTTAAAACCGAGTTATCTGCTTCACAAAAAGCTTATTGATCATGTAAAGTTATCTATTAACGACGCCGATATGTTGGTTATCATCGTCGATATTGATGATGACCCGAACGGAAAGAAGACTTTTGAGGATGATCTTTTGAAAGTTGTTTTGGCAAGTAGCAGACATAAGAAAATTCTTGTCATGAACAAGATCGATAAATCTAATGAAAACGCTATTGCTTCATTAACGAAAAAAGCCGAAGAGATGGATTGTTTCGACGAAATTATCCCGGTTTCTGCTGCAGAAGAATTCAACATCGATAGTGTTTTGAATAAGATAAAAGAATATCTTCCCGAAGGACCGAAGTTTTATCCTGATGATCAACTAACGGATGAACCGGAAAGATTTTTTGTCTCCGAAATAATCCGTGAAAAAGTTTTTGAGCAATTCAAAGATGAAATCCCTTTCAGTACGGAAGTAATGATTGATGATTTCAAGGAAAGGGAAACCGGAAAAGATTTCATCGCTGCCTCGATAATCGTTGAGCGAGAAACTCAGAAACCGATAATCATCGGGAAAAGAGGAGATAAGATTAAACGACTCGGACAAATTGCGCGCGAAGGGATTGAGCAATTTTTGCAGCGTCCTGTCTATTTGGAACTGCACGTGAAAGTGAAGCCGAGATGGCGTTCCAACGAGCAAATGTTAAAGAACTTCGGTTACGATATTAATGACTAAAGCCACTGAAATTTGGCTGAAATACAAAGGGGAATTGGCTCTCCTCTTGGTTACTATGATTTGGGGAGCTACTTTCGCTATTGTTAAGGAAGCACTATCAAGTGTTTCCACAATGCTTTTTATCTCACTTCGCTTTCTTATTGCCGCGGCAATATTGTTCCCTTTTGCCATGAAGAGAAGAAAAGCCTTCCTTTCATCGGCAATAAGACCTGCCGTAATCCTCGGAGTTATTCTTTTCCTTGGTTTCGCTACTCAAACGATCGGTTTGAAATATACTACCGCTACAAAGTCCGGTTTTATTACCGGCTCCGTAGTAGTTATTGTTCCACTATTGCAAACATTGATCGAAAAGCGCCTCCCATCCAAAGGTAGTATTATCGGAGTGATTATTGTTTTTACCGGAATCATTTTCTTATCCGGTGGAGGGAGCTCATTCTTTAGTCTTTTTGAGGATTTGGGGAGCAATTTTAACGTCGGAGATTTCTTTACTATTTTATGCGCTTTCTTCTTCGCCCTTTACATTATGTTGATAGACATATACACAGCTAAGTATAACTTTTTTCTTTTGCTATATACACAACTTTCCGTCTGCGGTATTTTGGGATTGATCTTTGCGCTTTTTCTTGACGTTACCTCGATTGAGCAATTGAGTATTTCCGTTAATTCATACTTAATATTTGCGGTCCTCTATACATCCTTATTGGCAAGCTTACTTACAACTGCTATGCAGACGAAATTTCAGAAAGAAGTCTCCCCGACCAAAGCAGGTATTCTATATTCTTTCGAACCTATATTCGCGGCGATAATTGCTTACTTTGCATTAAATGAAAAAATTACTAACTTTGGCTTCATTGGATGCCTTTTAATTTTTGTCGGATTACTCTTTTCGGAAATATACGAGAGCAAAGTAAAAAATCATGCTACAGCAATTAGCGAGGGCTGAAATAACCCTCAAAGGTCTTGTGCAAGGGGTAGGATTCCGCTATTTCGTGCACAGAAAAGCAACGGAACTCGGGGTGAATGGTTTTGTGGAAAACCGAATGACCGGCGAAGTACACGCGATTCTCGAAGGAGAAAGAGAAGTACTGGAGAGATTGGTCAAAAGAATCAAAATCGGACCTCAGTTTGCGGATGTCAGAGATTATACCGTCAGATGGCTTTCAGGGAAAGGTGAGTTTTCAAAATTTGAGATTAGATAATTATGCAAATGTTTAGAATTGGTTTTGGCTACGATGTCCATCGGCTTGGCGAAAACAGGAAATTGTTCCTCGGAGGGGTCGAAATCCCTTTCGAAAAAGGACTTGTCGGACATTCCGACGCTGATGTTTTAATTCACGCTATTTGTGACGCCCTCCTCGGAGCTTTGGCTCTCGGAGATATCGGAAAACATTTTCCTGACAATGATCCCCAATACAAAGGGATCGATAGCAAAATTCTTTTGAAGAATGTTTTTCAACTTATCAAAGAACACGGATATGTTTTGGGAAACGTCGACGCGACTGTAGTTATGGAGCGTCCCAAGCTATTGCCACATATCGGTAAGATGAGAGAAACTCTCGCCGAACTAATGGACGCCGAAACAAATCAAGTATCCGTTAAAGCAACAACCTCCGAAAAGATGGGATTCGTTGGTGCGGAAGAAGGAGTTAAAGCATACGCCACATGTCTAATTCTAAAGGATGAGGTTTAATGCTGGAAGAGATTCTCCTCTACATGAGCGCGTTAGATCCCTTTTGGATTTACGTAACGTTATTCTTGTTTGCCTTTATCGAAAATGTTTTTCCCCCTTCACCCAGTGACGTTGTTGTGGTTGTCGGGGCTTCTTTAATAGCCACAACATCTTTAGGCTATTTCCCGATTCTTATTATTTGCAGTTTCGGTAGTTCTCTGGGATTTATCCTGATGTACTATGTCGGGAAAGTCTTTGGCGACAAAGTTGTTAAATCCGGAAAGCTCTCGTTCATATCCAACGAATCACTTAGTAAAACAGATTTGTGGTTCACCAAATATGGTTACAAGCTAATTGTAGCGAACCGATTCATGCCCGGAACCAGATCTGTTATTAGTTTCTTCTCCGGAATGTATGAACTCGATGTTTTAAGAACATTTATCTTTTCTTCAATCAGCGCTTTCCTTTGGAACGCGATTATTATCTATCTCGGAATGCTAGTCGGCAATAACGCCGGACTAATCGATTATTATCTAACCGCATACTCGAAAATATTTATAATAATTACTATCGTGGTAATCGTTATCTTTGCGATTAGATTTTATATAAAAAAGAATGGTAGATAGATTGAAAATCCTAAATTTGTTCAATATTCCTAAAACTCCCGAGCAAAGAAAAAAAAGAAATAAAGAATTAATTATGGCGATAGCGAGCGGCCTTATGATGGGACTCGCTTTCCCTCCGATTCCATTGCCTTATCTCGCCTTTGTGGCTTTTGTCCCTTTTTTGATAGTACTAAACAAAAGAGAAGGTCTCGGTGAGATAAACCGACTTACTTATCTGACCGCGTTTGTCTTTAATTTAATTACTCTCTATTGGGTGGGGAGCTGGACTCCGAATGCAGATCCCTTTTTAATGGTGGGTGGTGTTGTTCTCCTTTTCTTTAACCCGATAGTTTTTCTGATTCCATCAACACTGTATTATTACGCTACCAAGGTATTCAACAAGCGAATTGCCCTTTGGCTATTACCCCTCTTCTGGGTTGCTTACGAATATTCATATACAGTTACCGATTTCAAATTCCCATGGCTTACTCTCGGGAACGGATTGCCATATTTCCAATCATACATACAGATAGCGGACATTGTAGGGGTATACGGCTTAACGATGCTGATATTACTATCCAACATAGCTATCTATAAATTATTTTCCGATTACATCTCTATGAAGAGTGTGAATCCCTTCATTCTCTCTTTTGCTTTGGGAATCATTATTCTTCCTATGATATACGGAGCGAGCAAAATAAATAATTATACTCCCTCCGACAAAGTAGCAAGAATCGGTTTGATCCAACCCGATTTCGATCCGACGCAGAAGTGGAAAAGAAAACAGATGAACAAACAGCTGAATGAATATCTGAGACTTTCCGAAGAGGCAAGGGAAGATGGAGCCGAGATAATCTTCTGGCCCGAAACAGCTTTGCCTGTATATCTTCTTGCCGGTAATCATTCTTATCAATTAAATAAGATCTTGAAATTCACGGATACCGCTAATGTTCATCTTGTAACCGGAATGCCCGACGCGAATTTTTTTCCTAATGGGGAATCGGCGCCGGAAGAGGCGAAGAGAACCAAAAGCGGAAGATACTATACATCTTACAACTCAATGCTCCACTTTACCCCTAATAGCAGAAACATAGACCGTTACGGAAAGATAAAGCTAGTCCCCTTCGGAGAGAAGGTTCCTCTTATCGACGCTATTCCTGTGTTGGGTAAATGGATTAAGTGGAATGTGGGAATCTCCAATTGGAATACCGGTAAAGATACAACTGTTTTCAAACTGTCCGGTATCAAAGGTGTAAATGGGGATACGGTTAAAATCGCCCCCTTGATTTGTATCGAGTCTATCTATCCCGATTTTACCGCCGCTTTTGTGCAACGGGGAGCCAATATTCTCGGAGTGGTTACAAACGATAGCTGGTACGGAAATTCTTCCGGCCCTTATCAACATAAAGAAATTAGTGTGCTAAGAGCCATTGAGAATCGAAGATCGGTTGTGCGAGCGGCCAACGGAGGAATCAGTTGCCTGATTGATCCTTTGGGCAGAACTATTAAAGCAACCGAAATGTTTACAAAAACACATCTTGTTGTGGATGTTCCTATAGAAGAAGAGTTGACTTTCTATTCAAAATATCCTTTGTTAATACCTGTTATTGCGCTCTTAATTGCCGGAATTACCATACTGGGATTTTTCTACATCAAAATAAAAGCACGATTCGCCAAATAACCGGGGGAAGAGATGACAAAGACTATCGATCTGCGAAGTGACACAGTTACTAAGCCATCTTCTCAAATGAGAAAAGAGATGGTTCATGCCGAAGTAGGAGACGATGTGTACAACGAAGATCCTACCGCTATTGAACTGCAAGAATACGCTGCCGAATTGCTTGGAAAGGAAGCCGCTCTCTTTTGTCCGAGCGGAGTAATGGCCAACCAGATTGCCCTGAATGTTCTAACCAGCCCGGGGGACGAAATAATATGCGACCGAAACGCTCATATCTTTCATTACGAATCCGGATCCGTTGCCGCTTTTAGTGGAGCCCAATTGAATCTTGTCGATGGGGTTAACGGAATAATGACTCCCGAACAAATTGAACCTTTGATTCGTCCCGAAAGCGCTTATTACATGCCTAGAACCAGAGTTGTGGAGATCGAAAATACCCACAATGTTGCCGGTGGAATAATTCAGCCACTTGAAAACATTCAGTCTATTTGCAAATTGGCCGATGACTACGGTCTCTTTCTGCATCTCGACGGTGCCAGATTATGGAACGCTTCGGTTGCCGAAGGAATTTCTCCCGCTAAGTACGCAAGCTATTTCGATTCCGTTTCCGTTTGTCTTTCCAAAGGGCTCGGTGCGCCGATAGGTTCCCTAATTGCCGGAGACGCCGCTTTTATTGAGGAAGCTTTCAGAAAAAGAAAAGCTATGGGGGGAGGAATGAGACAGGTTGGCATTATTGCCGCTGCAGGTTTATACGCCCTGAGGCATAATATTGATCGACTTGTTGAAGACCACGAGAAAACTAAACTGCTGGCTGAGGATTTATCCAATATCAAAGGGGTGAAAATAGATATGTCCCTTGTCCAGACCAATATCCTTACCTTCCGTCCGATTGGCAAATCCGTTGAGGATGTTATTGCCGAAGCGAAAACTAAAGGTCTATTGCTCGGTCCAGGCGGAGTTGGGACAATTAGAGCGGTTACTCATATGGATGTCGATTTCAAAGAGATAAAACACGCCGCTGAAATTCTCCGTCAAATTTTCGAAGGTGAAGACTAGAAGATGAATGAAGAATTCAGACATATAATAAAAGAGGAAGTTAAATTCCACGAAGTCGATTTAATGGGTGTGGTAAACAACGCTGTCTATTTCAACTACTTCGAGGACGGGAGAGTAGCTTACGTAAAAGATCTGAAGAAGAGATACGGATTAAAGATTCTGCTCGAAGGGAATTCCTTTTTTATAATGGCCAGAAACGAATGCAATTATATCATTCCCGCTGAGTTCGAAGATAAGCTGGAGATCCGCACAAAAATAGATTTTGTAAAGAACACAAGTTTCGGGTTCATACATAAAGTAATAAACACTACAACCGGCAAAACAATAGCCGAAGGTGCCGGAGTAGTTGTACACATTGATATTATGACGAAAAAGAAAGCCCCTCTTCCCGAGGAGTTTTACAACGCTGTTAAAGACTACGAGAAGGATGTAAAAATATTACGACACTAAGTTATCTGCCGAAAATTTTTTCATAGTAAAAGAACGGAGGATAAGATGAAAATAATATTTAGCATCGCTACTGTCGGGCAAGATTTTTACACGCTCGACGAATCACGCCAGGAGTTCCTACTCAGAAGGGCGGATAAGGAGAAAGACCAACTTCTACGTGCCGAAAAGATCGATGAGGTAATCGATCGCCTACATACGAATCCATTCACTTCCGAACTAGTCTCAATCTCTTTCCTTAATACCGAAACCGGTGCCACTGCCATAATGTACAAAGACGAAATCGGAGGGGAGGAATGGAACGAAGAAGAGAACAATAGAAAATTCAAAGGGTGTTCCGAAGCCGAAATGCTTACAACATTTTGGAGATACGCTCTGAAAGGGGAACAGATGATCTCCTTTAACGGACGTGAATTCGATATCCCTTATCTCAAATTGCGCTCTGCCATTCTGCGTATAAAATGCAGCCGGAACCTGATGAGAAACAGATACGATACTTCCGAACATCTCGACCTTCTGGAAAAACTCTCATTCCACGGAATATTCAAACGATTCGATCTCGACTTCTATTGCAAATCTTTCGGGGTAGAATATCCTTTCACAAGAAGGGACGATGTTCTATCCGTTAAAGAGCTCTACAACGCGGGACGGATAAAAGAGATAGCCGAATACTGTGCCGAAGATGTAAGGGCAATATACACTCTCCATAAAATTACCGAAGATTATCTATAACCGATCACTCCCCCGGTCTTCGGGGGAGAGTTTTTCTATGAACAACCGAAACCATTTTTTTGTATAATTAAAAACTAATAACTTGTGTAATGATTTCTTTAAAAAAAATTTGAAGAGTTAATGTATATAAGTATACTTGATATATGTATTATATTGTTATATTCGTAAATAGGATAAGGTGTAAAATGAAAAAGAATTTAGGAGTACTCATTCTTTCTCTAATTGTATCTCTTTTAATCAGCTGCAAGGAGGATATTTCCAGTACAGATGAAGATAGTTCAAAATCGAATAAGAGCTGGCAAGAAGTCCCTGAATTTGCGAACATGAGTATCAGATATTTTTGCAAAATGGGGGAAGCATTATACATTTCTGCCGTTGAAGGGAATGATGGTATCCATTCCGAAAAGGGATTCTTATTCAAGGTGGGAAAAGACCAGACTGTAAAAAAAATAAGGGATATGAATTATCAGATTGGTCCCATGACTGTGAATAATGATACACTTATTATTATGACAGACAAAGAAGTTTTGTATTACTCCCCATCATTAGGTGTGTTTGATTCCACAAGAACTCCTTGCCTTTATCTGAATCATTCTCAGTTGGAGATGTTATTCACTTGAATAATAGTCTTTATGCCACGCAAGTTCTTTTTATCAATGCTTCTCTTACGTGCAGAATTACACGAGATGGTAAGTGGAGTGAAGTAATATCGAAAGGCTATGGAAAAGTTGGGATGGCGAAATTTCTAAAAATCTCTGATAATATGGTATTATGTCGTCCGTTTTGGAATGCCACGGCAAAAGGGTTGGTTGAGTTTGATGGCAAAGAATATACAATCCGATCATCCGGAATAAATGATTCAGCGAGATGTTTACCGGCGACCGACGCTATGCTATTTGATGGGGATAATGTATTGGCTGGTTTTCGGGAAGATGCAAGGTTGTGGAAATATGATTTGCTTCAAAAGAGTTGGGCTCCAATTTCTTCTCCCCTACCACCATTAGTAAAAGAAGATTCTATGGAGAAACTTCTTGATACTGATCCTACGGTGATTGAAATGTACGAAGACAGGATATTCGTAGCCACTCATTGCAATGGAGTTATGGAACTTAAGAGTGGAAATTGGGAAAAGCTGGGGGAAGGTGAAAAAAGTGATTATATAGATGGGACTAAATTCAATAATGCCATAATTGCAATGAAAAAGCTTGGTGAATACATCTGGATTGGCTATGGAAGGCCAGGATATGCTTCATATCATGTTGCATCAACCGGAGTTATGAAAATAAAAATAAAATAATTGAACAAATATTGAGAAAATTATTTCGATTGCTGGACTAATTCTTGATACATTGAGTCGAAGCAAGTTCTATGTCTTCAAAGAGAAGAAGGTAGCGTGAATATTGACCTGGATCCGGTTGAAAATTCAGTAGTCAACGAACTCTAACAGGATCGAAGCCGAACTAAGCAAACGACTATGTGAAAATACTATAATTTTTACTCTTCGACTTCCCTTCACAACTATCAGTAATTTCTCCTCGCAATAAATAAAAACGGCCTCCCCAAACACCGAAAAAACCCGTTCTTACCCCAAAAACAGCAAATTTTATTCGGACTCGCTCCTGTTAATTCCAGCCGAAAACTGACCAATATTCCAGACAAAATTGACCAGTACAATTATTTATTATGCACCATGTTTCTTAATCTAAAACTTTTTCCGTTAATAAAAAACGGATAACTGTGGTGGAGCAATCTGTCTAAAATAGCTGCAGCCACAACATCATCATTGAAAATCTCTCCCCACTGCTCGAAAGCCTTATTTGAAGTAACAATAATAGATCCCCTTTCATATCTTTTGGCCACTAACTGGAAAAAGAGTTTAGCTGTTTGCTTGCTTAGGGAAAGATATCCGAGTTCATCGATAATAAGTAAATCAAGTCTCCCGAGAGATTCGAGCTTTGCGTTTAGAGTATTGGATATCTCTGCCGCAGCCAATTCCTCGGTTAGTTTCTCTGCGGAGTAAAAGAGAACTCTCATTCTGGCTTCAATGGCCTTAATCCCCAAAGCGATTGCCAGATGTGTTTTTCCTACCCCGGGAGGGCCTAAGAACAATACGTTTTTCCCTTTGGAGATAAACTCCAGATTAGCCAGTTCTCTTATTAGTTGCTCGTTTATCTTCGGTTGAAAAGAAAAATCGAATTCGTCCAGTTTCTTAATCTGTGAAAAGTTCGCCATTCTCATTTTTCTGTTGACCGATCTCTCATATTTAGCGATAACTTGTTCTTCCAACAGCCTTGCCAAGTATTCACGGAAGCTCATTTTTGCTTTGGCCGCTTTTTCCGCTTCGATAATGTAAATCTCCTTAATCCTCTCCAGAGCGAGTGTTTTCATGTGTTCTTCCATTCTGTCGTTTCCCATTTTCACTTCTCCTTACTTAGGTTAAAAGTTGAATTGATACTCCTTAAGGTCTCTTTTTATATCCTTGTTCGGGTAGTTTTCTTTGAGTCTCATATTTTCTATGATAATTGTTCTCTCACAGTTCTTTTCCAGATAACCGGATATGAAGGAAAAATGAAAGACGTTATATTCCATCGCCTTTTTCAGTGCCGAAAGAAAATCTTCCGCGCAATAGAATTTCGAGAGTTCCATAATGTATCGCAATTGGTATCCGCTGTTGTATCTTTTCTGCGCATACAGTTTTTCCAAGAACAAAGATTGATCGGGGAATTTCTCCATAAACTCTTTCGACAAGCGTTGAAAATTGCCCTTCGTAGTGTTATTCCCTCTGTAGTGCTCATCCTTAATGGTTACGTTCCCTTTTCCTAAAGAGAGTCTGTGGGAGGCTACTTTCTTGTTGGCTTGTGAGTAGATCTCGATATAGTACCCTTGTGATATCTTTATCCATACTTGCTTTCCGGCAAAAGCCCATGGCACCGAGTATCTGTTCCCATTGTAAGAGATCAGACAATCGTAGCTTACTTTTCTTATCTCTTCTTTTATCCCCACATAACGACATGATGGCAGATTCATTAGGGAAGCCCTCTCCTTGGCAAACACCGTTTCCGGTTTTTGCTTAATTACCGAATGAAGCTCGTTATTGACCCGATTCTGAAACTCTTTCAGTTTTGAGCATAACTCTTCAAAGCTACTAAAGGTATTTCCGTCGATGAAATGGTCTTCTATATAGGCGAACGGTTTTTCGACTTTCCCTTTGGACCACGGATGACTTGGCATCGAACGACTTGGAGCGAACCCGTAATGACCGCAAAAGTGAAGATATCTTGGATTCCACCGCCAGTTATCCTTTGAATGAATTGTTATGAAAACTCTCGCGTTATCGGTTTGGACTCTTTGACATACTCCTCCGGAGGCTTGAAGACATCTTTCGAACGCTTCAAATACTGCCCCTTGATTCTCCGACAAGGATACTTCCAATATTTTATAGCGACTAAAACCGTAGATATATTGATATATGTAGATTTTTGCCCGTGCCCCTCCGATTAAAACAGTATATGGGCTCCAGTCGAACTGACCTTGTTCCCCGGGAGCTGTCTCGTATGGTTGAAATGTTTTCTTGGAAGTCTGTTTTATTTTCCCGAGATAATAATAAAAGCTGCTTCTGCTGCCGGTGTAACCTTTACTCCTTATCTCATAGAGAATCCGGGAGCCCCGATATCTCTTAATGTTAGACATCTCAAAGATCAATTCCGTAAAGGGAGACAAGGAGTCACTTATTGACTCTTTCCGGACGTACTCCGGAGGACTCTCTTTTGACAAGGCTTTTTTTACGGTGTTATGACTTAAGCCCAATATCCGACCTATCTCACGTAGACTCATTCCCGGATTTTTGGATCGTAGATTTTTGATTGTTACCCAGTCTTCCATACTGATCACCTTTTTTCCCTCCTGAGTTTTGTCTACTCAGGATAACTCTATTTTCTCTTTTTTCCTCTGGTCACTTTTCAGTTGGACAAAACACTCCGATTACATTTCGCAATGCGCAAGTTCCATTTGTCAATGCGCAACTTACATTTCACTATGCGCAAGTTCCATTTGTCAATGCGCAACTTACATTTCACTTTGCGCGAGTTCCATTCGTCAATGCGCAACTTACATTTCACTATGCGCGAGTTCCATTTGTCAATGCGCAACTTACATTTCGCAATGCGCAAGTTCCATCCGTCCATGCGCTGTTTCCATTTCACTATGCGCAAGTTCCATTTGCCAATGCGCCGATTACATTTCGCTATGCGCAAGTTCCATTTGTCAATGCGCAACTTACATTTCGCAATGCGCGAATTCCATCCGACTATGCGCTATCATCCCTTTCCTTTTATCGATTAGTCGGGAACAATACTCAGGTAACCCGCAAACTATCTTTACAGACTGATTTTAGTTCCTTCTCTATTCTCTATGTGTACTCTCTCCCCTCTATCTTCTCTTCCGTCAGTATGCGCCACTCTCCCCTCTTTTTCTTTTTCCCTGAACAATGTCCGAATAGTTAATTCAAGCAAGTTCCCAAACAATAATCCTCTAATTACTTTATTGCGGTTGTTGAAAACAATTAGAATAATATGATTAAAATTTATTACATTACCCCTTCTATTTGACACCGGCCTTAATCTGCCGGAGGAGCATAGAATAGCTATCGAAAAATGTTTTCGCATATATTCCACAATTCGGAGAGAACAATGAGGAAAAATCTTATCCTATTTCTACTGCTGATTCCTTTTCTTCTTATGGCAAAAGGGATCGAGACCAAGGTAACGGCCGTTACCGTATTTCAAAATAAAGCTCAGGTAACCAGAGAAGGGAAAGTTCGATTATCCCCTGGAAAACAGACGCTTATTTTTACGAAACTACCGACTTCCTTGAATAACGAGAGTATAAGATTGAGCTCGGATAATAGTTCCGTTCGTTTCCTGGATATGAAAACCGAGACGGTTATTCCCGAAAGAAAAGATGACGACGGGGATAACATGTTCGCGAAAAAGATTGATTCTCTTCAAAGACTTATAAAGAAATCGCAGGACAATATCGGAGTCTATAAAAGCAAGAAAGAGTTTATCGAATCTCTAAAGAAAGAATCGACCGAAAAACTGGGGAAGGGGAGTAAGTCTACCGGAGATTGGAAGAAGATGCTCGATTTTGTCGGGACAAACCTTAGCGAACAGCTTGAGGGGATTAGAAAAGAGGAGAGAAATATTGAGAAATATAAGGAAGAGATTGAGAAAATAAAATTCGAGGCGAAGAAATCCCAAACGCGGGAAGCCCCTTACAAATCTCTTACCGTGATGATCGAATCGGAAAGGGGGGTAGGAGCGACAATCGGTATAACATATCTTACGGATGACGCTACGTGGGAGAGATCTTATGATGTGAGAGTTTCTTCCGGTAAAGATAAAGCGGAGTTGGATCTTTACGGAAAAATAAGACAATGGACAAGAGAGGATTGGAAGGATGTAAAGGTGACACTTTCCACTGCCGCTCCTGCTTCCGTAAATAGCTTGCCCGAATTAAAGAAATGGGTTTTGGATCGACCTGATTTTAGTCGGGGAAATAACTCCAACGATCACATAGAGTTTGCCTTTAAAGAAGACAGATTTAGTTGGAATAGTCAGTTGCAAAAGGGGAAAGGAGGAATATCCGGCTATATTTTGGACGCAAAAACCGGGGAACCTTTGATCGGTGTTAATGTTATTCTTGACGGAACAACAAGAGGAGTCCCGACAGATAGGAACGGCGCATTTACACTGAAAGATATTACTCCCGGGAATATTTGGTTAAAGATCTCTTATTTGGGATATCAAAGTACTAAAAGGCAAGTATATGTGAAGAACGGATATATGACTGAAATAGTGTGTGGTCTGAAGGAGTCAAGTTTTGAAACGTGCGAAGTGCTTTGTGTGAGTAATAAGGATATCAAGAAATACTCTCTTGCGGAGGATAAGAAAATCTCAACTATGTATGAAGTTGCCGACAAGAATGATGTTCTATCTAATAATGAAGGGAAGAAATTAACCTTGGCTAAGGAGTTTATTCCGATAACTCTGAGCTATTACACTGTTCCGAAGAAGACTTCACAGGTTTTTCTGCAGGGGAAGATTGTTAACGACAAAGAAGTATCCTTTCCGGCCGGAGATATGAATATCTTTATCGATAATGATTACGTAAACAAATCGAAGTTGGGTAAGTTTTTCTCTTACGATTCTTTGGATATACCTTTGGGGATTGATGATAAAATATCGGTTAAGAGAGAACTTGTTAAAAGGACAAAAGAGAGTAGCGGTTTACTAAGCTCTACGAACAAGATTGATTATCATTACGAGATTATCATAAATAACAAAGGGAACACCGAGGTTGATATGAGAGTTGTCGATCAGTTCCCGACGGCGGATAATAAGGAGATTAAGATAACCGGAACAGAGCCGACTTCCTCAAGCGCAAAGATTGAAGAGAACGGGATAATCGAGTGGAATGTGAAAGTTCCGGCATTCGGAGAGAAAAGAATTCCGTTGAAATACACGATAGAATATCCGGACGGAATAGAGGCAACCGGATTATAACAGAATAATTTTGTATCACGAAGCTCATCTTCCAAAGAGGAGGAGCTTTTTTTTGTTATGGAGAGATGGAAATGGGCTTGATGTTGCCTAAATATGGTACTATATTTTGTTGTAATTAAGACCAAGAGAGGCTATTATGAAAGAGATATCGGTATCAAGTGACATTATTCCTGTAGGTGAATTCAAAGCCGGCCTGGCGAAATATCTAAAGGCAATTCAGGAAGGGGGGAATTCATTGATAATAACGCAGAACGGAAGACCGGCGGGAGTATTGATTTCCCCGGAGGAATTTGATCTGTTGCGTGAAACAAAGAGATTTACGGAATCTGTTTCGAGAGGTTTGAAAGATTCCGAAAACGGGGAAGTGTTTACTGGAGAACAGTTAAGAGAAGAGCTCAGTAAGGCTTTATAATGTCATGAAGATTTTATGGACAAGGGAAGCTTTAAATAACCTTAGAGCTATAAAGAAGTTCATCTCAATAAACAGTTATTCTGCTGCCGAGAATTTCATTGAAAAGATAATTGCCAGAGCTGATGCAATAAGTGATAGTCCGAAACAAGGAAGAGTTGTACCGGAATTTGCGAATGATAGTATTAGAGAAATTATTTTTAAGAAGTATCGGATAGTTTATTTAATAAAAGAAAATCATGTGGAGATATTAACTGTTTTCGAGGGGCATAAATTACTGAAGCGTAACATGAAAAGAAACGGATAAAAGGATGGTTTGTATATATAGAAAAATCCAAAGCTCATATCCGTATGAATATGAGCTTTTATATTAAGTGAAAAGAAGATAGAACTGAGTAACAAAGAAGCAGATAATCAATCCCATAGCAACCGGAAGGATGGTTGCTAATGCGGTCCATTTAATACTTCCGGTCTCTTTGTAAATAGTGTATATGGTTGTAGAGCACGGGTTGTGTAGCAAGCTGAAGAGCATCAGATTAATCGCCGTTAATGTTGTCCAGCCTCCCGCAATAAGTATATCCTTTGTGGCGTTTGCCGATTCGAGCTCGAACATAACTCCTGCCCCTTCACCTCCTGCCAATCCGGCAGACATAACCGTGAGCATAAGAATAGTGGGGATTACAATCTCGTTAGCGGGAATAGCGATAATATATGCGAGGAATATTACTCCGTTTAATCCGAAGAAGAGAGCGTAGGGATTCGACCAATCGATAATATATTCGGCAAGGCTAACACCCTCGATAGTGACGTTTCCCACTAGCCAGATAACAAGACCGGCCGGAACCGCAAAGAGAATAGCGCGCCACAGAACAAATATTGTTCTGTCGATTAATGAGGTGTAGAGTGTCTGCATAATTCGCGGCGGACGATACGGGGGAAGTTCCAGACTGAATGTTGATGCTTCTCCTTTAAGAACTGTTTTAGATAATCCCCACGAAACCAGAATGCTGAAGAAGATTCCCAGGAGAGCGATGAATACAACAGCTCCGGCGGATACAATTCCCGCGAGATGTGCCGGAACAGTAGCTCCCAAAAATATCGAAGCGATTAAAATCTGTGTCGGCCATCTTCCGTTGCACAATGAGAAATTGTTTGTAATTATGGCGATCAGTCTTTCACGCGGGCTATCTATTACGCGGGCGGCTACAACACCGGCGGCGTTGCATCCGAATCCCATTGACATAGTTAAGGCCTGCTTGCCGTGCGCGCCGACTTTACGGAAAATCGGATCCATATTAAATGCCACTCTGGGGAGATACCCGAAGTCTTCCAGCAAAGTAAACATAGGAAAGAAGATCGCCATCGGCGGGAGCATAACGCTGATGACCCATGCCATCGCGAGATACGCGCCGTCGATTAGTAATCCGCTGATCCAGACCGGAGTACCGATTGCTGTGGCAATATCCTTAAGCCATGGATGAACCGTATCCAGTAACAATCCTGCTAACATTGATGAAGGGACATTAGCTCCTTCGACGGTAAGCCAGAAAACAATCGCGAGTAGAATAAACATAATCGGGAAACCTAGCGCGCGACTTGTAACGATTTTATCCATCCATTTGTCGAAGGTAGGGATTTGGGTTTTCCCTTTTTGTTTAACCGATATACCGGCAATTCTTCCTGCCTCTTCGTAGATAGATTCCATTACGGAGTCGTGAAGATTTTCTCCGATTTCCCATCTGAGATTATTGGCGGTTGTGATAATATCTTTTCTTTTATCCATAATAAACCCGTTATTCGGCTTTTTCGAAAATATCTTCATGTTGATGACTGATAATTGTGTTAAGTTCTCCGGTCAGAATCGCGTCAATCATGTTTTGATCCCCTTCGAGCAAACGCATTGCTACCCATCTTGGGTTGGGTAAACCGGGATATTCATCCGATAACTTTTTCGTGAGTGTCGCTATCGGTTTAGCGAATTCCTTTGAAAGATTATTTAGTCGTTTCGGTCTGCAGATGAATTTGCCGGTAGCCACTTCATCAATAGCGTTAAGGAGTTCTTGCATACCTTTTCGTTGGCGTGCTTCGGCGGCTATAACCGGAATACCAAGCTCCCGGGAGAGTGATCTGACATCAATTTCAAGATTATATCTTTTGGCTTCGTCCATCAGATTAAGACAAAGAACAGCGCGATCGGTAATCTCAAGTATTTGCAGTACCAAGTTGAGATTCCGCTCCAAACGTGTGGCGTCCGCAACAACAACGGTAACATCCGGTTGCCCGAACAGAATGAAATTGCGGGCTACCTCCTCGTCGGTGCTGGTGGAAAGGAGAGAGTAGGTTCCCGGGAGATCGACTATCTTAAATTTTCCGTTGCTAAACTCGAACCCCCCTTCCGCTCTGGTAACGGTTTTCCCGGGCCAGTTGCCGGTGTGTTGTCGGAGTCCGGTGAGGTTGTTGAAGATGGTACTTTTCCCTGTGTTCGGGTTTCCGGCCAACGCTACTACATAGTCGTACTGATCCATATCGATCCCGAGTTTCACAAGGTTTTGCCTATTATGCACCGGACAATTTGCGCAATCGTGAGAGTCACTCATTTATTAACCTCTTCCTTTTCCTTAATAAATATTTTGTCTGACTGATCTTTCCTTAGAGCGATAGCTGTTCCTCTGATTCTGTAAGCGGTCGGATTGCCGGTGAGGCTTTTCATCTCGGCTGATATTTTAGCGCCTGGAACAATACCGAAATCGAGAAGGCGCCGGCGTTGCAAGCCTCTGAGTAATTTGGAGATGCCTAAGACCTCCGATTCTTCTCCCAATTTGAGATCGGAGAGCACACGAAATGAGGTTTGTTCTGTCTCTGTAGGGCGGAATTCTCTTACGAAAATATTATCAACGAACTGTGGAGCGAGAACACAGATTTCACCGTTAGCTTCGAAGCGTATTCGTTCGTTACTTTTCTCCAGCATTTTTACTTGCATTCCGGGGTAAAGTCCTATTGCGGCAAGTTGTTCGAAAATTGTTTTTGGTTCGTCTTCGAGGTGAATAATTACAGCGCTTTCTCCTTGGCGGATATCCGCGAAATTCTTCCCGTGATATTGAGGCATTCGTCCGTCGGCAGTTGGGATAGGATCTCCGTGAGGATCAACCAGAGGATTACCAATACGTGCGGCTAATTCTTCGGCATCCACATCGGAAAGTTTGTGTTCTATTTTTTCAGCTTCGAAGTGCCATTCTTCTGCTTTGAAACTGGTTTCATCGGCAAGATATCTTTCCCAAAGTCGATGCACTCTTATCATTCTGAGGGCATAGCTGTTTCCATCCGTAGTAAGCTTCATGCAGCCGTTGTCATATTCGAGAAGATCCATTGCGATAAGCCGTTCCAATAAGGCTTCTGTTTCTTTAATGTTCAGAGATAATTTACTTGCGAGAGCCTCCTTGGAGCATTCCGTGCTCTGATACTCTTTATTGTAAAGATGTTTCAAAGCGTCTTCGAGCAACTCTTTCTTTTTATCCGTTGCTCTTTTTTGCCATCTGGCAATTAAACCGTTTCTCGGCCATATAAATAGGGCGATTATAAAAACAACTGTCAGACCGATTAGTATTCCTGTTTCCGGATTCATAATAAAACTCTTCTCGGATTAATTATGTCGATAATTCGAATATAGTATAATAGGTCAATTAATAACAGCATAACATCTATTTTGTGAATAAAGTTTCCTTTCTAAAAGAGATAATTCGAAAAAAGAAGGGAATGAAGAGAATACTCGCAATTTATTAGGACTGGTTATCAATAAATTTATTTAGTAGTTTTGTATTTTCTATTTTAACGAGGGTTCAAAAGATGTCCCAAATTACTCAAGAATCAGTAATAAACGCACTACGAAGAGTACAAGATCCCGATTTGAAAAAAGATCTTGTTTCTCTAAATATGATAAAAGGTGTAGTTGTTAATGAAAACGACGTAGTAGTAAAAGTTGAATTGACAACACCGGCTTGTCCGTTGAAAGACAAGATTGAAGAAGATTGCGTAAACGCGATCAGAGAAGATCACCCTGAAGTTCAGAGTGTTGAGATAGTAATGACAGCCAAGGTAAACACTCAGCAAGACGAACGAAAAGAATCGATTCTACCGAATGTAAAGAACACTATCGCCGTTGCCTCCGGTAAGGGTGGAGTAGGAAAGAGCACTGTTGCTGTTAACCTTGCGGTTGCGTTGGCAAAGCAAGGGGCGAAAGTAGGATTGATCGACGCGGATATATACGGACCAAGTATTCCGCTGATGTTAGGGATTGAGGGAAAACCTCAGATATTCCAGGATCCGGAAACACAGAAGATGGTTCCTTTGGAAAACTACGGGATCAAATTGATGTCAATCGGATTTTTGATTGACGAAGACGCTCCTGTAATCTGGCGTGGACCTATGGCAAGTGGTGCCGTAAAACAGTTTATGTCTGATGTTAACTGGGGAGAATTGGATTATCTTATTTTCGACTTGCCTCCCGGAACTGGAGATATTCAGTTAACATTGGTTCAGACCATTCCTTTGACCGGAGCAGTAATAGTAACTACTCCTCAGAATGTTTCTCTAGTTGACGCCAGAAAAGGTTTGAAAATGTTCGAAAGAGTAAACGTTCCTGTCTTCGGTATTGTTGAGAATATGAGTTATTTCATTGCTCCTGATACCGGAAACAGATATGATATATTCGGAACCGGTGGCGGCGAAAAGTTGGCCAAAGAATTAGGAACAAGTCTCCTCGGAGAGATTCCGATAGATCCGAGAATCAGAGAAGGAGGAGATAGCGGTAAACCTTTGGTTTATGATTTACCGGATTCGGAAAATACAGCGAAGGTTGTAGAGATAGCCCAGAACCTGGCTTCCAAGGTAAGCATTGCGAACCATGAGTCAGCCCAAAACGTTGAAATAATTTTAGACGATAAATAATTCGGAGCAAAAATGTCTGAAGAAACAATGCACGAGAAAGTAGCGAAAGCTCTTGAAACTGTTCGCCCGTATCTAATGGCAGATGGTGGTGATGTTGAGCTGGTAAGAGTAACCGAGGACGGAATTGTTGAAGTACGTCTCAAAGGAGCTTGCGTAGGATGTCCGATGTCTCAAATGACACTCCGCGCCGGAGTAGAAAGAGCGTTAATAAGGGAAGTTCCGGGAATCAAAAGAGTAGAATCAGTGTAGAAGAATAAAAATAACTATTTATTATAATTAGAATCAGGTGTTTAAGATGAGAAAAACAGTTATTGCCGGAAACTGGAAGATGAATAAGAATCTCGAAGAGGCAGTTGCTTTGGTTGCTGATATTAAAGCAAACTATGCTACAAAAGAGAATGTAGAAGCAATTGTATGCCCACCATTTATCTCTTTGGAAGCGGTAAGTGCTTTAATCAAAGATACAGATATAAAATTGGGTGCTCAGAATATGTATTTTGAAGAATCAGGTGCATATACAGGAGAAATTTCAGCAGATATGTTGAAAAGCGTAGGTTGCGAATATGTAATCCTGGGCCACTCCGAGAGAAGAACAATCTTTAACGAGAGCGACGAAGTAATCAACAAAAAAGTAAAGAAAGCTTTGACAAGTGGTTTGAAACCAATTCTTTGTGTTGGTGAAACTCTTGAAGAAAGAGAAAAAGATATCACAAAAGATGTAATTGCTACTCAACTCAAAGGCGGATTGGCAGACATTACCGCTGAAGATATGGAAAAAATCATTGTTGCTTACGAACCGGTTTGGGCAATAGGTACCGGAAAAACAGCTACTCCTGAACAGGCAGAAGATGTTCATGCTTTCATCAGAGGCTTGGTTGCAGAGTTATATTCCGCAGAAGTTGCAGATAACTTGGTTATCCAGTATGGTGGAAGTGTAAAACCTGCTAACGCCGAAGAACTTTTGGGACAGAAAGACATCGACGGAGCACTAGTTGGTGGAGCTTGTTTGCAAGGTGAATCATTTGGTGGAATCATCAAATCAGCTTAATTTTATTGAGGCCGTTCGTTTTAAAGGACGAACGGTCTTACTAACTTATTGAATTATACGACGTTACACCGTTTCGTTTAATTGATTTCCCCCCCTTTTTTTATTATATTTAGTGTCTTTATTTTCTAATGTTTTTATAAAACTATGACAAAGAAAATTCTCCTATTATTTAGTTTAGCATTCTTGCTAATTGCACCGAACTTGTATTCCCAAATTAAGATCAAAGAGTTGGTTAAATATGACATAGCCTCTATTGATTCGGTGTTTTTTAATATTTCCGCTTCTCGCGAAATTCTCCAGCTTTCGGATAATTGGGATATCTATATAAGCGACTCTCCCGAGAACAAAACAAAAGTCGGTATTCCCGCAAGTTTTTCGAATAACGATGACATTATTTTCCAAAAGAAATTAATAATTCCTTTGGCTTTAGCTAAAAACAAAAGCATTCGTTTGAATTGCCTGGGAATTAATTATTCTTCGGAAATTTCTTTTAACAATGTGATTATTCAGAAGAGAAATGCCGGAATGTTTCCGTTTTCCGTTGATATACCGAATGATATTATCAATTTCGGTGACGAAAACATTTTGACTATTAAGGTTAATCACGAACTTGACTCTAAAGCAACAATTCCTATGCTTCAGCGTTTCTTGTTTCCCGAAAACGAAGGGGGAATAATAAGGGATGTTTATTTGGAATTGCTCCCTAAAGAGAGAGTGAACTCTTTTACTGTTGAATACTCTTTATCCCGATCATTACGCTCCTCGGAAGTTGAGTTCAATGTTGAACTTACAAATGAGAAATTTGAAAATGATTCGGAGAATGAATCGGATTATTACATGAGCATATATCTTCTGTCCCCTGAAAAAGAGAATCTGGTACAGAAGACTAGAATGAAAGTAAAACTTGAACGCAATTCGATAGCAAAAAAGAATGAGACAGTAACAATTCGTGAGCCTAAACTATGGAGTCCTGAGTCTCCGGAATATTACATTGCGAAAGTAGAATTGTACAATGGGGATAATCTGGTTGATGAAACATATAAAACTCTCTCATTTTATAGTTTGGAGCAATCGGCCGAAGGTGTTAAGCTGAACGGAAATAACTTTGCGGCGAATGGGGTCACTTATTACCCTTCCTACAAAGAAAATGGAATGCTAGCCAGTTATGATCAGTTGAAATCGGATTTGAAATTGATTCGCGATTTGGGACTCAATATGGTTCGTTTTGCCAAAGCAACTCCTCATCCTTACGCATTGGCTTTATGTGAGAAATTGGGATTGTTCGCTTTGGTAGAAATGCCTATCAATTCGCTTCCGGAAGAATTTGTAGCTGATCAGAATTTCAGAAACAGAACAGGTCGCTATTTAGCTGAGATGATTAGCGGTCTGAAAGAGTATTCGGCTATAGCTGGCATCGGTGTTGGGGGCGGGTTTATTCCTAACTCTGTTACTCATGAAGCTTTTATTTCCGATTTGGGTAAAAGAATTAAGCAAAATACAAATAGATTTACTTACGCTTCTTTTATAAAGTTACCGACAAGAAAAATTAATAATCTTGATTTTTACGGATTAGAATTAGTTTCCACTCCGATCGAGCAAGTTACTTCAGATTTGCGAAATGGTATTAAGGATTTGGGAATAGGGAATATTTTTATATCCGAAGCAACCTATCCATCTTATGTCGGTGGAACAAACGGATATCTGAATAAGTATTCGATGGAAGCTCAGGCAAAGTATTTTGAAGATATTATTGATCTTTCCAAAGAAAAGAAAATAGGCGGCTTTGTTATAAACTCAATGTTTGATATCCGCGGTGAGTTTGTATCGCTATATGCCAATTACAATAAAGAAAAGATTTACAATATTGGTATTCTGGGAGAAGACAGAAAGCTCAACAGAATTACATACAACACCGTTTATTCGAAACTCAACGACGGAAAGAGAGTTAGTATTCCTATTGGTAGTGAAAGAGATGACGCGCCAATATTTTTTATTCTTTTTGGGCTTGGTCTTGGAATATTACTTGGAGTGTTGGTGAATTCGAAGAAAAAATTCAGAGAAGATGCTACCAGAGCTCTATTACGACCATATAACTTCTATGCGGATATACGAGATCACAGGATCCTTTCCGGAGCTCCGACAATAGTTTTAATGCTGATTTTAGCCGGCGCCCATAGTTTGTTAGTGGCAAACCTTCTCTATTTTCTTAAGACCAATATTCTTCTTGAGAAAATCTTGTTATCATTCGGAATTCCTTCATTAGTTAGCGCGGTAAGCTATCTGGCATGGAATCCGATTCAAGCTACAATTGTATTTTTTGTGGCAACCGTATTGTTGTTTATTTTCATAAGTTTGGTTATTAAGGGAAGTTCATTCTTTGTTAGAAACAGAGTCTACTTCTCTAATATATATTTTGTGGTCATTTGGGCATTCTTGCCATTAGCTATTTTGTTGCCGATTAAGTTGGTCTTGTATAAGATTTTGGTCGCTGACGTAATTAATGTTTACATCTACATTTTTTTGGCACTCTATTTTACGTGGATTTTGCAACGCCTAATAAAAGGGGTTTACGTTATTTTTGATGTTAGCAGAGGGACGGTATATTTCTTTGGTATAATGTTGGTCATATTTTTGTTCGGAGGCGTATTACTTTATTTTCAATTGGCGCATTCAACACTATATTACATTATGCTAGCTGTAAAACAGCATCTTCTGCTAATTTAGGAGAAAATATTTGTATCTATCGAAACTGGAAATATTCGGATTCAAGTCGTTTGCTAACAGAACGATTGTGAATTTTACGAAAGGGATGACCGGTATTGTCGGGCCTAACGGGTGTGGTAAATCAAATATTGTAGATTCCATTCGTTGGGTACTGGGGGAGCAGAAAAGTAGTGCTCTTCGTTCCGATAAAATGGAAGCGGTTATCTTCAACGGAACCAGAACCAAAAAGCCTATGGGAATGGCTGAAGTCTCCCTTACAATAGTAAACGATAAAGGGATTCTTCCGACCGAGTATTCCGAAGTTACAATTACAAGAAGAATATTTCGTTCCGGTGAAAGTGAATATTTGTTGAACAAGAACGTATGCCGTCTGAAAGATATCACGAATCTTTTTATGGATACAGGTATGGCTACAAACGCCTATTCCGTGATAGAATTGAAGATGATCGAAAATATCTTAAGCGGTCGCGCCGATGAAAGAAGTAAATTATTCGAAGAGGCAGCAGGCGTAAATAAATATAAACTCCGCAGAAAATTATCCCTCAGAAAACTTGATGAAGTAAAGTCCGATCTGGTTCGTGTTAATGATATCGTTTCGGAAGTTGAAAAAACTGTTCGATCCTTGGAGAGACAAGCAAAAAAGGCAGATAAGTATAATCAAATTCAATCTCTCCTCAAAGAAAAGGAAGTAGATCTATCCGAAAGAGAATATTCTCTCGGGGTCGCGAATATCCGGAATCTTATCGAACAAAGAAACGTGGCAAACGAGAGAAAAGAAGAGATTGATAAATCGATCAGAACGATCGAAACGGAGTTGATTGAATATCGGACTAAGATTAATGAGATTGAGAAGGAGTTGGGGAAAAAGCGATATGAGCTATCGCAAAATACCGAGCGACTTCATAATGTTCAAAAAAATATTTCCGTTGCCGAAGAAAGGGATCGCTCCTTAAAGAATAACTTATCACGTTATCAAGAAGAATTGGAAGAGTTTCGCGATCAATTACTTCAAACTGAAGAAGCAATAGAGCTTTATAAGGGCGAGATAAAAGAATTGGAACAGCTTCTTGAGGAAAAGAAAGTTGAGATAATAGAAAATGAGTCTTCTATTATTGAAAAGAAAGAGAAGCTGGAAGAGACAAGAAAAGAATTAAAGCAGAAGAATGAAGAGATTTTGGAGATTCATAAAATCCTTAATACGAAGGAAAATCAGATCTCTGCAAATAGAAAATCTCTGAATAAGCTAAATAAGGATATAGAGAAGTTAGAATTTTCCATTCAAAAGGCTACAGAAAAAATTGCTAAGACTGTTGGATATCTTGAAGATCTGTCAGTAGAAAAAGAAGAAGTTCAAAAGCAATTTGAAGAATCGGAAAATCTCTATACTCAAAAGCAAAAAGAAAAGGAGAGTTTGGAACACGAGCTATCCGATTTGCGCAACAAGGAACTTGAAGAGAAAAATGTAATTAATGAATTGAGGAATAAGATAGAACTATTCCAGACATTGATTGCTAATTTGGAAGGGGTGTCAAAAGGTTCCAAAGCTTTAATGGAGTCCGATTCATGGACTACAAATGACAAAACTCTTTTTGCCGATGTAGGAAATACGGAGGAAGAGTATCGTTTTGCTTTGGAAGCGGCGTTAAAGTCTGTGCTTAACAATTTGTTGATAGAGAAATTTGATGAACTATCGGAAGCAATAAATTATCTGAAAGAAAACGATCTTGGAAAAGCCTCCTTTTTCTTATTGGACCTTCCCACTGTCGGGAAGAAGTCATTCTTCAAAAAGATTTATGATTATGGCGAAAACAAGAAACGGAAGAAACTTCAAAATGAGAAAGCTTTTATCGGGTGGGCTTTTGAGTATGTTCGTTCCGCGGAACAGTGGAAGCCATACTTTAACAAGATTTTGAATAATTGCGCAATTGCCTCTTCGTTGGAAGCTGCATTGGAATTGCACAGAGAATATCCGAATTATACATTTGTTACTCTGGATGGAGATTATGTACAAACCGGTGGTCTGATCGAGGCCGGCTCCTCCCCGAAATTGGATGAGACTTTATTCGGTAGAAAGCAGATGTTGGATGAACTTAAAAAAGAGTTCCCAAAATACGAAGCCAATTTAGTTCGTTTGCAGGAAGTAATTAGTGAAAAGGAAGAAGAGCTTGCTGCTATTGATCTTAAAGCTATTTCCGATCAGGGTAGGGCATTCCTGAATGATATTAATAATTTGGAAAAACAGATTTCTCAATTTGAATTCGAGAAAACCAAAGCCAACGAGGATATTGAGAAAACCCAAAAGCAGATACAGGAATTAGCGAACGAAGCTTCTCAAATTGGAAAGGTTATTGACGAGGTCAATGAAGAATATCAGCAAGTAGCTGAAAAGGAGACTGCCAAAGAGAATGAAATTTCCGAGTTCGAAATTGGCCTAAAGGATATAGAAGAAGGATATAGCAGAGCGCAAAACGAGCATAATCAGGCAAAAGTAGCTCTCGAACGATCCAAAGGTAAATTACAGAATACGAAGAATGCTCTTACAACTGCCGAAAATAGTATCGACAGAATTAAGAGCTCAATTGAGAAAAGAGAAAAGGATATTTCCTCCGCGTTGGAAGAGACCCATTCGATACAGAGCATCATTGAAGATAATCAAATTGAATATGATGAGATTTACGGCGAACGCTCTCAGTTAAAAGAACAAGAGTCGGGAATTAAAGAAAGACTTAATACTGTAAAAGGGGAAGCTGCAAAATTCGAATCGGAGTTAAGTGGTTTTAGAAACGAGAGACAAGTTGTCTCGGATAAGATCCACTCTTTTGATATACAATTAAGTGAATTGAAAATAAAGGTCGAAAGATTAGTAGAGTATATTCAGGAAGAGTATTCTCTCGAATTGGAAGTTAAAGAATATGAAGACTTTGAGACGTTTAATTTCAGAGAAACAAAATCCGAAGTTCAGAAACTGAAGCATGAGCTTAAAACTTTGGGGCCGATTAACTTATTGGCATATTCAGAGTATGAAGAAGAAAAGGAACGTCTGGATTTTCTACACAAGCAAAGAGATGACCTGCTTGAGTCTGAGAGAGATCTTATTAAGACCATTAATGAAATCAATGAAACGGCTCAGAAATTATTCTTGGAGACGTTCGAACAGATAAGACTCAATTTCGTACAGATTTTCCAATCTTTGTTTAATCCGGGAGACGAGGCTAATCTTATTTTGCAGGAAGGGGTTGATCCGCTTGAGGCTAAGATTGAAATAATGGCTAAACCGAAAGGGAAAAGACCTACCGGTATTGAATTATTATCCGGTGGCGAAAAAACACTTACGGCAACAGCATTACTCTTTGCAATCTATTTGGTCAAGCCAAGTCCGTTCTGTATTCTTGATGAGGTTGATGCTCCACTGGATGATGCGAATGTCGGGCGATTTACGAATTTACTGAAAGATTTTAGCACCAATACTCAGTTCATCGTTGTTACTCACAATAAGAAAACTATGATTGCCGCTGAGAATATGTACGGTGTTACGATGATGGAAGAAGGAATATCCAAGTTGGCGGCGGTTCAGTTCAATGAACAAATTACGGTTAAGGAATAGTATTGAATAAAGAAGAAAGAGTATATAAAGTATTTGTAGATTTCGACGGAACGATAACAACGGTTGATGTTGGCGAGGCGATGTTTCTTGAATTCGGTGATTCCGAAAAATCCAAGGAAATAGTTGGTCGTTGGATGGCTGATGAAATAACCTCGATGCAATGTTGGCAAGAATTGTGCGAGACCATTGATGAATTTGACCGTGACAAGTTTGACATGTTTTTGGATAAGATTGAAATAGATCCTTCCTTCAAACGATTTGTTGAATTTTGTGAAGATAGTAAAATTGACATTATCATATTGAGCGATGGTTTGCACTACTATATTGAGCGGATTCTGAAAAAGGAAGGCTTGGAAAGAATAAAATATTATTCAAACCAACTTTTGTTTGACGGCAAAAATAAGCTTGTTCCTGATTTCCCTTACACTGATGAAGAGTGTTCCAGATGCGCGAATTGCAAACGCAACCATATTATAAATAATAGTAGTGACGATGATTTCACTATATATATAGGGGATGGCACCTCAGATACTTGTCCGGCGCAATTTGTCGATTTTATTTTCGCAAAAAACTCATTGCTGAAGTTTTGTGAGAAAAACAGAATTTCATATTTCCCATATAAATCATTTGCCGAAGTTAGAATGAGAGTGAAAGAGTTAACGGAAAAGCGGAAATTAAAAAAAAGACACCAAGCTGAGTTAAAAAGAAGAGAAGTTTACTTACAAGGATAACCTATTTGAAAAAAAAACTATTAGTTATTGCCGGAGAAGCATCGGGCGATTTACACGGCTCTGCTTTGGTAAAAGAATTAAAAAAGAAGGATAAAGATATTTCCATTTTCGGTATCGGAGGGGACAAGATGGAAGCCGAGGGAATGGAAATTCTATATCACATAAAAGATATGGCCTTCTTAGGGTTTGTTGAGGTTATCAAACATCTCCCCTTTATTCGCAAGGTTAAGCGGGATGTTTTGGAAAAAGTTAAAACTGAAGGGATTAAGGAAGCTGTTTTAATCGATTATCCCGGGTTTAATCTAAGTCTTGCCAAGGAGCTAAGAGAAATGGGGGTAAGGATTGTATATTATATCTCTCCTCAAATTTGGGCTTGGGGGCAAGGACGAATAAAAAAAATTAAGAAGTTAGTAGATCAGATGTTAGTTGTGTTTCCTTTTGAGGAAACTCTTTATAAAGCTCATGATGTTCCGGTGAGATATGTTGGACATCCTTTAACCGAAAGGATAGCAAAATACGATTATCTTTCCAAAGAGGAACTCTACGACAAACTAGGATTGTCAACTGACCAAGAGATTTTGTTGATCATGCCTGGAAGTAGAATTCATGAGATAGAAAGGATTATGGAAGAATGTTCCGTTGCCGCAAAAAAAATAGCGGATAAATATGGACTAATTCCAGTGATAGCATGTTCGGATAATATTGATCAGGATGTAATAAAGCAACATTGGGGAAATGCAGGTTTCAAGATGATAAAAGGGAATACTTATGATCTTTTGAAGTATTCCAGAGTGGGAATAATAAAATCCGGGACATCAACGTTGGAAGCTGCGTTATTGGGGTTACCACATGTTGTTGTTTATAAGACCAATAAAATTACTTATTTGCTGGGACGCATGTTGATAAAGATTAATAACATTGCCATCGCGAATATTATTGCCGGAGAAGATGTTGTAAAAGAGTTGATTCAAGATGACATGAATTCCGAGGAAATTGTAAAAAGCGTAGAAGAGATTTTAACGGATAACAAAAAGACCGAATCAATAGAAATGCAGTTCGAAGCTATAAGAGGTAAATTAAGTTTAGGAGGCGCTTCCAAAACAGCCGCAGAAGAAATTTTAGCGGGAATAAATGAGTTATAAAGAAAGTAAAAGAGCGCTTTTGAGATATTTGGGAAATAAACTTCTCAAAACAGTAATTGGGATGTTGAATCTTACACTTAGGGTTGAGACATCAAATAAGAATAAGTTTGAAGCGGCTCTGGCAAAAGGGAATATTGTTTTAGCCTTTTGGCATGGTGCAATGTATTATCCATGGTATGCGAATAGAGGGAAAGGATTCGCTGCTTTGGTTAGCAAAAGTAAAGACGGGCAGTTACTTGCCGATCTTTTGGAAAAATGGAAATATAATGTAGTCAGAGGATCAAGCCATATAGGAGGCAAAGCTGCTTTGGATGAAATGATTTCTTTGGCTGATAGTAACTATTCGATTGCCATAACACCCGATGGTCCGACGGGCCCTTATCGGGAAATGAAAGCCGGTGCAGTTGTTACCGCTCTGAAAACAAAAATTCCCATTGTGTTGATGGCTGTTGGATATAAAAAGAAATACGTGTTGAATAGTTGGGATAAATTTGAGATCCCCAAGCCTTTCAGTAAGGTAAAAGTAATCTATTCTTCTCCCGTATTTATTGACGAATCATTATCGCGAGAAGAAACAACCCTACGAATAAAAGGGTTGGAACGAGAGTTAAATAAATTACAAGAAGAAGCCGAAACATTTGCTTAAGATATTAAAAATATTACTTTCTCCAACGGTTTTTGTCTTTGCCGGAATTATGCGGGTAAGAAATTGGATGTTTGACAAGAACATTTTCAAATCTACTGCTGTAAAAGCAAAGGTAATATCTGTTGGGAATATTACCGTAGGAGGAGCCGGAAAAACCCCCACCGTTATTAGCGTAGCGAAAATATTAAAAGAAGCCGGAATTAAGGTCGGACTTCTTAGTCGAGGGTATAGAAGGAATTCGAAAGGCTATCTTCTTGTTTCAGATAATGGGATTCCCAATGTTGATGTTGATAAATGCGGGGACGAAATCTATTTGGCAACGGGAGAATGTCAGATCCCTTCTGCTGTTTGTGAAAAGAGAGTTGAAGGATCGGAAAAACTTTTACGAGATGTATCTCTTGAGGCAATTGTCTTAGATGACGCTTTTCAACATAGATGGATAAAGCGTGATTTGGACATCTTGGTTTTCGATCAACGTTTTTTGCTCAAAAACGGAGGAATTGATCACAAACCGCTCCCCCTTGGGGTAATGAGAGAACCTTTGTCATCGGTTGATAGGGCTGATGTTGTAATAATAAATAGAAAATTCTCTTCCAAGGAAGAAATTCCGGGGAAGATGATGGATTATTTCGAAGGGAAAAAAGTATTTCATGGGTACTATGAAATAGCTGGTATTTTTGACGTCAAAACCCATAAGTATTATGATGTTGAAGAATTTATCGGACAAAACAGTTTAGTCGTTTGTGGTATTGCAAAACCCTATTCTTTTCTACGCATTTTGGAAAAGAAGAATATCAATATCAAAAACAAATTGCTGTTTGGAGATCATAATGAATATGACGAAAAAGAGATTCATGCTATTAGAAAACAATTTTACGAAACAAATTCTTTTTCAGTACTTACAACCCAAAAGGATGCTGTTAAGCTTATCAATTTTTCCAAAGAGCTTGATGATATTGATATCTTTTATCTGAAAATCGAGTTAAAGATAGAAGAAGAGGAAGAATTCAGGAAATTACTCATGGACATAATATAAAACACACACAATCATTTGGAGGTAACATTTAATGGCAAAAGCTAAAACACCCCAGTATGTTTACTTCTTCGGAGGTAAAAAGGCTGAAGGCAAAGCCGATATGAAAAACCTTTTAGGTGGTAAAGGGGCGAACTTAGCCGAAATGGTAAACATTGGTTTGCCTGTACCGGCTGGTTTTACCATTACTACTGATTTATGTACTTATTACTACGAAAATAAGAAAAAGTATCCCAAAGAGTTAAAAGAACAAGTTGAAATGGCTCTTGAAAAAGTTGAAAAAACGATGGGAGCTAAATTCGGGGATGTAAAAAATCCTTTGTTGGTTTCTGTTCGTTCCGGTGCAAGAGCTTCGATGCCTGGTATGATGGATACTATTCTTAATCTTGGTTTGAACGATACTACTGTTGAAGGTTTGATCGAAAAAACAAACAATCCAAGATTCGCTTACGATTCTTACAGAAGATTCGTTGCAATGTACGGGGATGTTGTTTTGGGAATGAAACCTGAAAGCAAAACTGACATAGATCCTTTCGAAGAAATTCTTGAGAAAAAGAAAGAAGAGAAAGGAGTTGAAAAAGACACTGATCTTTCCGCAGAAGATTTGAAAGAACTTGTTATCGAGTTCAAAGCTGCTATTAAGAAAAAATTAGGTGTCGATTTCCCCGAAGATCCTAAGAAACAATTGTGGGGAGCTATTAGCGCTGTATTCGGTTCTTGGGATAATGAAAGAGCTATTGTTTACAGAAAACTAAATAATATTCCTGACGAATGGGGAACAGCTGTAAATATTCAGTCTATGGTTTTCGGAAACATGGGCGAAGATTCCGGTACAGGTGTTGCATTTACTCGTGACCCAGCTTCCGGCGAGAATATTTTCTACGGCGAGTATCTTTTCAACGCTCAAGGAGAGGATGTTGTTGCCGGCACAAGAACTCCGCTACCGATCGAGCATTTGGAGAAAGATGACAAAAAAGCTTATCAGGAATTAATGGACATCAGAAAGATTCTTGAAGAGCACTATAAAGATATGATGGACATCGAATTTACTATTCAGCAAGGTAAACTATGGATGTTGCAGTGCCGTGTTGGTAAGAGAACCGGTTTTGCAGCTATCAAAATTGCTGTTGATATGGTTAAAGAAAAACTTATCGAAAAAGAAGACGCAATTTTAAGAATTGAGCCTGATCAATTAAATCAATTGCTCAGACCTATTTTTGATGTTGAAGAGAAAAATAAAGCTATTGCCGAAGGAGCACTTCTTACTAAAGGTTTGAATGCAGGTCCCGGAGCTGCCTCAGGTCGTGTTGCATTTAACGCAACAGACGCTGAAGAGATGGCAAAAGACGGCGAACCTGTTATTCTTGTAAGAATCGAAACTTCTCCTGAAGATATTAAAGGTATGAACGCTGCCGAAGGTATCTTAACTGCTAAGGGTGGAATGACATCTCACGCCGCTTTGGTTGCTAGACAGATGGGTAAAGTTTGTGTTGCCGGAGCCGGAGCTTTGAATATCAATTACAAAAAAGCTAAGATGACAGTTGACGGAAAAGATATTGTAGTAAAAGAAGGCGAATATATTTCCATCGACGGTACAACAGGTGAAATCATTAATGGTAAACTCGAAAGCAAACCTTCCGAAGTTCTTCAGGTGTTAATTACCGGTGAAATGGAAGAGAAGAACTCGGATATTTACAAAACATACAAGAGCTTAATGGCTTGGGCAGATAAGATCAGAACTTTAGGTGTTAGAACTAACGCCGACCAACCGGATCAGTCTGCAAACGCGATCTCTTTCGGTGCGGAAGGTATCGGATTATGCCGTACAGAGCACATGTTCTTCGGTGGCGATAGAATCTTAGCGGTTCGCGAAATGATTTTGGCAGATAACGAAGAAGACAGAAAGAAAGCATTGGCAAAACTTCTTCCGCTTCAGAGAGAAGACTTTAAGGGTATTTTCGAAGTAATGAAAGGTAAACCTGTTACCATTAGAACTTTGGATCCACCTTTGCATGAATTCTTGCCTCATACTGAAAAAGAGATCAGCATGGTTGCAGAAGCATTGAATATGCCATCATCAAAGATCCGTGAAAAAATGGATTCGATGCATGAGTTTAACCCAATGTTAGGTTTCCGTGGTTGCCGTTTGGGTGTAAGCTATCCTGAAATCACCGAAATGCAGGCAAGAGCTATTTTCGAAGCTGCTGTTGAAGTTGCTCAGGAAGGTACAAAGGTTAAACCTGAAATCATGATTCCTCTTGTAGGGCATGTAAACGAATTGAAACTTCAGGAAGCTATTGTAAGAAGAGTAGCTGAAGAAGTATTCAAAGAAAAAGGAAAGAAAGTTAAGTACATGGTTGGTACTATGGTTGAGTTGCCACGCGCTGCGTTGACAGCAGATCAGATTGCCGAAGTAGCAGAATTCTTTAGCTTTGGTACAAATGACTTGACTCAGACTACTTTCGGATTGTCAAGAGACGACGCCGGTAAATTCTTGCCAGCATACATCGATACTGAAATTTTACCGAGAGATCCGTTTGAAGCATTGGATCAGAGTGGAGTAGGACAGTTAGTAGAGATTGGCGCAAACAAAGGTCGCGCAACTCGTCCTGATATCAAATTAGGTATTTGCGGTGAGCACGGCGGCGAGCCTTCATCAATTGAATTCTGTCACAGAACAGGACTTAATTATGTAAGTTGTTCTCCGTTTAGAGTTCCGATCGCAAGATTGGCTGCGGCTAGAGCTGCCTTGTTGTTCCCGAAAGAAGAAGCTGTTGTGGAAAAGAAAACGACTAAGACGAAAAAGGCTAAGAAATAAATAACATAATCCGGCGGGAATTTTCCTGCCGGGTTATTTTCATAAATGACTGTGTTGTAAAAGATGAAATAGGAGTAGAAATGAAACTATCCGACTTCAAATATAATTTACCAAAAACCTCCATAGCGAAATTCCCGGTTGAACCGCGGGATACTTCGAAATTGATGGTATTGGATAGGGCAAATGAGACGATTGAACACAAACAGTTTTCCGATGTTGTTGATTATATGTCTAAAGGAGACGTATTAGTCGTTAATCAAACTAAAGTAATGCAAGCCAGACTTTTCGGTAAAAAAGAAAGAACCAATGCCCAAATTGAGGTTTTTGTTCTTAGAGAATTGAATAGAGAAGAAAATATCTGGGATGTTATCGTTGACCCGGCCAGAAAGGTCAGAATTGGTAATAGAATATATTTTAACGACAAACTGTGGTGTGAAGTAATTGATAATACTACTTCTAGAGGAAGAACAGTAAGATTTAATGAAGATGCCGGAGATATTTTCAAAGCTATTGAGAATATCGGACAAACTCCGCTACCACCATATATCAAAAGAGATGTTGTTCCGGAAGATAAAGAGAGCTATCAATCAGTATTCGCGAAATACGATGGTTCCGTAGCAGCTCCGACTGCCTCGTTACACTTTACTCCGGAATTGGTTAAGAAGATTAAGAAAAAAGGAATTAAGGTAGCTACAGTAATACTACATATCGGTTTGGGAACATTCCGTCCGGTTGAAGTAGAAGACTTAACCAAGCACAAAATGGATTCGGAATATTTCGAAATTCCTGAGGAATCCGCTGAAATTATTAATACCGCGTTACACGCGAAGAAGAATGTATTTGTTTGTGGTACAAGCGCTACCAGAGCTTTGGAAAGCAGTGTTACTGCCGAAGGTTTCTGTAAAGCAAATTACGGTTGGACAGATAAATTTATCTTCCCTCCTTATGAGTATAAAATAGTTAAAAAGCTTATCACAAACTTACATCAACCTGAATCGACTTTATTGATGCTTGCAACTGCTTTCGGTGGATATGACTTTGTAATGAAAGCCTACAAAAAAGCCATGAAAGATAAGTATAGATTTTTAAGCTATGGCGACGCAATGTTGATATTGTAATATGAAGACTATTGCGATAATACCGTCCGGCGGAAGCGGCAAAAGAACAAACGCGGATATGCCTAAACAGTATATCAGATTTAACGGAAAAGAGTTAATTGCTTTCACGTTAGAGAAATTTCAGAATTGCGAACTCATTGATGAGATTGTGATCGCCGCCAAGCCGGAGTTTTTCGGTTTGCTTAAAGAAATTTGTGAAAAGTATGGTATTACTAAGCTGAAGAAAATTGTTGAAGGGGGAAAGGAAAGACAAGATTCCGTTTTCAACGCTCTTTCCGAGGCAGAAGCTGATGATGACGATTTGATTGCCGTTCATGATGCTGCCAGACCATTGCTTCCGGACAAAGTTTTGGTTGAAGCTGTAAACCAAGCGAAAAAATTCGATAATGTTGTTGTAGCCATTAAGGCTAAAGATACCCTGATTCATGGGGAAGATTCGGTGGATGATTATCTGGACAGAAACACTGTGTGGTATGTGCAGACTCCACAAATCTTCAAAAAGAGAATTCTTCATGACGCTATGATTAAGGCAAATGAAGAAAACTTTCTGGGTACCGACGAATCGATGTTGGTGAAAAAAGCATCTAACAAAGTGAGAATCGTTGAAGGATCGGCGCTAAATTTTAAGGTTACTACCAAATCCGATCTCGAATTGTTCGAGCGTTTGGTAAAGTAATTTATATTGGAATTGGTCGACTAAATACCTAACTTTGTGGAAATTTGTAAGGAGAAGATGTGTTAAATTTATTGGTTGTTGCACTTTTATCTTATCTGGCCGGATCGATACCTACGAGTATTATTGTTGCTAAACTGGCTCGTGGAATTGATATTAGAGAACACGGAAGCGGAAACGCCGGAGGAACTAATGTGTTTAGAGTTCTCGGGTGGAAATACGGTCTCTTTGTTATTCTAATGGATGCTCTGAAGGGTGCTTTAGCCGTTATTGTAATAGCTAGATTATATTTGGGAGATATTCCTTTCCCGAATCAAACACCTTTTGATGACTTCACCCTTATTCAAATTATTGCCGGTCTGATGGCTGTATTCGGACACGTATGGACTATATTTGCCGGCTTTAAAGGTGGAAAAGGAATCGCGACCGCTCTCGGGTTCTTATTGACAATTATAACAGTCGATATGCTTTTGGCTTTGGGAGTATTTTTTGTTGTTGTTTCAATTTCCAAACATGTTTCTCTCGGATCACTATCCGCGGCTGTTTCCATTCCGCTGATTATGATTATCAGAGAAAACGTTTTCGGTGTGGATATCATCGGATACCATACAATACTTCCGTTTACCATTGTGTTAACTTTGTTTGTTTTTTACACACACCGTGCTAATATCGGAAGATTGCTTAAAGGCCAAGAAAGCCGAATTTCACTTTCCAGAAAAAAATAGATTTGATAAATGAGAGTTTCAGTTTTAGGCGCGGGTAGTTGGGGAACTACCCTTGCTATTTTATTAATGAATAACGGTCATGACGTTACGCTTTGGGAGTTCAAGAAATCATACGCAAAAGCGCTGAAACGCCATAGAGAAAATAAAATATTCCTCCCCGGGATTAAGATTCCTGAAGAAATAGAAATTACTAATTCCCTTGACGAGGCAGCCGAAGATAAGCACATGATTGTGCTTGCCATTCCTACCCAGTTTATCAGAGGAGTAATTAGAAATCTTAAAAAAATTGATTTCAGTGATACTACGTTTGTAAGTGTTGCCAAGGGAATCGAGAAAGAATCTCTACTTACTGTTGATCAGATAATCAGAGAGGAATTGCCAGGTATTCCGGAAGGGAATATCGGTGTTCTATCCGGTCCGAGTCATGCAGAAGAAGTGAGCCGAAAGATCCCTACTTCGGTAGTTGCCGCTTCAAGTAGCATTGAAACCGCGATGGATATTCAGAATGCTTTCATGAACTCATATTTCAGAGTTTATTATTCCACAGATATTGTAGGAGTGGAATTAGGGGGAGCGTTAAAGAATGTAATTGCCGTTGCCGCGGGTATTGTTGACGGTGCCGGATTCGGGGATAATACAAAAGCTTCTATTATGACTCGCGGAATTGCAGAGATTGCAAGACTCGGAACAGAGTTAGGGGCTGAACCAGCTACTTTTTCCGGACTCTCCGGAATGGGAGACCTGATTGTAACTTGCATGAGTCGCCATAGCCGAAACAGATTTGTCGGCGCGGAAGTTGGTTCCGGGAAAAAACTATCCGAGGTTATTGCTTCTATGGATATGGTTGCCGAAGGAGTTGAAACATGTCGTTCGGTAAATGAATTAGCCGCAAAGCATAATGTGGAAATTCCGATAGCGCATGCCGTTAGTAAAATATTATTCGAAGAAAAGGACCCAACGAAAGTGCTCTATGAGTTACTTACACGGGAAATAAAATCGGAACATCAACCTTAAGGTTTCGAATTAACAATCCGTTTCTTATTTTTGCTACTAATAAAAATGTAGTGAAACATGCCTGTTAATCTTGAAGAATCGATACAATATATAAAATCAGTCGGCCCCAAGCGGGCCGAAGCCTTTAATGAGATAGGCATAAATACCATCCGAGATCTGCTTTTCTATTTTCCAACACGTTATCTCGATAGAAGAAATATCCTAGACGCACATAAGATTGTAGAGCTGGTTTGCAAAGAGTATTCCGAAGAAGTAACTATTCTGGGGCGCGTTGTAGATAAGGAAGCTATTTCACGTGGAAGGAAGTCTATTCTTAAAGTGAGTATGAAGAACAAAACTGGATTCTTCGATTGTGTCTGGTTTCAGGGAGTTAAGTATTTCAAGAATCTCTTTAATATCGGTGAAGACTACGCAATATCCGCAAAGCCGGTTGTAACCAAGTACGGACATCTGCAATTCCCTCATCCCGATTTCGATAGATTGGATGATACTGAGTCGAACGATTTCCACAACACCGGTAAGATAATTCCTTTCTACAGATTACCGAAAGAATTGAAAAAGAAGAGAATAGGGGATTTCGGATTACGACGATTACAGGAAAATGTTGTTACTAAATACGCTCCTTTCCTTAGTGAAACTTTACCGCAATCCGTGATTGAGGAATATAAGCTACTCGATATCGTTACGACGATAAAGACTCTCCATTTTCCGGAGAATCATGAGAGGCTGGAGGAAGCGAGACGAAGAATAAAATTCGAAGAGCTTTTCTACATCGAAACTCTTGTGGCTTTAAGGAAAAACAGAATAGAAAAGTTATTGCCCGGAAACAGTTTTTCGGTTCCCGCCGAGCCGATTAAGAAATTCCTTTCGGGACTTCCTTTCGATTTGACCGAAGCTCAGCTTGGGGCTCTATCCGATATCAGAAAAGATATGCAGAGACCTCACCCGATGAACAGATTAATTCAAGGGGATGTGGGGAGCGGAAAAACAATTGTCGCATTAATATCGATGTTGATTGCCGCAGAGAACGGATTCCAGGGAGCTTTGATGGCGCCGACGGAGATTCTTGCGGATCAACATTATCAGAAGATCAGCGAAATGTTGAAGGAATTCGATATTGAGGTGCTTCTCCTAATCGGCGGGCAAAAAGCGGCCGAGAGAAGAAAGATTTTGGAGAAGGTCGCTACAAATCCTAAGTCGATTGTAATAGGGACGCACGCTCTCTTTGAAGATAATGTTGAGTTCAACAAACTTGGGCTTGTTGTGATTGACGAGCAACATCGCTTCGGAGTTTTGCAGCGGGCAAGATTCATAAAGAAAGGGCCTTCGCCGGATGTATTGGTTATGACCGCTACTCCGATTCCGCGAACTCTTACAATGTCGGTTTACGGGGATCTTGATGTTAGTGTAATAAATGAGATGCCGAAAAACAGAAAGCCAATCAAAACGTATTTGCGGGATGAAAGAAAGCTGGAGGCGATTTACCAATTTATTGTGGATAAAGCGAAGGAAGGAACTCAATCATACATTGTATATCCTCTGGTTGAGGAATCGGATAAGCTGGAACTGAAGGCGGCCGAATCTCATTTCGCGGAATTGAGCAATTCCGTATTCTCCGGGATTAATGTCGGGTTGATACACGGGAAGATGAAGTGGCAGGAAAAGGAAGAGGTGATGAATCAATTCGCGCGGAAGGAATTTGATGTGCTGATTTCCACCACTGTTATTGAGGTTGGGATAGATGTTCCCTCGGCAAATATTATTCTGATCAACGACGCCAACCGATTCGGGCTATCGCAGTTGCACCAGTTGCGGGGAAGGGTTGGCAGAAGCGATCAACAGGCCTATTGCATTCTTATCGGGAATGATTACCAGATACGACCGATGAGTAGTTTCGATTTCGACTTTTCTTACTTATCCCCAAAGGAACTGGAAAAGAACAAAGCACGAATAAGATTAAACGCGATGGCGATGCATACAAACGGATTCGAACTTTCCGAGATCGATATGAAGCTACGGGGGCCTGGAGATATTTTCGGGACAAAGCAAAGCGGATTGCCCGATTTCAAATACGCAAATATCGTTGAAGACGCGGAGCTACTATACGAGGCAAAGGTGGCCGCATTCAGAATTGTAGAGAAAGATATTCACCTTTCGGCGTCGGAGAATCTGATTATTAAAACTAATCTTGTGAAAAACTATTCCGAGAATCTGAAATTCGCCCGGATTGCTTAGCAATTAGTATTAATTATTTTTTATTCTCATATTCTCAGCTTGCCTTTCCCGATCCGAAAAATTATATTCCAAATTAGCTGCAGTAAACTTCCTGAAGATAGATATAGACTCAAATTATACGGGGTTCGTAATGATAAGGGAATTTTCGCCTGAGGATTTTTATCAAGTTGAAGAGTTTATATATAACCACGCTTCTGTTTCCAACAAAGAGAAAGAGTGTGTAGTAAATTTAATTGATGAAATGGCTTTGAGGAGGGACAACTCGATTCATGAAGTTCTGTTAAAAGAATCGGGGGCGGAACTGGAAGGGTGCTGCATTCTCACCAAAAGACCCTGCGCTAACGGTGTCTTCTATATGGATCTGGTAATATTGCCGAGCAAGGGGATAAACGGGAAGAACAAGGAGATGTTGGAGGAGATAGAGGCACATGTAAGCTCCTGCAACGGACGCTGGATATTCGTGGAAACATCTTCCACTTCCGATCAGGATATAATACGAAACATTTATCTGAGGAATTTCTACTCGATTGTTTCGGTAATTAAAGACTACTACGGTACCGGAAACGACATGGTTCTGTTCGGGAAATACCTGGTCGATTAGATCAGCTATGTCCGTTCGGATTATTCCTGATATCCAATCCCCAATAAAGCTTTTTCCGAAGGATCTCGAAATAGTTTGTCGATTTTGTGTGAATTAGCTTTATCGGATTATCACTTTTGTAAACCTCAAGCGTAACAGGGGGCTCGTAGTAGTGAACTCTCTGTCCGTCGCAATTCAACTGTACTTTTGTATGCGGAGAATCTACCGTTACCCTGATCTTTTGTTCGCTCGATAAAACCAAAGGGCGCATTGTCAGGGTATGTGGGGATATCGGACTAATCGTAATCGCTTTGGCTTTGGGGCTTACGATCGGGCCTCCGGTAGAAAGGGAGTAGCCGGTCGAGCCGGTCGGGGTGGCTATAATAATACCATCGGCCGAAAAGGTTGAGACATACTGATCGTCGATTTTCAGAGTAAGGTTTATCATTTTGGGCCAGGGACCTTTATCGAAAACGAGATCGTTAACGGCGAAAAGTTTTCTGTTATCACCGTTGCAGCATACCGCCTCAAGAGCCATTCTTTCTTCTATAACATACTCACCATCTTTAAGCTCCCGGAAGAGGCTATCTATATTATTAAGATCGAATTCCGCAAGAAAGCCAAGTTTACCGATATTTATTCCGAGGAGAGGTTTATCGAAATTTCTTGCTTCGTAAGCGGTATTAAGCATAGTACCGTCCCCGCCGATTGAGAAGATAATATCGCTTTGGGCGAAAAGCTCCATATTCGGGAGGAACTGCGGATCGCTGAATTTTTCTTTCAAAGGGATGTAGTGATCTATGAAAGAATCGCTTATGCAGTAGTCAATTTCGAGTTTATTGAGCGAAAGGATTATTTTCTCCACAACTTCGCCAACGTTCTCTTTTGAAATATTCGGGATTATGCCAACTTTCATTTCTTTGTTCTCTTCGGGAATGATGATTTTAATAACTCAAAGATAATGATATTAAGATTATAAGGAAGTAGCAAAGGAAATTTTATTTTAAGAATCGGTATGGAGAAACAGTTTTTCTTCATAGGATGATAGCAGTAATGGAAAGGGGGATGTAAGAGAGGTATAGCGGTCTGAATCAGGGAAATTCCTCCATGATTTCGCCGGATAGTCTTTGGGAAGAGGAGCTTTCCGGATAAGGGGAGTAGCATTCCCCTTTGAATGCCTTGTATAGCAAAAGAAGAGGGAAGAATAGCCCCGAAAGGGAAGATATTAGAGATGGATGAGTCATTCTTAGGGAAATAGAGAGGTGACATAGGGAAATGGAAGAGTGACATAGCGATTTGATTTCGTGTCATAGCGAAATGTATTTGTGACATAGCCGAATGGCGGAGTGACATAGGAGAATGGAAATGTGTCAAAGGGAAGTGGCGTCGTGACATAGAGGAATGTCAGAGTGACAAAGCAAAATGTATTTGTGACATAGCCGAATGGCGGAGTGACATAGGAGAATGGAAATGTGTCAAAGCAAAGTGGCGTCGTGACATAGAGGAATGTCGCAGTGACAAAGCAAAATGTACTTGTGACATAGCCAAATGGCGGAGTGACAAAGGAGAATGGAAATGTGTCAAAGGGAAGTGGCGTCGTGACATAGAGGAATGTCGCGGTGACAAAGCAAAATGTAGTTGTGACATAGCCGAATGGCGGAGTGACAAAGGAGAATGGAAATGTGTCAAAGCAAAGTGGCGTCGTGACATAGAGGAATGTCGCGGTGACAAAGCAAAATGTACTTGTGACATAGCCGAATGGCGGAGTGACAAAGCTAAATGTAATCGGCGCATTGGTAAATGGAACTTGCGCAAAGTGAAATATCTATTCATCTTAATGAAGTATCGGTTGGCCGGTTTTGTTCGATTTTGGGGCGTTTTGTGGGGGAATGGAAAGGTATAGTGATTATGCATATTGGAAAGTGTTTTGTCCAACTTAAATTGACCAAAAATCCAACTAAAAACTGACCAGAGGGAAAAAGAGAAAATAGAGTTATTCTGAATAGGCAAAACTCAGGAGGGAAAAAGGTGATCAGAATGGAAGACTGGGTATGAATCAAAAATCTACGATCCAAAAATCAGGGAATGAGTCTACGTGAGATAGGTCGGATATTGGGCTTAAGTCATAATAACGTAAAAAAAAACTTATCAAAAGAGAGGGGAATAAAGAGAAGGTTGTAAATATGGAGCCGATGCTGCAACACCGGCTCCGGTAAGAATAGTTTTCAAAGGTTGGCCACCTTTTAGTTTAAGGAGTAATCTCCGTAAACCGGGCTATTCCGTTTTGAAATATAGGATAAGGATTGATGAAAATAAAGGAGGCAATAAACTATAAATTAGACTAAAGTCTATGGTTAAGATCAAGTTTTTGCAGAAACATATCAAAAAAGTCTTACTTGTGTAGTGATTGTTTGAATAAAATAGGTATATTAATAAATTGAATAAATATATTTCTATATAAGTGAAAGTCTGGAGAATTTATCATGATATATAGTGGGAATATTATAAAATGAAAAGAACTAGTTTGATGAGAGTAATAGTAACTGTTTTTGTTTTGCTTGAAATGATCGGTTGTGATACAATAGAGCCGTGCTCGGAGAAAGGAAAAGAAATAAGTATACGGGTATTGGAAGTAGGTGTTCAAGAGGCATATTTGCATTTCCGGAATGAAAGTCCCTTAGAATGTGGAGAGATAGTAATAAGTCGTGAAGGGGTAGAGATAGCGAAATTTCCATCGGAAGTAGTAGATAGTGTAATAGTAGATACCGGATTGGTTGGAGGAGAAAGCTACAGATATCTGGCAATAGAAAAGAAGGGAGATGAGGCTGATGAGATAAGGGGAGGAACGATATTAAAAACGATGTTGCCGACGAGTCATGAAATAGAGTGGAAGACATATTACTTCGGAAATTGCGGGGGGAGTGATTTTTCTGATGTGGCAATATTAGATGATGAAAACATCTGGGTAGTTGGGGAGATGGATTCATGTTGCAACGGGAAATATGAGTTATATAATTTGCTGAAATGGGACGGAGTGAGTTGGAAAAAGGAAAGAGTAAAGTATTATGCTTATCAAGAGACCGGATTTGTATGCGGAGGGTTACGCGGAATAGAGGTATTAGATAGTAGTAATGTATATATGACAAGTTATTCAAATCTGATCAAATGGAACGGCCGAGAGTATGAATACAAAGCAATGTTTATGGAAGAAAGACCATTCGAAAGTCAGGTAACCAGCATGGAGTATCTAGAAGATGACGAGATATATTTGGGTAGTGGGTATGACGGAAGTCTCTATCATTACGAAAAAGGGAAATGGGATAAGTATAAAGGAGAAGGTTTAGAAGGAGGGATTTCGGATATATATAGCTACGTCGATTCCAAGAGTGGAGAAAGGAGGGTCTTAGTCGGTATGACCCAAGTATTATCAAAGAGTACGAGAGGAATATTTGAAGTAAACAATGATGAGTTAACCTGTTTGGAATGGGATGGAAATTTACGAGTCTCATCCATATGGAGTAAAAACGGATATCCGTTATACGCATGCGGAGACGGAGTATATGTGAATCGAGGGAAAGGGTGGAAGGAGATAGAAGGCTTACCCTTACTATATTCGACATCCATAAAAGGTAACGCATCGAATAATATATTCGTAGTAGGTGGTTTCGGATATATAGCACATTATAACGGGGTCGACTGGAAAGTAGTGAATGATACAGAGAGCTTCAATATAATGGAAGTAGAGGTGAAAAATAACATAGTAGTAGCTGTAGGAACGAACGGAGTACAAGGAGTAGTGAAGATAGGGAGAAGGAGATAGAGAATGAAAAAAATAATAATGTTAATAGTTCTAATAGTCATGCTGAATAGTTGTGATACAATAGAGCCGTGCTCGGAGAAAGGAAAAGAAATAAGTATACGGGTATTGGAAGTAGGTGTTCAAGAGGCATATTTGCATTTCCGGAATGAAAGTCCCTTAGAATGTGGAGAGATAGTAATAAGTCGTGAAGGGGTAGAGATAGCGAAATTTCCATCGGAAGTAGTAGACAGTGTAATAGTAGATACCGGATTGGTTGGAGGAGAGAGCTACAGATATCTGGCAATAGAAAAGAAGGGAGATGAGGCTGAGGAGATAAGCGGAGGAACGATATTAAAAACGATGTTGCCGACGAGTCATGAAATAGAGTGGAAGACATATTACTTCGGAAATTGCGGGGGGACAGTTTTATATGATGTAGAGATATTGGATGATGAAAACATCTGGGTAGTTGGGGAGATAGATTCATGTTGCAACGGGAAATATGAGTTATATAATTTGCTGAAATGGGACGGAGTGAGTTGGAAAGTTGAAGGAGTGAAAGCCTATACATGTTATCCCAGAAAAGTAGTGACCCCATTTTCATGTATAGAGTTATCGACTGAAAAGGAAGTATTCATATGTGGCTATACCAGTCTATTAGAGTTATGGAATTCGGAATGGTCTATTTTGGCTCATTTTTACGATGATCCGGTAGATGTTTTTCATAGTCAGGTAACCAGCATGGAGCATCTAGAAGATGACGAGATATATTTGGGCAGTGGGTATGACGGAAGTCTCTATCATTACGAAAAAGGGAAATGGGATAAGTACAAAGGAGAAGGTTTAGAAGGAGGGATTTCGGATATATATAGCTACGTTGATTCCAAGAGCGGAGAAAGGAGGGTCTTAGTCGGCATGACGCAGACATTATTTCAAAGCTATCGAGGGATATTAGAAATAAAAAATGATGAGTTAACCTGTTTGGAATGGGATGGAAATTTACGAGTCTCGTCCATATGGAGTAAAAACGGATATCCGTTATACGCATGCGGAGACGGAGTATATGTGAATCGTGGGAAAGGGTGGAATAGGATAAAAGATCTACCGCACATATATGTTCAATATATGAAAGGGAGCGGAATGAATGACATATACGCCATTGGAGATTTCGGATATATAGCACATTATAACGGAGAAAATTGGGAAATGGTAAATGATACCGAAGATGTAATTTATTTTAAGTTGGCAATAAAAGGGAATACTGTTGTTGTTGTCGGGACAGACGGAGTACAAGGAGTAGTGAAGATAGGGAGAAGGAGATAGAGAATGAAAAAAATAATAATGTTAATAGTTCTAATAGTCATGCTGAATAGTTGTGATACAATAGAGCCGTGCTCGGAGAAAGGAAAAGAAATAAGTATACGGGTATTGGAAGTAGGTGTTCAAGAGGCATATTTGCATTTCCGGAATGAAAGTCCCTTAGAATGTGGAGAGATAGTAATAAGTCGTGAAGGGGTAGAGATAGCGAAATTTCCATCGGAAGTAGTAGACAGTGTAATAGTAGATACCGGATTGGTTGGAGGAGAAAGCTACAGATATCTGGCAATAGAAAAGAAGGGAGATGAGGCTGAGGAGATAAGCGGAGGAACGATATTAAAAACGATGTTGCCGACGAGTCATGAAATAGAGTGGAAGACATATTACTTCGGAAATTGCGGGGGGAGTGATTTTTCTGATGTGGCAATATTAGATGATGAAAACATCTGGGTAGTTGGGGAGATGGATTCATGTTGCAACGGGAAATATGAGTTATATAATTTGCTGAAATGGGACGGAGTGAGTTGGAAAGTTGAAGGAGTGAAAACCTATACATGTTATCCCAGAAAAGTAGTGACCCCATTTTCATGTATAGAGTTATCGACCGAGAAGGAAGTATTCATAAGTGGTAATACCAGTTTATTAAAATGGGGAAATTCGGAATGGTCTATTCTGGCTCATTTTTACGATGATCCGGTAGATGTTTTTCATAGTCAGGTAACCAGCATGGAGTATCTAGAAGATGACGAGATATATTTGGGTAGTGTAAATGATGGAAGTATCTATCATTACGAAAAAGGGAAATGGGATAAGTACAAAGGAGAAGGTTTAGAAGGAGGGATTTCGGATATATATAGCTACGTCGATTCCAAGAGTGGGGAAAGGAGGGTCTTAGTCGGTATGACCCAAGTATTATCAAAGAGTACGAGAGGAATATTTGAAGTAAACAATGATGAGTTAACCTGTTTGGAATGGGATGGAAATTTACGGGTGTCGTCCATATGGAGTAAAAACGGATATCCGATATACGCATGCGGAGACGGAGTATATGTGAATCGTGGGAAAGGGTGGAAGGAGATAGAAGGCTTACCCTTACTATATTCGACATCCATAAAAGGTAACGCATCGAATAATATATTCGTAGTAGGTGGTTTCGGATATATAGCACATTATAACGGGGTAGACTGGAAAGTAGTGAATGAGACAGAGAGCTTCAATATAATGGAAGTAGAGGTGAAAAATAAATTAGTAGTAGCTGTAGGAACGAACGGAGTACAAGGAGTAGTGAAGATAGGGAAATTACAATAAATTACACCGGCGATAGCGGCGCCGGTGCTTGTAAAGGGGGTAGAGTATAAATTCGCGCCAACAAATTTCTCTATCCCTTTTGCAAGTTAATAATTGTCCGCTTCATTTTCATGAAAATGAGGTAATTGATGAAATTAAGAAATATTTATTTACTAGTTCTTTTATTTGTAATACCATCCTTGATTTTTGGAAATAAGAATTCAGAGGCCCGAAAAATCAACTCTTTCAGTGTTGTAGGGCCACCGGCAAGTAGCAATAGAAACGGTTTATTCAAGAAAACCGCTTCATTTGAAGTAACATGGAAAGGAACTTGGACAGACAAGGAAAAGAAGGCGGCAAAAAAGGCCTTGGAATTTTGGGAAAACATATTAATAGCTTCAAATCCAATAACAGTTGAATTAGTCTGGAAAGATTTGGGGGAAAAATCCTTAGGAAATACTGTCACAAAGTTTACAGAAGAACTAACAAAAGAAGAATATGTTGGTTATAAGTATCCGAGAGCATTAGCTAAGCAGTTAGGACCGATAAGTAATCCAAAGTCTCCGGATATGATTATAACAATGAATTCGAAACAACAGTGGTCCTATTCCGTAAACTCTGTTCCGGTTAAAGACAAATTTGATTTTATTACAGTACTGTTACACGAAGTGGCGCACGGGTTGGGGATTGACGGAAAGTATTTTGCAATAGGATCCGAAACAATTCCTTTGGAAACGTTAGATGATAAACCTGCAATTTTCGACAAGTTCATTTTTGAGGGAGATACACAAATAATTAGTATAGTAGATAATAATGAAATTCAATCAGCTCTAACGAGTGATAATTTAGTTTTTAACGGAGTGAACGCAAAAATTGCAAATCTGGAAGAATGTCCATCATTGTATGCGCCAAGACAATGGAAAAAAGGGAGCAGTATTTATCATTTGGGGGAATCATTTCACGATAGTAGAGACAGAGTTAACTCTTTAATGTGTTACGCGCAAAGCTACTCGGAAGTTGTACATGATCCGGGTCCCGTTTTATTGGGTATTCTTGAAGATTTAGGGTGGGGAATAGATAGAAATATTAGCTTAATAACTCCTATTGCGGGAGGAAATTATATTCCCGGCTCAGAACTGACCATTGAGTGGTATGATTATCATCCGGGTGAAATTGATAAAATATCAATCGATTTATTGAAAAAAGAGAATAATATTGATATTCCAATGGGGCCGGTAGCTGTAAGCATTCAATCGAAAACGGGGCACAAAAGCATCTATTCTTGGTCTATTCCCAGTGGATTAAATGAAGGAAAATATATCCTGGAATTTAAGGGGGGCACATCACAGATTGCTTCAGGAAGAAGTGAAGTTTTTAATCTCTCAACCAAGCCGAATGATCCATATTTTATTCCGGGCCCAGGAGTATTCGGAAAGTCAATTGCAGTAAATTGTTTTTGCACAACACCCGAAAGTATAATTAAATATTCTTATTCTGCGACAGGGACTTTTCAAAATTATGACTCACCTATTGAAGTAAAATCGAGTAAAAATCTCTATATAAAATCGATTGTAACGCTTAAATCGGGAGAAATAAAAGAGAGTAATATTGTTGAAGGGAAGTTTGTAATAGACAACAAGAAGGAGCAATTTGAGATAAAAGGGGTTACAAGATCGGTAAACTACGATGGTAGTTGCGGCGGATATCTAAACAACGTTGTAATGATCGGAAAGGAGTATCGTTCCTACATTAAATTTTCGGATGTCGGGAAGAATATACCCCGAAATACAGTAATAGATGAAGTGGAATTGTATTTGGATTTTCCCGGATTATCGGGAATAAAGTATTTTGTAAAAGACTTTACAATTCCCTCTTATGAGAGTTTAAAAGATTACTATGATGGAATAGGAAATGGAGAGAAAATAGCCGAAGCAAATTCAGATAACGAAAGTGTTTTAATAACCAACAGTAAGCTTAAAGAAAAACTTCAAAAAATATTGAGAGGGGAATCGAATGAAGATATCATTATAGGATTGCAGAATTCAGATGAGACTTCCGGAACAAATACTTTAATCACTTATAGTGAGCCGATATTAATTCTTCAGGTTACAGGAAATGTAAAGGTAGATCAGGTATCTTCCGGCAAGGAGTCGTTTGGGAATGTAGCATATTACAGGGATAGCAAGTGGAACGAAAGAAGAGTACCATACTACTTAAGAGAAGAAGTAGGGAGTGAAATATGTCTACAGGCAAGTAAGGAATTTAGACCTAATAGTACTGAGTTAATGCACGATTGGGTTGCAAATAATATTACTAGCAATGTCAATTTTGGCAGATTTAAGGTTAAAGAAAAAAATAGTTTTAAATCTGTTTTTAAGAATACTGCAACAAACGTAACAATTCAAAACAGAATAGAGGGGTATACAAATATCGATAATCCGGATAATCTAATAGCATTCAAAGATCCGTGGTTAGCTGATTATTTGGATCCTAAAACTAATACTTATCGTAATAGGGAAAAACCTGTTTATAAGAGTTTACGTTCACCTATATGTACAGGGAATGGTGGATACCGGGGATTTTTTATTAATGAAGATCTCACGTCAGAAAATCATTATAGAATAAAGGTTTATGACAAAATAAGTATACTTGATCACGAATGTTTGTTTCGGGAATTAAATTCAGTGGGTGCTGAAAAGATTATGTTGAATGTTAGCGAGAATGAAGAGCGTGAGGCATGCATCATTTTCAAAGAAAACAGAGCAGTAATAACTGCCAATTACAAGGGACTGCATTTGACAAATACCTCTAGCGCAATCTCTAATAACGGGCAAAGGAAATCTTTGTTTTGGAAAGGTAAAAATTTTCTGGTATATGAAAGCATGGGAAATATATGGCTTGAGAAAAAGGAGATTGGAGCAACAGAGTGGGTGCTAGCTAACGAAAGAAAGCCGATAAACTTTGAGGAGAAAGGGAATGCTTCCAAACCTTCAATTGGAGGGATAGGAAGTAACAATAATATGTTTGTAGTAACATATTATGAAGACGGTGAATTGTGGATAGCATATATTGATCCAGCCGGGAATTTGATTGGGACGTATGAAAATGTTGAGTGGAGAAATTTAACCGTTGGTAATCCTCAAGTAGTAAATATCGGGATTGATAGAACTGTTTTGGTTGTATGGCAACATAATGGTTTGAGGTATAAGTACGGAAGAATAAGTGAATGGGGAATTGATTGGGAAAAAGTAGGGATAATTCCAGGAACTTCGGTGAAATCCCAAAATCCTTCGCTAGCAACCTATTCAAGAGGGGCTAATCCTATTGAGTTCCATCTGGCATGGGAAGAACCTGTTTATAATTACGCGCGTAAATGTAGTACGAACGCTGTAAAATATGTAAAGATTAAGGGGAATGAAATTGATGTTTCCTTCTCAAATTGGGCAAGTTTTACAGAAGGGAGTGGTCCGGGGCGAAGCTATAAATCTCCTAAGATAACAGTTCCTAACGGAATTCCTGTTTTGGCGTGGTTAGCAAAAAGTACGATGAATAATCAGGATGAAGTTATCGTTTGTAGTAATAACGGATCTTCATGGGGAAACTATCGGGAATACATGTTTTCTCCATATAGTTCAACTATCAAGTCATGCGATATAAATTCAGATGAGACAAATCATATTGTTTTGGCTTTTTCGGGAAACGGAAAGAGTAAATATGTAAAAGATATCACTTCTTATTCAATGTATTCATTCCCATATGCCGGTGATTATCTTGATATTTCAAATGGTTATTCATTAGAAAACATTGGAATTACATCCTTCAATCCCGGAACCACACCCAAAAAGTTGGAGACAAAATTTATCGGAGGAGCTCTAAGTAAAGGGGAGCAAGGGGAGAGTTATGCCTACAGGGAAGCTCTGATATTTAATAACAACGCGAAATTAAGTCTTCGCTTCGGTGATATTACAGTTGATAACGAGGCGATATTCTTCGAGGAAGTTCCGACAGACAGCGGATATACAACGGTAACAGATATTGGAGGGATAAACGAATATCTTTTGTCGAAACCATTTGTGCTGAAAGATGGAGACTCGTTTGGTTTTGCAGTAGAAACCGCAATAGTCGATACAACGGACGATAAGTTGTTCTTTTCGGGGGATAACGCGATCGGGTATACAATAGGGTTAATTGACGCGGTGACAGGAAAAGTAATAGGGGAATATGAGAAGGGATTATTGTCTCGAAAAAGTTTAAAGGAAACATTCGGGAATTTTAGTGTAAATACTAAAGGGATAGGTGACAGAGAAGTAAGGCTTAAACTCACACTTACTTCGACGAAGGATTACGAATGTCGCATGATTACTACGATATATGCGGAAAGAAGCGGCTTGGAAAAGGAGAATGTAAAGCATATTTCATATAACGGCGAAAATGTAGTAAAAGATTATTCACTTAGTCAGAATTATCCTAATCCGTTTAATCCAACAACTACAATTAATTATCAACTTCCTAAGGCCGGAAGGGTGAGTTTGAAGGTTTATGATGTATTGGGCAAAGAGGTTGCGACTTTGGTAAATGATATAAAAGAAAGCGGAAGGTATGAGGTAAGGTTTGACGCA
>CALODP010000018.1:0-2328 GCA_942492055.1 uncultured Ignavibacteriales bacterium | reverse complement strand
AATGACAAGTTCGGTTTCTGGTGGTATTTTAAAGATTGTTTTGTCCGTGTCATAGACAACGATAACATCCACATCACTATCCTCGTCCCAATCATTCCGTGTTACGGATCCAAACAGTATGATCTTTTCCGGATCGAATTTTATGAAATTGGTTTTTTGGTCAGAGTTTGGGTTGTGAATAAAAACCAAAAATTTAAGAGTAAGAGAAGCCCTTTAAATACTCAAAAAACGCTTGAGCAACAAGTTCTTCATCAAGAATAAGGTTTTCAGTACTTATTCGGATCCCCTTTTTGGTTTACCATTCCTTAGCATTTAGCATGCAATGGCAGAGTTTCAGGCTGCCTGCAATCTCTTCTCCATCAATTGTATTACGTCCTTAAAAACACTAGATGCATTGAATACCTCAACTCCAATGAGATCGCCGGAGCTGTTAAGCTCAGCATTAATCCCAGGCGCTAACTCCACAACCTCTGCCTCCTGACCTTCTTTAGCGAGGTAAAGAATATCCTCTTTTTCATCGTAAAATACATTAAAGTTTTTCATCAGATTTTCCTCCATCGCCCGTTGAGTACCCTATTTTCTTTTTGGCCGTATTTCAAAGGATGAATTGTTAATAGTGTGGTTCGTTTTTCGTCAGTAATATATGCTATCATCACATCTCTTTGCTTATTGTACAGATCGATATTCATAACAGCTATGAGGTGCCCTGTCGACTTGTCAAGATACCTCTCTTGCGCCTGCTCAAATATTTTTTCGGGCAAATCACGCTCAATTCTTCTCAATCGCAACCTATTTTCTATATGATCAGAGTATTCTAAGATAGAGTTGATTGAGATGATTTAGTTGAGTGCCCCGGTTAAATCCGCTTCGCTGTTCTGCCGAAATTTAGCAGGGTAAAAGTTTATTGAGTTGATTGAGATGATTGGGTTGATTAGGATGACTGGGTTGATTGGGTTGATTGGTTGATTTGAATTAATTTGGTATTTCGGAATGGATGCTATTTTAAAAGATTAAATTTGGACAGGATTTACCCGGCTTCGCTTGGTAAGCACTGTTAAGCTATGCCTGTCGAGAGCATCTTGGCCGAACGGCTTACTAAGCGGAGCCGGGTTGATCCTGTCTGATAAATAATGATTTAATCCCGGTACGATAGTCCCTACCTGCAAAGCACGCGGGGCAGGTGCGGTAAAGATTGTTTTGTCCGTATCACCTCAACTCTCGCAAGCTATCTTTAAGCATTTGGTTTACCAATATACGGGTCAGTATCTTTTTTTCAATTGCAAGTTTTCTGAGATGCACCGCGATCTCACGTTCTAGTTCAACCCAGTCTCTATTCTTTCGCAAATCGAATTTAAAATCTACCGGCTTCAATTGATCTTCAATATCGGCCATATCATGACTATTAAACCATTCGGCAGCTTCCTCGTATGTATTAAAATGTATATTTTTATTTTTTCCCATATCTTTTTCTCTCTTTTTTACTCATATCTCTGGCACTAATAACTAATGCTCTGCTATTTTTCTTCTTAACGAATAATATCGCTAAATAACGACCTGCATCGGTTTTTCCGAATACTACATACAAATCTTCTCCTTTAACATTTCCTTTTTCCAGTTTAAGAATTAAAGGTTGATTTGATAAAACTTCTTCTATTTCATCTGGAAAAACATTGTGCTTACCAATAATTTTATCAACAAATTTATCTATCCATAAGCACTCTGTTATTTTCAATGACAGTCCTTTGGGATATCCACCAACACGTTATGAGTTCATAGCCGGTGAAATTAATTCTGAGATTTTTTCAATATCCGTTGGTGAAAACATAAGAATGAATCGGTAAAACGACAGGTTGGGGTTTGAATGGATTCGATCTTATGTATTTTTATTTAGACAGAGTTTACCGGCTTCGCTTAGTAAACGCTGCTAAGCTATGCCGAGGCACGCAGGATCTCGCGATCGTCGTTGAGTCCGGTGATGCGATTGATCGGTGCGCCAGGCCGTTCCCACCGTTCGGGAGGAGGAGAGAAAGAGAGAGAGAGAGAGAGAGAGAGAGAGAGAGAGAGAGAGAGAGAGAGAGAGAGAGAGAGAGAGAGAGAGAGAGAGAGAGAGAGAGAGAGAGAGAGAGAGAGAGAGAGAGAGAAAGAGAGAGAGAGAGAGAGAGAGAGAAAGAGAAAGAAAGTACTCACACACACACACACACACACACACACACACACGGGGGGGGGGGGGGGGGGGGGGGGGGGGGGGGGGGGGGGGGGGGGGGGGGGGGGGGGGGGGGGGGGGGGGGGGGGGGGGGGGGGGGGGGGGGGGGGGGGGGGGGGGGGGGG
>CALODP010000017.1:0-6605 GCA_942492055.1 uncultured Ignavibacteriales bacterium | reverse complement strand
GGTGCTCAACCGGCTAATTCAAAAGAGCAGTATGGGATTTCAGGAAACATGTTTTACCGTTCGAATAAATTTTCATTTCTGATTACAGGAATCATTAACAATATCAATCGTTTTCTTCCATCAGGAAATAATGCGCTTAACTTTATGAATTACATCAGAACGCAAAAATCATCTTCCGATTTCAAAGCTATTAACGCCGAGATGCATCATAAAATTATTCCCAATTTTGAATATTCACTTAACATCGGTTATTCGAACCACTTCGGAAAAAGGTTCGATCCCCTCTTGAAGGATGATTTTCTCAACTACTTCGATAGCAACACGAATGCTGAAGTTGGAGTTTCAAATTTTCAGAATAGATACACCGATCCTGGACAGTTCTATGTCAGCGGTATGTTATTCAATAATTCGGGTTATATTACAAGCGGCTATTATATGGAAGAACAATCATTGTTGTTCGGAAGATTGGATTTCTCATTCATTTTATTTACTAATAACATTTCATCACTTAAACTCACTTTCGATAAACATATAATACTCAAATATGATGCATCAAGATATATACTTAACGGATATTACAGAACCAAAAATAGAACATCCCAATGAATCTCTTCAACAGAGTATGCAATTAGATGGTATAGACAATTATGGCTACGATGAGTTTGGTAAAGAGATTAATTCGGATGATATATTCGGACCGCGAGGGCCGATCAACGCAAGTATTAGTCTTGAGAATATTTACAACAATAATAGTTTCACACTGCAGGCCGGGGCAAGGATAGATTACTTTAACAGCGACAACTACAAATTCACTTATACAGATAGTTGGTGGTACGATTATAATAGAGGAAATGATCTGCTTCCCTACTTTACAAAGTTAATGATGATATTTATTTTAGTCCGCGCGTAACTCTAATGTATAATTCAAATGGCATGTTTAGCTTTTACTCTCATTTCGGGAAGTATGTTCAGCAGATCAAATATTCCAACATGTATAAAGGTTATTATGATTTACTCTATAGTATGAGTGTGGATGGATACGGAATAAAAGGAATTGGCCTTGACCTTAAGCCGATCTCAACATATTTGGCAGAAATCGGATTTCAATGGCAAACTACTCCATGGAGTATAGCAACAAAAGCCTATTATAAAAAATCAATGAACCTTCCGGTGATAAATCATAACAACTATCCCTATACTGTTTTGGGTAAACTTGAAAACAGAGGTGAAACAATAGCTAAAGGATTTGAAGCAAGTGCAGTTTTGAATAATCACAACGGCCTATCTTTAATAATTAATACAGCCTACACAAACGGGTATGGACCATCTATACATCATAACTCATCGATGGGACAACAATATAATGAGCTAACCCGCTTGGCAGAACCTACAATGTACGCACCATTGGAAAACAGCTATTCATTTTATGGAGATGTTATTGCAAGCTACAAGTTCCCGAACTTAAACGAGAATAGTTTTTCGAAGGACTTATTTATGTCCTCAAGGCTACATGTTAATTCGGGTCACCCTTATAATAGATGGAATCAGTTTGTTGTTCCTACCCGATATTACCAAGTATATTCTCACGTACAAGAGGGAGATTTTAATGGTTTCACAACCTCTTGGGTGTTTCAAATGGATTTGAGAATTACTAAGGCATTTATGATCGCAAAGAAGATAAAATTATCATTTGATTTTATCGTTAAAAATTTGTTTGATATAAAGAATGAAATTAATCTTTTCCCTAGAACCGGAACTACACAAAATGACGGTTATACATCATCGGAACTATTAAATGAGTATGTTGAAGCTTATGGAGAGGACTTTGTCGATTTATACAGGGTTGTTGAGATTGATTACTACAACTCATTCAAAAAACAAACCGGCTTCAACCTCTTCGGCCCACCACGACAAATATATTTTGGGGTCACTTTGGAGTATTAATTCTCTATATCATCTCACTCATTAATTCTTTTCGCGGCTGAGGAATAACAACTTTATTAACCAGCATTCCTCGATCTGCAATAACCGCGGCGCCTGAATCAACGGCACTTGTTACTGCCGCGACTTCACCAGTAATGGTACAAAATGCTTTGCCGCCCAATGCCATTGCCAATCTTATTTCAATCAATCTTACCGAAGCGGCCTTTACTGCAGCATCGGCTCCTTCAATAAGTGATGCAACTGAGAATGCTTCCAAAATTCCGAGCGATTCGAGTTCTCCGACTCCGCTGTGTCCTGCAAGTGCCGGAAAAATATCTTTGTGAACATTCGGAATTACAAATGTATCAATGATAGCATATTCAAGATTACCAACCGCGGCATCAACTGCGGATTGAACTTCCGTCACATCGCCCCCAATCATCACCATATATTTACCCGAGCAAATTGTACGGGAGAGAACCAATTCAACTTGAGAAGTTTTCAACATAATATCTGCCGCGAGCATACCGGCGGCTATGCTCGATAATTCAACTAAACCTAATGAATTGATTTCCATTTTATAATCCTTTGCCTTAATTTGTATACAATAGTAAAGATAGTCTTTCCAATAATTACCAAATGACTGAGCTCCGTCGATGTCACTTCCATATTAAAACTACTTGTGGACTGAGCTTGTCGAAGTCCAAATATTAGCTTCTTCGAAATCCTAACAAACTCATCCTCATCCGACACATGAGTAACAGTACCGCTGATAGAGGCATGAACGGGAGCTCCCAGTTTGCCATCCTCAATCTGTCCTACCAATTCACCTTTTTTAACCGGCTGACCCGTAATACCAACTAGACTGAGCAGGAGGCGCCAACGTGCTGACTCAATAATATTTTTTACACTATTCGGACTTGGTTTATTTTCCGTGTAAGGTGGTGTCGGCTGTTCAAATCTATCTATGTCAAGTTTCTTTCTCAATTGCTTTAGAGGTACTCTACGTCCGTCTTTAACGGGATGAACTTTAACCTCTTTAGGTTGTTCATACTTCACATTTTTTTCTTTCATCACGGCTTTACCCTGGTCACAGGCTTACGCGCGTATAAATCTTCAGGACAGGAATAGAGTGAGCACAATCCGCATGAACAGCACAAAGCGGCATAATTATTCCAATAATCCGTACCCGATTTTGTAAAACCTAATGAGCGCATGACTTTATGCGGCTGAACATCATATCCTAAAAGATAACGGGGCAAAACTCGGTACAATAGCTGCATTGATCACAAGCAGATTTACCGATTCTATTCATACTTTCAACGGGACGGTTATTTCGCATAATCAGGTAATGATCTTTCGGTAAAATGATTATGCCTGCCGTAGTCTTTTTCACTACCTCCGATAAATCGAATGTAAGTGTACCCATAAGAATACCGCTTACATAAATACCGTAATCGTCAATGGTTGCACCTCCGGCATGTTTAATCAAATCTTCAAAACTTGTACCGATAGGAGCGAAGAATGAACAAGGGTTCTTAACAAGTCCGGTAACAGATAAAAACTTTTCCGTAACCGGAATATCCTCTTCGGCATTTGCGACGTTATAAAAAGTTTCCACATTATTAACAACGCATCCAACGTCAAGCGGAATGCCGTAAGGTGGAATCAATCTCTTTGTAGCGGAGTAAACCAATTCATACTCATCTCCCGCCGGATAGAAATCTCCCATCAAGTGCATTTCAATATTTGTTTCATCAAGATTGCTTTCAATCTGTTCAACCGCTTCGGCGTTCTTCGATTTAATTCCGAAATAACCTTTACCCGCAGAAGTGGATTCCATCATCAAGTCCATTCCCTTCACAACACGATCGGGAAATGCTTCATGATTTCCACATCTTTGTGGATCAGAGGTTCACATTCGGCACCATTTGCCAAAACAAATTCAACATTAGATTTCGCTTTTACATGAGTCGGAAAACCGGCACCGCCGGCACCAACAACACCTGCTTTAAATATTTTTTCATGAAGAGACATTATTATCCTTCCTCTTAATAACTACCAATGTGCGGTCGTCCTGATACATGCTTTCGCTGGTGGAAAACTTTGTTACATCATCTAAAATTGTATATGCAATTTCTTTTGCGGAAAGATCCATAGATTTCCGGATAATTCTTTCCAGCCTTTTTTCTTCATAAAATTCATAGTGGTTATTTGCTGCTTCAACTATGCCGTCTGAATATATAACCAATACATCACCATCATAAAAATTTATACTATGTGTTTCAAATTTGGAATGAGGTGCAGGCCCATAAAGGGCCCTTAGATTCCAAATAAGCAGCTCTTTTATTTTTTGCTCTCATAAATATGGGCGGGGTTATGTCCGCCGTTTGCATAAAGGAAAAGTCCTTTCTTGTCCACAGATAATTCGCCATAAAAGAGAGATGTAAATTTATCATCACTAAATATTTTATTAATCAGCTCATTCATTCTATACATTAGTAGCGAAATCTTAATTTGAAAAGTGCTGGCCATCCTTACCGCGCCGGAGATATACATAGCCTCAGCCGCGGCACCTAATCCTTTAGAGGCCGCATCACCTACAGCAATGGCCATTCTTTCTTCGTCATCACCAACTTTAAGATAATCAAAAAAATCACCGCCAATAATTTCTGCCGGAACAGTTACGCCAAAAATATTATAATTATCAAATTTGTATTCATGCTCTGGAAGAATACTTCGTTGTATCTGTTTTGCTTTATCAATATCGGCATAAATTCTCTTGTGTGACGAAGAGAGTTTTCTTTCACGTAATTTTGAAGTTAGTATTGTTGCAACAATGTTTAAGGTGTCACGAAGGTCTTCATCAATAACATCACTATTTACAGCTAACAGATACTGATAATATTTCCTCCCTTTAATCTTAACTTTTTCTCCAATACCCGAAGCGGAATACTTGAAGATGCCCTTTTTGATTAATATTTCATTAGTCTCGTCAGCAAGGATAGTTCTTTCCTCTGCCACTGTATCAATTATGGGGTTATCCTTAATAGTGAGAATAAAATTTGACTTTATCTTCTGTACATTCCCTTTCTGCAACAATAATGAGTAACCTTTTCGCCCGGTATCAAGATGCCATACTCTTCCCTCCGGTAACATTAATTTCATCATTTTGCACAATCTGTTCCAGAACCTCTTCAAATAGTTCTTTTTCGGTCTCAAATCTTTTAGACGCAACAGTATCGATTAATTTAGAAATCTTCTTTTGTTTCATTAAACCACTACATCCTTTTCATGATTTTATTCAGCATAATACTTAATTACTTTATCTAGAACTTCCTTACAGACAATATTAAATTCATTTGATGAAAAAGCTCTCATAATGCTGTTATGTGTTGGGCGATAAACACCTTTACTAACATAACCGGCACCTTCGAAAGCGCCTAGCTTATCATTGTTTGTCGAATCGTCAGGAGTAGGTATTGGAGTTCCATCTTCAACAAATTTCTTCCATTTGCTATCAAAGTCTACCAATGTAGTGATGTTCTCTTCCCATGGTTCCACACCTTCGGGATACATATCCTGGTATGTATCATCATAACCATATTCATCTGCTAATCCGGCAAGTCCATGCCCAAGTTCATGAATGAAAACTTGTTTAGCGGAAACATTTTTAACAGCAGTAATCGAATAAAAATTATAAATTGCGCCTCCGCCATATTTATCGGAATTAGCCAATATATAAATCTGATCGTAAGGTGCATTGGCTGCTACATCACGCACCAGTTGGAAATCAACCGCCATTAAATATCTTTCACTATCAAAGGTATAGTAATTTGAATTGAGCAAAGTGTTTTTCCAAACGTGCTCACCCGGGATATCTACTCCGGTATCTTTTGATGCCGCTTTAATTCCCCAAATATTTATATTGTTTTTATTCTCATTAAAAGGAGAATACTCAAATAAAAAATCGGAAAATACTTTGCAATCATTTTTGAATAGTTCCATCTCTTCATCAGAATACCCTTCAGGTATTAAAACGATATCAAGTTTTTCGGAAGCATCACCGGTATAATGAACTTTGAAATTATCATAAATCATTTTGCGCTCTTTACGAACGAAGTAACTTTCCGGATCAACTAAATACTCAAATTTCTTTTGGAATACATTCATACGGTCACGACGGAATATCTCTACCCGAACTTTATTTTTAGGGAATGGAAATACTACCGAACCTGGATATGTCCTAAAAATTTCTTGCGCTTCAGCAGTAGTCTGCCACTCTTGAAATAATGTGCTGTAACCGGAAGAATAGATCAGGTTATTCGTGGCTTCATCAAAAACTTTTACTTTATAATACCCGTAATCAAAGGATCCACTAGATTCGTTTTAGATCCTCCCCAATACGGTTCCTCAATCAATTCGTCAAATGTGAATGTCTCTGTTTCATTATTACCATAATGATAATAATCCAATCGCATGGTTTTATCAACAAAATATTTATCAAAGTTATTTTGTGCAAATACTGACGTGTAGAGAACAAAAGATATAAGAATAATTTTTTTCATGATTTCTCCCCCGAGAAAAATGATATCTAAAATAGTTTAAGAAATTTTTCTTGAGCCCGGTTTAACAACCGGAATATTTTTCTTTACACATCGGACAATTGTCTGATTCATGTG
>CALODP010000016.1:0-113208 GCA_942492055.1 uncultured Ignavibacteriales bacterium | reverse complement strand
TGAGCACCCCGCCTTTGGTCAGCAACGTATTGCTGATCAGCTGGCCCTTGAGGGGCTGTCGGTATGCCCGACCAGCGTTCGCAATGTGTGGCTCAAAGAGGGCCTGGAGAATAAATACAAGCGCCTGCTGCGCCTGGAGGAAAAAGTCATGATAAAAGGCTTTAAGCTCACCGAGCAGCAGATCAAACTACTTGAGAAGGCCAACCCTGAGTTTGCTGAGCGCCATGTGAAAAGCGAATATCCGGGCTATCTGCTGTGTCAGGACACGTTTTATGTGGGGCGCTTGAAAGGCATCGGCCGGATATACCTTCAGGCCGTGGTTGATACCTATGGCAGCCTGGCCTTTGGCAAGCTTTACACGAGCAAGCGTCAGGAAACCGCCGCTGACGTTCTTTACGACCGGGTGCTGCCCTTTTACGAGAGCCATGGCTTAACTATCGAAGCGATCCTCACTGACAACGGTACCGAGTATAAGGGCCGTCCCACGATTCACATGTACGAAATCTTTTTAGAGCTAAACGATATCGAGCATCGTACCACCAAGGTGGCCACGCCAAGAACCAATGGCTTTGTTGAACGTTTCAACCGCACCGTTCTTGATGAGTTCTTCAGAACGGCGTTTAGAAAGAAGCTCTATGAATCGGTGGACGCGCTGCAAAAAGATCGGACGCCTGGCTCCATGAGTACAACCACGACCGGCCTCATCGTGGTTATCGCAACCAGGGACGCCGTCCAATGGAAACGGTCAATTCACCATTTTGGTTGGTAGTATAAACCGTGCTATGAGGACTTTCTAAAAGTTTGCTAATGAGTTTACTTAGAGGTGAGGTTTCGGAAACTGTATTTACATCATCTTTCATTGCGTCGCGGACGAGAATGTTTCTCAAAATGTTTTGGTCTCTTCCGCTAGAGATATGATAACCTTCTTTTTCAAGATGCTTAACGTGTTCTGCCCCTTTCATTACTAACTGAACTATGGTTGTGCTCAAGACTACCGCTAGCATCAATGGGAGAATGAATGTGTAGTCCTTGGTCATCTCGAAAATAATTAATATCGAGGAGATAGGAATAGAATTTATTCCTCCAAGCATTGCTCCCATTCCAACCAGAACATAAGTGGTTGTGTCTATATCAATTCCCCAGAAATAACTTACCGCGAGGGCGTAAAGATATCCGAAGCCCGCGCCGATAAATAATGACGGGGCGAAAACGCCACCGAATCCACCGGAATTAAGAATAAGAGGAACAAGCAAAAATTTGAGAACCAACAGGATAGCTGCCATTTCCCAGGTAATTGAACTGGCTAATATTTTATTTATTGCCGGATAACCGATTCCGAGAATATCCTTAAAAAAGAATCCGCAAACACCAACTATCAAACCAACTCCGGCCATCAAAGCCCATCTGGGGATTCGTTTGAAAAAGGCATTCCCGAAAGTCTTTCCTACGGTAGCGGAATATTTCAAATAGGCTATGGATAGTAAGCCTGCCAGAAGTCCCAGAATTGCGAATAAATAAAATTGTGAATAAGGACCTATCGAAGGAGTACTAAAAACAAATGCCGGTGAGTTGCCTAAAAAGATTCTTGAGATTGCGCTTGCGGTAACGGATGAAAGAATAAGAGCAGAGAATGTAGCTGTTTGGAAATCGTTAAGGAGTACAATTTCCAAAGCGAAAAATATACCGCCGAGAGGAGTGTTGAATACCGCCGATATTGCGGCTCCGGCTCCGGCCGCGGTGAACATTCTTCTACGCGAATCGGACAGACCGAATAGTTGCCCGAATTTACTGGCCATTCCTCCGCCTATCTGTGCCGCCGGACCCTCGGGACCAACAGTACCACCGGATCCCATACAAATTGCCGGCGCGATGAAGTGGAAAAGAGTTGTGCGGAATGGAATGTAACCACCTCTGATGGCTACCGCTTTTATAACTTCGGAAACTCCTTTTTTCTTTGCGGTCTTTGGGGAAGCCTTTGTCATAAGGGCCTGGATAAGCATACCTATTACCGGTATTATGATTATTGCGCCTCCACCCAGGAAGTAAAAAACTTTTGTTCCGTGATCAAAGAAAAGTTCGGTTAATAAACCGATTGCTTCGTGGAAAGAGACTGCGGCTAATCCTACAATAGCCCCTGTGATAATAGAAAAAAAGGAGAAGAGGGTAAACTCCGACATAGACAAAGCGGCTATCTTTTTCTGGAAGCCGATTCGCCATGTTCTTAGTTTCCGAAAGGTGTCACTATTCATAATGCATAAGTACCAAATTGTTACAACATATTTACAACACAATTATATAAATTTATTTGGTGATATATTGTAATCATCGAAAATCTTTTTTCCCGAGCGCCTTATTTCGAATAAAGAATCTCTCCTCCGATAATTGTATTACAAACTTTTGTGGAAAGAATTTCATCTTCCGGTACCGTAAGGATATCTTGAGATAGCACAGTAATATCGGCCAACTTTCCTTTTGCCAAAGACCCCTTTATATTCTCTTCGAATGCCGCGTAGGCTCCGTTAATCGTATAAGATTTCAAGGCTTCTAATCTTGTCATCTTTTGTTCCGGATAAAATTCCGAGCCGTCTTTTGTTTTTCTGGTAACGCTTGCGTAGAAACAACGTATCGGATTTATTTTTTCCACGGGAGCGTCGGTTCCGTTACAAATAACAGTTCCGTTGTCTATTAGGGTTCTCCACATATAAGCTCCGCTTTGGGCTCTCTCTTCTCCTAATCGTTCGATAACATAAGGGGCATCCGAAGTGCAGTGGATTCCCTGCATTGCGGCGATAATGCCCAATCGGGCAAAGCTTGGAATATCCTGAGGCAAAAGATGTTGAGCGTGTTCAACTCTCCATCTTAAATTTACGGGATCTTTGGAGTGGCTATATTCATATTCGTAGATGTTCAGTATTTCATGATTCCCTTTGTCCCCAATTGCGTGAGTACAAAATTGAAAACCGTTCTCTGCCGCAATACGAGCTGTCTCCTCAAGGTCATTTAATGGAGTGTTCAAAAGACCGAAGTGCTCTTCGAGATCATTGTAAGGATCCTGAAACCATGCCCCTCTTGAACCGAGAGCGCCGTCAATAAAACGTTTGATTGCTCTGACAGTAAGATGGTTATTACCATAACCGATTATTTTGTACTTCGCTATATTTTTCTTTAACGCGTCATTCTCTTCACCGAGCATAGCGTATATTCTTACTTTGAGTTCTTTTTTATCGATCATCTCTTTGTAAAAATCAACGGTAGCAAAAGGAGTCCATGCGTCATGGAAGGTGGTAATTCCATTTTCCAAACATTCCTTCTCCGCAAGTTTTAATGTGGAGAGACGATTCTCCAGTTGGGCCTCGGGAGAAAGGGAAGAAGATTGTTCCTCATAAACTTTGGAGATAAGATATTCCGCGGTCTCCTCGAATACACCGGTAGCGTTTCCAAGGGTGTCTCTGATAATTCGTCCTCCCTCCGGTGCTTTAACGGAGGTATCTATTTTCGCAAGTTCCATGGCTTTTTTATTAGCGATAATAGCGTGCCCACTGGCATGTTTAAGAAGAACCGGATTATATGGGGAAGCCGAACTTAAAATATCATGGATCGGATAACCGTCAACCGATGGTGAAGGAGCCGGATCCCATTTTTCCTGATGCCATCCTCTGCCGATTATCCATTCTCCTGGTCTGGCCTTATCCGCTTTCTCTGCAACCATCGCTATTACATCATTCCAGTTAAGTGCGGTACTTAGATCAAGTTCCCGAAGAGATTTTCCCAGACTCATAAAGTGTGCGTGGCTTTCCACGAAACCGGGTATCGCTGTTTTCCCCTTTAGATCCAGAACTTCGGTTTGTTCTCCGACAAGCTTCTTTATCTCATTGGTTTTGCCGACTGCCATTATCGTATCACCTTTAATAGCGATAGCCGAGGCATTTGGTAGAGAATCTTCAAGAGTTATGATGTTACCGTTGAGTAGCACCAAGTCGGCAGTTTGCTCTTTTTTCCCGCAGGAGATGAGCAATAGGGAAATAGAAAAAAGAAGAACAAATCGGGGGAAGAACTTCATGTCGAAAACCTCATCTAAGTTTGAGAAGTAACAAAAGAATAATAGAATTGATGAAATAATAATGATTTCATTTTCCATATGCGAATTTATGAAAAAGATAGGGGCGATTCTATTATTAGTTTATATGAGTGAGGATATAAGGTGTGTGAATTGATAGCTTTTTGTTAGGTTAAAGCTGTCTCTGAGGAGACAGCTCTGGTAAAATTTTAGAATGTAAAGGTTACACCGAATTTAACTGTCTCAAAAGTCAACGGAGCTTCGGTTTTGAAAGGCCAGTTCATATCTTCTTTTTTCAAAAGATAGAAAGCGTATCTGTAGCCACCCTTTAAAAGGAAATTGAAAATAGGGCCGGCAGCCGGAGAGTTTTCAACTATCTCGTCAACAAAATAATCGAGAGACATTAATCCTGCTTGTTCTAGCATAAAGCTTCCTGCGTGTTTCCAGAAAAGATGTCTCGGGAAAATTACAGCGGTCTCATATCCGGCGTTTAACGATACGAAAGAGGCAACATCGAATTTGATCCCTCCTTCGGCTAAGGTACCGAAGCGAATATTATCTTTGTAGCGATTTATTACTTTTTCATCACGCTTTTCTTTCCACGGGGATTGAGGATAAAATCTGTCAGATAAATCTTGGAGTTTAGTCCACACAAAAGCGTCCTGCAAATAAGGGATAATTGCAACAGCGCCGAATTTATAGCCGAGTCCTTTTCTTCTTCCAACACCCATTCTATATAAATCGAAATTTAGATCGGTAGCTGTACTGTAATCCGTCATCAGTTTGCTCCCGATTTTGGAGGCAAAGAGATATTTATCTTTTAGTTCGATGATATAATCGTTGTAAAAATCTTTGGTACTGTATCCGAGTTTAATTTCGGCTAATCCTACATCCGGTAGAGTCCCTTCGAGATTATTGTTTTTTGCTTTTGAAAATCCGTAGTTTAATTCGATCATTGGCTTTAAGTCATTATCCCATTCCCAGACATCATCCCATTCGTCGGTCCATCTGTTTGAGTTGCGTTGAGCTTGTAAAGAAATAGAGAAAAGAGTACAAAAAAGGAAAAGTGTGAATAATTTTCTTAACATAAAATCTCCGAATTAATCGTATTGATTGCAAATTAACTACCGGTTAGACGCGGTACGGGAATGAATTGTTACAAGGAAAATTAATGAAGAGATAAAACCCTCTTGAACAGAGGGTTTTACTATATATTAGTTGGTTGCTTTCTTTTCTTCGAGTGTTTTTACGAGTGTATCCATAAGAACATCATTTTGAACCGGCTTTGTTAAAAACACATCAACGCCGGCATTGTATGCATTATCTTTATCCCGTTGAAAAGCATGTGCCGAAAGGCCTACAATCGGAAGATTTTTATACTCGGGATTTTCACGGAGCTCTTTTGTTAACTGTAATCCGTCTTTTTTCCCGCGAAGAGAAATATCCATAAGAATAATATCGAATTTCATTTTCTCAAGTTTTTCATAGAAAGTTTCGGAAGAATCACATATTTCCAAATTGAATTTTCTTTTTAGGAAAATTTGTAAGAATTTTTGATTCTCATAGTCGTCTTCTACAACTAATAGATTGGGTTTTTTAATTTCGTCTGTCATAATAAATTATCCTGTATGGAAATTATCTTATTTTTATTACGAAAAATATAACAATTTGTGACAACAAATAAAAGAATAAGAAGGATCAGAAAACACGATAAGGAATTCTAAATCCTTTTTCAACTAAATATCGACATAAAGTCGTTCAAGTTCTTTAAGACTAATGGCGTCTCCTATTACCGTTATTCTATCACCGTTTTCAAGTGTTGTACTTCCTTTTGGGACAATTATGGTATCTCCTCTTCTTATTAGAGCGACCAGACAACCGTCCGGAATAACAATCTCTCTCATCGATTTACCGATCAGAGTTTCGGTTTTTGTATTATAACATACAAAGAGGGAGCGGAAGTTCTCGTCTCGTAATAATGCTTCTTTTAATTCTTGCTCATCTAAAGCATTAATCCATTCGGTAGAGAAAGATTCTTCGTCAACACGTCCTGCTATTTGAGCCAAAATTCTTAAATGCTGAGTCGGATCCGATTCCGGACTCACTAAGAAAAACAATGCGTAAACCGTTTGAGTCTCTTCTGCCTGATGAGTCAACGGATTATATGTCTCAATTGAAATTCCTTTTTTCGATCTGACCAAAACCATTTCGGGGTGTTCCAACTTATCAACCCTAAAATGTGGTAAAGCTACACCATGGGTAACAGGGGTTGCACCGATTCTTGTTCCGTCCATTATTTGTTTTACAATCTCTTCGGCTGAAAGAGGAATTATGGTTTGAAGATAAACAGAAACCATTGATACAACCGATTCGAAATCACTGGAGCTTTTCAAATCGAATACTTTACTTTGCGCGACAATTTCATCGAACGGATCTTCTTTGCGAAGTCCTTTCTCCTTGAGTATTCCTCTTAACTCAGAATCGAGCCCTTCGAAACGTTGTTGCCCCAATCGTTCGAAAATATGATAAATTGCGCCGTTTCTAATTACATGTTTTCTACCGTAATACCAATACCAAATGAAACTTAATGTTATCAAAGCAGATGAAAATATAATTGGAAGGAAGCCCATTTGTACGATTAAATAGATCGAAGCCAGAATTCCGAATATTTGCATCCAAGGATAAAATGGTGATTTGAAACCGGGATCGTATGAGTCCAGTTGGCTTTCTCGCATTACTATAACGGCAAGACATAAAAAGGCGAAAATCAAAAGTTGAAATGCGCTGGCAAGTTTTGCTATTTTCATCGGATCCAATATGAGAAGTAGCAAAACGATAATGGCCGTTGTCAATACGATAGCAGCAATTGGGGTTCCGAATTTTCCTAGTCGTCTGAAACGTGCCGGCATCAAATGATCACGACTCATTGCCAAAGGATATCTTGACGCACTCATAGATCCTGCGTTCGCTTCCGCTAAGAAAGCCAATAGAGCTGCGATTGTTAGAATAATAGTTCCGGGATATCCGAGAAATACTTTTGCTGCATCTGCAACCGGGGTTAAATTTCCAATAAGCTGATCCATCGGAAGAACCCCTACGATCACAATCGTACCTAAAATATATACTAGCAATGCAGTGCCGATAGAAAGAAAGACTCCCAAGGAAAGATTCTTTTCGGGATTCTTAACTTCTTCCGATAAACTGGCTACTTTTGTAATACCTCCGTAGCTAATATAAACAAGTCCTGCTGCAGATAGGATATTTGCTGTTTCCGCACCAAAGAAGTTATCGAAATGAGAAAAAGTCAAATCGGTTGAGCCGGTAATTATGAACAAAGCCAAAATTGCCAAAAGGCCGAAGACAAGAAATAATTGCACTCCGCCACCTTGTTTTGCTCCTGTTACGTTTAGTCCTCCCAAGATCAGAGCTAGAATAACTGCAATAGTTGTGATCGGTAATCCGGGGAAAAAGATTCCGATATATGTGCCCATTCCGATAAGAGCAAAAGCTACCTTAAGAATCAAAGAAAGCCAAGTACCGATACCTCCGATTGTTCCTATCATCGGACCGAGAGAACGATCCAGGTAGTAATAAACACCTCCTGCTCTTGGCATTGCGGTACTGAGCTCAACAATACTAAACATTGCCGGAATAATTGGAATAGCAGCAATTGCGTAGGCGAGTATTAAGGCTGGTCCCGCTAGTTGTGCCGCAATTCCCGGTAGAAGAAAGAAGCCCGCACTTAATGTAGTTCCGGTAGCTATAGTATACACGTGTAGTAATGATAGTTCTTTCTTCAACTTCTTATGTGTCTTGGCTTTTGTCATATAAGTCCTTGGAATAATGCAATATTATGGTTGAACGCCCATTTCCGATAACAAATTATTTGCTCCGCTAAGTTTACTTACAACCCATAAAACGTAGCGAATATCAACTCCTATTGATCGGCTATAAGCGTTATTCCACGCAAAGTCATTTATTGTAGCCTCAAAAGCTCGGTCAAAGTTTACTCCGATTAGTTCTCCGTTGGCATTTAGCACCGGACTTCCAGAGCTTCCGCCGGTTGTATCGGTATTATAAAGAATGGCAACCGGTACTCCGCCTACTTTCTTATCATAAAATCGTCCGAAATCTTTTTCCCTGTACAACGTTCTTAGTTTATCGGGGATTGCGTAATCAGCTCCTAAAAAGCTCTTTTCAATTATTCCGTCTAAAGTTGAAATCGGAGTGCAGATTAACGCGTCCGCTTTTTTGTATCCTTTTATGTAACCGTAAGTCAGACGAAGAGTACTATTAGCATCCGGAATAAAGCTTCTGGAATCGTATCTCTTTTTTACCTCGCTAAGCTGAGGATATAATTTGCTTTCGGCTCCATCGAATTTGTCCATTTCATTTTCAACAAGTTCACGTTGATCTTTCATTGCAATTGCAAATTGTATTACCGGATCGTCAATCTTAATTAATTCTTCCATTTCGAGATCTATCAATTCATTGAAGAAATCTTTATTAAGAATTTTTGAGTTATTAACTACTTCTTCGGCGAATTCAGCAATTGTCTCTTTTGTTTCCTTATCTTCTAGTAAATTGTCAACAGCCTCGATTCGATTATCGTCACTCATATTTGTGGCATCGGAAAGCATTCTGGTTATGAATTTTTTTTCAACTTCTTTGTCGGATATATCAAAATATTCGTCGAGAGCTGTTATCGATTCTGCAATATTCTCTTTCCTGAATTTCCACGAACGTTCTTCTTCATCCTTCATTCTCTCGGAAGCATACTCTACAACAAAATCAGCTATTTTAAAGTTGCTCGATACTCTGTTGAGAAAACGAAACCAAAGATTTTCCTGAATATTTTCGAAAAGAATAGAATATGCGGTATCTATTTTGGTAAATAGGTGTCCGAACTTATTAGAGAGATCATTATTTTGTGCGATAAAATCAGCCAGAACTTTTTCTTCTCCCTTTTTCTTATTAATAAGATCAAGGCGTCGGATACCCTGGAGTTTTCCTTTGAAATTTTTAGTGACATTTGCCAAACTTTTTATATTCGACTGATACTTGAGAGAAACTTCCGGACGATCCTTGGTTGTTTCTTCGATCATATTTATTGTCCAATCGAAAAGATCCGATGTATACGGGAGCAAATAGTTGTATTGATATTCCATGTATCTGGCAGGCTTATGACGATATGTTCTACCAGGATAACCTAAAATGAAAACAAAATCATCTTCATTAACCCCGTTTGCGTTTATTTTCAAAAACTTTTTCGGCTTAAAAGGAACATTATCTTTTGAGTACTTCGCCGAACTTCCGTCAGGCGCGACATAAGCTCGCATGAAAGAAAAATCACCTGTATGTCTTGGCCACATCCAATTATCACTTTCTCCTCCGAATTCTCCTATCGCTCTCGGGGGGGCGTAAACCAAGCGAACATCTTCAATAATTCTATATTTGAAAAGAATGTAAGTTTGTCCGGCGAACATTTCCGATACGGAAGCTTCAATTGAGTTTACTTTGTCCGTGTATTCTCTGGCTAATTCTTTCATCTTTTTCGAAATAGCTTTGGAGCGCTCAGTAAAATCTTCAATATCTTGAACGGAATCGAGAATAATTTCAGAAACATCCTCGTATGATTCTGTTATTCTTACTTTATATCCTTCGGCCGGAATTTCATCCACTCTGTATTGAGCTGTAAATCCGTTTTCAAGATAATTTTCTTCGGGAGTACTAGCTTTGTTTACAGCGTCAAAAGCGCAATGATGATTTGTAATAATCAATCCCTCTTCTGATACGAAAGAGCCTGTGCAACCCCCGATTTTTACAAGAGCGTCGATCAAGCTTATTCCATCTGGATTGTATATTTCCTTCGGCGAAATTTTCAATCCTGCTTTTACAAGAGCATCTCCCGGCATTTGGCTTAAAGGATACATCCCTTCTTCCAATAAATTGGAGGCCCTACCTGAAAAAGGAACTAAAGTTAAAATCAGAATTAGTATTGAGAAATATTTTTCGGCAGTTTTCATTTCATACCTTTCTTTTTTTCAATAATAGGTGGGAAGTAAAGCTAATAAAAAGAAGTTTAATGATAAAGTATATTCGTATTGTGAAAATGGAAAAAGATTCTGAGAAATAATTATAAAAAACGAAAACTATCCTTTATATTTGAAGGCTAAAACGACGCCTAGGATAATATTAATTTTGCCAAAGTCGAATTACTATGTTTATTGCTAAATAAATTGGAATTTCTGACATGAGAAAGATGTATGCCTACCTAATGATTCTCTTTGTTGTGATGCCCCTCTGGGCTAATAGTCCATTGGTTCCGGAAGGTTATTTTACCGACCCGATTGAAACCAAAAACGGGATCATCGTAACGAATGAATATCAATCTACTATTTACTTAATTAAAAACGATGAAATTACGGAATTGATTTCCGCTCCGGGATGCGGAAGATTTTATACGGTTTCGAATGATGAGAATTATCTCGGGTTCAAACTAATTGACGCAAATACCGGATTGCAAACCCCTGCTATTTTGAATTTGATTAGCGGTGAGTTGACAAAATTGCATGAGCCTGTTAGCTATGCAGGGCAAGTTTCCTTCGCCGATAACGGAACAGTAGCTTTCACTATTGGAACCAAGCTAATCATCAGAAATGGTAATGATGAAAAAGCATATGAGTTAGGGGAATATTCGAACAGAGCACCGATTTCTCCTGACGGAAAAAACGCGATTTTCTCCGACGCCAACGAACAACTATGGAAAATAGATTTACTTGACGGTTCAAAGTCACAAATCACTAATGAAGATAATGGTTTTTGCAGAGCCAACTGGGCACCGGACGGGAAAAGAATCACTTTCGAATCGGTAAACGCCGGAGTCTATTATTCTGATTTCATACAAATGAAAAGAATTGGCACCGGTGAAAAACCGAGATGGAATAATGAATCGCAAAGAATAGTCTACTTTAATAAAGAAGTTGATTTCGAAAATGTAAAGCTTATTAACTCGGATATTTATCAATACAAGATAGCTGATGATAAATTGGAAAAGATAACATCAACTGCTGATTTAAAGGAGATGGATCCTCGTTTTACGAAAGAAGGTGAAATCATATATCACACTTACGATAAAAGATCAGTAAAGAAAAGTGCTTCTCTTTCTTCCAAATCTTTACGTAAATCTTCCGAAAAAACAGTTTTCGAAATTTCCGAGCCTCTTAAAATTAAAATTTTCAGTAATAGTAAAACTTCTCTCAAAAAAGAGTCATCGAGCGAAATTCCTGATTGGGTTCACATACATCAGGTGTGGGATACTCGTGATAACGGACAATGGACTTCCGATCCGGTCAATAATAAACATCAGGGATATAGATGTTGCGGAGCGACAAGTGCTATGCAAGTTGTAGCGACTTATAAAATTCTTGCTCCTAATCCTTTCGAGACTCACGGTCATACAAGTCCATACGGGCAATATTTATCAGAACCTTATTCTTACAACGGCTATACATATGACGGATACAGCATTCGCTCCGGTGCTCCGGGATACTTTTCCGGTGCCCACGGATACATGTGGGATTCGGGAAGATCCCCTCACTCTAGTACAGAAAGCTTTTTCAAAAGACATGGAATTGAAGCCTCTGTATCTGACGCTATAACATGGTCAAAGGTGAAAACAGAATTTGATAAGGGATATCCGTATGATATTTGTACTGTTAGTTTGACAAGCGGACATGTTGTTTTGGCAGTCGGTCAATACGGAGAGGGAACTTCTATTTATTGTAATGACCCTTACGGTGACAAAAATGCTGGAAATTACGGAGGAATTAGAAACGGTAAAAATTGTATCTATGATTGGGGTGACGCGAATACCGGCCACATAAAAGTTACTCCTGTTGTTTGGGGTGTTACCGCTCGATACGATATGGAATTGAGAGTTTTTTCTACTTATCCGGAAGATCAACAGAAGGAAATTTCTACTTCTTCAAACTTAATCGTAAAGTTCAACGCACCAATTGATAGCAATTCGGTGAAAGGAAAAATTTTGCTTACCGATCTTGAAGGGAATAGTGTTGATTTCAAATACAATTTTGAAAGAAACGACGAAGGAATCCTTGAGTTAGAACCAAGTACTTTCTTGGAGGGTGAAAAAGATTATCTTATTAAGATTAATTCCGGTCTCTTAAGCAACAGTGGGTTGTTACTGAATGAGAACACTACAGTTATGTTTACGACCGGAAAGGAAGAGAAAATCTCAGGAAGTCAACTTAATGGCTTTGAGGATATAGCTGATTGGAAGATTAGTTTTTCCGGTATTGATAACGAAAAGAGTTCAGCCGTTGTTTCCAAAGAGAGGGTTCTAAAAGACGCTAAATCTCTAGAAATGACTTATAAGTTTTCCGGATCCGCTAATGGTTTTTATCGTGTTGAGGCGGCTAACGATATAGTCATAGGAAATGATGATTTTCAATCTGTCGGAGTTTGGGTTTTCGGTGATTGCAGTGGTAACACACTTGAGTTATGGTTTGAAGATTCTAATGGGAAATTAAAACGTGGATTAGCTCAGACAATCACATGGAGCGGATGGAAATTAGTATCGGTTCCTGTAAATGAAATCGATTTTTCCGGAGAAAAGAAATTTAATAGTCTTGCGGTAAGACAAGAAACAGGAAAGAGCAGCAGCGGCAAAATCTTTTTTGATGATATTGTTCTGTTGGCAACTCCAAGTGAAGTAAATCAGATTTCTCCTGCTTTGGGAAGCAAAGATGTTAAAGCAGGCTCGTCGGTTTCCATTTATTTTAATAAACCTATGAATAAAGAAATTACCGAAAAGGCATTCTCAATATTACCTGCTATTGAGGGAGTCTTTTCCTGGGAGAATAATGATCAAAAAATGATCTTTACTCCCAATACGGATCTTGAACCGAAAACAAATTATGTTGTAAAGATAGATACATCAGTTGCCGACGCTAATGGAGTGAAGATGAATCATCTGTTCGTCTCTGATTTTAAAACCGAAAGAATTGAGCTTTCTCTGGTAAAATCTTATCCATACGATGGTTGCGATCGTGTTAGTAAAAGCGCGAAGGTTGTATTCAAGATGGACGGTCCTGTCGATAAAACAACTCTATACCAAAGAGTTCTTCTCGAAACTTCCGATGGGGAAAGTGTAAAATACAAAGTTGATCCGGCAACTAAATACTCCGAAGGATATATTATTGTTTATCCTATCAATCCGTTTGAAGAAGATAAGAGTTATAAGGCATTTCTGAAGAAAGATATAAAAGATGAAATCGGACTGACACTTAACGAGGAAATTGAAATTAATTTTTCAATACCTCAATCTTGCTATCAATCAGGTAACATATTCTATGGCTTCGAAGAAGATGCTTGGGAATCAGCCACCGAGAGCGAAGGTTCTTTCGGGATTGATATATACAAATCCACTCTTACACTTGCGGATAACGTAATTTACTCCGATGAGAAAGGGGGAGAATTGAGATATTCCTTCAAAGGGGATAAAGGATTTTGCGCCTTCGATTATACCGGCGGTGACATATCAGTTACTAGAAACGGATTGTTCGGGATGTGGATATTCGGTGATTTCAGCGGAAATAAAATTTATTTCAGATTCAAGGATACTCAGAATAAGATAATCAACGAGGAAATTGGCGCATTGGACTTTACCGGCTGGGGAATCGGGTTTGTTTATCTCGATCAGATCGAAGGAACAGGCGATTTGACTTTTGTTGGTATTGCAGTTGAAAAAACAATCGACGGCGAACAGTCCGGTATTCTCTACTTGGATGATCTTCAAACAGATCTGACTCTTCCGGTCGAGGAAGAAAATAATTCCCTACCTACTCAATTTGAGTTAGCGCAGAATTATCCTAATCCGTTTAACCCGACTACTACCATCTCATATGCTTTGCCAAGCAACGCAAAGGTTGTGATGAAAGTTTATGATGTGTTGGGTAGAGAAGTCGCAAGATTGGTGGACGAAGTAAAACCGGCCGGAAAATATAATGTTAACTTTAATGCTAACGGATTAAGCTCCGGTGTTTATTTTTATTCCATTCAAGCCGGTAAATTCAGCGAAACAAAAAAACTTATGTTATTGAAATAGAATAATGAAATAGATCTCTCAAGAGCCACTCAATCACGGGTGGCTTTTTTTTTGATGAATACGAAAAATTTAATTTCTAATTGAGCTAAGTTTTATTAGATTGTAGTTGTACTAAACGTATTTATTCTTCAAAATTCGGAGATTACTGTGAAGAAAATAATTACTCTTTTTGTTCTCGCGATATCATTTCAATTATTTGCTCAAAAGGCTCTAACCATTCCGCTTGGATATGGAATACAATCTCTTGGTTTTTCCGGGGTATCCGGTCTCAAAGGAGATGTTTCAGTTCTTGGGTCACTAAATCCTGCTTCGTATACTCAATTTAGTAATTTCTCTTTCGGTACTTCTTTTCAATATTCAGGAAAAATTGAACAAAGCCACATTCTTACAAGCGGAGTCAAAGCTAATAATAATATCCCTGCTGAGGTATCATTGATTCTACCATATGGGAATGTCTTCCTGGGTGGTGGCTATGAAAAAATATTCAATAACGAATTGGAATACGAGAAAATATCAATAAGGTCTATTACCGGTTCGGTTGCGTGTGAAGGCCCAATTTATCTACCCGGAGTAGAATCAAACATTGATAAGTATTTTGGAGGGCTGGCCTACAAAATGGATGACATAATTGGAGGAAGTCTATCCATTGGGGCTAAAATTTGTTTACTGAATATCAGATCGTTAACAAAAATATTTCACATTGATTCCGAAGGGGATGAAACTGAGGTTGGCTATGAACTTGGATTAGTTTATGCCATAAGTAATAAAGATTTTGGGAATATGCAGATAGGTATCTCCTATGAACCGAAAGTTGAATGCAGAATGTTTATGAAATCCTCTTATTCCGGCCCCGAAGAATTAAATATCCAGGATAGTGAAACAAATGAGATATGGTTCGAAGATTTTTATTCGGATGCCAATATCCCGTCCTGATAATAAGGCGTTTTATCTCACAGCCGGAGTCAGCTACAAATATCGCTTCATACGTGGCAGTCTTGTAGTTGCCGATAGTCATATAGCTTCCGATAAAACAAGGGAACAAACTATTGTAAAAGCTTCCTTAAGTTTCGATTTGCCAAAGGTATTCTAATATTAGCCGAGACTATTACCACATTATTAAAAGTTAGCTTGCAAAGAAGTGAATAATTTTAGAGCAATTATACATGGATTTCTCAAAAGCCACTCAATCACGGGTGGCTTTTTTTTGATGAATGCGAAAAATTTAATTTCTAATTGAGCTAAGTTTTATTAGATTGTAGTTGTACTAAACGTATTTATTCTTCAAAATTCGGAGATTACTGTGAAGAAAATTATAATATTACTAGCAATTCTTTTTTCTAATCTGCTTCTAGCTCAGAATATGCTCAGTTTACCGCAAGGATACGATGTTTCTAACCTTAGTAGTTATGGGAATTCCGCAATAAGAGGCGATGTTGCAAATTTGGGTAATCTTAATCCGGCAGCCTTTGGAGTTTTTGATGAAATGTCTATTGCGACATCGTTTCAATATACCGGAGCAATAAATGAGGCTTGGATAACTAATATCGGAATAAATGAGAAAACGAATGTACCGCAAAGTGTTACGGCCATATTTCCTGCAAAAGACTTTTACGTTGGTATTGGGTTCGATAGTAAGTATCAATGCGAATGGGACATAAAGAAGACGCTTATTGTTTCTAAATCGGATCCGGATGGTGAGAATGGATATTATTACAAACCAGTTCATGAAATATCAGTTAATAACCTTTTTGTAGGGGTAGGATACAAGCTAAACAATGTTTGGAATGACGGAGATTTATATCTCGGTATTAAATTGAATTTTCATAATTTTGGATATTATAGTGAAAATGCTACTTCTCTTTTCGAAGGGGAAAGTGATGAGTTTGGTTGGGAAATTGGAGCTATTTATTCAATGAAATTGAATAGAGAGAATGACTTTGTGCTTGGCGTTTCCTATGAAAAAGGAGCAAAAACTACATTGAGTGCTAAAGGAGAGTTCAAGAAAAAGTTATTTTCTCTTGAGGAAGCTGCAACTATTGTTCCACTGGAAGATAGAGTTGAAAAAGGGGAAATCCCGGCAAATCTTAAGTGCGATTGCTCTATTTCTCCATCAGATAATTTTATTCTATTGCTGAATAGTACTATTACTTTTTGGAATAAAACAGGTTTGAATGCTGAGAACCAATTGTCGATTAGTTGTAGCGGACATATACAGATCGCCAAAAACATGTCTATCTCAACAGGAGTATATCATACCGATTTGGAAAGGGAACTGGAAAATCCATTTCCTAAGCCGGATTTTAATGCTACATATCTTACTGCAGGAATCAGTTACACTTATAAATTAATCAAAGCAAATTTGTGCTTAGCTGATAGTCACTGGTTTTCCGATGAGTGGAGGAAGCAAACTATTGTGAAAACATCGTTTGATATTTCACTGGATGACTTACTCTAAAGTATGTATCGCCTCGTTTTAACGGGGCGTTATTCCCTAGTATCAAAGCTTTCCATCAATATTACCTTCAAAGGACTTGAATAATTAAATCGTTTTATCGTAATTACCAAAACACTTTTCAACTATCCGGAGTTATTGTGGTAAAGTATAGAGCCGGTGTTCCATTCGATACCGAGTATTTCAAAAAAGAAGAGACGAAAAACCAACAAAAAAGCACGAAAGAAAAATTCACACACATCTATAATTCCAATCATTGGGGCAGTGAAGATTCTGCCTCGGGAAACGGTTCCGATCTTATCCAAACAGAAAAAATTAGTGCCGAACTTCCGAGAATTATTTCAGAATACGGAATCGAAACAATGCTCGATCTTCCCTGTGGCGACCATAATTGGATGAATAGAATCGAACTTCCGCTGCAAAAATATATCGGCGCTGATATTGTTGAGGAAATCATATCGAAGAACAAAGCATGCTACGAATCTGAGAAAAAGAAATTTATTGTAATTGATCTGATAAAGGATCCTTTGCCTAATACCGATCTTATCTTTTGTCGCGATTGTCTTGTGCATCTTTCATCCGAGGATATTCTGAAGTCTTTGAAAAATATCAAAGATGCAGGAATTAAATATATCATGACAACTACATTCCCCGAATGCGAGAAGAATGAAGATATAGTTACCGGAGATTGGAGAATTCTTAATTTGACTTTGTCCCCTTTCGGTTTCCCAGAGCCAATAGAAGTAATAAACGAAAATTGCATGGAAGGGGAAGGGACATATTCCGATAAATCTTTGGGGTTGTGGAAGGTTAATGATATAATTTAAAGCAACTTTTTACTTACCACATGCGTCAAAGAAGATAGAGCTTTTCGGAGGGAGTTGAATTATTATCCTTCCTCCGATGTTTTCATTTTTATAACTGACCTATACCTATGAAGAAAAAATCTTTCCATAAAATAATTTATTATCCCCAACTAATAAGGAGTAACAAATGATCAAAAGATTAGTGGCGATTTGCGCCTTTGTTTTTGGGCTTACTACTGCAATGCAGGCACAAATCGACGCGAGAATGTTGCGAAATCCCGACGTATCGGAAACTCAGATCGTTTTCGTTTACGCAAATGACCTTTGGGTTGTTAACAAAGAAGGTGGAACCGCTGCCAGACTTAGTTCCCCTAAAGGATTAGAGGGATTCCCGAAATTCTCCCCTGACGGTAAAGAGATTGCGTTTATCGGTAATTACAATGGTAATAATGATATCTACACAATTCCCGCAAAAGGGGGAATTCCAACCAGAATTACTTCCCACGGATATGGAGATCGATTGTTGGATTGGTATCCGAATGGAGATGAACTATTATTCGCTTCTTCCCGTAACAGCGAAAGACAACGTTATAGCCAATTCTACAAAATCTCCGTTGATGGCGGAATGGCGGAAAAACTTCCGTTAGCTTACGGTGAGTTCGCTTCCTTGTCGCCCAACGAAAACAAAATTGCTTTCACTAAAAAGAGTCGCGTTTTCAGAACATGGAAAAGATATCGTGGCGGAACCGCGGCTGATATTTGGATTTTCGATTTGAAGAGTTTCGAATCGGAAAATATCACTGCCAATATTGCCAATGACGAAATACCTATGTGGCACGGAGACAAAGTCTATTTCCTTTCCGACAGAGGTAAAGAAAATAGATTTAACATCTGGTCATACGATACCAAAACAAAAGCAACCGAACAGTTGACCAAATTCTCGGGATACGATATCCATTTCCCTTCGATAGGGCCTAAGGAAATTGTATTCGAAGCCGGCGGAGCCTTGTATCTATTGGATTTGGCAACCGGTAAGGAGAAAGAAGTAAAAGTAGAAGTTGTAACTGACCATATCTCACTTACTCCGGAATTGAAAAAAGCCGCCCCTTATTTCCAGAGCGCTTGGATTGCCCCCGATGGTAAGAGAGTTGTTGTGGAAGCAAGAGGTGAATTGTTCTCGGTTCCCGCAGAGCATGGCCCGGTTTACGATCTTACCAATACAACCGGTGTTGCCGAAAGATATCCGGCGTGGTCTCCTAACGGAAAGTATATCGCTTACTGGAGCGACAAATCGGGCGAATATGAATTGACCATCAAGGATATGGAAAATCCGACCGAAGAAAAGAAGCTTACTTCTTACGGCGAAGGATACAGATACAGAATCTATTGGTCTCCCGATAGCAAGAAAATGGCCTTTGTAGATCAAAGCATGAAAATTAATATCTACGATATGGATGCCGACGAATCATATGTCGCCGATCAGGGGTTATATATGTTCGAAGGAAACTTACGTGGGTTTGGGGTTAGCTGGTCTTCAGATAGCCGATATGTTACATACTCGAGAGGTGTGGATAACAGAAACTCAGCTATCTTTATCTACGATACAAAAATTAAAAAAGCAAGACAAGTAACTTCCGGATATTACTCCGATCATAATCCTTCTTTTGATCCCGAAGGAAAATACTTGTATCTTGCAACAAACAGATCCTTAAGCCCTATCTACAGTGATTTGGATAATACTTTTATCTATCCTAATACTACTCAGCTTGCCGCTATCTCTTTAAGAAAAGATGTTCCTTCTCCTCTCGCTCCTCGTAACGATGTGGTCGAGATTAAAAAAGAGGAAGAGAAGAAAGATGACGCAAAGAAAGAAGATGACAAGAAAGAAGATAAGGATAAAGAAGAATTAAAAATTGATTTCGACGGTTTCGAGGAAAGATTGGTTATTCTTCCTCCTAAAGCGGGTAATATGACAAACGTTACCGCTATTGAAGGGAAAGTTCTTTACCACAGATTCCCTAACTCAGGCGCGGCCGAAAAGAGTTCTCCGGTTTACATTTACGATTTGAAAGAGAGAGAAGAAAAAACTCTTATCGATGATGTAAACGGATATATGGTTTCCGCTGATATGAAGAAGGCCTTGGTCTTTAAAGGGGAAACAGTGGCCGTGGTTGATATTAAGCCAGGTCAAAAAATGGATAAACCTCTTCCGTTGGATCAAATGGCTATGGAAGTTGATCCGAAGGCCGAATGGAAACAAATCTTTACAGACGTCTGGAGATTCGAGCGAGATATTTTTTACGATAAAAATATGCACGGTGTTGATTGGGACGAAGTGAAAGATAAATATTCCAAGATGCTCGAAAACGCTGTTACCAGAGCCGATGTGAATTATATTCTCGGTGAGGTAATCGGTGAATTGAATGCCAGCCATACTTACAGATGGGGTGGCGATCAGGAAAACGGAAAGAGAATCAATACAGGTTATCTCGGAATTGATTGGGCTTTGGAAGATGGCGCATACAAAATCGCCAAGATTATCAAAGGAGCCGCATGGGATAACGAAGTTCGTTCTCCTCTTGATATGCCGGGCGTTGATGTGAAAGAGGGTGATTTCATCCTTGCTGTAAATGGTATTAAGATAGACGTAAACAAAGAACCATATGCCGCATTCGCAGGCCTCGCCGGAAAAACAGTTGAGTTGACTGTTAACTCAAAAGCCGATTTCGACGGCGCAAAGAAAGTTGTAGTTAATACATTAGAGGATGAATCCAGATTACGCCATCTGGCATGGATCGAGAAAAACCGTAAGAGAGTGGAGAAAGCTACTAACGGTAAAATCGGTTATGTCTATGTTAGAAGCACAGGCATCGACGGGCAAACAGAATTGCTTCGTCAGTTTGCCGCGCAGATCGATAAAGAAGGGGTTATCATCGACGAGCGTTTCAATAGTGGTGGGCAGCTTCCCGATAGATTCGTTGAAATCCTTAACAGAAAACCATTGGCTTTCTGGGCTGTTCGTGACGGACGTAAATGGAAAACCCCTTCAACAGCTGTATACGGGCCTAAGGTTATGTTGATAAACGGTTGGAGCGGTTCCGGTGGCGACGCTTTCCCTGATTACTTCAAGAAAAGCAAACTCGGTCCTCTTGTAGGAACAAGAACTTGGGGTGGCTTGATCGGTATTACCGGCGCGCCGACATTGATAGATGGTGGCGGATTTACGATCCCTACTTTCAGAATGTACGATCCTGACGGAAAGTGGTTTCTTGAAGGACACGGAGTTGATCCTGACATCGAAGTAGATGACGATCCGACAGCCATGGCAAAAGGAAAAGATCCTCAACTGGAAAAAGGTATCGAAGAAGTAATCCGACTTCTTAAAAAGAATCCTCCGGTAGATCCTGAGTATCCTCCTTACGAAAAAAGATAAGTAATATATAAACAGAAGCCGTCTCAAATGAGGCGGCTTTTTTTGTGCAAATATCGTGCTTTTTTTATTTACACACTTTTTGAGACACTACCTGTATTATCTCACAAATCGTGACTTCTAATCCGGAAAAGGCAACTTCTGCTCAAAAAGTCGTGACTCCCACCAAAAAAATCGTAACTCCTACTGGAAAAATCGTGACTCCTACCCAAATAATCGCAACTCCTGCACAAATAATCATGACTCCTAGCAAAATAATCATGACTCCAAGTTTGGAAATAGCAACTCTGTATGGAATCTCCTGGCGGCTGTGAAAAGAAGTATACTAACTGAGGAATAGATATAAAAAATGCCACCGAAGTGGCACTCTCTATTTTTATAATTATCTTTGTTAAGCATGCTCATCATCTGAGCAAACTAATCTTCTCTTTCTATACACCAAACTAGTTATAAATCGGCAAGAATCCGTATTCTTTGGAAAGACGAAGATTTTGTTTTACGAAATCTTTCGGATACTCAACTTTAACATCGGTGATTTCTCCCTTCTCTACAACCGGAACAAGTTTGGGAATCATAAATCCACCGTAAGGAGCAATACCTAGTTTTGCGTAACGATCCAATACTTCTTTGTGCAGATCGTATTCCACTTTAACTCCGTAGGACTCAACAAGGTTTTTACCTGCTTCGTAATCACCTTCCGATTTAAGTCTCTGAACCTCTTTGAGCAATTCACCGAATAACCCGCGAAGTTTCTGATAGTCGTTAATAACAAAGAAAGTTTTACCGTCCCGAGTTTTCTTTTCTATTACATTCTCTTTCTTACCATGTTCATAGGCCCAACGGGCTATCAACTGACGATCGCGAAGGTGGGCTTGCATAATATCGTCTCCCAATTCTATTCTTGAGAGCTGAACCATCAGTCCGTTGATGATATAATCATCATAGCCGGCTTTCCCTACTTCCAATGAAGGAACCAATCCGATTTCAACCAGCTTCGGATCCATTACGTAATAGAGCGCAACGAGATCCGCACGGGATTCTTCCAACGCGGAGGAATATCCTTTGAGGGTTTCGTTTGGGGGAGCTACTCCCGGCATCAATTGTCCGGAGGCGTGCCCGATTATTTCGTGCATGTCTGTATGCAAAAGATCGGCCAAAGAACCATATTTATGTTGGCGTTTGATCATTTCTTCCGTGTAGAAAAACTCTTCGATCTTACCACTTGTTTCCGAAGCTTTGTCGTAGGCATAGCTAATGTTACCGAGGTTCACCGATTTGCTGCCATGCTGTTCTCTTATCCACTCTGCGTTCGGAAGGTTAATTCCCAAAGGTGCCGACGGATAGGAGTCTCCCGTATTAGCGACAACAGTAATAACTTTTCCGCTGATTCCTTTTACTTCTTTCTTTTTGTGCTCGTCACGAATAGGAGAGTTCTCTTCGAACCATTTGGCCAGATTGCTTATGGCGGCTATTCGCTTTGTTGCCTCTTCGTCTCTGAAAGAAATTATTCCTTCGAACGATCCACGCATCCCGAGCGGATCACCATAAGTTTCTATGTAGCCGTTCACAGCGTCAACAGATGACTCTTTATCCTGCGACCAGACGATATTGTATTCGTCGAATAATTCCAGGTTACCGGACTTGTAATAATCTATCAACAACGAAAGCCATTTTTCCTGAGTTTTGTTTTCGGCAATCTCTTTCGCTTTTTCCAACCAATAGACAATCTTCTCTATTGCCGGTCCGTACATACCCCCGACTTTCCATTGTTTCTCGATTAGTTTCCCGTTCTCTTTTATCAATTTTGAATTCAAACCGTATGATACCGGAGTCTTGTCATTCGGATCGGCAATTTTTTTATAGTAAGCCTCAACCTCTTTTTGAGTAACTCCTTCGTAGAAGTTAGTAGCCGATTTCGCAATCATATCAACGGAAGGATCTGTGTTAACCTCAATAGGGTCAACATTCGGATCGAACAAAACAGGAATTAGCTTTTCTTTAAGCTGCTCAACTGTCTCTTCCTTTTGCAAAGGAAACTTAGCTTGATCCGATTTTGCGATTAGTTCTGCAAAATAATCTTTCGAAAAATCAGGAAAGAATTTCAATCCCGAAAAGTGTTGGAATATTCCGTTGGAAAACCAGACTCTTTTCAGGTAGACCATGAATTGGTTGAACTCAGGTGTATTTCTCTCACCCGAATAAGTTTTGTAAATATTCTCAAGAGTATATCTTATGCATAGTCCGTGCTTATATTTTTGATCCCAAATAATATCACGTCCGCAAATTCCCGATTCGGCCATATAATAAGCGAGCTTCTTTTTCTGAAGCGGCAGTTCGTCGAAGCCGGGGATTTGATATCGCATCACCTGAAGGTCGGCGAATTTATCGACAACATATTCGAACTCTTTTTCTTTTTGTTGCGAACAACTCATTAGTAATAATCCCGAAATAAAAATTAGTGAAAATAGTTTGAAACGCATTCATCCCCCTATGTTTAATGAATATTTTAGAAGTATCCTAAAGATATTGAGAATGAAAGTGGCAAACAATCGAATTTTCCTTTGAAATAAAGGGAAATCGCCGATGATGTAAGAAATTCTCCCGCTATTATTTTGTATATTAGCCCTTTGGAAAAGGAAAATCTTACGCCTAATTAAGTATATACAAATTTCTCAAAAGGTTCTATTACGGTTATGAAGAGAAGAGACTTTCTGAAAACTACTGCTATTACAGCTGCCGCGGCATCGATGCCTATTAACAGTATATTTGCCGGTAGCAAAACGAATTCATCCGAAAAGGAAATTATCAAACCGAAGCGATTAAAGAAGGGAGATACTCTCGGAATAATATCTCCGGGTAGTTCAGTAAATAAAGAAGAACTGAAAGAATCGATCGAAGCTTTGGAAAAACTCGGTTTTAATACCTACACAACCGATCGAATTTGCGCCAAACATGGATACCTGGGTGGAACAGACGAACAACGAGCCGCTGATGTGAACGAGATGTTTGCAAATGAAAAAGTGGACGGAATTGTTTGTGCCCGCGGAGGTTACGGATGCAATAGAATATTGGGTATGTTGGATTATGATGTAATCAAAAAGAATCCCAAAGTTCTTATAGGTTATAGTGATATTACCGCCCTGCTATACGGAATATACGCGCAAACCGGATTGGTAACATTTCACGGACCGGTTGGTATCTCAACTTTTAACGAATTCTCTGTAGATTATTTTACAAAAGTTTTGATGGAACCACAGGAGCAAACAGTATTTCACTCCGCTAAAGATGATCAAGCGAAAAAAGATGAAGCATATCACATAGTAAAGATCAGAGGCGGAAAAGCTTCGGGGCGTTTGGTAGGTGGTAATATGGCTGTCGGAGTTTCGTTGATGGATACTCCCTATGATGTGGATTATACCGGAAAGCTAATCTTTTTTGAAGAGATCGGGGAAAAAGCTTACAGAGTTGACAGAATGCTTTCACAGATGACACTATCAGGTGATTTATCGAAAGCTGCCGGTATTGTTTTGGGTGTCTTCAAAAATTGCGAAGATAAAGAAGATGAAAGCAGTTTTTCGCTGAAAGAAGTATTATTCGACAGACTAACCGATCTAGGAATCCCGGTAATTTACGGATTGTCTTTCGGACACATTACTAATAAGTTTACAATTCCTTTCGGAATAAATGCCGAAATGAATGTAGCCGAAGAAACATTGACATTATTAGAACCTGCGGTTCTGTAGAGATTAATTAAGGATTATTATGTACGCTCAAGTTGTTTTCCCGATGCCATTCAGAAATGCTTTTACCTATTCGGTTCCCAATGAATTCGAAGATATGGTAAAAGTAGGAGTAAGGGTTGTTGTCCCTTTCGGGAAAAGAGTAATGACCGGGTTTGTTATTGATGTAACCGAGACAACAGATGTCGAAGGGAAAATAAAGCCGATCCGAGACGTACTGGACGAAGAATCAATTTTTAGCAAGGATGATCTCAGATTTTACGAATGGATTTCCGAGTATTATCTTAGTTCTCTTGGAGAAGCGTTACGCAATACCGTTCCCTACGGTTCCGATGTCGAATCGAAAAAGACAATTGTTGCTGATCAGGATTTTTGCTCTATGTTATTGGCAAAGGAGAAAAGCGCAAAGACAACCCGCGCGAAAATACTCCAGGCTTTCTGTCAGAAAGAGAAGTACAAAATATCCCAGTTGCAGAAGCTTATCAATAAGAAAAGCATCTATTCGGTTTTGAAAACATTGGAAAAGCAAGGGGCGGTTACAATTCTCGATCATATTGAAGACGCGAAAGTTCAAGCGAAGAAAGTTAAGTATATAAAGCTGGCAAAATCTATTGATGAGATTTACGAAATAATCCCGGAGATAGAGGCTCGTTCTCCGAAGCAGGTAATTATTCTTCTTGAACTCCTTTCGAAAAAAGAAGGAGAGATGAAGCAAAGTGATCTTCTGGAGAAAACCGGCTCCAGTCAATCTTCGGTGAAATCTCTCGCATCAAAAGGAGTGGTAGAAGTATTTGATAAAGAAGTTGAGAGGCGTTTTACTCAAACATATGAAGAGAGTACACAGAAAGTTGTTCTGACCGAAGATCAAAGCAAGATAGTTTCCGAAGTCGGACAGAAAATAAATGATGATGAGTTTGGGTCCTATCTTTTATACGGTGTAACCGGTAGTGGAAAGACACAAGTCTATATAGAGCTTGTTAAGCAAGCCATAGCCAAAGGGAAATCCGCTCTTGTTCTCGTTCCTGAAATATCTCTTACTCCGCAAATCACTTCCCGTTTTTTCAATAATCTTGGCGAGATAGTAACAGTTTTGCATAGCAGAATGTCTATCGGAGAAAGATACGATTCATGGCGCGGAATAGTAAAAGGAAAGTACAAAGTTGTCATAGGTCCCCGTTCCGCTTTGTTCGCTCCCTTGGAAAATATTGGCTGTATTATTGTTGACGAAGAGCATGACGCGAGTTATAAGCAATATGAAATAGTCCCCAAGTATCACGCCAGAGACGCTGCGGTTTTGCGAGCATATTTCAGCAAATGTCCTGTAGTGATGGGCTCGGCAACACCTTCGGTTGAGAGCATGTATAATTCCGAAATCGGGAAATTCAAATTACTCGAAATGAAGAAGAGAATTGATGACGCCAAGATGCCCGATATTAGTCTGGTCGATGTTTCTTTGGAAAAGAAAAAGAAGAAAATGGAAGGAGTTTTTTCCAGACCGCTACTCGATAAGATTTCCGATCGACTTACAAAGAAAGAGAAGATAATAATTCTTCAAAACAGACGCGGGTTTGCCACTCAGGTTTTTTGTGAGGATTGTGGTGAGTTGGTTACTTGCCCCGATTGTTCCGTTGCTATGGTGCATCATCTCAATCGGAATATTTTGCAATGTCACTATTGCGGATTCACAATCAGAGTCCCGAAAGCCTGTTCGAATTGTGGCTCCATTTCACTTAAGTTTTTCGGAACCGGGACTCAAAAAGTTGAGGATGAGTTGGCGTCATATTTCCCCGACGCAAATATCGAGAGAGTTGATTCCGACACGATTAACAGAAAAGGGAAATTGGGGGCTATCTTAAACAGTTTCCGAAAAGGGGAGATCGATATTCTCGTTGGAACTCAGATGGTTTCGAAAGGATTGGATTTTTCGGATGTAACTCTTGTCGGGGTTATTTCTGCGGAAACAACTCTTTGGCTTCCCGATTTCCGTGCCGACGAAAGAACCTTTCAATTGCTTACTCAAGTTGCCGGAAGAGCCGGCCGTAGTAAAGTGGAAGGGGAAGTTGTGATTCAAACACAAAACAGAAATCATTTTGTTTTGCAGAAAGTAGTTTTGAATGATTACGACGGATTCTACAAAAACGAATTATCGTTACGAAAGCCGAGCGCTTATCCGCCGTTTTCCAGACTCGCTCTTATCGAAACCAAGGATGATATTGAAGATTATGCCAGAGGGGCAATAAACTCTTATGCCGATTATTTGCATAAATACGGAAAGGGAATAAATATTCTTCCTCCAACGCCAGCCGTTATTGCGAGAATAAAAGGGAAGTACAGATATCAACTGGTTGTAAAAAGTTTTCGCAATGTAGATCCTTCGGGAAAGATTCTTCGCAAAGCTTTATTCGATGCATATGTTGAGTATAATCAAAGATCCCGTTTCAGAGATATCAGACTTATAATTGATATTGATCCGCAGAGTATAATGTAATTACGGAGATATTCCGTTAAAAATAAGTGTGTGGCCATCAGAAAAGAGACAGCCACATTTATGATTTATTACATGAGATTTGCTAAGAAAGGAACCGATTTTGCCAGGAAGAAAATAATAATACTTACCGAAATCCATAATCCGAATACAATCGCGAAGTATTTTCCTGTCTCTTCCGATTTGAATAATTTCGCGAACCCGATACTTACAACAGAATAAAACCATATCGAAAATAGATCCAATTTACTCAGAAGGAATCCTCCGAATGAGCCCTTTTCCATATCAATAATCGAAGCTACTGATGTATCCATTATGTATCTCTCGAAAATCATGGAAAGAATAACCGCAACAATCATCTGAAGAATACTTATATAAATAGGAAGTCCGTAACCAACCATTGCGTGCGTATACGCGCCATCACCCTTTAATAGAAACCTTGCGCATAAAAAGAAAACAGTTACTATGATAAAAAAGACGATGAACATCGAAATCAAAGAACCGATAGCCTGAGGAATCATAGCGGAAATACCTGATGCATTCATTCTGTCCCTAATAACATCCATTTGTTGATCTGCCTGTTCCTGAGTCAAAGCTCCCGATTTAACGTATTGGTCAAGTGTTTGTTCAACCGCTTCCATCTGTTTTTCCAGCATATTAAAACGGATGGTCGGGTTAGTCTTAACAACGATTTGCCCAACGTTTAATACGATGATAAATAGCAATAAAGGAAGAAGCCAATCAACTACTTTGGGTTTGAACTCTCTCATTTTGGAAAAAGTACTTCCCGGTTCGGTGAATACTCCAACTAACTTATCAGTGTGAGTTAATTCGAATTCTTCCTCTTCCTGCATTTGGGGATCTTCGAAATTATTGTTTTGATCGCGAAGCTCTTCCATATTGTCCCTCTATTATTTGTGATAAGTGAAAGCGTATTCTTTAAGAAGATAAATTAAAATACAAATTTATTCCTATAAAGAGAAGTTGTTGACCTAATAAATGTGGATGCGTATCTAATGTTGTTACTTATATGTTTCAATACTTGCCAATGATAAAACAAACCAGTAAGTTGTTAGCGTCAAATAGGAGAAAATGCATGAAGACAATTATTGAACCTTTCAAAATTAAGTCTGTCGAACCAATTCGTTTTACAACAAAAGAAGAAAGAGTAAGTATATTAGAAGAAGCGGGATATAATCCCTTTTTAGTTCATGCTGATGATGTTATTATAGATCTGTTGACTGATAGCGGAACCTCGGCAATGAGCGCTAAACAATGGGCCGGTATTATGGAAGGTGACGAATCCTACGCCGGTTCGAGAAGCTTTTATCGTTTCGAATCCGCGGTTAAAAAAATAACCGGGGATAAATTTATTATTCCAACTCACCAAGGCAGAGCAGCCGAAAAGATCCTTTTCTCAATTATCGGGGGAGAAGGAAAATATATTCCGAATAACACTCATTTTGATACAACTCGTGCGAATATTGAGTTTACTAATGCCGAAGCGGTTGATCTCCTTAATCCTATCGGGAAAATTCCTGAGAAAAGAGCCGACTTCAAAGGGGATATGGATGTTGAAGCTCTTGATAAATTTATCGATGAAAAAGGGGTTGAGAATATTCCGATAGTTATGTTGACGGTCACCAATAATTCCGGTGGTGGGCAACCTGTATCAATGAAGAATATTAGGGAAGTCAGAGAAGTTTGTGATAAATATGGCTTACCTCTTTTCTTGGATGCCTGCAGATTTGCCGAAAACGCTTATTTCATCAAGATGAGAGAAGAAGGTTACTCCGACAAATCAATCCTTGAGATTTCACAGGAAATGTTCTCTTATGCAGATGGCGCAACAATGAGCGCTAAGAAAGACGCACTTGTGAATATCGGTGGATTTTTATCACTGAATGATGATGACTTAGCGCTAAAATGCAGAAATCTTCTGATCGTTACCGAAGGTTTTCCAACATACGGAGGATTGGCCGGTCGTGATCTCGAAGCAGTTGCTCAAGGTTTGGAAGAAGTACTCGAAGAAAGCTATTTGCAGTATAGAATTAAGAGTACGGAATACTTAGGTAATAAATTACTTGATGCCGGTGTTCCGATAATCGAGCCACCCGGAGGACATGCGATTTATATTGACGCCAAACGTTTTGTCCCGAATATTCCACCGGAAAAATACCCCGGTCAGGCAATAGCTTGTGAATTATATATCGAAGGAGGCGTTCGTTCAGTAGAGATCGGAAGTGTGATGTTTGGAAAACGAGATAAGGAAACCGGAGAATTTATTGCTCCTCCGATGGAATTAGTTCGTCTCGCTATTCCGAGAAGAGTCTATACACAAAGTCACATAGACTATGTTGCCGAAGTTGTAATAGAGGTCTATAAAAACAGGGATAAGTTGAAAGGATATGAAATTACTTTCGAAGCTCCGATGTTAAGACATTTTACTGCGAGATTCAAAAAGTCGGATTAAGTATGAAGTTAAAGCCTCATATTAGTTTTTCTCCGGGAGCTCAGGTGTTCCGTCTGTTAGTTAGTGATAGCGGAGTGCTGGTAGTTGAAAGCAGAGATACCGAGAAAAAAGAGGCTTACTATTCCGGAGTCGATTTGAAATCCGGAAAAATACATTTTAGGAATCTTCAATTCGAAGAGAAATATTGGATTGGAATTGAAGAGATATATGATGATATAATTCTATTCCACGGTTATGCCCGGCCAAATATGCCCGGGCATCGTGGTATTTTTGCCTACTCTATTCCCCAAGATAAAGTGCTTTGGAGCATTGATGAGTATGTTTTTCACTTTGTGAAAAATAATTTGATCTGGGTCTATAAAGAATTATTTGAGAAGAAAGAATATTATTGTTTTGATCCGATAAGCGGGAAGTTAATTGAGAAAAAGGATCTTTCTGAGGATGAGTTAAATATAGAATATATCGAAGCGAGAAGTGCAAAAGATTATTCTCATTATCTCTTTCCTGAAACATTTACGGAAGAAGAGTGCGAGAGTAATACTGCTAGGATAATTTCGGATAAAACAAACGGCCTTGATCTTGTCGGTGAGGTTGAATATAATAAAAAAGGGAGCAAAATTGTTTTCTCCTTCCATTTTCATGATGTTGAAAAAGGGATTGCCAACAAAATAATATGCACGGATGTTGAGACGACTAACGTTCTCTTCGAGGAGACACTAAATACGAAATTGAACTTATTTGTACCGGATTCTTATTTCATTTATGATGACTTTTTAATAACACTCAAAGAGAAAACGAAGATTTTGGTTTATTCATTAGCATAATAAAGGAGGGGAAGATGGATTTATCAGTAGATGAAAAGAAATTACTTTTGGAAGCCGCCAGAAATAAAATAACTTCCATATTTCATTCTTCACCGGAGATTGAGGCAGACTACAAAGTTCATCCTACTCTTAAATGCAATTGCGGGGTTTTTTGCACTTTGACAATTAATAATTATCTCAGAGGATGTATCGGTTATATTGAATCGGAGAAACCTGTTCTTGAAACTTTGAAAATGGCCGCTGTTCAGGCTGCAATGAATGACCCCAGATTTACTCCGATTAACGAAGATGAGTTGGAAAAAATCAATATAGAAATTTCTATTCTTTCCGAGCCATTCCCAATGAAAAGCTATGATGACATTGAATTAGGAAAACATGGTGTGATATTGGACGAATATGGCAAAAGAGGGTTATTGCTTCCTCAGGTCCCTATAGAACATAATATGAGCAAAGAAGAATATCTCGGAGCTATTTGTCAGAAAGCAGGTTTGCCGGCAGAGTCTTGGAAAGAGAAGGTGTTGAATATGGAATTATTTACAGCATCAGTCTTTTCGGAAAAAGAAATGGAGAAAGAGTAATGGAAGAAGTACGAACCCCAGCTGTTGCGGGACTTTTTTATCCCGGAGATAAAGAGCACTTAGAAAGAACAGTTACCGAATTGCTTGTCGAAAATATACCTCATGGTAATTATGAAAATGTGATCGGAGTGGTAGCGCCTCATGCCGGATATCCCTATTCGGGCAAAAGCGCCGCATACGCATATAATGTATTAAAGGATCTTGAATTTAATAAGGCAATCATAATTTCTCCTAGTCATAGAGAATATTTTGAGGGGTGTTCAATTTATTGTGGCGATGCGTTCCGAACTCCTTTGGGAGATGTTCCCATCGCAAAAGAGCTAAAGGATAATATTATCAAGAATGGAAAATATATTATCGAAGGATACACCGGCCACAGAGAAGAACACGCTATTGAGGTACACTTGCCATTTTTACAGATGATCAAAAGAGGCGTTGAGATAGTTCCAATCGTAATGGGGGATCAACGGGGTCCTTTTGTTAATGATTTGGCTACAGCTATTTTAGAAGCATATGACAGTGAGACAATAATTATCGCAAGCTCCGATCTTTCCCATTTCCATTCGAAAGAGATTGCCGGCATGATGGATTCATTAATAATGAAGCGGGTATCAGATTTTGATTACGAGAAATTACTGGAAGATCTTGCGGAGCGCAATTCCGAAGCATGTGGAGGAGGAGCGATTGCTGTGTTGATGAAAGTTGCCGATTTTTTGGGACGAAGGAAAACCGATATACTCTCATATACCGATTCCAGCGAAGTAACCGGAGATGATTCGGGGGTTGTCGGGTATATGTCAGCGGTATTCTATGGTTAGTTGGCTCCTTTACCTCGTTTTCTATCCAATTCTATGATTATGTTTAGCATGGAAGAGTTTCATATGAGAATATTTGTTTTATAGATAGGTGAGTATTATTCTCATTTATTTTATCCTCAATTCGTGGCAATTGTTCGAATTAATTATTAGATTTATTTAAATACAAAAGATGTGATTTGCGATAAAATGTTAATGTTAAGGTAATGATAGATGAAATAGGATATTAAAATCTTATAATAAATTATTGATAATGTAGTATGAATACAACAATCGACTTAAAGTCAGCACTACTTGATAGCGCTAAAGCCGAGTTTATGGGGAAATTCGGCAGTAATAATCCTTCATGCGCTATCTCCCCCGCTACTTTTTTGCTCTTAGGGGATCATACCCATTATAACGATGGTATCGCTCTTTCTACTTCCGTAAACAGATATCACGCAGCTGTTATAAAAAAAAGAGAAGATAACATAATTAATGTTCGTTCGGATTATCTTGCCAAAGATTTTTCCTTCGATCTCAACAAAGATGAGATTGAAAAAGATCTTTTCTGTCCATTACGTATTTCTTTGGAATATCTGAAGAGAGAAAAAATTATTAATTCCGGCTTTGATTGTGTGATTAATTCCAATGTTAATTATAGTTTCGGGCAAGGACTGGTTGCGTCATTTGTTATTGCCTTCTTCAAAGCAATTGAAAAGGAATTTCATCTCGGAATTGGGGATAAGATAGTAGAGTTAGCTGGAAAGGTAGAAGAGGATTACTTTCAAAAGGTATCCAATAATGTTCATCATCTTACGAATTATTATGGCAAAAAGAATTCCATTCTGTTCTTTGATGTCAGAAGAAAGATTCGTCAAGAATTTGACATTGTTTCCGGAGACTATAGAATGATTCTCTGTATAACTGATATTAATTCTTCCGATCCCAAAAAGTTATGTGAAGAAAAAATCAGAGAATGTGAAGTTGGTGTTAACGGCCTAAAGCTATACATCTGGGGAATAAAAAAACTCAGAGATGTTACACTCGATTTTCTTCAAAAGCATGTTCATATGTTACCCGGACGTGTTTATAAAAGATGCATGTATAATGTAATGGAAAGAATTCGTGTGGAAAAAGCTGTTGAGTCACTTCAATCGGGGAATGTTGAAAAATTCGGTAAACTATTAATCGAATCTCATCAGAGTCTTCGCGAAGATTATGAAATCGGCTCGGATCAGTTGGACTATCTTGTTTACGAAGCCAGCAAGCTTAAAGGTGTAGTTGGAGCCAAGGGACTTTCGTTCTCTTTTAACGAGGGAATTTTTGTTGTTGTAAGAAAAGAAGAAGCGGATAAGGTTTCATCTGACTTAAAACAAAAATACTACGAGAAGTATAAAAAGAATCTGGATACAGAGATTATCGAGCCGGCAGACGGAACTGCCCTCGAAAACAGAGAATAATTCGATTTTGCCGTCATATTAATGACGGCAAAAATTCTTCACTCAAAATCAACTTGATTTTGACGGGTTTCTGTCATAGATTTTCATTCAAATTTGAGTAAGGTTCGTATGGGTGTCTTCTTCGACAAACCGGAAGACGGTAATAATTCGAAATTGAATGATAGTGAGATTCGCGAAAGAGTTAATCTTTGTATGAGATACATCGATGATGCGGATGTTATTTTCCATCTGGACGAGATGGAAGATGCCGTACAATTATGTATCGAAAAGGATATTGACAATGATGGACTGATTTTATGTGAAGCTGCTTTGGAGGTCGCTCCGTATAATTCGGAGTTTTGGCAAGCCAAAGGGGTTATATTAAATAATCTTCTCCGTTTCGAAGATGCTTACGAGGCTTTTAACAAAGCTTTATCTCTTAACCCTACGGACACCGAGACTTTAATCAACAAATCCATTGCCGAAGATAATTTGGGAATGTTCGATGATGCTGTTGAGACTCTTAATAACATTCTTCTATTCGAACCTGAGAATGAAGAAGCCCATTTTAGCCTTGGGGTGTTATTCGAGAGGAAAGAAGATTATTATAATGCAATTCCTCATATTCAGCGAGCTGTTGAAATTGATTCCGAATATAGTGAAGCATGGTACGAACTCGGATATTGTTTTGAAAACTCAAATTTCTTAGAAGAAGCACTTTTTGCGTACGATAAGTACTTGGATATAGAACCTTACAGCTCTACCGGTTGGTACAACAAAGGTATTGTGCTGATCAGAATGAGAAAATACGAAGCGGCAATAGAATCTTTTGAGCTTTCTATCGCTATCAATGAAAATTTCTCAAGCGCCCATTTTAATTGTGGTGTCGCATACGCTAATCTTGATCAAATTGATAAGGCTCTTTCTTTTTTCGAAGAGGCTGCGAAGATAGATCCTTTTGATGATGCTATTTGGTTTACATTGGGGCAAGCTTACGAAGACTCGGAAAGCATTGCTAATGCTATTAAAGCTTATTCCAAAGCCATCGAAATCGATGAGGACTATCTGGAAGCTTACCTTGCGAGAGGATTGTGTTATGAAATTATCAAGGACTATGACAATGCCATAAATGATTATGACAAGGTTATTGAAATAGATCCTAATTCCATTGACGGAATAATCGCGAAAGCTGAGCATTTTAATAGACGTGGTCTCAAATACGCTACCATCGAAGCTTTTGAAGAGGCAGTGAAGGTTGAACCGGATAATTTCGAAGGGTGGTATAAACTTGCCAATGCCTATATTAAATATGGCATGAGTAAAGAAGCGACTAATGCTTTCCGGGAATGTATTCGATTACAACCCGAGAGCGCCGAAGCTTATTACGGAACCGCCAAAGCGAAACTTATGTTGTCAGAAACACGGGAAGCTATCGAATATCTTCGCTCTGCTTTCAAGCTTGATCCTAGTATCCGTGTAGATTTCGAGAAGAATTATCCTGATGTTGATTCCTCCAAGTTCTTCGACAAGCTTATCGACAAAAAGTGATTTTTTTCTAATAGATTATAGTGGAAAATGGATAAGTTTAACAGTAACACAAAAGTTGTTGGTATTATCGGTCACCCGATTAAGCATTCTTTCTCTCCTTTAATGCATAATCTCTCCTTCGATACATTGGGATTGGAGTATGTTTATCTACCTTTTGATGTTCCCACAACTAACCTTAAAGACGCTTTAAAAGGAATGATCGCTCTTGGCATTAAAGGCTTTAATGTCACAATCCCTCATAAGGAAAAAATAATTGAATTTCTTTCCGATGTTTCCGAAGAGGCCAGTGTTATCGGCGCGGTTAATACTGTTGTAAATGAAAACAACAAATTAATCGGTTATAATACCGATGTTCATGGAATTACCGAAACTTTGAATCCTTATAAGGACGATATTGCCGACGCGGAAGTATCGGTAATTGGGGCCGGGGGAGCGGCAAGGAGCGTTATCTATTCTTTGATTAGAAACTTCAAAGTAAAGAAGATTAATATTATCAATAGGACCGAGCAAAAGGCCGAGTCTCTTAAGGATTATTTCGTGGCGAAAATGCTTTTCCCTAAGATAAAGACTTACGAGCTTGTTCCGCCAGATCTTGTAGAAGTTTTCAGAGCTTCAAAGCTAATTATTAATACTACTTCAATCGGGATGAGTCCTGAGATTGATGATGCGGCTACTACCATTACCGAGTCATTCTCCGATCATCATATTGTAGTTGATATTATTTATAATCCGCTTAAATCAAAGCTTTTGGAATTGGCAGAAGCTCAAGGGGCAACTGTTGTTAACGGGTTGAAGATGTTTGTTGAGCAAGGGGCAAAATCTTTTGAGCTTTGGACAGGGCTCGAAATGCCTCGTGAAAGGTTCTATGAAGTTATTGAAAATGAGTTACAAAAAGAGATAGAATAAATTTCCCAAGTGGAGTTTTCTTATGAGAGCTAGTCATTAAAGAAAAAGTTTTTTATGACTTAGTAAATATTCTTTTTAAGAAAACTCCTTTCTTTTTTATCCCTCTTCTATTTTTCTCTTCCGAAAGAATTCTCCACTATAATAATATTCTACGTTTAGTTGAACCTCTTTCTCTCTTAGTTAAAGCACTATTAGACTTAGTTGATGCCCTAAATGATATAGTCGAGATACAATCTGACTGTGCCGGAGAGTTACGTAACTTAGTTGCTCCGTTTACTCATCTTGCCGCGAATTAATCTCTTCTTGACGAAGAATAATGCCATTTTGTAGCAGCTCACCACGATACTGGCGAGAAGGAAAGAGAGTTAGTTACTTATCAGCGGAACATAGTTGAAGAGGTACACTCCATAGTTAAAGAATTTCCCGAAAAATTTTTCTGTCATAGTCCATTATGAATATCTCAACGGAGGAAAATGATCTCATCTAATAGATTAATAAACCAAAAAGAGAAATAATCGTTTCAAAGGAGAGAGGAAAGGAAATAAAAAACGAAGTGAGATTAATAAAAGAAGGGACACCGATTGTGAATGGATCCCTCTATACAATGGAAAATTTAGTAATTGATTCGACAAAAAGATAATGCTTGTTAACTAGCGGATATTATTCCTTGATCAGTCTACCAGAAGAATCATAATCTTTATTTTCGATCAAGTCACCTTCTTGGTACTTAGCTTCTCGTTTAAGCATTCCATTTTCGTAATATGAGAAATACTCTCCGTCCAGAAGATTGTTCTCATAGTTGAAATAATCGGATAATTCTCCGCTCTCATAATACCATGCCGAAATACCGGAACGAATTCCATCCTCAAAATTCTCTCTGGACCAAAGATTCCCGTTGGGATAATAGTGTTTTATTGTACCGGAAAGTTTGCCATGCTTATATCTTTCTTCCGATTTGAGTTTGCCGGTTACGTAATATGTTTTGGCAAATCCTTCCTGAATGTCATTGAAGTAGTTTTTCTCTGCAACTAAGATTCCATCATCGCTATAGATGAGAGTTTTGCCGTTTTTCAGGCTATCAATATACTCGGAAACTTCAGAGAGTGTTCCGTTTTCGTGATAACGATGCATAACATCGGTAAGTTTGCCGTCAACAAAATATTTGCTCGAAGCTTTATAACCGTTCGGATGGTAATATTCGTTAAGACCGTCATATTTCCCTTCTCGGAAACGCTGAGAAGATTTGATTATACCGTTGTCATAATACTGAGTAAAGTCTTCTACAATCTTTGCGACTCTACTTCCGTATTCATATTTTACTCTTTTAACTACCTGACCTTCTTCGTAAGTATCAATTACCTTAATGGAACCGTCAGGATAGTATAAATAGGAAGTTCCCTCTAATTTATCATCAATATAGTTTGCTTCTAAGGCAACTTCACCGAAATCATAGTAAACTTTGGTAGTGCCATTGAGCTTATCATTAACATAATTCCTCTCTACTTCCAATTCTCCGGTCTCAAGATATATTTTGGAGAGACCATTTAGCTTTCCATTGGAATAATTCCAGATACCTTGAAGGCTTCCGCTTCTGTAATAAGTCTTCGTAAACCCTTCTTGAACGTTATCTATATAATTAGGTTCCGACCAAAGTTCACCGGTTTCGTAATACCACTTGGATAACCCTTGTAACATTCCGTCTACATAAAGCCATTCCATACTTAAGGTGCCATCAAAGAAATACCACTTAGATATGCCTTCTTCTTTACCACGAACGAAGTTCCATTCTTTCCATAATTGCCCGTCATCATAAAATTCTTTGTAAACTCCATGACGTACGTCATTAACATATTCTCCCTCACTTTTGAGAATACCGTTTTTATAGTAAGTTTTTTTTATTTCAACGTTATCCTGAGCTATCAGGAGAATAGGAATTATAAATAATATCGCGAAAATTCTTTTCATCTCTTCTCAAAACTTTTGTAAACCGATATGCAAACTAAATAAAGAAACTTTAAAATGTAATTCAAAAGCGTTATATAGCAACATAGGTTTATATAAAGAAAGAGGAAATATGTTCCGTAAAGAAGTAAAAGTATTTTTCTCCGATTGCGACCCGGCGGGGATACTGTTTTTCGCGAATATCTTCAAATTGGCTCATTCGGTTTATGAAGAGTTTATATTGGAGTGTGATCCGAGAGGCGAATTGTTTGAAGCGGAAGGGACAATTGTACCATTGATTCATTCCGAAGCGGATTTTCTTAGACCTATAAAACTTCATGAAACCATAATAGTGAATCTGATAGTAACTAAACTCAAAGAGGCTTCTTTTGAATTGACATATGAGTTTGAAAACTCAAAAGGGGAGTTAGCGGCAAAGGTGAAAACCGCTCATATCTTTGTTAGTAAGTCAGATTTTTCAAAGAGGGAAATACCGAAAAGATATCTGGAGCATTTTACTTCCCATCTTTATCAGCAAGGCTAAGTAATTTGTCTCTGATAAGTTTTCCCATTTCATTGATCGGGAGTTTATCTGTGAAAATAATTCTTTTGGGTACCTTATAGGAGGCAATGTTTCTTTTCATAAAGCTTGTAAGTTCTTCTTGCGAGATATTATTTGCCGGAATTATGATGGCGCATACTATTTGCCCCCATTCCTTGTCGGGAAGGGCACATATTACAGCGTCTGAAACAGAGTTGTGCTTAACCAGAACGTTTCGTACTTCATCGGGGTCTATGTTCTCTCCACCGGAAACTATTAAGTCTTCTCTGCGGGAAATAATGTAAAGAAAATTATCATTATCCATATATCCGAAGTCTCCCGAATAATAGAAAGAACTTCTAAACTTAGCGGCGCTGTTCTTCTGATCTTTATAATAACCCTTAGCTATACTCCCGCCTGAAATGATAATCTCTCCGATATCATTTCTATTTGCTTCTTCCCCATCCTCTTTTATTACTTTTATTATATTCTTTCCGAGAGCTTTTCCCGAGGAGGCAATTCTATCGGGATGTGTGGTAAAATTGGTAAAAGGAAGATTGCCAAAAGGAGTTTTTTCTGTTTCTAGTTTATTCTCTACAATACCTTCGGTGTTATCCGAAAAACCGGAATGAGAGACGCACGCGAATCGTTCGGCGGTAACCATAGCAGTTGTTTCGCTGGCTCCGTAGATCTTAACCAGTGGCCAATTCGAATTGAGCGCCTCCATAAGAATTTCGGAATCACTCGGACCTCCACCAATATAAGCCGAAACCAATTCTGTATTAGGAGCAACTTTGTTCTCCAGAAGTCTTTTTAACATGGTTGGTACGAGAGATAATCTTGTCGGTCTTTCATTAAGTAGAATCTTTGTTATATCAGTAACGGATTGGGATTCGGGAATGATCAAACTTCCTTTGCATAATATTGAGCGAACAATAACGGCGAAACCTCCGATATGATAAAAGGGAAGAGAGGCTACAATTTTCTCGGTCTCCGAAAATTCTTCGAAAGAATTCAGAGCATCAAAGCTGTTAATCAAATTGGCAAAGCTTATTTCAACTCCTTTGGGCTTACCGGTGCTTCCGCTTGTATGAATAATCACTGCTGTTTTTTCAAGTGGGATATCTTCATTCAGAGAATTACTTTTTCCATCTTTGCCTGCCGTAGTGTAGAGAGGCAGAAGATTATCATAGATAGAATTGGAAATAGAGTAATCTTTATGAAAGAGAATAGCTTTGCAATCGGCATTCTTTGCGATATCTCTTTTTTCTTCCTCTGAGGCTCGTAAGTTGATGGGAACAGGAATTGCCCCGAGGTTCCATAAAGCTAAAGCAGCAACTACAAAGTCTATGTTGTTATCGGAGAGTATCGCTATATTCTCATTTTCACAAATACCTGCAGCCGAATAATATCGGGTTGCTTCGGATACAAGACCTCTCATTTCATCGTAAGTTTCCTTTTCTCCTTTATATGAAAAGGCAACTTCCGCGGATAGTTTATTTATGGTTGAAAAAATAGGATTCATAATCGACTAACAAAAATGTTTTTCAAGAAGTAAGGATTTATCGATCTTTCTTTCGGGAAATTTAATAATTCCGTTTATGGGAATACCATAGTCGGATATAAAATCTTCGGCGAAATATTTTGCCGTATCCAAACCGTGATATGTATCGTTTTGAGCGTATGCTGCAATCAATAAAACCGCTTCTCTTCCTACGGAGGATTCAAAGGCTGAAGAAATTACAATTTTTTTGTCGAAGTTTCTAGCTAGATCAATGACATTTATTGTTTTGGTAATTCCACCGAAGAGGGAAGGTTTTATGACAAGTACTTGTATTGCTGTATTTTCGATAACTTCTTTGGCTTGTTCGTATGTCTTTATATCTTCGTCAATTGCAATATCAACTTTCCTTTGTAAAGCCAAAGAATTCATCTCTTCAATTCCGGCTAACGGTTGCTCAATATAATCTATGTTACTTCCGGAAATTACATCAATGAGTTCTTCTGCTTCTTGATAAGATAAAGAAGAGTTTGCGTCCAAACGTATTCTAAGATTAGGGGAAAATGTAGCGATTTCATCAAGTATTGATTTCAAATCGGGAAAATTATTTCTTCCTATCTTTATCTTAACACATTCGAAACCACTTGATGATATTTCTCTTATTCGTTCCGGTAGTTCCGAATAATTTTGATATCCGACCAGAGCGTTAACACGAATGTCATTTGGAAAAAGATATCTGATATTTGGAATTGTGGTTTTCGAAAAGAGAGGGAGTAGAGCCTGTTCGATAGCAAAAGCAGCGGAAGGGGTCTCTATCAGCTCATCATAGAGGATAGGGAGGAAATCATAGAAATTATCAATTACTTTCCCGCAATAACGATTTCTGAAACCTCTAAGTGCCTCTTCAACCATATCAAAATCTTCGGTGCCATGAGAAGGAAGAGGGGAGGCTTCGCCATATCCTACTCTTCCTTTTAGGGATTCTATTCTTATCAGTATTATTTCTCTTCCCTTCATGGAAGACTTTGAGTAGACAAACTCTTCTTTGAATGGAAAGGCAACTCTCTTGAAGCTAATACTGTAAATTTTCATACCAAAATACCTATGGCAAATAATAAACCGTAAATACCGGAAAGCTTCGCTGTTAAGGCAAGTGTTTGATTAAGCTCTTCGCCGGTGTAATTGTAAACCATTTTGATCAACTTAAGGGAATATGGGAATGAAATCAACGGAAGAAGAATAAAAAAGTTTTGTTTATAAGTAAAATAGGCCACAAAGGGGACTATATATGATAATATCATAAACAAAACATACTGAATGCGGGTAAACTTTCTGCCGATCTTTACCGCCAAAGTAATTTTACCGTTTGACTTATCTTCATCAATATCCCGATAATTATTCACAACGAGAATATTTGTAATTAATGCTCCCACCGGAATAGAAGCCCAGAAAACAAAATGCGTAACCTGAAGCGCTTGTACATAATATGTTCCTACCGTGGCTACAAAGCCAAAGAAAATAAAGACGAAAACATCTCCCAAAGCGTTATATGCCAACGGATAGGGGCCGGCAGTATAAGCATATCCTGCAATCATGGATAAAATACCAATGATAAGGATTACATATCCTGCTTTATATACCAGAAAAAGGCCTAATAGAAATGTAATACCGAAACAAAGAGCTATTCCATATCGCATCTCTTTTTCCGTAATTAAACCGGTTGCCAGCACTCTTATGGGACCCTTTCTGTCTGCCGTATCACTTCCCGCCAAATAGTCGTAAAGGTCATTCACAAAATTTGTAGCTATCTGAATCAACAATGAACAAATCAACGCTATAATTGCTTCGAACGGACGAAAGAGTCCGTCGTGAAAAGCAATTGCGGTACCAACCAAAACAGGGACTATAGCCGCCGGCAATGTTTTGGGTCTGCTCGCCAATACCCAACTTTGTATCTTCGATATCTCTTTAATATTTGTCTTATTCATTTCCGTCCTAAGGAACTCTAGGAAATTTGGAAAAATCAGGTTTTCTTTTTTCAACGTAAGCGTTTTTACCTTCCTGAGCTTCTTCGGACATATAATAAAGAAGGGTTGCGTTGCCGGCTAACTCCTGAATGCCTGCTTGACCATCTAGCTCTGCGTTAAAAGCGGACTTCAACAGACGTATTGACAAAGGACTCTTTTCAAGAATCTCTCTTGCCCATTCTACACCTTCCCTTTCCAATTCTTCTACGGGCACAACTTTGTTAACCATACCCATTTCAAATGCTTCCTGAGCGCTATATTGTCTACAGAGGTACCATATTTCTCTGGCTCTTTTTTGACCTACCATTCTTGCAAGATAACTAGCGCCGAAACCACCGTCGAAGCTTCCTACTTTAGGACCGGTCTGACCGAAAATAGCGTTATCCGCGGCGATAGTCATGTCGCACATTACATGGAGAACATGTCCTCCTCCGATTGCGTAACCGGCAACCAAAGCTATAACAGGTTTCGGAATACTGCGGATTTGTTTTTGAACGTCAAGGATGTTCAGACGAGGAACACCATCCTGTCCTACATATCCTTTGTCTCCCCTGATCTTTTGGTCACCACCGGAACAGAAGGCATACTTACCATCTTTAGCGGGACCATTACCCGTAAGAAGAACTACGCCTACTTCACTATCTTCTCGGGCGTCATTGAAGGCATCAAAAAGCTCAAGAACTGTTTCAGGTCGAAAGGCGTTTCTGACTTCGGGACGATTAATAGTAATTTTGGCTATACCATCCATTTTTTGATAAATGATGTCGGTATAGTCTTTGGCTTTTTTCCAATCAAAGCTCATCTTCTCTTCCTTTTATAATATATTGTTATTCTCAGTATTAAAATTCTGCAGGAAATTATATAGCAAGATAATAAAATCCGAAGGTTTTTCTAAATGGGTGTTATGTCCGGCCTCTTCAATGACAGTATGGTCCGAATCCGGAATAAGCTGATTCATCTCGGTGTTGATATCATTGAATTTTGTGTCGTACTCGCCGGTAACTAATTTAATCGGAAAGCGGAAATGGGATAGTTTATTCCATAAATGTGGCATTGATCCTGTTCCGAATCCTTTTAGGGAGCAACTAAGTCCTGTAGGAGAGTTTAATAGTCGCGCGGATTTAAGACTTTCTTTTATTGAAGGGTGTAATTTCTTTTGCGATTCGAATAGAGGAATGTTTTCCCAGTAACTTACAAAGTTACTGATTCCATATTCCGAAATTTTTTCTGCCAAGGTTTCGTCTTGCTTTCGCCTTATCTCTCTTTCTTGTTCCGATTTTATTCCGGGAGTCGAACTCTCCAGAAATAATCCCGAAATGTTTTCCTTTCTTGCGGCAGCATAAGTGAGAGCTGCTCTTCCTCCCATAGAATATCCTACAAGTATAGCCTTATTTGCTTCTATATAACTTAATACCTCATCAAGATGAAGATTAATTGCTTCGGAAGTATAATGTATTGTATCTATCGGAGAATCGCTCTTACCATGCCCTATGAGATCAACAGCAATGGGTGAGAAGCCTTCGGGAAGTTTATCTTTGAGAAAATACCAATCGGATGCCGAACCTGTGAAGCCATGTAAAAAGATAACAGGAATACTCTCTTTTTCGTATGGCTGAAGAAATTCGATGTTGATCTTTATTTTCCCGACCTCTATAAACATTTAATCCTTGGCAATTAGTTTTTCGGATGTTGCCCAAAATGTTTTTCTTATATCATGAGACTCTTTCGAATTCGTAAAAAGTTCAATGACACTAAATTCGTCAGATTTTAATGCTGCGTCCAAACAATTTTTGAATTCCGATAAAGAATGTGGAGCGTAATAATTCCCTCCATATCCTTCTATGAAAGGACGAAAAGCAATATTTAAGGGGGTCTTGAAATAATAATTGAAATCAATCTCTTCTTTGGAGGCCGGAAGCATTTCGAATATTCCTCCTCCATCATTATTAATCAAAACAATAACGAGAGGAAGATTATATTTTTTCAAATTATGAAGACCGTTCATATCATGGTAAAAGGAGAGTTCTCCGGTAATAAGCAAAGCATGAGAATTTCCAGCAGCGCAAATACCGGCGGCTGTAGATACAATTCCGTCAATACCACTTGCTCCTCTGTTAACAAAAATGCTTCCGTCTCTGGAAATATTATCAGCGAACCAGTCAGTATCTCTTGGAGGAAGACTATTAGAAATCATAACGGGAACAGATGAAGGTATAGAAGAAAGAATTTCGTTAATAACTTCAGGTTCATTCGGAAAAGAATTCCCTCGGAGTAACTCATCTTTATAAGCTTGTGCTTTAGCGTTGAGGTTGTGCCATTTAACAAAATAAGACTTTTTCCCATTGTCAGAGAAAATCTTATCAGAAATGGAATGGCAAAAAACATTAGGGGAACAAGCTATTATTTCAGTTTGGTTTCGGGATGGGGTTAGCAGATCGCCATACTCATTTACGGAAAAGAGTTTTCCTTTGGTTGTCGCCAAATACTCCAACAGAGCAGTTGAGGTTGGGGCATTGCCAATCTGAAAGATAACATCGGCATCAAGCTCTTTGGCTAATTGCTTATTGCGCAATACCAAATCGTAGTTTACAATAAGATTGTCTGAGTTTTTATATCTATTATCAGATAGCCCGTCAACCAGAACAGGAATGTTCCCTTTTTTGGCCAAAGCGAGCATATCCGGAGAGTAATCCAGGTCGTGTCCAATAATAAAGAGAACTTTTTCGGAGGAATTGATATCATCTATAATATTTTTAGTACAAGAATAATTATGATTGTTCCCTTCTAGGTGAGGAAAATCGGCAAAAAAACAATTGAGTAACTTGTCATCAATTTCATCCGTAGTAACCGAAGGCTCAAAAGGCTTATCAAAAGGGAAATTCAGATGAACCGGACCTCTGTTTTTATTAACACAGATAGAATATGCCTCGGCTATGGTATTCTTGTATTTATCTATTGCAGATTGTTCCAAAGCCGGAAGACCGATGTTCGCGAAAAAACGAATATGATTGTTATAAATACCGTTTTGAAATATAGTCTGATTCGCGCCGCAATCAATTAAATCATCCGGACGATCGGCAGTGCAAATAAAAAGAGGACCTCTATACTTATAGGCTTCAATGATAGCGGGATATAATTCTGCCAAAGCAGTTCCCGAAGTAGTAATTAAGCACACCGCTTCTTTTGACTTCTTGGCAATTCCCAAAGCAAAAAAACCACTACTTCTCTCATCAACAATAACGTATTTTTTAAGAGATTCTTCTTTCTCTAAGGCAAAAAGAAAAGGTGTATTACGTGAACCTGGGGAAACACAGACATGCTTAATTCCAAAGTTGGAAATCATTTTAGCAAATAGGTTAGCCCAAACGATATTTTTATTTATTTTTATCTTCATCAAACAAATTTAGAATTGGTCTGAGTTTCAAGCTTGTTTCTTCATATTCCGAAAGAGCTTCGGAACCATTGACTATTCCGCATCCGGCAAAAACAGAAAGCTTATTATTTTTAAGCAAAGCTGATCTTAAGCCGACAGCGAACTCACCTTCATTTTGAAAATTATACCAACCTATAAAACCGGAGTAAAGACCTCTCGAATAATTCTCCAAGGCTAAAATATTCTTCATAGATTCCTTTGCCGGGACTCCACAAATTGCCGGAGTCGGGTGCAATTCCGAAACAATGTTCAAAATATTTACGTTCTCTTTTAGCTTAGCCTTAATGGGTGTCCACAAATGCTGAATATTTCGCAATTTTTTTATAATCGGTATCTCCGGATAATCAATGTCAGACGAAAAATTAGAGAGAATATCCACAATATAATTAACAACGACTTCTTGCTCGTTTCGGTTCTTGGCACTATTCAATAGAGCATCAGCTAGCTTTTTATCGGATATATCATTATTGCCTCGCTCCATAGAACCAGCCAAAGCATCAGTTTCCAAGACAGAATCAGTTATTTTTGCCAATTTCTCAGGTGAGGCACCGAAGAACAAAGAATTTCCTTTCTTATACGCGAATTTATAACACTCAGGAAATCTTTCTCCCAGAGTATTTATCAGATCAACTAACTTAGGTTGTTTATCGACATGGTAATCAACTTTTCTTGATAGAACTATCTTATAAAGATCTCCTGTAGAGATTTTATTAATAGCCTTATTAACAGAGCTTTCCCATTCGGAATAGTCATTAGCAGTTATTTTTTTTATGCCTAATAGTGAAGAATTCTTCTTAGGAATATCAATTTGGAATAGCTCCATGTAGCGATTAATGTCATCAAAGATCGAATTATCTTCGGCAGTGCTTAGACAATTGTAAAGGAGATAACACTTTTCTTTCCCCTTAAAAAATAGTGCCTTAGGAATAAACCAGTTGGAGCTATCAAAATCATCCCATGTCTCGGAATCGGAAGAATTTTCGAAATAATTGGTTCCGAGAACAATAGGAAAAGGGAATAAGTTCTCTTCAAAAAATATTTTAATGAATTCTTGTTCAATTAGGCCGTTATTAACGGAGCTTTCTTCGGATAATATCTTAAATGAATTGCCAACTAGCCTTGCAATTGGAACGTCTGAGACAAATTCATAGTTATTATCTGAAGAGGAGAAATAAATGAATTCTTTTTCAGAATTATCGAATATATTTACAATTGCACCGACATCAAAAGTTGGAACAGAAATAATATTACATAGAATAGCTTCTTCTTTCGACTGCCGGGAAAAGCTATTCCTATTGTCTAGTATTCTATTTGTTATATAACTGGCCGTATTCATAAGTAATCAGTATAAATCTAAAATATGATTTAATCAACTTGATATTCTTGTAAGTTGGCTCAAGAGGAAGGAATATGATAATTAGACTCAACATAATGGCAGTGCTAAATAGTTTTTCTGATAGTGGGTATAACCCAAATAACACGAATTCATAAAGTTAATCGTCTTGTAAAGAGAATTTTAGAATGTATCACGGCGTAACGATTAAACTTAGTCATGGCAAAGGTAAACAAATAAGAACTGTAATTGGTCTTAGCTTGGATGGGAAAAAAGTTTTTGGTTTACTGAACTTCTATTCAAGTATTTTTCAGTAATTTATTAAAACTTATGGATAATTTTATTTAGGATTTGTATATTATCACTCAAGACAAGAAAACGCATTGATTTTTACTGTTTTTGAACAAAACTTTGCATCCTCAATTTCCTGCGCAGAGAAAGAAAATTCCCAATAAAGCAATTAACGGAACTAATTAGTTCTAAATAATGTTACAATGAATGTGATCTTAATCATCTATTGTTGATTGTTTGATAACGATTCGCAATAGAAGGATTTAATAAATTTGGATTATTGTAAAATTTTTATAACATTTCTTCTATAAAAGTTGATAGTTTTTCAAGTTGACTTTTATAGAAGTTAATTAACTAACTAAAACAATAAAATAATAGAGAGACAACACTATGGCAGAGAAGACAAATGAAATTCTCGAATTATGGCATTCTTTAACACTTGCTTACGACGCAGTTCGTAAAGCTCATGTTCGTCAGTTATCAGCACAAAAATTAACCGCTCCTCAGTTTCACGTATTGGAAGTACTGATGAAATCAGGTCCAATGCCATTGAAAAGAATTAGTGAGCACTTATTAGTAACTGGCGCAAACATAACATGCGTAGTTGATAATCTAGAAAAAGAAGATCTCGTAAAGAGAGTTCCTTCAAAGAAAGATAGAAGAATCATCAATGCAGAATTGACACCTAAAGGTCAAGAGAAGATCAATGAGATCTTCCCTCAGTATATTAATAGTTTAGGTGATTCAACTTCAACGTTGACAAAGGACGAAAAAGATACATTGTTAGGTCTTTTGAAGAAGATTTATTAATCTTCTAATTTTAGAACGCAGGAGAACCATTCATCCATATAATCTTTATCATGGAGAATAAAGCCTGCTTCTGAGTAGACCTGAAGAATTTGTTCTTCATCACTTTTTAATAAGCCGGAGAGGATAACTTTTCCGGCTTTTTTTATTCTGGATTTTATTTCATCCCGAATTACCAGAAGTATGTTTTTGTTAATATTGGCCAGAATCATATCGAAATCATTTTCTTCAACACCGCTGATTTCAGATAACCTGATTTCTACTTTATCCGCTACACCATTTAAAACAGTATTCTCTTTTCCGTTTAATTCACACCATTCGTCATTGTCAACACCAATAGCTTTTTTAGCCCCAAGTTTAGCCGCAGCAATAGCTAGAACACCGGTGCCGGTGCCGACATCAAGTACAGTATCGTTTGGCTTTATATATTTATCAACAAGGTTTAACACCATTTTGGTCGTCTGATGCTCTCCTGTTCCGAATGACATTTTCGGATCTATCTCCAAAATAATTTGATCTTTCTTTGCTTCATACTCACGAAAAGTGGGTTTAATAACTATTTTGTCGGATACTTCAATGACGTTAAGATTTTGTTCCCACTCTTCATTCCAGTTCTTATTCTCTATCTCAGCTTGCTCAATCCCGTAGAAGTCGAGAAGATTCTGTTGTTTTAGGTGCTCCATTAATTCGGCGATTTTTTCTTTAGATACCGATGATGATTTTTTTGAAAAAATACTCACGTAGCCATCGTGTTCATTAATTCCTTCAATATCAAGTTCCCATAAAATTCCGCAGACAATGTCCGGAATTGAGGGGATAAATTGAATATTAAAGACATTATAGTTTTCCATTTCATAACTCCAAATGATTTATCATATTTTACTTAATATTTCGCAAATTTTGTCTTGAATTGTTCGGGCCTTTTTTGAACTCCCCATGTAATTTTGAACGAAAACGGAGAAGGCTATTTCATGCCCGTTTTTCGAGGTTAAATAACCTGACAGAGTACTTACTCCGCTAAGAGTCCCGGTTTTGGCGTGAACATTGTTTTTGGTGTTTTCAGAGTTCATTCGATATTTCAATGTTCCGTCAATCCCTCCGACAGGAAAGGAATTTTTCAAAATTGGGAAGAGATCTTCCTGTTCAAGATAGATATATTTCAAGATTTCCAACAATAATTCTGAGGTAACAAGATTGTAATGTGATACTCCTGAACCGTCAACGATTCTGTAATTGTGCGGATCAAGACCGGATAATGTTACCAAACTATCAATAAGTTGTACACCATCCGTAGCACTAATCATGTTTGGTTTGAGGATACTTCCAAGAGCTCGCAAAGTCATCTCAGCACTCAGATTATCACTGGTTTTATTCAGATTAACGATTACTTCACCAAATGAACGCTTCTTTGAAAAAACAATTTTCTGGGTTAATGAATCTGAAGTAATTACTCTATTTCCGTCAAAGGCGATGCCGTTTTCTATAAAGCAAGCCTGAGCGCAAGCAAGAAAATATTCGGCGGAACGTATCACAGTAACTTTGGAGGTATCGGGTTCTGAAGAGGTCAATATTTCTCCTTCGACTGAATAATTATTTTCTTTCTTTTGCCAGTCTCTACTGATTCTAATATTTGTTCTACCGGAATCAATTGTGGTAACTCTGTTTGATATCGAGACATAATCATTGTCAGGAAAGAATTTTATATCTGCAATATTTCCGGTTTCGGAAGGAGAAACAATAATATCAAGGGCAGCGTCATTTATCAGTAACGGACTCATATAAGGAAAATCAGTATAAGGATCGTCATCCCACATCCAACCTTTTCCCCAATAAGTAGAATCAAGGTAAGAGATATTTCCTATAAGATTTCCGGTAATTCTATTGATCCCGAGTGTTTTTATCTCCCTTATCAATGAATCAAGATCGGAATAGGAAAAATCCGGATCTCCTTTTCCAATGAAGATAATGTCACCGTTCAATGTAGAATCGACTATATCACCGGTTAAAGCTATTGAAGTAGAAAAATTGTAATCCGTGCCGAGAAAAACAAGTCCGGCGGCTGAAGTTATTACTTTCATATTCGAGGCCGGATGAAGCAATAATTTTTCATCCTTTCGATAGATAATATCCTTTGCTGTGAGATCATATGCGCAAAATGAAATTTGAGATTTTTTGAAAAAGCTATCGTTTAATAACAAATCCAAATCGGATTTCACGTAAGGGTAATTTGTCTGAGCGAAAAGGGTCGAAACTAGAAAGAAAAAAAGAGCAAAAAGAATATTATTTTTCATGGCATCCCTTTTGGATTAAAAGTATTCACGTTCTCGGAATTCTACTCCGATTTCATTAGTTACAAACTCACGAGCTTTTTGTGCGTCAACCTCTTTGATTCCAACAATGGACATAACAACTTTTGAGTATTGCTTTGCTTTTTTCGCGAAGTTGATCATTTCGGTATGCATTTCGGGCTTTACTCTCATAAGATTTGCGTACTGCTCCGGATCAACCGAATTGAGGCTTATGGAAACAGTATCAATCAAATCTTGCAAATCTGGGGTAATATCATATTTGTTGATGTAATTTCCGTGTCCGTCAGTATTTAATCTTGTTTTGCCCCCTCTGGATTTAACATACCTCGCTATTTCAAGGACGACATCCCAACGAATAGTCGGTTCACCATATCCGCAAAAAACAATTTCTTTATATTTTGTCGGATCACCGATTTCTTCAATATATGTTGCTGCAGGAGGTTCTTCTGACTTTTTCATTTTCAAGCTATAGCCTTTTACTATCGCGGCACCTTTGCGATCACAGAATACACAATCAGCATTACATCTGTTGGTTATGTTGATATATAGGGAATCTCCAAGCTGATAAGTAAAGCTCAGTTTCAAATCTGTGCCTATAGCAAATAGACGTTTTACATTTGCTGTTGTGGATCTTGCAACATCTTCGAATGTTGTATTGTGAAGTTCTGCCAACTTTTCTGCAACTAACTTAACGTGAGCAGGCTCGTTCCTTTTTCCTCTGAAAGGAACAGGAGTCATAAAAGGAGAGTCTGTTTCAAGCAAAAGGTTGTCAAGTTCAATATGCTTGGCAATCTCACGGAGATGTTCCATCTTTTTAAAAGTAATATTTCCGGTAAATGAAATATAATGCCCCATGTCGACAAGTTCTCTGGCGTTCTCCAAAGTGCCGGCAAAGCAATGTAATTGGGCTTTCAGAGATGTGTTTTTGTACTCTCTTAGGATATTCATTGTATCTTCGTTAGCGTCACGATTATGGATAATAACCGGAAGATTTAACGCTAAGGCAAGATCCAATTGTTTTCTGAAAGCAATTATTTGAGTTTCTCGAGGAGAAAAATCGTAGTAATAGTCCAAACCGATTTCTCCGATTGCTACTACCTTCGGATGTCCGGCTAAATCTTTGAGCTCATCAAGTATGGAATCATTCCAATCCTTGGTATCGTGAGGATGTACTCCAACGGAAGAGTAGATTGCGGAGTATTTTTCGGCAAGAGCAATTGATTGTTTGGCAGTTTCCAAATCCGTCGCCGGAACAATCATATAATTAACGCCCTCATTGAGGGCGTGATTAAAAACTTCATCCAGGTCATCTTTGAAATTTTCATAAAAAAGATGAGTATGAGTATCTATTAACATAAGACAACTTTCAATTATTATTTAAGCTATTTCGCCAATTACGTAAGAACCCAGGTCAAACTTTTTCGCGGTATCCTGTACTTTGGTTACCAGATCCTTTTTAACGATGGCAATTAATCCGATTCCTAAGTTGAATGCTTTTCTCATTTCCTCGTCGGAAATTTTACCTGTCTCTTGAATCAATTTAAAAATCGGAGGTAGTTCCCATGATTTCCAATCGATTTTAATTTCAAGACCTTCAGGAACAACGCGAGATGTGTTTCCTATTATTCCGCCACCTGTAATGTGGGAAAAGGCTTTGATCTCAATCGATTCTTTTAATTCAGTAATGATATCAAGGTATGATCTATGAACGTTGAGGAGTTCTTCGCCGATTGACTTATCGAAACCTTCAGGCTTATCATTAATATCGTATTTTTCGAATAAGACTTTTCTTGCAAGAGAATAACCATTAGTTTGTAGTCCGGTTGATTCGAAGCCAATTAGAACATCCCCTTTCTCTACATTTTTTCCGTCGATTATATTATCTTTTTCTACTATACCGACAATTGTTCCGGAAACGTCATAATCGTTTTGGCTATAAAGTCCGGGCATTTCAGCGGTTTCACCACCAATCAAGGCAACACCATTTTCTTTACAAGCAATAGCGAACCCTTTAACTATTTGTTCGGCTTTTTCCGGGAATAATTTGCCGAAAGCCATATAGTCCATGAAATATAAAGGCTTGGCTCCGCAGACGGCAATATCATTAACGCAATGATTAACCAAATCCTGACCGATAGTGTCATGCTTATCCATCATAAAAGCAACCATTAGTTTTGTACCGACTCCATCAACGCTGGAAACCATAACCGGTTTTTTGTACTTAGTGTAATCAATTTCGTAAAAAGCTCCGAAATGACCGAGACCTGTCACAACATTCTCATTAAAAGTTGATTTCACTAAATCCTTAATCTTATCTACTGTTTCAGATCCGGCCTGAATATCGACACCGGCCTCCTTGTAAGAAGAACCCAAAATACACCTCGCATCATTAATTATTTTGTAAAGGACAAAAATATGAATGAAACAATATTTATCCTAATGTACGTTCGCGAATTAACTGCAAAAAATAATTGCAAATTAGCTGCAAACTTTTTCACACCTCAAAATTAACCAATTTCCTACTTATTATTCTATGTCATTTACAATTAAGAAAGCCCGTCTTTCAACGGGCTTATAGGAAGAATTATGGAGTGTATTTCGTGCTATCCGGTGGGGATAAGGTTTGAATTTGCTTTAACTTCAGTGAGATATAGTTTCCTGCGCCTTGTAAAGTCGCAAGTTGTTGTTGTCTCTTTTTTACCTCTTCGATGTAATTACTCCGGAGCTTCTCAATTTCCTTTTCGATCTTTAGAACCTCCTCATTAATTAGAGATAAATCTCCTTGATATTGTTTCACCAGAAGCGAATCACTTTGTGTTTCTTGGCCGAAACAAACAGAAGCAATTAACAAAATCATTACGAATAAAATCTTTTTCAAATCATACTCCTTTGTTTTATTGATAATCTATTAATGTTGAAAAACCGGAACCCATCCCCAGTAACCTTTTATTGATATACTTCCTAAATCCTCATCTACTGCAATATCCCCCATGTCGCCTATTGAGTTGGAAGGACTTCCGCTATAACATCCGATATGTACTTTTGCGCATGTCGGGAGTACAACAGAGGATTTCATATCACCTCTTGCGTTTTGGAGCTTTAACGTATTACCAACAAGGCTTAATTGGGCTCCGAAATCATCCGCTTGAAATTGGTATCCGGCATCATCAAGGACATAATTAGCTTTAGTTGCATACGGAACCGTAATCGAAGATAAAACCTTAGAGGAACTTTTTAATTCAACCTTAGTCCCATTTGCGCTTAAGATAGTACCAATATCATTTTGGGTTAATACTCCAACTCTTGTTGCCACATCAGACTCTTCAGCATAAAGAGCCTCGTCCGCTTCATCCGCATGTGAAACCGCCGAGATCACATAACTTCCTTTCACATTACCCACGATGTCTTTAGCCTTTATCATGCTTCCACTTACTTCTATCGAAGCGACAAAATCGGTTGAGTTTTTCCCATCGATTAAATCAGCATCCAACCCAGAACCGGCTCCATCGATGGCATCCGTCCAAAACTTCGTCCATTCTTTCCAAGCTCCTTGATATCTTGACCGCATATAGATCGTTCTTCCGCCCCAAATGTTGACATAAGGGACAGCAAGCTGAGTGATATTACTCGTAGCGTTATATTTGAAGTTTACCGGATAGTAGTAATTTGCGTCATTTGGATTAAAGCCGTTTGCATTCTTTCCAAGAATCATATTATTTTGAGATATTCCCGCCTTATCTTGAGCATTCCAATCGGTTAAGGCTTCATCTGTCGTAGTTCCCTTACTTCTGAATGCCAGCTCGGAAATAATATCACTCATTGCATAACCACTTAAACGATCGGAGTTCACCGCATAAGGCACGGTTATAGACGATTTGTTTTGTCCTGCAACATTCTGTAAAACAATCTGTCCGTTACTCGCTGTAAGCTTTGCTCCGAAATCATCCGCATGAAATAATTGTGTTTCTTGAGCATCCCAAAGCGCATTTGATTCGTCTGCAACAACAGTAATATTATCATCTATCCCAAAATCATATCTGCCATCAGCCAACCCCGCCGATTTCTCCGCAAAGTTGGGAATTACCTCCGATAACACGGTTCCGACAACGGATTTATACTGGATTTTATTTCCGCTATTAACCACCGAAGCAACGAAGGAACTGGCATGCCTACCATCCAAAAGATCAGCGTCCAATCCCGAACCATTCCCATCGTTGTTTTCATTCCAAAGTTTACTCCACTGACTCCAAACCCCATTATAATAACATCGTGTATAAAGCTTATTTAACTCACCGTAGAGATGATATTTTTGATAAATCATTACTCCGTCTTTTACCACTTCAAGCATACCGGCGCAACTCAAAGGATAATTACTTCCGCTTTCCGCATAAGCGTTGCTGTTTTGATGATACAGACCGGTTGTTGAATAGGTGTTTAAGTCTGCCCCAGAAGGAATATCAGCCTTTTGAACTAACATCCTGGCCGTCGAAATACCGTTAATGTAAGAGGCATCTAAACCCGAACCGTATCCATCTACTGTTTTAAGAGCGGTTAAAATCTCCGTCGGAGTCATATCTCCGGTTGCTCCCGACTCTACACCGTCCAATTTATTCTTTAATTCGGTAGTAAAAGGGCTCGTCGTAGCATCCAATATACTTTTATTAGAATGACTATGTAGTTGAGTGCTTAGAGCGAATTCAGTAGCTTGTTTTCCGTCCAATAAGTCGGCATTTAGGTTTGTGACAACATTCGTATTCAATGAAGATTCAAGAGAAACCGGCACATCAAAAACGGCTTTGGTTCCATCCATTTTCAAAGGATAAACGTCGTAGTCTTCGCCTCTGTAATCATCAATAAAGAATACAAATCTATCTTGAGAATTCGTATTATCACCTATCTTGAAAACAAAATCAATAGCATCATTGGCCGGTTGAACCGCATACATCTGTGCTATATCATTATTAAGATCCCATAAGAATCCCCCCATATCAGTAGGATACACGGTACGTTTATCAATGAACTTTATCCATTTCCCATTTGCCATGGATATGTTACCGGAAAATGATCCTCCGGCAAAGCTCGGGGTTCCGGAAGTCGATAGATTTTGGTTAATCCCATTCAATTGAGAAATATTATTATGAATGTGGGTATGATTATATGCGGTATTCAGATTATTCTTTTCAGTATCAGTAACAAAACGATAAGAACCGTTCTGAATCATATTAGCCGGATTACGGAAATAGTCTTCATTTTTTCCGTTTAATAATTCGGAATTCGCTGATTTGGCTACTTTCCCTTTGGTTCTGACTGATAAACAACTATCGGCAATGGTAGATCTCAGATAAGTAATGGCCGAATTAGCAGAGGTATTTGTAAGATATAACTGATCTGCTTCCGCTTTTGTTAAATCCCCCTTGAAGGCGGAGAGATCAATTTTGCTATCAGTAAGTTTATCCCCGTAAACGTTTTTCAGATAGACGTTATTTCCGTCCAGAGTGACCCCTACACCAAAAGCGTCGGCCTTGTAACCATATCCTACATCATCCAATAATAGAGTAGCCTTATTCGCCCGTTTGGCTATTTGGGAAGTATCAGAATTCTCTACGATACCTTTGGTTCTTATCGAAACACAACTATCAGCAATCATATTTCTAAGCTCATTAACCGAGTTTATAGCAGAGGTTGTTAATAAGTATTTCCCGGACGCTTCTGTTTTGGAAAGATAAATATTAGAAGCGTCAGCCTTTGTCAGGTCACCACTAAAATCGGTCAAATCAACACCGCTATTATTAACTATTTCCCCGTAAACGTCCTTTAGGAAAAGAGTATTTCCTTCAAGCAATAAACCGGTTCCGAATTCGTCAGCAATGTGTCCGTATTGCCTATCATCAAGAAGCTGGCCGCTTTTAACTGAATAATTAGCCGACATTGCGTTATCCGAATTGACAGAATGATCCGCCTCAATCGCTCTTTGAGCAGTAGCCACTTTCCCTTTGGTTCTTACCGATAAGCAACTATCTTTAATTGATTGTCGTGTGTATGTGTCTGCGTTGACTACGGATATAATTTTGGCGTATGTATTTGCAGCGTCACTTTTGGTTAAAAAATTATCAATACAAAACTGTTTTGAGGGAAGATCCAATCGGGAAGGAATATCGCTGAAGTGTATATTTTCCCAACTCTTGGTTGTGGAGTTATAGCAGAGAATATCTTTATCGGCAATGGGATTGTTTCCTATTGATATATCCGTATTATCATTCAATGAAATAGCCAAAGAAGATATTATTTCTTCGCGTGAATAAAGGTTCCAAGAATTACTTTCTCTGTTGAAGAACGGGTATTTCTTTTGCGGATTATCTGCAAAATAATTCTTATCCAGAGGAATAACCGGATTGAGGGATATTGTATTATCGCTATTGATAATAAAAAGATTTGCGACTCCCAAAGAGATATATTCGGGAATAGTCTTTTTGCTTCTCAAAGTCAATAAATCATTATTTCCCGGATTAGGTAATTCCTCTCCGGAAAGACTGCTTTCTTCGTAAAACAGAATACTTTTTCCTACCGACCATTCGGTTTCCATAGTTCCTTTATCGGAAATATATTGACATCGTAAAACCGAGAAAGTCAGAAGAATATTAAAGGTTAGTAAAAATATTTTTTTTAACATTATCTCATTTGTCTCCTGATTGTTAGTCTAATAGAACCAAGTCCATTATCAGTATTATTAAGTGCTATTGTTATATTGTTAATTCCGTCGCTAATGGGGAGATTAACCCTTCTTCTGTAGAATCCGGCGGATAATAAGTCAACATATTTTGACGGTAATATTTCAGTCCCGGTATTAGCCCTAAGAGTTAGAGAAGGATTGTCTCCGGTGAATCCATTTTTAACATGAACTTCGATTTCGATAATCTCTTCATCTTCTTTGAGAAAATTATATATCGTTCCTGTGGATGTATTATTAAACTCGACAATCTCCATTACAAGAAAATATTCACACCTTTTTATCAGTCCGGTAGCAGTTGCCATTATTGAATTACCTCCGGAAGATTTTCTCCCTGCTTAAAGCCAACTCCCACATAAAACAAAACTGATTTGTTGTTCGGTATTCTCAAAGAGACAGATATTTTCTGCTTATCTCTTGGATCCGGGATTTCCATAACTTTTTTCCAGACACCGTTTTGTTCATTCGTAGTTGGAAAAGGGTTGACGGGCTTTTGATCCCCGAAGGATTCAAACATATAGATATAGTAATAAAGGTCTCTATTCCATATTTTGGTGTCAGTAAGTTGAAGAGTAGTTCCCTTATAGGTCTTCGCAAGGCTCTTTTGAGAATTGTAAAGGCTGTCAAACTCTAGTTTTTGGATACTGCTTTTTACAAATACTCCTTCTCCGTTTTCAAGCTGATTGGATGAATCATCATAATCCACGGGACTATCTGAGCTTTCGCCGTCATATAATGCCAGATTTTCAATTTCCAATAGTTCCGGAACTTCACTAACCGAATCCGATTCCGGAACCGCCAGCGTAGCGTCTTGTCCGCCTTCGACAAATTCTATAACAGTGTTGTTATTATCAAAATCCAAGACATACTTTCTCGGTCTGAATCCTATTGAAAGTATTGTTTCGAAATTGTAATAATTAGTGCTAATCCAATCCGTTCCCCGTATTTTGGCCTTATAAACGACTCTGGATTTACTTACGATCGACCATAGTTTTGCTTTGATTATTTTCCAAAGAGGACCCCTGACGTATTTGTCTGACACAAGGTAAAAATCTGAACATTCCGTCCATTGCTCATTATTCAGACCGGCAACATGCCCAGGAACAAATATCATTACCGGATCTATACAGAAATGATTATTCGGTTGATGAGGAGGACGACCACCGGCAAAAGCTAATCTGGCGATTTCGACCTCTTCGGGATATTTTAAGTTTTTGTCCTTATCTTTTTCAACCGTTCCGATAGTTGTTTCAACAGCGTTGTCATTGACCATATTAAGTTCAACAAAAAGCTGTAATCCTTTTAATTTCTTTGTGTTTCCTACTATTTCAAGACCGCTTATAAAATCTTTCTTATCAATTGATTCAACTTGTAAACCGGGGAAATACCATCTTGATTGAAGATATATATTTTGTCCCTCAAAAAAGCATATTAGACCGAAAGCGTCGAAAATACTCTTTAACAGATCAAACATGTTCTTGATTTTTACACGCTTATGACCAAAGAGGGAGCCTATACTTATACCAAAGTAGTTGAAGTTTGCTATCCATGGGGTTTCAAGGACTTTAAAAGTTGTCTTCGCACGAATATCGCAAGTAACATGCAACGCACATGGTTGAGAAAAAACCAATCCGAAAGAATCGATAATGATATCTCTGTGTAAAACGTTCCTCCCAAGTTCTTCACCATTGTGTAAATCATACCCAAGAGGATTGTCACTTGGAATAATATCTTTTAGCTTGACGAAATTACTTACAACAAATACCGAAAAACTTTTCTCTTTCCAATTACTGTGAATATCCCGGTGATCAATAAAACCTTGGAAATAAAATTCATCATCTTTATAAATCGTTACATCGGTTTCACAATATTTCAGATCTTCGAGAAAACTGTAATATGCGGCCAGATAATCGCCGTAATCGTTTTCTGGCGTTACAGGATCCACCGGCTTTACACCGCAACCAACAATAGTAAAATCAATAGTTACATTAGCGGGATAATAAATAGTTTCCTTATTATTGCTGTTCCCGTATTCAAAATTACCCAAACTTATAAGATGGAAATCATACTCTAATTGTGAATCGTCATTTTTAATATCGATAGTAATAGAAAAGGTGTGTTTGGCTTTTCTTATGTTTTTGAATTTTATCTTAGCCATTATTCCATTTCCCAATCATTACGTTTCCGATCAACATTTTTATTTAATGACCAGAGGTCATTTCCTTTAATATGCCATTGCTTATTCTCCATCGCCCTAACGAAGTTTGTCAAATTATCCCCGATAACTTGTTCCAGTTTCGAAGTATCATAATACGAGGCTGCATGATTGGAAACTGGGTAATTTCGGACAGTTTCTTTTAATAAGTTATGAGATAATACATCTGTCAAAGCTTCTCGTCCATGAGGTTTATTCAGAGGGATAACGGCTTCTGCTCCGTCTTCTCCGATCATGGCAATTGTCGGCTTTGTTACTACCGCGCCTTCTGCAAGAAACGGAAGAGCCATTAAAAGAACATTAAATAAATTTGTTCCGTCGCTTCCGCCTTCTCCGCCACTTCCTCCGGAGGAAAGCAGACTACTCATAGCGTCTTGCAAGGCTCTGTCTGCTAACATTTCGAAGAATCTCAATCCTATCTTTTCTATTACGCTGTTCGCTTTGCCGAATACTTCTTCCCATGCTCCGGACATTTCACTGCGCAACACATCCGAACTAGCCGAGATCAATGTGTTAAATGCGGAAAATTGCGTCTCCATCTCGTCCATACTCGGTAGTAGGTTTGGTTTTAGGCTTTCGTCTACTTTTACCGGGCCGGTCGAACTATATTGATTTAGTTTCGCCAGTTCTCTGTTATGCTTTACGGTTAGTTCCTTTATTTGCGCTTGTGCTAACTTTTTGTCTTTGACGGTTTTTGTGATATTATCTTTTTCAAGTTTATACTCCAGATTAAGAAGTTCTATTTTCCTCTTCTTTTCATCCAGAATATTTTTTATACGCATTTTTTGAAGTTTTGTAACATCTTTTTTGGGGTCATAATCCTTAGAGTTTTTGAGCTTCTCAAGTTCATTGTTATGCTTTAGCGTTAATTCTTTTACTTGGGCTTGCGCTATCTTTTTATCTTTGACCGTATTTAAGATATTTTTCTTTTCCAGCTCGTATTCAAATTCAAGAAGTTTGATTTTCCTTTGCTTTTCATCTTCAATGTTTTCAATACGCATTCTGTTGAGTTTTTGAATAGCTTTTTCTTTATCATCCTTATTTTTACCAGTTGAATCATCATCATCATCATCGTTTTCGCCTGATTTTTCATCCTCACTGTTCTTATTAATATCAATCCCTTGAGATTTTACAAAGGCGTTGAATTCTTCGAATTCCTTTTCAAGTTTGGCCTTTTCATTTTCCAATTCTTCAATGTAGTATTTATAGTTCCACTCAATAAATCGTTCTTTCCCTTCGTAATCTGAGCCATATTCTTTATTTACTCTCGCATTTTCTTTCCTTTGTTGAACTTGGGCATTGAAAATCCTTTTCTGTAGCTCAGTAATTTGAGATGTTTGCTCTTGATATTGTTCCTTAGCAGCAACCAGTTTTATTTTCTCTTTGAAAGCCTCATTAGCCTTTAATTGCATCTTTTCAATATCTGCAATAGCTGCTTTTTCAAGATTCAGATTTCCCAGGTATTCCTTATATTTGCTGTTAAGAGTTTCAATGATTTGTCTTCTTGTATCCTGACTTGTGTTTGTATCCTTGAGAAGATTAACCAAAGCATTATATTCGGATTGTGATTCGTGAATTTTTTCCGATAGTTTTTCTTCTACTCCAAGAATTTCCCTTATACCGCCCGATATTGATTTGAGACCGCCAACTATTGTTTGAGCCAACGGCATAATGATATTACCGACATCTCTTAGCAGTAAAGTAAATTCGTCTTTAAGGTTAGAAACCTTTCCTTCGAAAGTTGCGGATTGCTTTTCCATCATACCGGAAAAGCGTTTCATCTCATCTGTAACCTGTTTCCATATTATTGTTGAATCGGCGTTTGCTTTTGATAGTCTTTCGATTTCGCCTCTTGCGTTACCGCTCATCGCACCAAGTTCCTGGAGCCTCATAAGAGCCTCTCCGGCCGGTCTTCCCGATTGAATAGCGTCGTAAAGTCTTCCGAACCACATTGCCAACTCATCTATATTAACACCGACTCCGGCCGAAACATCACCTACCATTCTAAGACCGTCTCCGGTTGATAGAGCTCCCTTTGTAAGGACTTCCAATTGTTTACTGGCTCTAACAACTTGGGGAAGTTCAAAAGGGGTTGTAGCGGCAAATTCGGAAAGCTCCGAAATTCTGGAATGAGCTTTTTCGGTTCCACCCAAAAGGACTTCCAACTGAACTGTAAATTGTTCGAATTCGCCGGCTATCTTCAATGGCTCACTAGCTACACTATAGATTTTTTGTACCAACTCAAGAGCCTGATTTAATCCGGTAGCCATTCCGGCCCAGTGGGACATATTATTGGTTACACCTTGAGAGTTTTTTTGAATTTCCTTCAAACTCTCATTGGCTACATGTAACTTTCCTTCGAAGTCTTTTCCGTCAATTGTTAATCGAAACTGTATTTCTTTTGAAACGCTCATTTCTTTTGGCTTTTTTCCTTTTCTGACAAATAGTAGGCTTGTTTACATGCGGCAATACGCACGGTCTTACACAAACAATAATTTTTCTTTAGGTACTCGTAAGATTTTAGATCGAATTCGGACAGCTTTAACAGATAAAAATCATTTAAGAGCTTTTCTTCGATGTACTTTCCAATATCTTCTCCATCTGCTCCATTGCATTCCGAAGTATTGAAACAGTAGTTTTCCCTTCGTAGTCTAATTGCCTCAGCCAGGCATTCCTTTTGTATGTTAAAAAAAAATGATATACTCTGAGGCAATTGTCATAGTCTTGTTTTTTCCAAGAAATATTTTCCGAATTGGCTAATAAAAGAGGGAAATCTTCTTCGATATCATTCAACTTCAGATCAAATTCAAATCTTTCACCCGAATTAAGTTTCTGAAAGACATCTTTCCCGAAACGGTTAGTTAAGATCTCTTCTATTTCAAAAGTCCAATCAACACTTTCCAATTCGACCGGAGTCCCGTTACTATCAACAAACTGAAACGTCTTTTTTTTGTGCATCTTCTTCCTCAATTTAGAACATTGTTTCCCATTTCTTTCCGGAACTCTCAATCCATTTCCCTTCATTTGCGCTCAATTGGATTAGTTCGGCTTCCGTGCAGTCTTCAATAGATACAGTTCCGCTTCCGATGTTTTTCACTTTGAATCGTTTTCCCGTTAATTCTTCGGATAACGGCATAATCAAAGTAATATTCGGTGAAATTGTGGTGTCGCAAAAAATGGTATCATCTAATCGATTAATTACATAATCCGCTGTAACGGTTTTACTGGCATTGCTATTACTGTAACTAAGAGTAATTACTTTCTTTTCTTCTTCTCCTTCGGATACGGTAATAGTTCCCGTATATTTCTTTACCCAACCGCCAAACTCTCTTCTGTACAGATTATATTCACACCCGGACAAAGGAAGCTTAGCTGTTTCAGCTCCTGACAATGATACTTTTATTCCGCTACCGGGAGTAATTTCCAGACCCGAATTTGCTTCAACCGGAAAATTACTTTTGACTATTGTCTGGCCAAATGCGATAAATGCAAATTCATCGTTTGCGGTAATGCTTACGTCCGGGAATACTTCCTCATGGGCTTTGAACTGTGTTACCATCAAATTCTTCTCTGTCATATCTTATCTCCTAGTTTCATAATACGAACCATTACTCCTTCACTGGTATTACTTGTAAAAGAGGTGTTAATAAGAGGGAAATCTCCTTTGAAGGTCAATTTCATAAACCTTTTATCGCCGATCTCAACCGAAACAGCCTTTCCGATTGCTTCGAATTCTTTTTCAAAGTAAAGGTTGGGGGAAAGTTTTTCTTTTATTACCAGATTGCTGTTTGTTGCTCGACTAAGTATTTCCTGGAATTTATTTACTCCGGAATTTTTGGTTACTATTTCGCAAGTAACACTTAGATAATCCGAGCATTCCCGCCCGTAAACAGTTGGTTCGTCCCCTTTGGTTTCAATCGAAAGGTTATAAGAGTGAATTTCATGTTTCGATATCAATTCGGAATCGGCATATGAAATACTCACGATATTCCCTGGATTTATCTTGTGTTGACTGCCGAAGTCATTCAAATACAAATCGTTTGTTAAAGCACTCAGTAATATTGTTGAGGCTTCCGTATTTTCAAGAGATAGTTTCCCTTTAACCGTAGCGGAGGTCTTCTTATTTCCGTTACTGAAAGACTCCACATACTTAAAACCGAATCCCAAATATCCGTTTCCGTTCGGGTTCCAACCGAATTGATATATTTCGTTTCCTTTCATCCCTCTGGAATCCGCTGTCGGTTGTTGTGCCGCTGTCATCATATAAGCGTCAATCATTCCATCGACACAATAGACTTCTATAAAATCTTTTAGCATATAGAAATCACATTCCAGAGTCTCAGCCTCAAAATCAAAATCCACAAAATTTGAAATTGGTCTGTTTCTGTCGATCGTGATCGGATTGTCGGATATCGTTAGCTTGGCCGGATAACGCAAGCCTAATCTATGGGCGTTTTGCGTCCCGTTCGAATCCTTTTTTGATAGGACCACCTTTTCAATACTCGCAAATGATCTTGCCATTTTATCCTCAATTTATTTTCTGTTTTCGCTCTGACGTAAGAAATATTTCGTAAATCTTTTTTTGAAGATCCTTAATTTCTCTTACCTCTTTTTCAAGGTTTCCGAGGCGTTCTTTCAGCCCCGGAACCTTATTGATTTCGATATATTTTTCGTTTTGCTCTGCGGCGTATTCGTTTATCAATTGCTTTGTTAAGTCTCTAACCGTGTCTTTATCAACCTTTCCGGATAACTCAGTGCTTGTTATTCCGATTTGATAAATAAACATTATCATGGCTATAATTATGGGCCAATACTTAACCAGAAGAGCTTCTCTTTTTTCCATTGCCGGATCCCTTTCTTTGTTTTAATACATTTACACTATCAGCACCGCCGAGCAAAACCGCGCCAATATTTAAACAAATCGAAATTGTCGGATCTCCGACGTAATTAGCGGCCAAGGCCATGGCCAGACCAATGCGCCTTTTCTTTCCGTCAAGAAACTTCCATGCTTTTGTTATTGCGGATTTTAACCCTTTCATTTCGTGAATTCCGCGTAAGTTTGGAACCCAACCAAAACAAGTTTTAATACTTGGGAATATCTAACAGCATTATCCCCGAGGTTGAAATTCGAACTTCTCTTAACAAGACTGGATATTTCCTCATCTTCCAGATAGTGAGCTTCCATCCATGCCACCTTAAAGCCGTCATAGGCAACAACAAAAGGTTTCCCAAGCTCTTTAAGCATGGTGAATATTCCCGGTTTATTGTCAGAATCTTTCTCTAATTCTTCACAGACTTCATAGTATAAATCCACGAAGTCTTCCAATTCTTCGATTCCGACTATATCGGCGTTTTTGATGGAATTAACTTTCTGCAATAATTCCTTTTGCTTTTTTCTCAGGTCACTCATTGTGTCCTCCTTTTTTCTCCGGCGGGAATCCCGCCGGAATGAATGGTAATTAAAGTCTGAGTCTACTGACTCTTCTTATTGAGGCCGGATTTTCTACTTTAAGATTTCCTATAAAATCCAATCTCGATTTTCCCGACGGTTTTTTCTCGGTGATATCGAAATCCTTAAATTGAAAACCGGTATTTGTGGCATATCTTACGCCGTCGGCTTCATCATAGGAAACGATAAACAACGAAGAACAATCGGAGTTTGTACCGTCTGATTCATTTTGAGGATATAGATTCAATGGAACGGGAACCATCTTATGATTACCGTACTGGGTTACTTTTTGGCCGAAGGAATTTACTGTCTCACCATACTGACCAAGAAATTTGGCTATGGAATTCATTCGACCGAACAACGCGGAATTCATAACCAAAACCGGATTACCTTCAACATCGGCTAAAGTTGATGTTAATAATTCGTCAAACTCTCTGAGAACTTTTTCATTTTCCTTGTTTAAGGTTAATTGGACCGGGGACTGAATTAGGCAACTCTGAATTTGTTCCTGACTCAATCCGAAATGATTCCCTTGCCCGCTAGCGTCGGCAACATCTTTGATAAATGTTTTCAGACCTAGAATTTCTTTATCAATACCATCACCGCTTATGACATCGGTTAGCACATCTTTTGCAACTTTTGTGGCTAGTCTCAACTGCTGTTGCTGTAACTGCCTGATTAAACCTTCTGAAGTGGTTCCGACGTTAAGATCATTTTTATAGGCTATATCGATATCCAATTCAAAGGAATATGCTTTTTGTGTTCCGCCTCCTTTGACTTGAGAATAAGCAAAACTACCGGCGTCCGAATTGATCGCCCTTGCCGATGAACTGCCTCCTATATTCTCTTGTACCGGATAACTATCAAATGAATAAGGTTCTAAGGAGAACTCCATCTCCTGTAACAACGGATATTTTCCCACAAGGTAAGCCAAGATTTTTCGTAATATTTCTTGGGAGTCGTCACTGGCTCGTGATACCTGATTAATTTTCATTTTTACCTCAATGAATTAATAAATTAAATACTGTTGGACATTTCGCTCATTGCTTTCAAAATACCCGGATCGGCTGAGTCAAACGGTCCCGGAATCCCTTTGGGTTTTTCCTCTTTCTCTTCCGAGTCCTTTTTAAAATGAGGATCGACCGCCAGATCTTCCAATATGTTTTCAAAATTTTCCGGATCCTTTTCGGCAATAGTTTTCCATTTTTTATCCCATGTCCCTTCTGTGAGTTTTCCGGCTTCGATTCCTTTTTGTTTAAGGGTTGATATCTTGGTCGCTTTCTCACGTTCAAGTTTTTCTTTCTCCGCCTCTATTGAAGCATTACGATCCTTTTGTAATTCCGCAATGATTCCTTTAAGGCTGTCAACTTGGCTATTCAAAGCTGTAATCGTTTCGGATTCCGTTCCCTTAGTTTTCTCCTTTTCCGGTTCGGTCGGGATAATGGACTCTAATCCTTCTTCCAACTCTTTCTCTTTTCCTTCCAGATTAACACCTAGCTTTTTGATAAGCTCTACTAGCTTTTTTTGTAATTCTTTCACTTCTGCTCCGATATTTTTCAAAAATCACAATGTCAAGCTAACCGAACACGGGGGGAAATAAAAAACGCCGGACTACCGGTAATATTATTCCGAAAGTTTTTTTTTGAATATTGGTGACGTAATTATTTAGGAGATAAAATGAGCTTTGGAAACAAAGAAATACTAATGGCAAGGTTTAATAATGAGAACAACTTTATTAAGGATATGCCTACGGAAAAGATAACCGAATTAGGGGACGAAGTAAGTGATATCATATATCAATTTACTTCATTATTGCCACCGACCGACCCTATGGAAGCTCCCGCAAGTTTGCGCGGAATTTGGACTGACATAGTTTTATTCAAATTGATTCCTTATCAAAAAGGGATATCTGATGACGAGAAGCAAAGAAGAAAGACACTTTATCAAGATGCCTATTCGAGTCTTCAAAAAATCAGTTCCGGTAATATTCCCCTTAAAGATAATTCGGGAAATATAATCGGAGGGCGCAATGTGATACAAATAACCGGAACTAAAAGAATCAACGGGATTATTTGACATGATATTAGAACCTGAACATGTTGTGAAGGCAGTAGTAAAGAAACTCAAATCGCAAAAAGGACTAATCCGATTCGGAGAATATGAAATCAAAACCATTGCCGAAATTGCCGAAATGCCTGATGAGGATTCCGGTTTTTCTCCTCCGTGGTTAGGAGTTTATTATTTGTTGGATGACGAAGGAGAAGTATTGGAGGGAGGAATTCCCGATGATGTTCCGGTTACTATCGGGATATTATGTTCAAGCACACCGGGACAGTCTTCAAGCTGTAAAGCATTGGCCGAAGCTATGGCATACGCTAAAAAGATTATCCCGCTTGTTATTGGCGAATATGAAATTAACTCAGGAACAGAAGAAGAGCCTATGGAACATCTGGTCTATTTGCGTGCTCATGCTAGACCCAGAGAAATAATTCAGGCAAACTCCGATCTCAGTATGGTTGTTGCAAGATTTTTCTATATAGATGATTTTTCTACATAATGCAATTTGCACATTAAAGAAAGAACATCTCCTAAGCTCTTCTAAGGTGTTGGGATTTTCCCACATTTGCGCAACTACACATTTATAGCCAAAAGGAAATAAGTAATGTCTAAAACGAAAAATATCGCCAATCGATTAACGATGGCCAAGAGAAAGAAAATATTAAATTTATTCCATGATAAGGATATGAATATAAACCAGATAGCCGAAGAGGAAAACGTCACATATTGGCAAGTTTACCGAATCATATCCGGACAAACTAAACTGAATGGAACACCAAGAGCCGACAAAGGATTTTCGAGAAAGAATCTTAGAAAAGAGGACGAAGAATTCACACCTCCGAAATGGACTCTGGAAGATTTCAAAGATCTTGATGATTTTCAGCTTTTCCTTTTAATGTCCGCTTTGGAAGACGCAGCAAGTTCCAATTTGGAACCGGCCGAAAAGGTAAAACTTGTTAAGGATATTGAAATAATTCAAACCAAGATAACCCAAAGGCAATTAAAAGGAAATATACGACGACCTGACGCCGAAGTAATTGCGCGAATTGTAAGGAGATTCAATCCCAAAGCAACTGATAAAGAAATTGTGGCAATATACAAAGAAGAAATGGAGATATATTTAAGGGATAGGAATAATGGGTAACAGTAGATTTTTAGAATCAACCCTTTTACAATTGGAATTGCTTGCCGAAACCAATGAAATAAAGAGGAAAAGAGAAAAACTTAAGGGAGCTTTGTTATCAATTTCCCCGTTTTCCGCAAACGAGAAAAAAAAGACTGCGGTTATTAGCAGATTGCAAAAGGCCGAAAATGATTTCTGGTACTTTGATAAAACCTATTTCCCGAAATCCTTTTACGGAGATGATTATTCCGCTCCGGGAAAATTTCATAAAGACATAGATGAAATATCAGACAGTAAGGATAAAAAAGTACATCTGGTATTAGGACCCAGAGAACACGCCAAAACCGCCATATATCAGAAAAAAGTCTTATGGAAGTTTCTTTTCGGGAAAGCTCAATTTATGGCGATAGGGTCGGAAACTCTGGATACTCCGGATAATTATCTGGCGGATCTGATTTACTATACAAAATTCAATGACAGAATAGCCCATGACTTTAAGTTAACATGGCATGAATGTTCTACCAAAAAGATGTTTGCCACCTCAGATCAAAATCCCAAGGGAACATTTATCCAAACCCTTTCGGAAGAAAAATCTTCCAGAGGTAAACAACGCCTTCAAAGAAGATTTGATTTTATTCTGTTGACTGATTTTGAAAATTCCACTTCTTCACTTACAAAGGATGCTCGAAGAAAAAGACGAAGCCGATTAAACGAAATGAGAGGGTCTTTGACTAAAAACGGATGTTTGGTATGGGAAGCCAATAATTTCGATGTTGATACTCTTTCAAACGAATTACTCGAAGAGCAGGAAAAAGGAATAGGATCTAAAAGTATCGTAGTTCACGTTTTCCCCGCATGGGATTCTAATCGACCTTACAAACAAAGAGCTCTTTGGCCTCAAAGATTCCCGGCCAAATCCGAAGAGGAGTTAATGGAGATGGTCGTTATAGAAGATCGATATGATTGGTTAGGCAACTACCAGCAAAGGCCTGAAGAAAAATCGGGAGAAATATTTCCGAAATCTTTCTATTCCGAATGGGCAACTCTTCCGAATGATGTTCAAGCCGTTATTTGGGTCGATCCGAATTGTTCTGAGAAAAAGAAGGGGGATACTACCGGAATGCCATGTTTGGGATTTTCTCCTACAACTAAAAAGTTCTATATAACAAACATGCGTTGCAAGAGCTATTTTCTAAGTAACGACTTATTAACAGATCTTTTAAGATTACAACAAAATGAAGTTTCCAAAGGTATTTCGATTATTACCATCGGAATGGACGGAAATGTTTCCCAAGAGTCCATATGGAAAAACAATATTCACAATTTTGTAACGATCAACCGATTTCCGTTCCCGTTTGTGAATTTCCGAAAGTATAATGTTGATTTGTTGGTAACTAATCTTGAAAGTATTTACAAGTGCGGTGATTTGTTATTCCCTCCAAATTTCGCATCATCCGAAGAAGGAAAAGCAGCCCTAAAACAATTTAACGGATTCCGAATGAAAAAAGCGAATAAAAAGGATGACTTTCCGGACGCGGTAATTTGTGCTTATACGCTTTTGATTGAACTTGGGGTCTCTTTTATACTCGATTCCAATATCAATCAGATGGTTTCAGTCAATAATTACAAAGTAAAAAGATTATAGGTGATAAATGTTTATTAATTCCGAACTACAGAAATCTTTGCTTGTCAATAGTATCGATAGGCTAGCCCAATACATGAGGAAAGCGAATCACAAACATCTTTCCTCAAGGGATACACGTTATCTGATTAGTCTTCTGTGTAATCTTCCTAAGATAGACAGACATCTGATGAGTTTGATTCGATACAGGAAATTAGCCGTTTCATCGTATCAACCGACTATTAAATTTCCGGACGAATTTCAGATTACTTCTACCGAAGAAAAGCAACTTAACGAAATGAAAGCACGTTGGAAAAATTCCAAGATGCACACATTAATACCAAGTATAATGAACGGCCGGCTGATGGGAATGGCCGCGGTTGAATTAGACTGGAGTGGGTACTCGGATACTTATAAGCATTTTGTAAAATCCAAAAAGATTGTTCCGGCTGTTGACCTGGACTATGATCTGAACAATACCGACGCTTTGAAACACGTCATTACCGACACAAAGACTCAAAACTTTGTAAGAAAGGATTTCGACACTCCGACTACAGTAATTGTGCGGGATAATCCGTTAAGCGGATTTGATGAAGATTTCCCGGGAGGACTCATAAGATCAAACCTTATACATGTCATCCTGAAATATTGGGATTTCTTTACATGGGCTCATACAAATGAAAAATACTCAGATCCTCCGAGATATGCGACTTACGAGCAACATCTTGAAAAATATGTTCCTCAGATAATGGAACAATTGGCAAAGATGGGAAGTGATTCCTATGGAACCTTTATGAAAGGAGTAGATGTAAAAATATTGGAAGCCATAAAGGATGGAGCCATTAAATCTCATGTCGAATTGGAAGCAAGCGTCAACAGAGGTATGAGTTTATCAATTGCGGGGCAATACTCTGCAAGTGATCCGCAGAAAGGACATTCTTACGCTTCTTCAAAAGTTGGATATCAAATAGCAGAAGACGTAACCTTCGACGATCTGGTCTTTATCGAAAATGAAGTTTCAAATCAATATCTGTTACATGATTATCTTTTGAATTACGGAGAACCGAGAAACGCCTTTCCGGTACTTTATTATCACAAACGGAAGATAAAAGACAAGGAAGCTCATGCGCGAATAATAGCCGATTATGTTAGCGCGGGAATTCCGGTTCATCTGGAAAATGCCTATAAAGATATTGATTTTATTCCGGTTACTAAAGAAGATCCCAAAGCTATTGTTGCGCAAAAAAGCGGAGGGCTGGGTTAATTATGCTCGATACTTCCAATCTGATTGATAATATACTACTCAAGAGAGTAGGGAGTAAAATCATTTTCTTTATCAGAAGAAGAACTAACAAAGGAACCTTTCTTCCGGGGTCTTCCGATAACGCCGGAAGTTATTCCTCTAAACCCTTTGCTTTGCCTTTCGGAGCACTTAACGCGACAACGGGAAAGAAAATCAAAGAAATCGATTCCCGTTTTTCCGGTGACGGAGATTACAAACTTTTTACTTCCAACAATAAAAATCTTTGGGTCGTAGCTCAAAGAGGATATAAGGGAATTCGAAAAGAAGCAGGTAAATATAACGATCATGTAATAATGTCATGGTCAGGGCAATATCTCAGAGATCTCGGAATAATCGCAACCGGTTCCAAAAGTGTTGATGTCGGTTGGAAAAACGCAAGAAATAGAGAGCTTGCTTCATATCATGAAAAGTTGGGAGCGGGAAAATCCAAAAGGAAACACAAAATAATGGGGTTATTGAAATCGGAAGAGAAGGAAATCCGAGCATTTATTGAAGAAGAGCTGGTCAAAAATCTGAAAAAGAATTGGAAATAATTGCGGATTATCTGCAAAAAAAATGCCGCGTATTTAGCGGCATTTGATCTTCTTTATATATTCATAATAAGTTTCATAACAGAAAAACATTTTTTTATCTCATGATATTTTACACAAATCTCATTAATTACCGTAAGGGTTTCAAAATCCGCTTTGTTTACAAACCCGATTATTTCTTCCCTTTTTTTAGTAATTCTTTTCTGCTCTTTTCTTCTTTTTGCTCCGAATAGTGTCCCATATTATTTTTCCTCTTCCCCGATGCTTTCGAAAACATAATCATTTTTCTGAGCTTGATGTTTTGCCTTATGGTCGAATGAACCGGTTAATATATCGTTAGGGATTCTCTCCGGAAATGCCTTGCATGTAATCGGATTTTCTCTGTTTAGGTGTTTACATTTATTACAAATCGGGAAAAACATTTCTTCTTCTGATCCAACGTATTTTTTATCCATTATAATTCCTCCAAGTAAACTTTTAGTATTCCTTTGTTATCTACTTTTTTTACTTTGAAAACACTTTGCTTGTCAAATAGTATCTCTTTTTCCTCCGGCTTGAATGAATGTTCTCCGAGAAATCTTCCGTTCTTTGATTGGATCTCAAGATAAACACTCCCCGGGGAATTTCCAAAACTGGTGGCTACCTCTTTTTTCAATGAGGTAGATATAAAGTTTTTCATTGCTACTAATTTGTTGTCTGAAATCTTCTTTTCAAATTCCTTTAACCGCTCAATGCTTTCCATTTCCATACAACGAAAAACCTTTCCGTTGTATTTGGGCATTTTGCCGAGCGCAATCGAAAGATTTTGAGATAGGGTTTTGTATTCATTTGCTCTTTCCGGAATCGTAATTTTTTCCCCTCTGAGGTACTTGTTTAATTCCTCATACTCTCCCCATGTATAATCTTTGATAGCTTTTTTATCGGCTTTGCTTAGTTTTGTGCTCTTTAGGAGTGATTCTGCTTCGGCAATATCACGGGCAACATATACTTTTGATTTCTTTTGAGAAATACTTTGCTCGATTTTTGCGGTCCAGTAATGAACACAGTTATAACCGCCCAAACTCGTTAAAACCGCCAAACCTTGCCCGTTGTTCATCTCCTTTATTTCGTCGAGAGTAAAAGACTTTCCTACACGATCTTTGCAAAAGGGACGGCTGTTGTGTGAAATGCCATCAAAGATAAATTCGTCTATTCCCGCTGATTGCGCGCTTTCTATATGATAACTGTTATCAAATTGAGCTAATGCCGTATTGGCTTCCGTATAAGCATGAGCAAATCCTAAACCGGAGTGTTCCAGCTTCCTTCTGATCTCGTCAAAATGTAATCCTCTTCCGATTCCGCTTTTTACTTCCCTGACAACCTTTTCCTTTATGTCTTTTTCTATATTGGAAAAATCCACTTGATACAGAGATAACATCTTTTCCATATCCGAATCAAGCATAACCTTTCCGGACAGTCCGTAAAAGTAATCATTCCAAATTTCCCCGATCTCTTCTTTTATTTTTGCGAGATCCTTAATTATGATCTGTTTTTCTCCGGGGGATAATCTGAATTCTTTTTGGAAGGAAGATAAAAAACCTTCCGAATCAAACTTTGAGTTAATATCAGAATGTATTTGGGATTGTCTGTAAATGTGGTTGGAAATTGCTCGTTTGTAGCGGAAAGAATTCGACATGATATCTTCCCGCAATTCTTTTTTTAATTCTTCTATTTTTAGTCGGTGTTTTTCCATACTGTCTTTACCATTGGCAATATTTTCTTTTTGAATTCATAGTATTGACAAGGATCTTCATCCATCATCTGTTTTAAGTATAAGTACATTCCGTAAATCATTTTCGGATCCAACGACTTCCTATTCTTATAGAATAAATTGCCGGTTGGCATCTGGATGTATTCGCATGTCTCACCGCAGTGCGGGCATATTAACCCGATAATCCGGAAAGGCATTCCGTAGTGTTCAGAGCAACCGACAACTTTTCTCTTACTGCCGGAAACGTTCTTGTATGAGTCTTCAAAATCCATATGGCAGTTTGCGCAAGTCATATTAGTTTATGGCTTCCTTATTAAATTTCTGGATGTAGTGATAAGAACAATTCTTATATTCGATTTCCATTTTACGAAGCGCATTAGTAAAGGCTTCTTTTTCCGATTCCTTCTCTGTTTCCACTTCTATTTTTACACATTTAGGGAGTCCCTCCTTTATTACTTGGAACTCAAAACCCCACTTGAAACCTGTCTTTTTCGGTACGGTAACAACTTCTTTTTTGCTTTCTTCAGTTGGCTTATCGTCTCTTTCTTTTGTTTCCCCGGACTGTTTCTTTTCTTCTTGTTTGGTCTTCGGAGTGGTTTCTTTTTTCTTTGCCATGATACTCTCCTATAAAAAAATGATTTGTTTGCTTTTTCTAATTCTGATTCCTTTATTTGTTATGAGAATCGGTCGGGATTCTCTTGGTTTGCGAGGATAGACAAGAGTTCGCATCTCTTTGTATTTATCCTTGCTGATCTTTTCTGTTCGGCCGGCTTTGAAGTGGCTTATTTCATACCACTTAAAGCCGGCTTCCTTCAACTTGTCAATCTGTTCATCTGTTAGTTTTTCCTTCCTTCGTTTGCCCATTTCATATAGTTGAAAAATTCAGATTAATTGATTTCCATTTGTCATCCCGTGATTTTCTTACGCGGAAATTAACATATCGTCGGGATCCTGCTACATTCATCGATTCCTTTATTAACTCCATTGCCTTTTCCCATCTCTTATCACGGATCTTCAGTTTTAACAATCTCAAAACCATGTAAGTATTTACCTTCCCTTTTTTGTCCACATTGAAGGCTTCCGATATTATCGCTTTGATATTGTCATTTGCTCCTTCCGACCAACTGGAAAGGCATTCGTCAATTAAGGTTTTGGCTATGTTTAATCCTTCGTCGAACTCAATCATATCGTTTATCTTTACAATGATCTGTTTTTGCCCGGCCAAATCGGTAAGACAGATATTTCCTTTTGTGTTCTTTAATGTGGCTCCGCTTATTCCGGCCTCTTCTTCAAGGTATTCAATCCAGCTATTAACCTCTTTCAATACCGTATCCTTGAAAGTCCTGATGTTCGATTCGGTCTTCTCGGCTCTTGAAAATAGTTTGCTAACTATCGAATCTCTTTTCAGATCCTTTTTCGGAATGTTCTTTTTGGGAACCCATTTCCCGGAGCCGTTCAATAATTCTCCGTTTTCGTTTTTAATTGCCATTATTTTCTCCTTCATTGCTTTGACTGAATAAATCGCCGATTCCTACTCCTTCGCCGGTTATTCTTTCGTATAACTCCATTGATGACTTTGTTAATCTTCGATCCTTTTCGTTCTCGTCTCGTAATATCATGTTTTCCTTTTTTAACTGATTGAACTTATCAACAACGGATTTTAATGTTTTCATCTCGGAATCATTCTTCTTTATTCTCTCGTCACGATCTTTGATTCTGTTAAAAGAAAAATTGAAATTCCTAATTAGGGCTTGTTCATCTACCCCTAGATCCTTTCTCATTTTAATACCTCCATCTTTCGGGGGATTTGCGACCTAATAATCCTCTCGTATCCATATGGATAAAAGAATCACTTAGCCCCAATCCCATGTGTTCAGGTGTGACAGTTATTACTTTCCCTTTGAAACAGATTGTTGTGTTGAACTCTCCCTCCTCAATTCTTGAGAGTAGTTTTTCGAGATCACTTTTTACATATCCACTCGGACAAAAATCTACCGCGTTAAACTCCATGTGAAGGCTTTTCTCCGATCCTCCGGCTTGCAGATTCGTTTGAGGATCCCTATATCCGCTTCTTATGAAAAACTCAACCTCTTCGGCGGTTCGTATCTTTTGCAGTATAATTGATGTCGGAATAATATTCTCAAGCAACCGCAACGGGACAGAACGCCCGAAGGTTAATTCTTGATCCGTGAAGTTTACTACTTCGTTATCCGTAAGTAATTTTATTATTTCCATTGTTCCTTCAATTTAGTTTTTACAGATTATCAACCTTAAGTTTGTTTTTTGAAAAGTATTTGTCGGTGCTTTTATATCCCGACGCTCCTTTGTCAGTCCGAGCAATTCTACTATTTTCAGAATCTTACTTTTCAATAATGTTTCGTCTGTCGGCCTTCCGTACCGTAAAACAGCTTCCATACTTCCTTTATATAGCTCCAATGAAGTAACTATATTGTATCCCGGATATTTATCGTTTGCTTCGGTAATTACTCCGGAATATGTAACCATCCCGAATCCGCAATCTAGGCCACCTTTTGTTTTGCTTCCCATTTCTCAAGCCTCTGTATTAAAAAATGCGCCTCAGTCATTGAGATATCCATATTATAAGCCTCAGTTACGTGGACATCTCTTTCCAGTGTTTTATCACTATATTTTTTCAACGATACCGGAGTAATCTTGAGACTATATCGCGCGATTGCTTTTATTTTGTTCCTCTGTCCTTTGGTCAGTTTCCTTAACTCTGATTGTTGGGAAAATACCTTACTATGCTTTAGGATCCCGTTCATTGCCCCGGAATAGGTTATTCCTTGCAATAACTCAAAGGCGTTCTTTAAGCCCTCAAGACTTAAAGCTCTGCTTGTTTCTACATTGTAACAACTCCATAAATACCATCTCTTAAAAGCTTCAACACTTTTTTCAGATGTGCATAATCCGAGAAGTCTCATTTTCTTCTGGATAGCCTCATGAAGCTCTTTCCGCTTTTTAATTACTTCTTTGCTTAGTTGCATAACTATGCTCCGTTTAATTGATTTGGTCTAGTAATTTGGATGTATCTACTGATTTGATTTTTCCGCCAATTGCCCGGATTTGTTTCACATAACCGCTTCTTTCTCCGAGTACAAGAAGACGTTTTTCCTTTAGATTTTTGAGCGTAGCCCGTAATTCTTTCTGTTTGTTTTTCAGACTATAGGTTTTGTTTTTGATTTCCTCACTAAGTTCTTTTAACTCCTTTTCGCAATCGGCTTCAAACTGTGCCAAGTCGCTCAAGGTGTTATTTACCAGATTGAAGTTTTTATGTAACTCATTTACGGCATTTGAAGGGATTGATACCTTTCCGTTTAATCCGCGTTCGCCTATGGTTGTTTTACTGATTGCGGGTCTTTCTACTACTGTTGTTTCCATTGAGTCCTCCGTTAATTAAAATTCTATTAGACTTGTATCGTTAAAAATATCCATGCCATTTATTCCGCTGTCCGGTTCCGGAGATACGGTTTCTTCGTAATATTCAGCCGAATTGTCATCTGTGTTATCTTCGATATTTCCTACGGGAGATTCCATTACTCTTTCATACTGGAATACTTTTACTTCCTTCGCCTTTTTGTATGCTTCGGCCGCTTTGATCTGATCTTTGTTGGCTTTTATGTACTGGCGTTTAAGCTTGCCGATTTCGTTAGCCTGTTCCCTTGATTGCGGACCGAATGCGCTTAGGTCTTTGGCTTCGGATAAAAGTTTTCCGTCCTTTGTAAAAATCCATCCGTGATACGTATCGTATTGATCTATCAAGGCGACTAATTCTTCCCCCATGTAATCGTATATTTTATCCATATCGATCGGGACAAGCGAACGTTTTTCAAGAAGTGGTTTGTACATGAAAGTGAACGCTCCGCCGGTGAATTTGGCTTTGTATTTTTCAGCGTAGAGATATGCCAATCTGAACGAATCGATTTTATCAGCTTCGAAATAGGAATATGCTCTGTCAAACGCTTCTCGTATCGTCTTCGGGCGGGCTTTGTTTATCTCATGCGCCCTGGATAGTGTCCTGTCAAAAAACATGGTTCTTTCTCTGTCTAAGAAGTCATGTTCAAGGAACATGGTTAAATCCCTTCTTAATTCTTCGTAGGTTCTGCATATTTCCGGGTGAGATTCTCTTCTGCTCGGTTTTCTGCTTTCTTTCATATTAGGAGAATATGCCGGAGAATAAGCGCAGAATTCATCTTTTAATATTCTGAAAGTTCTTTCAACCGGTTTACTTTGAGGATGTCTTACACCGGATCGGATTACGAAATCGGTCTCTTTTTCAATCACCTTTAACATATCCAAATCCATAAACTCGATATTACTACATCCTTTCAAATCCTCTTTATCCGCATAAAGCCCCATAATAAATCTTAAGAACTCAGCGTTTTTCCATGTCTTGGAATTTTCAAATATCCATTGTTGCGGTCTTCCGTATTCTCTTACCAACTCCATAGCTGCTCTTTTTGTATCGGCAGTTGTAATGGAGTGCGGAGCCATTATAACTCTTAAAGGCTTACGGGTTTTCATATCTTGAAACATTACTATATAGGCTGTTGCTTTGATGTTTTCGTAACCCTTACTCTTGCAACTGTACCAGACACCGTATTCGTCAACTTTCCATTCGTCGGCAACTACACAACTTAAAAGACCGGTGTACTCTTTCCACAAATCTCGTATTGTAAAAGGTGTATTCTGATTCTCAAATAATGAGTAATAGTGTTTTTGCTTATGAAGTGCTTTTAGTTCACGACCCCACTTATAGGCCAGTCTTTGAGGTATTACTATTCCCGAATTGTTAAATACTTTTTCCCGGGTTAGTTTGACATTCCTTTGAACGTTTTCTAGTAGAAGAGTTTTGAACAACTCGTAGGCTCTTTTCTCTTCCTTTTCGGATAGTGCTCTGCTATGTCCTTTGTCTTCTCTGGATTCTTTTTTGCTTTTATACTGGTTATTCAAAAATCTGTAAACAGTAGTGTAATTCTCATTTACATACTTGGCGATTTTTCGAATATTCGGATTGCCGTTCTTTCTCCTGAAATCGAGATTATCAACACATTTGTTTATTTCCAGTATCTTTTCCGGTGAAAGTTCCGAAGCATGTCTATACTCAGTTTTCTTATTTTCCTTTACAATCTTTCGCTTGCGGGCGGAGATTTTACACACCCTAAAACCAGATGGAAGTCGATCCTCTAATATCATTCTTCTAACTGCTACAGTTGTAACGTCGAGATATTGAGCAAACTCAGCTATAGTAAACTGTATTAAACTATCATCATATTTTTCCGGTGCGAAATTAGTCATAACCTTACCTAAAATAACTCCAATTGCTTATTAGCTTCTTTGTCAATGGTCTTTTTGACTGAAAGACTTTTTTCAACAACATTATGAAAAGCCTTATCGAATCTGTGGTAACTTGCGATTGTCATTTCTTCCAATACGTCCAATAATGCGGAAATAGCTTCGTTGGAGGTCTTTTGATAATCGGCTACCATTTTGTTCTTTTCGGACTTGTCCATTTTTACTCTGCCCGGTAACTTTATCAGAGCGAATCCGCATTCCCATGCTTTCAATTGAAGTACATCGAAATTCTTTTTGAATTTCATTGCCGGGACTTCCAATTCCGACGGAAAAGGTAAATCTTCAGACAATGAACTGATTCTGCATAAGTAGCTGTATGATTTGCAAAGATGTTCTGCCAAATCATAAACGGTTTTACCTTTGCCGTGTACTAGTTCATGTTGTTTGATTTTAAGCTTAGTTTGAAAGTCCATTATAAAAATCCGAGAATATTTTAATAGAATATGTGAGTACATAATTGTATATTTTATGTACGATGATCATTCGTCTGACTAGGCCGCTTCCGGCTCCAAAAACTTTACCGCATTGCGGTTTAAAGAAATAGCCGCGTTTCGGACCCTTTCCAGCGCATTTTGATTTTTTCGTTCGTTCTTTGGATTTAGTAGCATGGAGACATAAGACTGGGATAAGTTGGCCGCTTCTGCTATTTTTGAAACTTTCAATAGGTCTGTATCGATTTCGATATCAAGAATTTTAACAACTTTCATGCAAGGGCCTATTTTTTATTAAATTGTTTTGTAATAATTTTATCACAAATATATAATTATGTACTTTTTGTGTCAAGGGAAAAAGTATATAATTCCACACTTTTATGACAGTTGGCGACAAAATACGTTTATTTGGGAAAACCAAATTTGGTTCAATAAAGAATTTTTCTGAAAAAATGGAGATGCATCCCTCGAATTTGCAGGTATACATGAAGAATATTAGTTCACCTGGATTTCCAATTCTATGTAAACTTAGTAAACTTGGATGCAGTATTGATTGGTTGTTAGATGATGATGTCAAAGAAGGAGATATCAAAAAAGAAAAGAGCATCTACCAAGATCAAATAGATACTCTTACGAAAGAAAATAAAAAACTTCGGAAAGAAATAAAAAGATTAGGAGATTTAATCGGAGGTGAATAGAGTAATAGAGAATTCTTGTAATTTATTCACCAGTATTGAAAGACTTCCTGATAATTCGTAGTTGTTAAGTCCAGCGTTTTTTTCTACAGATTTAGAAGCAATCAAAATAGTATTGCTCAAATCAATACATTCCCTTAATAAGAGAGAAACATTTTCATCATCAAAATTCATATTCATTAAAAACTCCATTAAGTTATACAATTATACTCTGAATCAGAGCAATATCGTTTCACTCTAAGAACAAGTCATGATGTGTTTTTCCAAATTAACGTTACCAATTAACGTTACCAATTAACGTTACCTAAATGCGTTTTTAGCCCATTTTTACGGTTACGTTAGGTTACGTTAACGAAAACACGTTTAAACTATCTAAATCACCGCATTTTTTCTGCAAAATCAAAATTAACTGCAAAAACTTTTGAAATTAGTGCAAAATCGAAGTCTTAGACCTCTCGAAAAACGTGTAAATGAAAAAATAGTTGAACTTAACAGATTGGGTAGATTTTGCAAGTTTTGCAGTTAATGTGCAAACGACCCCTTGTTTTTAGGCTGTTTTGGGCTCTTTTATTTGCAGTTAATGTGCAATTCCTCACTAATCTTGTAAAAAAAAACGTAAAATTGAAAGAGTATCCCAAAATTACTCCATAATTGGGAAATATGTATATTTGTAAAATTTTTGGTATTTTTGAAGTTTGTAAAGTTGAGATATCTCTTTGTAAAACAATAATTTAGATGATACATTACGAATTAACAGATAGAGAAAAGGCAATTCTTCGGTATGTTATACACCAATTTATTTTGACAGCTAACCCTGTTGGCTCAAGAAATATATCGAAGAAATATGATATTGGGCTCTCTCCGGCCACTATTAGGAATATTATGTCCGATCTGGAAGAGACCGGAATGCTTAATCATCCCCATACCTCGGCGGGTAGAGTTCCTACCGATAAAGGGTATCGATTTTATGTTGATTCGTTAATGGGACGAGCCGAACTCGATCCGAGAGAGATTAGTCGTTTTAAGAATAGTATTGATTCCTCTTTCGGGGAGATGGATGACTTGCTGAAGGTTACTTCCGCAATTCTGAGTGATATTACCAAGCAGCTTGCCTGCATAACTTTTCCGAAATTCGAAAATGCATATTTGGAAAAGATGCAAATAGTACAATTGTCTTCTTCCAGAATTTTGGTTGTTGTTTCAATCAATTCCGGACTTGTTAAAACAATTACTTTGGAACTTGATGTCGAAGTTAATTTCAACAAACTTGTAGATATTGAGAGAATCTTCAATGAGAATTTTTCAGGACTTCAGCTAGCTGAAATTAGAAAGAGTTTTGCGGACAGGCTTAAAGATTACAACCGAGATGAATACAGACCGGTTATAAGAGTTTTTCTCGAATCGATTGATAAAATATTTACTGATGACCAAATAAGTGAAAAGTCATATATTATCGGTGCGAGAAATATTCTGCAGCATCCTGAATTCGAGGATCATCAGCAGTTTCAAGGTGTCATCGAATTGATTGAGAATAAGGATGTTATTGTTCATCTGATGGAAAAAAAGAAAAGAAGAGTTCCCGGAACTACAGGTGTTAACATTACCATCGGTAAGGAAAGTAACGAAGACCGCCTTAAAGATTATAGTATGATTGTTAAGGAATATTCGGTCGGGGATGCTGTCGGGACAGTTGGGATTATCGGACCTAAAAGAATGCAGTATTCAAAAACAGTGGCCGCTGTTGTATATGTGGCCGAAATGTTATCGAAAGAATTGAAAAAACAATAGATATAAAGGAGTTTTAATGACTAAGAAAGCAGACAAAAAAACGGATGCTAAAAAACAGGAAGAAATTGTTCAAGAAGAGGTTAATATCGAAACCGAGGAAAAGGAAGTAGAAGAAAAAGAACAGAGCTATTCTGACGAATTAAAAACAGCTCTTGAAAGAATTGAAGAATTGGAAGCGACTAACAAAGATTTGAATGATCGATTGCTTAGAAGAACAGCTGAATTCGAAAATTATAAGAAAAGAACTGATAACGAACAAACTACTTTTATCAAATATGCCGCAGAAGGATTTATTCTGAAAATTCTTCCCGTCTATGATGATGTATTGCGCTCACTACAGTATATTGACAAGGATAATAACATCGATTCCCTTAAGGAAGGTGTTAAGCTAGTTGCCGAAAAATTCACCAAAGCGCTTGAAGATAATGGCGTTAAGAAAATGCAAACAAAGGGAGAACCCTTCGATTTTAATTTACATTCGGCTCTTATGCAGCAACAAGTCGAAGGAGTGCCACCTCATACTGTAATTGAGGAGATTGAAGCCGGATATTTATATAAAGACAAAGTAATTCGCCACGCAAAAGTAATCGTCAGCCAGGAATCTGTTGATGCAGCTAATAACTCTGCCGCGGAAGATTCGACTGATAAAACAGAATAATTATTAGAGGTGCAAAAAGAAAATGGCTAAACGCGATTATTATGAAGTATTAGGTATAGATAAAAACGCGTCGAAAGATGAAATTAAAAAAGCTTATCGAAAGATGGCTATGAAATATCATCCGGATCGAAATCCGGATAATAAGGAAGCCGAAGAGAAATTCAAAGAGTCAGCCGAAGCTTACGAAGTCTTGAGCAATGATGACAAAAGAGCAAAATACGATCGATTCGGACATAGTGGCTTAAAGGGTGGACAAGATTTCCATGGTTTTAGTGACGCCAACGATATCTTCAGCCATTTCTCCGATATATTCGGAAGCGCTTTCGGAGGGGGTGGCGGAGGATCTTCGATTTTTGATGACTTCTTCGGAGGATCATCCCAAAGATCGAGAAAGAGATCACAAGGTACTCCAGGTTCCGATTTAAAAGTTACTCTCAAGCTTACTTTGGAAGAGATTGCTAGCGGAACCACTAAAAAGATCAAGATAAAAAAACATAAAACATGTACTACATGCAGCGGAACAGGAGCCAAGGACGCTTCTTCATTCAACACATGTTCTGTTTGTAACGGAACAGGAGAAGTAAGACAAGTTTCGCGTTCATTGTTCGGGCAATTCGTTAATATTGCTCCTTGTCAAAATTGTAACGGAACCGGTAAGATTATCAGCGATCCTTGTAAAACTTGCCATGGCGAAGGAAGGGTTTACGATGAATCGACTATAAAAATAAACGTTCCTGCCGGTGTTACTGACAATAGTTACATGACACTACGCGGTGAAGGTAACGCAGGGAAAAACGGTGGGGAAGCCGGCGATATTATTGTAATATTTCAGGAATTACCTCACGAGTATTTCGTTCGTGACGGAGATAATGTTATTTACGAATTGTATTTGAGCTATCCCGAAGCTGTTTTGGGAACTGATGTGGAAATTCCTACTCTAAACGGAAGAGCAAAATTGAAAATCGAATCGGGAACTCAACCGGGGAAATTTTTGAAAATGAGAGAAAAAGGAATTCAGCATCTGAACAGACACGGAGCCGGTGATCAATTGGTTAAATTGAATGTTTTTGTTCCGAAAAAGGTTTCCTCAAAAGAGAAGGAGATGCTCAAAGAGTTGCAAAATATGCCGAATATCAAGGTGCCGGAAGACTAATAAAGATTATTTCTAACAGTCATTGAAATAAAATAGATCGTTTTGAAAAAATATGGTCTAAAATCGGTTTTACTCCGACTGAAGGAAAGGTGATTCTATTTCTGCTTACCTTTTTCTTCTTCGGATTAGCGATTAAGTATTTACTATCGGATAGTAATACCGGAAAGATTGAAAAATTTTCCTACTCAAAATCGGATTCTCTCTTTTTTAAAGGAGATAAAAGAAGTCCTCTCTATAAATTTGGAAAGAAAGAGGTTGATTCTGAGCAGGAACTTTTAGATTTTAGTGGGGATAAAATATCCGGTAAGTTGGAAAAATCCGTTCAATTGGCGGAGCATTCCATTAATGTAAATATTGCCGATGCGAAAACGTTGTCCCTCTTGCCGGGAATTGGCCCTAAAACCGCCGAAAAAATTATCGCTTATCGCGAGAAAAACGGCCCTTTTAAGCGTGTTGAAGACCTTCGTAAGGTCAACGGAATCGGCAAATCGAAGTTAAAAAGAATTCATAAATTTTTGAGTATTAAATAAAGTATCTAACCCGTGGAGGAAAAATGATTAGAAAGACCGAACCATGGTATATACATACCATTCTTTATGTTATTATTATAGCGCTTACGTATGTTCTGATTAGAGTGGCTATTGTTGATCCGAAAGATGTTGTTGAAACTGCAAAATATAACAGAGCCGAAGCAAGAGCAAGATTGCTCAACTTGAGAGAAGGGCAAATTCTTTGGGAAAAACAAAATGGTCAGTTTACTGATGATCTTAACGCTTTGGTTGAGTTTATCAAAAATGATACTATGGTTGCCAAGGTTGTTGCCGGATTTGATTCTGTCGCACAACAGTCAACTAATCCTTTTGAAGTTTTAGGTCACGGTGAATTTACTCCGGAATCATTATTAACATCTCCTTATTCGGGTAACCCGTTTGTTGTTAAAGTAGATACTACTATTGATGTTGATACTGTTATGAATCGCAGAGGAAAAATCATTAGAATCGATTCTACAGTTACTATCGGAAAACGTTACGAAATCACTTGCCCTGATAACAAGGACAAGATTGGTGATGTTTACTCTGACGCTTTGAAAAATACAGCTTCTTGGGAATAAGGCGCGGTATAACCTTGTTTAAGAATCACGCAGGTTTCCATATTACCGAAAACAGACTTCATTTGGTTGAAGTCAATTATGCTGATGATATATTTGTTTTGGAGAATGTCGATTCCGAATACTTCGACGAATTTCTAAGCCTGGTCGATAAAGAGACCAGGGTTATCGACATTCTCCAGAATGCTTTTGATGAAATAATCCTACGTAATCCTCTCAAAAGTAATTCTGCCTCTTTCGTTATTCCGGATAGAGTATTCAAGATTTTTGAAATCCCTTTCGAGCAATCTTTGGTAAACAAAGATTTGGCCGAGCATGTCAATTGGGAATTTTCCGTCTTGTTCCCTAACGAACAACCTGAAAATTACGCTACACGATTCATAAAAGTGGATGATGACAAACAAGACAGACTGATTGTCTACGCAATATCAAAGAAGGTTATAAGAACATTACATAAGTTCTGCTCCAGAAATAATCTTCAACTGAAATATGTAGACAACGCTCATCTCGCGGCCAATTCGATCGTTTCCATAGCGGATGATAAACCGGAAAACTATCTATCCGTTTACTACGGAAATAGTTTCTTCTCATTCGGTGCATTTGCCGAGGGAAAACCTCTTTACTACAACGTAAGAAAGATCTCCTCGATGAATCAGTTTATCGAATATCTCGAAGTTGAAAGGGGAAGATTCGAAAAACTAGGAATTACCGGAAACTTCACAACTTCTTATCTTTTCGGGGCCAATATTTCGGAAAGTCTGAAGATGAAAATAGAGGAAAAAACCGATCTTAAATTTTTACTTCCGAATCCCTTCCATTATATTGATGTAGCGGAACAATTCGAAAAAGGGAAGCTATATTCCGAAGATTATGCTTTCTTCAATTCCGCTGCCGGAATCGCGTATCGAATGTTATAAATAATTGCTTTAAGGTAAGTACCCATGAGAATCATATCAGGATATTATCGCGGAAGAACAATAAAATTCCCGAAGTCCAAATTAGTGCGTCCCACAACCGATAAAAACAAAGAGGCCATGTTCAATTGGCTAAATAATCGTATCGATTTCGATGAGATAACCGCATGCGATATCTACGCCGGATCAGGATCTTTGGGATTGGAAATTCTTAGCCGTGGCGCGGACGAAGTTCATTTCATCGAGAAGGACTTTCACGTTTACAAAATGCTGACGGAAAACATAAACTCTCTCGACGCCATGGAATATTGCAAAGTCTTCAAGACAGAGGCGTTGAGATTTTCCCAAAGTGAAAACCATATCAAATATGATCTGATAATTGCCGATCCTCCTTTCTTCAAAGATGATATTCTGAAGGTTGTTCCCAATCTGCTCAAAAACGGATTCCTAGCCGAAGATGGAATGCTGATGGTGGAACGATCAATCCAAACCGAGAAGGAAGATCTCGAAGGGTTTTTGAAAGAGCCGATAAAAAGATTGGGGGATAGCCTCATTTACGTTTTCTACAACGAGGATGCGGAACTTTATAAATAATTCTCTTTTTTTCTATTTGTATGCGGGATGATAATTCTTAATTTTTGAAAAGGGGATGTTTTTTTTATATTAGCACCCGTTCAATACTATTTATTAACTAACCCAGTTGAGTAGATGAAACGAGTTATTTACCCGGGAACATTTGATCCCGTTACAAACGGACACATTGACGTAGTTAAGAGAGCTATGGATTTATTTGACGAGGTTGTTGTTACAGTTGCGAAAAACCCCGGAAAATCTCCAATGTTTTCGGTTGCCGAAAGATTGGAGATGCTTAAGGATAGCCTGAAACAATATCCGAATGTATCCGTAGATTCCTTCGACGGATTAACTGTTGATCACGCTAAGGAATTGAACGCGATCGGGATTATCAGAGGTATCCGAGCCGTTACCGATTTCGAATACGAATTTCAGATGGCTTTGATGAATAGAAAGCTAAACGAGGATATCAGAACCATTTTCCTAATGCCACATGAGAAATATACCTATCTTAATTCAACAATCATTCGGAATTTGGCCGATTTTAAGGCCGACGTAAGTGATTTCGTCCCTCCGATAGTTGTAAGAAAGCTCAAGGAAAAAGGTCTTATCTAAGACTAATTGAAAAGTTTATTCCCATAATGCCACTTCGGTGGCATTTGATTTATTTTCCTCCCTAATCATTCATTAGAAATAATTATGAAGTTGTAAACTCCCGTTCCATAGTTCCAATCTGTCCGTTTATATCCATGTTTTCTCTGAAAGCATTTATTCTTTGAGGAGAAGCAACTCAATATAAAACAGAAGCAACTCCGAGCAATCGCGAAGTAAAAGGAAAAAATGAGGAAGCAATACTAAAAGGAAAGGAAGCAACTCCAAAAGATCATGAAGCAAAAAGAAACTAAGAAGAAGCAAGAATAATCCATCGCGAAGCAACCTCGATAGAAGCGGAAGCAATGATAAAAGATGGCGAAGCAAGAATAAACTGAATGGAAGCAAGTATAAAAGAGGAAGAAGCAACCATATCCGGTCGTCAGATTGCCATTGCTTCGTGTTCGAAAATGATTGCTTCCCGTTCGATTGCCATTGCTTCGTGTTCGAGAATGATTGCTTCCCGATCGATTGCCATTGCTTCGTGTTCGGGAATGATTGCTTCCCGTTCGATTACCATTGCTTCGTGTTCGATTGCCATTGCTTCGTATTCGAAAATGATTGCTTCCCGATCGATTACCATTGCTTCGTGTTCGAGAATGATTGCTTCCCGATCGATTGCCATTGCTTCGTGTTCGGGAATGATTGCTTCCCGTTCGATTACCATTGCTTCGTGTTCGAGAATGATTGCTTCCCGTTCGATTGCCTTTGCTTCGTATTCGAGAATGATTACTTCCCGTTCGATTGCCTTTGCTTCATGTTCGAAAATGATTGCTTCCCGATCGATTGCCATTGCTTCGTGTTCGAGAATGATTGCTTCCGGTTCGATTACCTTTGCTTCATGTTCGAAAATGATTGCTTCCCGATCGATTGCCATTGCTTCGTGTTCGAGAATGATTGCTTCCGGTTCGATTGCCATTGCTTCGTGCCCGAGAATGATTGCTTCCCGTTCGATTGCCTACCGAGATACCGGCACCGCTGGCGCCGGAAATGCATTTGTCTAAGTGAGTGTTCGATCTGCAATTGTTACGTAATGGTTATAAAATAACATCTGGTAATATTAGTTGATGCGCTGTAGTTCTTGGATCCCTAAAAGGGAGGGATGAGTTCGGAATGTTTACTCTTAGGAAATTATTAATGCCGGATTGAGAGTAACTGATGAAACATTATTGTATCTCAAATGCTTAACCGACGTTGCGCATAAACAATCGGTCGTGCCTTGATTATAAACGATCGTTGCGGAACTATTTTCGGTCATGACGCAATCCTTTTCTATCATGACTTAAGAATGTTCTATCATACCTCAAGAGCATACGATCATGCCACAATCCTATTCGGACACTCCTTAAGAGTAATCAATCATGACACAAGAATAAAAGAAGATGCCTCAACTCCGTTCAATCATGACTTAAGAGTAATGGATCGTGTCACAATAATGTTCGATCGTCAGATTGTCTTTGAGTCATGACCGATTATCATTGCGTCAAGTCAGATTGTCTTTGAGTCATGATCGAATATCATTGAGTCAAGTCAGATTGCCTTTGAGTCATGATCGAATATCATTGCGTCATGTTAGATTATCTTTGAGTCATGGTCAATCAGAAAAATGGAGGGGTATAAGATATGGTGATTAAAGAAAAATGGGAAAAAACAAAATCCTTTTTCCTTGAGGCGCATCAGATATAAGAAAAAAAGAGAGAGGAAGAGTATGCCTGTTTTCGAATATCGATGCGGCGATTGCGGAACAAAGTATGATCATTATCATAAATCTTTGAGCAATCAGGAAGAGGTAAAGTGCCCCGAGTGCGGGTCATCGAATAATAAGAAATTGTTTTCATCATTTGCCCCTTCGGTTGAGGCTTCGGCCGATTTCGGAGGAGGGTGCGCCGACGGAAGTTGCGGATTGCCTACGGGGGGTTGCGCTTCGGGTATGTGCGGTTTGGATTAGGAGAAAGTGTGAAGAGTATTGTAAAAGCCATAAAGGTTTTGTTGTTCGCTCCTTTGGCTCTGTTTGCCCGGGAGAGTGACGAATTGAATATTACGGCAGGTGATTTCAAGGAGAAGTTTTCAGCCGATTCGAGCATTGTAATACTTGATGTTAGAATGCCTCAAGAATTAGTAGGACCTTTGGGAAAGATTGAAGGAGTAATTAACATTCCGGTGCAGATTCTTTCGGAGAACCTGGGAAAATTAGACGGGTACAAATCGAAAGAGATATTTGTTATTTGCCGTTCCGGTAACAGATCCGTATTCGCGAGAGACATTTTGTTAAAGAATGGTTTCAAAGGGATCAATGTTTTGGGAGGAATGAGAGCATATAACAAAGAATAGTTAATAAAAGTCGGGCAATTGCCCGGCTTTATTCAATTTCATCATCCTCGTCGTCATGGGGATATATTTCGTCGGGGGATTTGTGCTTTAATGATTCCGCCAGAAAAACGAAATATACTTCTTCGGCTATATTAACCGCGTGATCGCATATCCTTTCGATTTCGTCCAGTGTTGTGTAGAGCAAAATACCGGCCTCTACATTTTCCGGATCCTTTTTCATTCTCTCTTTTATTTTCATTTGGTTCTGACGAATCAACAGATCGAGATTTTTTTCCGAAAGGATAACGTTTTTGCCAAGCTCCAGATCATTCTGAATGAAAGAATCGAAGGCCTTCTGAACCATGTACCTTGCTATCTTGGAAATCTCGTCGTAGTTGAGTTCCTCGAAAAAAGCGGGGAGTGCATCGAGGTCATTCGCGTTTCGGCTGATATTAACTGCCAGATCGCCGATTCGTTCCAGATTGGAGTTAATCTTCAAGGCGGACATAATTCGGCGCAGATCGGTCGCTACGGGCTGATTCAGGGCAAATAGTCGTTGGCATGCTCTTTCTATTTTAACATCATGCTTATCTACTTTCTTGTCGAGCTCCTTAACAAATTCTATCTCGCTTTTATCAAGAGAAAGAACAGCTTTGAGAGCCTTGGTAACTTGTTCATCAACAAGGCTGCACATTTTAATGAGTCGGGTATGCAGTTTGCCAAGTTGTATGTCGAATGGTCTTTCCATATTAAGCCTTTATATTACCCGAAACGTCCGGTGATGTAATCTTCCGTTTGTTTGTTGTAAGGGTTTGTGAACATCTTTGTTGTTTTGGAATATTCAACCAGCTGTCCGGCATAAAGGAACGCGGTATAGTCACTTATTCTGGCAGCTTGTTGCATATTATGAGTAACAATTATGATTGTGTATTTCTTTTTCAAATCGAAAATGAGATCTTCTATTTTCGCGGTCGAAACCGGATCGAGCGCGCTTGCCGGTTCGTCCATCAGTAGTATATCCGGCTCTACTGCTAGAGCTCTCGCAATACAGAGGCGTTGCTGTTGGCCTGCCGAAAGGTTAAGGGCATTTTCGTTAAGCCGGTCTTTCACTTCATCCCATATTGCCGCTTTTGTGCAAGTGGATTCTACAATTTCGGCAAGCTCCTTTTTATCATTGATTCCATGAAGCTGAGGGGCGAAGACAAGGTTATCGTAAATCGACTTCGGGAAGAGATTAGAGTTCTGGAAAACCATTCCGACCAGTCGTCTCAGGTTAACAACGTCAACTTCTTTATCATAAATGTCTATCCCGTCTATTTTTACTTTCCCTTTGAATTTAACCCCGGGGATAAGTTCGTTCATGCGATTAAGGGAACGGAGCAAGCTGGTCTTCCCGCAACCGGAAGGACCGATAACCGAACAGATACGATTAGCGGGAAAATCGATTGAGATATTATTGAGCGCCTGAATATAATTGAAATATAGGCTAAGGTGTTTTATGGATATCTTTACATCCTTCATATTGATTTTCCGGTTTCTCGTAAAACTTTTCTGAATTTATATCTGAAAATTACCGCGGTAATATTTAGCAAAATGGTAATGGTTATAAGCACCAAGGCCGTTCCGTATTGAATCGGTTGTGTTAAAGTCGGGTTGGTGGATTGGGTAGTAAGAATAAAAATATGATAAGGCAAAGCCATAAACTGATCCGTCGGGTTTATCATCGGGATAGAGAATAATCCCAAATTGAGATAAGCCAACGGGAGATTAGGGAGAAAGAAAGCGCAACCGAGGAAAAGAATCGGGGCTGTTTCTCCCGCGCCTCTGCTTACGGCGAGGATAATTCCGGTTAAAATTCCGGGGCGTGCCTGAGGCAAAACAACTTTTCGGATGGTTTGCCATTTCGAGGCGCCCAATCCGTAGGATGCCATTCGTTGTTCATGCGAAACACTTTCCAAAGCTTCTACCGAAGAGACGATGATTGTAGGCAATACGAGTATAGCCAAAGTTGCCGAGGCCCAGAGCATGGCCGGTTGCCCGAATAGTAATCCGGTTTGCAATAGTTCGTCGAGTTTGTTTCCGACAAACATCACGAAGAATCCGACTCCAAAGAGTCCGAACACTATCGAGGGTACTCCCGCCAGATTGTTAATCGATAACCGGATGATTCTCGAATACCATTTGTCGGCGGCATATTCGTTTATGAAGATTGCCGTAAATATTCCCAAAGGAACCGCGAAGAGTATCATAAGTAATGATAAGGCCAAAGTCCCGAAGATTGCCGGCCCGATTCCTCCTTTGGTCATGTTGTCTCTGGGGATATCGATCAGAAAATTCCAATTGATTACACCTATTCCTTCGAAGAAGATTTTACCCAGAATAAAAAAGAGGAAGAGGAAAACCATTGCGGTAACGATTTTGATAAATGATAACGCAAGAAATCCTTTCCAGTCAACGCCATTTTTACTTCGGATAATGTTCGGTCTATTATTCATGGATTATCTTCCTACCCGCTTTTTCATTTTCGCAAATATTATTTCGGCGAGTAAATTAAGGGAGAATGTAACCACGAACAAAACAATCCCAATAAAGAAGAGTGCGAAATAGTGCGCCGATTGATGAGAAACTTCTCCGAGTTCTGCCGCTATAGTAGCTGAGATAGTTCTTACGCTACTGAATATATCGAGAGTAATAACAGCCGCGTTTCCCGAGGCCATTAGTACGATCATTGTTTCACCGATAGCTCTTCCGAATCCCAGTATTATTCCGGCGGATAAACCTTTGGTAGCTATCGGGAGAATAACTTTTCTGATTGTTTGCCATTTGGTTGCCCCTAAGGCGTATGAGCCCATTCTGATATCATCGGGGATTGTTCTCAGCGCGTCTTCGGTAAGGGAAGCGATTATCGGGATTACGATTGTAGATAATCCCAGAGCCGCAAGAAAGGCGTTCAATCTGTTTATCGGTTCGAAGAGATCATTAAAAAAGGTAGCGAAGACAACTAACATAAAGAAGCCCACAACTACAGTAGGTATTCCCGCAAAGAGCTCAATGAGAGGCTTCAGGAATTCCCGGAATTTTGGGGGAGCAATTTCGGATATATATATTCCCACGAGAAGTCCCAGCAAAGTTGATATTAATGTTGCCGGAAGAGCCGTTAGCAAAGATCCGGTAAGTAAAGGGAGCAATGAATAACGGGGAGTATCTGAAGTGGGATACCATTCGTAAACTTTGGTAATGTTTCCATCTACTATCTTCTTCGAGTAAATAAACTCGGAAAGATCAAGTTGGGAAAGTAAATTGTAGCTTTCCTTTGCTAGAAAAGCGAAAATAAGAATAATCAGCAGAGAAGCAACAATACCATTCAACGAAAAGAATAGAGCAATACATTTTTCTTTGAAAGAATGTTGATTGGAATTTTTCTCCAGATAAGGAGAAGACACTATTTTACGGTGAGAATTCATATTCCAAAGTTATTGAGGAAGAGGAATATATTCCATTTCCTTTACGATTTTTTGTCCTTTCGGAGAGGTGATAAAATCGATAAAGCTAGTCACCTCTTCATTGGGCTTTCCGTCTGTAAAGCAATAAAGATACCTGGAGAGAGGATAAAGATGGTTCCTGACAATTTCATAATTTATATTCTTCCCGTCGAAAAGGGATATTCCTTTTGAAGTAGCGGTCGCTTTGATTTTGATTATTTTCAATTCATCTCGGTTAACAAAATAGCCGATCCCCCCGTATCCGATTCCGCGTTTGTCTTTGGAAACGGCTTCTCCGAGAGCGGCGGTTCCTTGCAGAACTTGTGTTCTGTTTGCGAATTCAACGGAATGCCCGAGTGAATCGATATTAAGGATTATCTCTTTGAAATGTTCATAAGTACCGCTACTGTTCTCTCGTCCGTAGAGTACAATCTCTTCATCATTGCCACCAAGGGCTTTCCAATTGGAAATTGTACCGGAGAAAATATCTTTGATTTGTTTGATTGTCAAAGAATCGATCGGATTAGACTTGTTTACGATAATGCCAATTCCATCGAGGGCGACTTTGAATCTCTTCGGAGAAATGGATTTTTTGTTGGCCACCGCTATCTCATCAGGCTTTAGTTCACGGCTTATGTTAGCGATTTGCGCAGTTCCGTTGAAAAGAGCGGCAACGCCCGTACCTGAGCCACCCCCTGTAATTTGAATGACAACTTTATCATTCATTCTCATATATTCTTCGGCCCATTTTTGGGTAAGGTTCACCATTGTATCGGAACCTTTAATAATGATTACGGTTTTATCGCTATCATCGGGATGACTACACCCGTGGGAAAAGAAGAGCGCAAACGAAAAGATTGTTAATACAAATAGCCTCATAGCAAACGAAGAGATTTATGAATGATACAAACATAAGAAGAATAAAGAGTAAGAAGAATAGGGAAATATTAAGAAACAGTTAAGAAAATATAGTTTTTGGGTATTTTATGTTTCAATCTAATTGAATATCTTGAGGAATCGGAAGAGAAGTTGCAGGAGCTGAATATTATGAAGGATAAATTGTATTCGGTACTGGCGTTTGATTTCCGCAACACTCTTAACGCACTTCTCGGCTTTTCCGATTTGGTTACAACCAAGTTTAGTGAACTTAGCAGCAATGAAGTTATAGATTTTGTAAATCATATTGATACAACAAGCAAGACACTTCGCACCCTTTTCGAAAAGAGTAGTGAATTGTTTGAAAATCTCATTTACTGGTCGCAATATCAGATAGGCAGGCTAGAAGTAAAGAATGAGGAATTCGATTTGGCGGAATTAGCTAAAACGATAGTCGAAGGATATCAAAAGTCAATCGAAGAGAAGAAACTATCGATAGTTGCCGAAATCGGAGTGAACAAAATAATCAATGCGGATAGAGATATTGTAAGGGTAGTATTAAAGAATCTCCTCTCAAACGCAATTAAGTTTACAGGGGAAGGGGGCGAAATAAAAATTTCTTTGGAAGAAGTGAACGATTCATATACGATCTCTGTTATCGATAATGGTATAGGAATGAGTGAAGAAGATCAGTCGGAAGTATTTAAGATGAGTTTCAGGAAAAAGCCTTCCGGCGATGGGAACGAAAAAATGGGAATTGGATTACTTCTTTCGAAAGGGCTTGCAGAAAAATGTAACGGAGACATTTTTGTGGAGAGTGAACTGAGTAGAGGAAGTAGTTTTATATTTTCCATTCCGAAGCAATAAAAAATTGCCTTCGGTAAATAGCCGGAGGCTTTAAATATTGTTTTTACTCGAATTTTTTTTTATCATGTTTCTAGTTCAAAACACTTGCGAACAATCTTCTTTCCTTTTCTGGAACTAATATTCCTAATACTCTTGTTATTGTTTTTAGTACGGAACTTTTTACAGTTAATTTGGCTTTTAAAGTTTAGGCTCTATAAAATAACGGAGGTCCCACATGTTAACAAACGGGAAATCCCTCGATTCTTATCTGTCAGAACTAAAAGAGGGTAAGCACCGGTTCGAGAATGTATTCGAATCTCTCGCGAGAATGATATTTGATAATCCCGATCAAATCAAACCAATCATCGTCAACGGGCACAACACATATGACTTTACCAAATTTCGCTCAGGGAAAAAACATATCATCGGAATGTTCGATGTGATAAACAATTTTGTAGCGTTTATAAAGGATGGTGCGGAAAACGGTGAAAGCAAAGAGATGGCTTTTGTTCTTGTCGGTGAGCCGGGTAACGGAAAAACCTTTTTTGTCGATTATCTCTCGGCAATGTATAGAGACTTTATAACGATTCCCGAGAATAATAAATACACGTTTCGTTTTCTTTTACCTTCGGACATGGAAGGCTACGGATCAATAAGGGCAATAGAGTCTCAGACATTTGAAGATCCGGTAATTTTGGCAATGAATCTTTTTGATGATCAGGAAAAGAGCAAAGAAGAGCTACAAAAATATGGGTTCTCCGATGATGAAGTTGAAAAGTATTATAACAATTATCGTCCTTTAGGGGCAGATACCGAATTTATTTTAGGGGATTTGAAGAACTATTATTCCGGAGATATTGAAAAGATACTTGACAGTATAGAAATGGTGAAGATTCCAATAAGTTCAACTTTGGGAACGATTACAGGTAAATATCCCGCAAAAGATAAGTTAACAAGTTCGGGAGTTGATCTTGTCGGCGAAGAAAGTATCCAAAGACTTTTGCATATAACAGATACGAATAATCCGTATCGATTTGATTTGCGAAGAGGGGCGCTTGCGAGAGTAGGTGGAGGAGGAATACATTTCGCCGATGAGATTTTTAAGAATAAAACAGACTTAATGAAAATATATCTCGGTGTTGTTCAAAATCGAGTTATAGAAATTGACGCGTTTAAATGGCCGATTGATACTTTTATCATAGCTACTAGCAACAACGCAGATGTGCAGAACTACAGAACTAACGGAGAAGAGAAACCGATTCTCGACAGATGTAAATTCTGCTACGTGTCACATAATACGAACTACAAGCTTCAAGAAGAACTAACCTATTACGCTATAGGAGCCGGCGCAAAAACTACATTTATGGGAGAGCCGCTTCACATTGATCCAAATCTGATCTACTTACTTTCGATATTGGTTACTTTAACTCGCTTGCCTAAATCGGAAGATAAACTAACTCCGGTTGAAATGATGAAATTAGCCGCCGGCGAAGTCGCTGGTGAAAAAAGCGTTAAGGCTCTGGCTGACATAGTCGAGGAATTGGAACGGGAAGCAGATACTGCGAAGAGATTCGGACAGAAAGGATTAGGCCAAAGGGACTTAGCCAGAATTATTAATACTCAGAGAGGATTCCCCACTACGAATGAAGGGCAATGTATGTTTGCTTTGGATGTTTTCAAAGCTGCCGAGCAAATTATTCTGGATTATATTCAGGATAATAACGAAAGGAATAAATTTTTTGATGATATGAAAATAGCTAAGGGGTTGTATAGGAAGAGAATCCGAACCGAGATGTTTAACGCTTTTATGGACGAGCCGGCGGCAATTAGAAAGGATGTGATGATGTATGTTAATATGGTTGTTGGTATTGGCCGTTCGGATATTGGCCCTGACAAAATCATAACTTACAGAGATCCTCAGTCCGGCAAGACTACTCCGATAAAGATTGATGAAAGATTTGTGAACGCAGTGGAAAATGAACTTGAAATGAAGACAAAAGAGCAAAAGGATTCTTTTAGAGGGCAAATTAGAAAAATATATGCTCAGCGCTTACAAACGGACAAAAACTATGATTTTATGGACAACGTTGATCTTGTTAAGGCTGTTACTGATACCCGATTAAACTCCGATATTGCCTCTGCCGGTGGTTTGGTTGGAGCATTGGCAAACAGAACAAACGAGGATAACGAGAAACTATATAATCGTATTGTTTCTACTATGGTGAACAAGTTGAATTACTGTAAGACTTGTGCCGAGAAAACAATAGAATTTTTCTGTACTCAAGATCATCAAACATAATAGATGGTATTATGAGGAAAAAGAAAAAAAATATGGCTGCCGGTGATTTCTACGATGCTCTATTTTCGGGAATAATGAGAGTAAGTAGAGATAACGTGCCCGATCTATATAGTTGGAACGATTCGTCCGTTATCCTCAGAATGTCGGGAGATAACTCCTCTTCGAGTAGCATTTATGATTTGGATCGTTTGCTCGAAAGAGACAAGCTGAGAGAAAAAGACGGGTTCCCAAGAAAAATAAAATTGGGGAAGATAATAAAACCGTTAAAAGAGGGATCCGGCAAAACCATAATTATTCCAACTTCTACCGAGGAAAAACTTTTTCACTGGAAAAGTGATCCGGAAATAGGAGAAGGAGGAGCGACCGGTGGAAGCGGGGAGGCGCAAGAAGGAGAAGTAATCGGAGAAGAACCCTTAAGACCTGATCAACGCGGTGAAGGACAAGGAGCCGGACAGGGAGAAGGAGCCGAACACGGTATGGGGGCTGATTCTTATGATATCGGAAGAATTCTTACGGAACAGTTTGAATTGCCTAACATAAAGGAGAAGGGGAAGAAAACCTCTCTTACTAAGTTTACTTATGAACTATCCGACAAGAATAAAGGGCACGGTCAAATTCTTGACAAAAAAGCTACACTAAAGAGGATTGTAAGAACCAATATGGCGTTAGGGCGATTGAAGGCGGATGAGATCCCCGATACTTCAAAATTCCTAATTACTCCGCAAGATAGGATTTATAAAATATTATCAAGAGAGCGAGATTACGAGTCGCAAGCTATTGTCTTCTTCGTGCGTGATTATTCCGGTTCTATGCATGGAAAGCCGACTGATGTTGTTGTTACCCAACATATTTACATAAATAGTTGGCTGACCTATCAGTACAAAAGACAAGTGCAGAGCAGATTTGTTGTGCATGATAATAACGCTGAAGAGGTCCCTGATTTCTATACTTACTATACAAAGAATGTTGCAGGTGGAACAGAGGTATCGGCGGCATATGCATTAGTAAATAAGATTGTTGAAGAAGAAAGCTTGGCCAGGGAATACAATATTTATGTCTTTCATGGAACTGACGGGGATGATTGGGATAGAGATGGAACCAAGGCTCTGGAAGAATTGGAAAAGATGGCAAAATACGCAAGTAGAATAGGAATTACCGTAGCGGAAAACTCCTATTCGACAAGAAATCAGACAGTAGTGGAAAGCTATATACGCAAATCCAAACTGTTGGAAACAAAGTCGGATATTATTCATTTCGATTCCTTCAAAGCCGACGAAGCGGATGAAAATAGGATAATAGATAGTATCAAACTATTAATTTCATAGAGTGTTATGGAAATTGTAAATCAACATACCAAACGGATAATGGAAGGATGCAAAGAAAGAGCCTTGGACGCAGGGTTACGATTTGACAAGGAATCTTTGGAGTATATTGTTACAAATGCTGATATGCTTGAACTTTCTCCCAAAAATATGATACCAACTCTTTATGATTATTGGCTACAAGATATTCAGGTATTAAGGGGTAAAGGGGAATATGAAGTATTTCCGTCGAACCCATACGAAACAGTAATAAATACCAGACCAGCTATTTCATTTTATAATGACAATAATCCCGATTGGTTAAACGTGATGATTTTTTACCACGTATTAGCTCATATAGATTTTTTCCAAAACAATAAATTTTTCTCAAGTACATGGGATTATGATTTCAAAGAAAAAGCTCTTGCCGAAAAGAGAATGATTGCACGTCTGCGTTCAAAAAAAGGCAGGATGGTTGATTATGTAATTGAATTTGCCAGACAAATTGATAATCTCGTTGGATATTTTGATGTATTATCGGAATCCGAAGATAACTCTCTATTCGCGCTTCCGGGAAAAATAGATTTCTATTTTAATACATTTCTTCCCCAAATAAAGAAGATGGGAATGAGAGATTTTTTGGCTGAGGTTGAAAGATATAATAATTATCAGCAATCGAAAAAGGAAAATAACGATGATGAATTCTTTCTCCCTGTTGTAAAAAAGAATCCTGAATTTGACGATCTATTTCATACAAGTCTTACTAAGAAGGGAAAGCAAACCAAAACAGATTTGATGCAATTTATTATTGAAGAGAGTAAGTTCTTAAATACTCCCGAAAATAAATGGATGAAAGGGGTAGTGGAAATCATTCGGGAAACATCATTGTATTTCTCTCCTCAAATTAGAACGAAAACAATGAACGAAGGATGGGCTAGTTACTGGCATGAAAAGCTTTTCATGCAAGATGATAGAATAAAGGGGAATGAAGTTCCATTTGCTAAAATAAATGCAAAAGTAACTTCTCTCTCTAAAGTCGGATTAAATCCATACGCCATTGGATGGCGATTGTATATGCATATTGAGGAAATGGCTGATCAGGGAAGATATTCTTTCGAATACATGAATCTCTTCGATATCGAAGCCCGAAAAGCTTTTGATAAAAGCACAAACAAAGGTTTGGATTTTATTTTTCATATTCGCGAAAACTACTGTGATATGACGTTTTTAACAAAGTTTATTGAGCAAGACTTTGTAGATAAATACAAATTAATGGTAGTCGGTCAGAGGATAAATCCCGAAAAAATGGTGAAGGAATATTATGTAAAGAGTAGAAAAGCCAAGGATTACAAGAAGATGATGATTGATAGTTTGTATCATCCGCCTTATATCAAATTCGATACTTTGGAAGATGGTACACTATACTTAAACCATGTATTCGAAGAGAAGGAATTATATCGGGAATATATTCCTAATACGTTAATTGGAATAGAATATCTTTGGGGCGAGCGAGTTCAGTTGGAGACTAATGAAGTTGATTGGGAAAGAATGAAGAGACAATATGACCGACTACCAAAAACTGATGAAAAACCAAAGCTAGAACCGATATACCGAAGGGTGGTGTATTCGGTAAAAAACAAAAAAGTAACTAAGAAAGAAGTAACATAATGTCCCCTACGAAAAACATAAAGACAGTATTTCACCTTTTGGATAAGAAGTTAAAAAAGGATGAAAAGGATTCTGTTGTAACATTTCAACAGTTTCTGGCAAAGAGCGCCTCTCGTCCATTGCATTACTATAGAAATGTTTTTCAACTATTTAATAATATGATGTATCATTACATCAGAGAGGAGGAAGACGAATATGTCAATGATCCGGAGAATATCAATTTCAAAACAATAAATTGTGATAACCTTCTGGTGCGTGATACGGCCTATCCTTTTTTTACCGATCTTCCTTTGGCTAATCGACTTGTACGAATGGCAGATTCATTTAAAGAAGGGACTCAGCAAAACAAGATATACATTTTTATCGGCCCTCCGGGAAGTGGCAAATCAACATTACTTAATAATCTTCTTCGACGCTTTGAGCAATTTACCAAAACAAGTGAAGGGGTGAATTACGAAGTCCTATGGAGGCTTTATGATGAACAATTAGGCCCTGAACTAAAAACAGAAGTAAGGGCCGCTTTGGATGAGTATTATGCCAAATATAGAATGAAGACTACCCAAGACGATAGAAGCTACCTTGAGATCCCTTGTCCAAGTCATGACCATCCGATATTAATAGTCCCCCGCGAATATAGAAGAGAACTGCTCGAAAATATTTTGGTAGGTGAGGAAAAGGTAAAAATATTCAATAAAAAAGAATATGACTGGGTTTTTAAGAAGGATCCTTGCACGATTTGTATGTCGATATATCAAGCGTTGCAAAACCGGCTTGGTTCCCCTGCGGAAATTTTTAATATGCTTTACGCAAAGCGCTATTGTTTTAATAGAAGGCTTGGAAGAGGAATAAGCGTTTTTAATCCCGGGGATATTGAACCTGAACAAATAGTATATCATAATGAAGAAATTCAGAGAGGACTGGGGATAAGGTTCAAGGACAGTACTCTCGTAAAGTATGTTTTCTCTCGATACGCCAATACAAATAACGGTGTTTTTGTTCTTATGGATGTTAAGGGGAACAATGAAAAGCGGTTTCTGAATTTGCACGGTATAATCAGCGAGGGGACACACAAGATTGATGACATTGAGGAAAATGTTAACTCTTTGTTCATTGCTGTTATGAATCCCGAGGATAAACAGAAAATAATTAATCTTGATTCCTTTAAGGATAGGATCAAAGAGATTAATGTGAACTATATTCTTAATTATATCCAGGAAACGAAAATTTATTGTAGTTCATTTGGAAATCAAATAAAGAAAAAGTTTTTGCCGGGAGTCTTAAACAATTTTGCTAAAATCATTATAAGCTCTCGTTTGAGACCAGTATCTGAAACTTTGAGAAAGTGGATCAAAGACCCGAAAATATATACCAAATACTGTGATGAAAATTTATTGCTTCTCAAGCTTAGTATTTATAATAACAAAATTCCTACCTGGCTTTCGGATGAAGACTATGCCAAGTTTGATAGGAAGATGAGACGAAGTCTGATAAATGAATCGGAACTTGAAGGGCGCTCCGGTTTTTCCGGCAGAGAATCTATCAATATATTCAATGAATTTTATAATGCAATTCGAAAAAAGCATATTGACGGTGGAGGAGAAAAAAGAAGTTTCTTAATAACAATGGATGACATAAAAGACTTTTTCAAAAAGCATGATGAATATTCCAGAAGAATTCCCAGGGGATTTATCGATTCGATTATTAGACTCTACGATTATAACGTGATGCAGCAAATCAAAGAGTCTCTCTTTCATCCTAATGAAGAAAGAATTAGCAAAGACATCCAAAATTATCTCTTCGCTTCAAATTATGAAAGGGGGGAAAGACTCACTTCTCCCTATACTAATGACGTGATAGAGGTAAATGATAATTTCTTTAACATAATTGAAATTCATCTTTTAGATAAAAATATTGACCTTCTGGCTCGTTCGAAATACCGTCAAGATGTTGCTAGTCGCTTTATAATGAGCTTGCAAGAAATGCAAGTAGGAGACGGAGACATCAAGAAAACTGCCGTTTATAATGAACTCTACAATTCATATATAAAAAATTTGAGAGAGAATATTTTCCAACCGTTTTTAGAATACACTTCCTTTGAAAGCGCGATCAAAGAATTCGGTACTAAGAAGTTCGAGGTATACGATAATCGGACTAAAGAACAAGTGAAGTTCCTGATCAAAAATTTAATAACAAAGTTCCATTACTCCGAAGAAGGAGCTTGTCAAGTATGTCTCTATGTCTTGAACAATAAGGTTGCCGAAAGCTTCCACGAGAAATAATCCATACAGACTTAGCCAAAAAATTTGCAACTCTATTACGGCTTATTTAACTTTGTCTCGATTTATTAATTAATTTTGAGATACTAGTTATATGCCATCACTTATGCACACTTGGATCCCCTTTCTCTATCTCTACGGGGTTGGCGGTATCTTTTTTTTATGTGGAATCATTGTAATAAGAAAGAGTAAAGCAATTGATTTAACAAAAAAAAGACATCGTTTTTGGTACAAAGTTTTAATTTGGGGCTTTTTCTATTTCGTTCTTCTTCACGCATTAGCAATCATTGCAGCATTATATTGGTAGGATATGGAAACAACATCTAATTTTCAAACTTTTCACAATATCGGTTCATCAACCGATTGGATTGTAATGATTGGCTATTTTATAGTCATCATGCTTTTCGGAAGTTATTTTGGTAAATATAACAGAAGTACCAAAGACTTCTTTTTTGGCGGTCGCCGTTTTTCATGGTGGTTGATCGCTTTTTCTATTGTAGCAACCGGCGTCGGTAGCCATAGTTTTGTGAAGTATTCGGCAAAAGGTTTTGAACACGGGTTTGCCTCTACAATGACTTATATAAACGATTGGTTCTTTATTCCGTTTTTCTTATTCGGATGGTTACCGATCATAGTTTATACGAAAATTCGCTCTATCCCTGAGTATTTCGAAAAACGTTTTAGCCCGTCGGCTCGTTTTCTGGCGACAATTCTATTAATGTTTTACATGATTGGATATATAGGAATAGGATTTCTTACTCTCGGGAAAGCGGTTCTACCGTTGTTGCCTGAAAGTTTTGCTTTGTTAGGCACAACAATTCCGATAACCCTTATGGGAGCAGTAATTGTAATTGCGGTAATTACCGGTATTTACATTACTTTCGGTGGACAAACAGCTGTAATCTTTACTGACCTGTTACAAGGCTTCATATTATTATTCGCAGGCTTTTTGTTATTCTTCCTTGGTGTTTCTTACCTCGGTGGTTTTGATATTTTCTGGAATATTTTACCGACTTCTTGGAAATTGCCGCTAGCTCATTTTAACGAACCTTCTAGCTTTAATTTTGTCGGCATTTTCTGGCAAGACGGTGTCGCCGGATCGATTGGGTTCCTCTTTATGAACATGGGACTTATAATGAGATTTATGGCTACCAAGAACGTTGATGAAGGAAGAAAAGCTGCTACATTTAATATTTTGTTTATGTTGCCACTTTCGGCTATTGTTGTTGGTAATGCCGGTTGGATCGGAAAAGCACTTTCGATTACTCAGCCTGATGTAGTACCCCCTAATACTTCTCCCGATCAAATCTTTGTTGTTGTAGCTAATATTGTTTCAACGCCCGGAGTCTTCGGATTTATTATGGCGGCACTTACTGCTGCGTTGATGTCGACGGTTGATACATTGATCAATGCCACAGCTGCTATTTTTATAAATGACGTCTATCGTCCGACTATCAGTTTCTTCTCACGAAAGAAAGGAAAGGAAGAGAAAGAGGATGATAAGAAGGAATTGGCTGCTGCCAGATATTCTTCAGTTGCGATTACTGCTTTGGGAGTTCTAGCCGTACTGGCCTTCAAGAATTTTCCAACTGTTTACGAAGCTCACGGATATTTCCATTCGACTTTAACTCCTCCTTTGGTTGTCGCGATCTTCTTGGGAATATTTTGGCGTAAGTTTACACCTGCAGCAGTAATATCAACCTTTGTAGGTGGTGTTGCTTTAATGATTATAGGTCTTCATTCCCCATCTGTTATTTCTCCGTTTGATCACGGAATACATATGAATGAAAGTCACCCGTATTCATACATCAGAGCACTATACAATATTTTTGTTTGTGCAGCTGTTGCAGTTGTTGTTACATACACTACAGCAAAACAAAATGATATTGTCGCAAAGATAAAAAGTAAGGCTAATGCATCTCAGATTATTTACAGCATGTTGGCTGTTCTAATTGTTCTTTTTGCGTGCATATTATTTGATTTGGGTAGTATTCCGGTTCAGTTTGCGACAGTTCTTGTTATTATTGTCTTTACTGCTCTAGTATCTACATACTTTATCAAGTATGACGAAGCTAAACAAACCGAAGGATTAACTGCCTGGTCAATTTCTAGAGCCAGAGAGTTTTTCAAGGGAAGCAAGGTCAATGACGCTGAAGGTGAAGTAATAAAAGTTAAATGGGTATTGAAGGATGACGAAGAAGATACTTTGCATTTTTCAAGAAAAGATATGGCTAAGATGGCCGCTAATGTTGGTGATCTGGTTTATATCTCTGATGCAAGAAAATATCTAGGTGGGTTAAAATCCATTCACTCAACATATGGTGAACCACACGACGAGGATGGGGTAGTTTATCTGAACAATGAACATGTTCTCAATGGAGTTTTTGTTAAAGATAAAATCCTGACCGCTGAAAAAGAAATGTAATATTATTTTTAGCTATATATAAGCCTCCTGCCTCTTGGGTTAGGAGGCTTTTTTGTATTGAACTATCGAAAAAAATATTGTGTTATTATCTCTTTACTAGTATTAGGAAAATAATGAGAGCTAAGACAGGGGTACTACTTATTCAACTCGGAACTCCGGATAGTCCGAAAATAGGTGATGTGAGAAAATACTTATCCGAGTTCCTCAACGACCCGAGAGTAATTGATATTCCTTGGGTTGCAAGAAAACTTCTTGTTAATCTGATTATTGTTCCATTTCGTTCTCCGAAATCAGCTAAAATTTATCAAAAAGTCTGGACTAAAGAAGGCTCCCCTCTGCTAATTCACAGCAACAATTTGAAACGAAAATTGCAAGATGCTTTGGGAGAGGAATACTGTGTAGAACTGGCAATGAGATATCAAAATCCCTCTTTGGAGTCTGTTCTTGAAAGAATGCGTGAAAAGCATTTCAATAAAATTATTATTATTCCACTATTTCCACACTACGCTTCTGCCAGCACCGGTTCCGCTCTTGAAAAGGCCATGCGTATTATTAGTAAATGGTATGTAATCCCTGATACTAATATTGTAAGCCAATATTTTTCCGATTCTGGATTTATCGAAGCTGTTGCTGAGCAAGCACGGCAATACGAAATAGATTCGTTTGATCATGTTGTATTTAGTTATCACGGATTACCGATCAGACAAGTTGATAAAGTATACGATGATGGAAATTCATGTAAGGAACACAGATGCGAGGAGGGAATAACCGAAGCAAATCATGATTGCTATGCTGCGGAATGTTATGAAACAAGTCGACTAATTGCGGAAAAGCTAAATATCGAAAAGAAAAAATATTCGGTCTCTTTTCAGTCTCGTCTGGATAAGGACTGGTTGGAACCATTTACAGACAAAGTACTAATAGAGCTTGCAAATCGCGGAAAAAAAAGAGTGCTCATATTTAGCCCTGCTTTTACGGCGGATTGTCTGGAAACTATAGTAGAGATCGGAGTTGAATACAAGGAGATATTTTCGCAAAACGGAGGAGAAGAGTTAGTGCTGGTCGAAAGTCTGAATTCCGGAACACTTTGGGTGGAGGCGCTAAAAAGAATAGTTATTAACAAGAATACGTAAAGAGTAATAAGTTTTGTATAATTATTTAATAACCTTTCTAAAATTAGCATTTTTATGCACTCAGCCTAAGAAAAATAAAATTTTTTCTAAAAAATAATTTTAAGATTAGTATATTTGTATCCGATCATTTTTGCTCATATCCTGATTATAATCTAAAATAAAAGAGATATATATGCTGAACAGAAAGAAACTTAAGCTACAACTTGAGGATGGATCGGTCTATATCGGCTACTCGTTTGGGCATTACGGCGGGACCGATGGAGAGGTCGTTTTTAATACGGGGATGGTTGGTTACCCCGAGACGATGACTGATCCTTCTTATTGCGGGCAGCTGTTGGTCATGACGTTCCCGTTAATTGGTAATTACGGTGTTCCTCCTAAGACCTTTGAAAACAGCCTCCTCACCAAATTCGAATCCGACAAAATCCAAACCAAAGCCATTATTGTTTCCGATTATTCTTTTGAACATTCCCATTGGGACGCTGATCGTTCACTACATGAGTGGATGGAAGAGGGAAAAATTCCCGGAATTTATGGTGTTGATACCAGAGCTATTACTAGAAAGCTTCGTGAAAAAGGTTCAATGTTAGGACGAATTGTTCCGATGGAAGATCAATCCGAATTCGGAAATATCGAGGATCCGAACGAAAGAAATCTTTCGGCTGAAGTGTGCGTTAAGGAACCGGTGCTCTATGAAAAAGGGAAAAAGAAAATCGTTCTGGTAGACTGTGGTGTTAAGAACAACATTATCAGAGCTTTCTTAGGTAGAGATATTTCTGTATTGCGTGTCCCTCACGATTATGATTTTCTCAACGAAGATGTTGATGGTGTAATGCTGTCAAACGGACCGGGTAATCCCAAAAACTGTATCGAAGCAATTGCAAATACTAAGAAGGCTATGGAAAAAGGTTTGCCAATCCTAGGTATTTGTTTGGGTAGCCAAATTTTGGCTCTGGCCGCTGGCGCAGATACTTATAAACTAAAATATGGTCATAGAAGCCATAACCAGCCGGTAAATGAAGCCGGAACCAGAAGATGCTTTATTACTTCTCAGAATCATGGTTATGCCATCGATTCCGATACTTTGCCGGAAGATTGGAGAGAGTGGTTTAATAACGATAACGACGGTACCAACGAAGGTATTATTCATATCGCTAAGCCATTCTTCGGAGCGCAGTTTCATCCTGAAGCTTCTCCGGGACCGGATGATACGGAGTTTATTTTTGATATGTTTGTGAGGGCTTTGAAATGATTAAAAAAGGAAAACCAAAAAAAGTATTGATTCTGGGTTCCGGTGCCCTGCAAATTGGTCAAGCAGGTGAATTCGATTATTCCGGAAGTCAGGCTATTAAAGCTCTTAAGGAAGACGGAATTAAGAGCGTATTAATAAATCCGAATATTGCTACAATTCAAACTTCGGAACAGTTGGCAGATCAGGTCTATTTTATGCCAATTACACCCGAATTTGTCGAACAAATTATAGAAAAAGAACGCCCCGACGGAATTCTTCTTGGTGTTGGTGGGCAGACAGCATTAAACACAGGTGTAAAACTTTACGAAACCGGTGTTTTGCAAAAGTACGGTGTTCAGGTTTTAGGAACTTCGGTAGAAACAATTAAAGATACCGAAGATCGTCAGCTTTTTGCTGAGAAGGTTGCCGAAGCTGGGCTGAAAGTTGCTGTTAGTCAAACTGTTAGTAATGTGGATGAAGCAGTTGAGGCTGCCGAAAAGATCGGTTTCCCGGTTATGGTTAGAATAGCCTATGCACTCGGTGGTTTAGGGTCCGGAATTGTTGAAAATAAAGAAGAACTTATTGAAAAGACAAAACGAGCTTTCGCTTTTACAGATCAGATTCTAATTGAGGAATCTTTATACGGTTGGAAAGAAGTTGAGTACGAAATCGTAAGAGATAAATTCAATAACTGCATTACTGTTTGTTCGATGGAAAATGTTGACCCAATGGGAATTCACACCGGGGATTCGGTTGTCGTTGCCCCTGTGCAAACCTTGTCGGCTTCGGAGAATTTTATGCTCCGTTCTATCGGAATAAAATTAATTCGCCACTTGGGTATTGTTGGCGAATGTAACATTCAATATGCTCTGGATCCGAATTCGGAAGACTATAGAATTATTGAAGTAAACGCTCGCTTGAGTAGAAGTTCGGCCCTGGCTTCCAAAGCTACCGGATATCCGCTGGCTTTTGTTGCTACAAAACTTGGGCTTGAGTACAATCTTAACGAGATCGAAAATATAATTACAAAAGAAACTTCTTCGTGCTTCGAACCTGCGCTCGATTACGTTGTTCTTAAATTCCCTCGATGGGATTTGCAGAAATTCTCCCAGGTGAGTACACAACTTGGTTCTGAAATGAAATCAGTCGGTGAGGTTATGGCAATCGGTAGAACTTTCGAAGAAGTTTTGCAGAAAGCTATCAGAATGCTCGATATCGGAATGAACGGATTTGTTTGTAACGAAGTTGACGCTGAAAATCTGAATCAGGAATTGGAAATCCCTACTGATAAAAGAATTTATCTTATCGCCAAAGCTTTGCAAGCGGGAATTTCTGTCGATAGACTTCACGAGTTAACCAAAATTACTAAGTGGTTCCTCTACAAGATGAAAAATATTGTTGATATTTCCAAAGCTATGGAAGGCAACAAGTTAATGAGTCTTGATGAAGACCTAATCTCAATCGCAAAGAAGATGGGATTTTCCGACAAGCAGATCGGTATGCTTACCGGATCGGACGAATTTGAAGTTCGAAACAAAAGAAAAGAACTTGGAATTATTCCTTATGTAAAACAAATAGATACTCTCGCCGCGGAATATCCGGCTCAGACAAACTATCTCTACATAACCTATAACGGATGTGAAGATGATATTGAGCTTGGAGAAGAAAAACAGATTGTTGTTCTGGGCGGAGGAGCATATCGTATCGGATCATCAGTTGAATTCGACTGGTGCTGTGTAACGGCGGCTAATACTCTTGATAATCATGGTTACAAATCAATCATGGTTAACTACAATCCCGAGACAGTTAGTACCGATCACGATACTTGCAGCAAATTGTATTTCGAAGAAATGTCGCTCGAAAGAGTTTTGGATATTTACGAGAAGGAAAGTCCCGAAGGAGTAATCGTCTCAATGGGTGGACAGATTCCGAATAACCTGGCTGTAAAACTTCATAACAGAGGAGTAAATATCCTCGGTACTTCTCCTGAGCAGATAGATAATGCCGAAAACAGACATCGTTTCTCAAATACTTTGGATGAATTGGGAATAGATCAACCCGAATGGAAAGAATTAACAGATCTCGAATCGGCTAAAGCTTTTTGCAATGAGGTTGGATATCCTGCTTTGATTCGCCCGAGTTATGTATTGAGTGGCGCAGCTATGAGTATAGTTCTTTCCGAAGACGAGTTGGAAGAATATCTCAAGAAAGCCGCTGACATTAGTTCCGAATATCCGGTTGTTATCAGCAAGTTTATTACTGACGCCAGAGAAATCGAAGTAGACGCTGTTGCTAAAGACGGGGAACTATTCTGTTACGCCATTTCAGAGCACGTGGAAAATGCAGGTGTCCATTCCGGCGACGCTACTATTGTTCTGCCTCCGCAGAGAACTTATCTCGAAACTATGAGACGAGTCAAGATGGTAACTAAGAATATCGCGAAGGTTCTTAATATTACCGGGCCCTTTAATATTCAGTATATCGCAAAGGATAACGATGTGAAGGTTATTGAGTGTAACCTTAGAGCATCCAGAAGCTTTCCTTTTGTTTCCAAAGTTCTCAAGATAAACTTCATCGAAAATGCTGTTAAGTTAATGATTGGAGAAAAACCGAAAGAGTTTACTCAGTCTTCATTCGACCTTGACTACGTTGGCGTTAAAGCCTCTCAGTTCTCTTTTACTCGATTAAAAGGGTCTGATCCTGTAGTCGGAGTAGAGATGTCATCAACCGGTGAAGTAGCTTGCTTGGGGGATGATTTCAACGAAGCATTTTTGAAAAGTATTCTTTCTACCGGTTTCAAAATCCCGAAAAAAGCCGTTATGCTTTCTACCGGTCCGATGAAGAAAAAAGCGCAGTTTATTGAAGAGCTTAAGATGCTCAAGTCTCTCGGTCTTAAATTCTACGGAACTCCGGGAACTGCAGAATTCTACGCTAAAAACGGAATCGAAATCGAAGTGGTAAAAAGACCGTTCGACAAAGAAGATACTAATGTTATTGATCTTCTCGGAGACGGAGAAATAGATTTGGTTATCAACATTCCTAAAACAACAGACAAAGAAGAATTGGATAGTGACTACATTATTCGAAGAAAATCTGTTGATATGGGAATACCGCTAATCACAAATATTCAAGTAGCCAAAAGATTGGTGAAATCTCTTATGATTTGCGGTCAGAAAAATCTGTTGGTTAAAAGTTGGTCCGAATACAACTAGTAAAATTATTCTACTGTTAGCGGAAGGAGAGGTTAATCCTCTTCTTCCGTTAATCCTAACATATCAAAAAGTTTATTGTGGGTACCCTGCTCAACCTTCACATTATAATTCTTGTAAAATGAAATGGTCGCGTCTATCGAATGAAAATATTTCTGACAATTCGGGCAATTCTCCAAATGCTCTCTAATCGCAATACATTTGGGGGAATTTATATCTTCTCCGAGGTTATCGCATATATGATGCATTACCTCTTTGCAACTTGGTTTATGTTCGTTCATATTTAAATGTCTCGTTAAGTTCGTTACGTAAAAATGCTCTTGCTCTGTGCAATCGCGATTTAACAGCTGGAACAGAAAGATTTGTTATTTTCCCTGTTTCTTCAGTGGATAGTCCTTCAATGTCTCTGAGCAAGAAAACAATTTTGTAATCATGAGGTAATCTTGCTATAGCCTCATCCAGCATTTCTTTCAGCTCGTTGTTTTCGACAACCTTCTCCGGAGTAACTTTCCAATCGGTAATATTCTTCTCATCGATTAAATTATCCTCGTCATCCAAAGAAGTATGATACTTACTCTTGTTCGAACGCGCCATCATCAAACAATGATTCGAGACTACCGTGTATAACCATGTAGATAATTTCGATTTCCCCGAAAACTGTTTTAGAGATTTCACCATACTCATAAACGTCTCTTGCATTGTATGTTCGGCTCTCTCCTTATCACGGCATATCTTGAACGCGAAATTATAGACAGTCTGCTCATACATCTTTACGAGCTTGGCCAGAGAATTTCTATCTCCCTGCTGTGCTTTTTCAATTAATAATTTTTCTTCCATTAATGAGATGTATCCCCTTTATAAAAGATTCTTTTGTCGGTCAATTCATTTCCAAAGATTCCGATTCGCTTTTGAAATAAATAGGAATCGGTTATTATCATCGGCTTAATTTCCTTTACTCTCCACCGATGATAATAATTCCAGCCTTAATTTAACACAAATGCCTTTCTAATGCCAAGAAGCCTTTGGGGTAAAATGTCAGGTTTTGTGAAAGATATAAGTAATAGCATATGATTTCGGTAACGAATGGGAGTAAACATAGTACTAATGACTTATAATATATTTGAATACAGGATCATGAAACCATAATGAATTGACACACCTCTTTGAACAGTGCCTCTCTTTGCATTGCTCGGAAGTCATTTTGCACCTCAACAAAATGATCTTGCATTGCTCGGAAATGATTTTGCACCTCAATAAAATGACTTTGCATTGCTCGGAAATGATTTTGCACCTCAAGAAAATGATCTTGCATCGCTCGGAAATGATTTTGCATCTCAAGAAAATGATCTTGCATTGCTCGGAAATGATTTTGCACCTCAACAAAATGATCTTGCATTGCTCGGAAGTCATTTTGCACCTCAACAAAATGATCTTGCACCGCACAACAATAATATTGCAACCCCTTAGAGTGCCGTAAAATATGGGGAGAGAAACCTGTTGAATAATAATTGCGTTTAATAAAGCGTTGAAGTATTTAGTTGTAGGTTGTAAATTGCAATTGCCGAACTTTTTTATTAATCTGAACATTGTATTGTCATTCTCGGACAGATACTTTCGGGCGAATAATAATTCTTCACTTAACTTCATCATTACAAGAGATTAATGATATGGAAAATCAATTAATAAAGACTCTTAAGAGCAACAAGCTTCTAAAGAATATTGATACGGAAAATCTTGCTTTCGATAATATTCGCGGTGCTCTGATCACCCTCAATGAGGGAGAGATTCTTTTCAGAGAAGGGGATGCCTCCGATACGATATATCTTGTTTTAAGTGGAGAGGTAAACTTAATCAGAGAGCAGGAAGAAGGGAAGGCTTATTCGACAATATTTTCTACCAAAGATTTCTTCGGGCAGGAAGAGTTTCTTGAGGGAAACATAAGGCATTCTACCGCGATTGCTCTTCGAGATTCCTATGTTATTTCTTTGGCGAAAGCTGAAATCGATAATCTGATAGAACAAAATGACGAAATTCTGAGAAATATCTACGCCGCTGTACCTGATGATACCTCCGAAGAGGATGATGAAATCCCTGTCGATGAAGAAATAGGAGAAGAGTTCGTTTCTCCTTTGGCCGCAATAGAGGATGAATCTATCAAGGACCTCCTAAAAGAAGAAGAGCCGCAAGAGGAAAGCCATAGTGTGGATATGGATGGGGAATTACCTTCAAGTACAATTGAGAATTTAGTTCCCGAAGAAGATGAAGTATTTGATCCCTCGTTTATGTCGGAATTGGAAGAGGAAAATACCACAGAAGATGAGATAGATATGGATGGGCTTTCACTCGATAGCCTGAAAGAATATGAAGCATCAATGCAAAGTGAGCCTATAGATCTTCCCGAAGAGACTGAGGACGAATTACATTCCGAAGAAGCGAAAGAAGAAATTGCGCATAATACTACACCGGATAACTTAGATGAGATAAATGTTCCGGAAGAACCATCGGAAGAAATTCTTGAAGATATTTCTGCCGATGAGTTGGAGAAAGAGTTAATCCTCGAAGAGGAAGAGGCGATTCAGGAAGCGGAAGAAGAGATCAGAACAATCGAAACCGTTAATGAAGGTCTAACTTATGAACAGCTCGATAGGATAAATAAGGCTGCGCAGCTTGTTAATAGTAATATAAAAATCGATGATGTCCTTCAGAATATAGTTGATGTCGCTCTCGATTTGACCAATGCCGACAGAGGAACACTCTATCTTGTTGAAAAAGAAAAACACGAAATCTGGTCGAAGGTTTTTATCGGTGATGAGTTTAAAGAAATAAAGCTGAAGTTCGGTGAAGGCCTTGCCGGATGGGTAGCTCAGAGCGGAGAGATAATTAATCTCGAGGAAGTTGACAAAGACGAAAGATTCAATCGCTCTTTTGATAAATCAAGTGGCTATCAAACCAAGAGTATGCTCTGTTTCCCGATCAAAGATAAGAACGAAGAGGCCGTAGGAGTTTTACAATTACTAAATTCGAAGAATGGTAAGTTTTCCAAACTGGACGAAGAGTTTCTGGATGCTCTCTCCATTCATGCTGCATTGGCATTGCAAAACGCCGAACTGTTGGAGAAATTCCTGAAGTCGGAAAGAATCTCTTCTCTCGGGAAAATGGCCAACTTCTTAATTCAGGATATCAAGAAACCGATTCTTGTTAGTAAGCGTTACGCGGAACATCTCAAAACAAAGGGGCTTCCCGAAAGCGCGGAAAAAGTTTTGGAAATGCTACTCGATCAGCTTAACAATATAGCCGATTTGGTTCAATCTACATCGAGCTATTCAGAGGGACAATCTGTTTTGCGTAGTGTTACTACCAATCTCAGCGAATTGCTAGATGATTATCTGGGAAGGGTGGAATCTTTTATTCGTTCCAGAAATTGTATTGTACAAAATGAATTTGATAGTGAGATTAAAGTAAAGGTCGATATTAAAGAGTTTTTCCAATGCTTTAATCACATCATAAAAAACGCGTGCGACGCTATGCCGGACGGTGGAAATATTGTATTGACTACCAAGCTGGTTGAAGATAAAGTAAAAATATATTTCAGGGATTTCGGATTGGGAATTCCCGAAACACTGCAAGATAGAATTTTCGAGCCCTTTATGTCGCACGGTAAAAAAGAAGGAACCGGATTAGGATTATCAGTTACGAAGAAAATAGTTGAAGAACACGGAGGAACGATAGAAGTTCAAAGCGATTTGGGAGAAGGGGCTACATTTATTATTACTTTGCCTGTTGCCTTTTCGGTTTAGCTTCTTGAGATTAGATTTGTATGAATAATAAAGTAGTTATCGTATTAGGGCCTACAGCTGTTGGCAAAACTAAGCTGGCTGTTGATATGGCCAATAGATTCAATGGTGAAATAATATCAGCCGATTCCCGCCAGGTTTACAAAGGGATGGATATCGGAACCGGTAAGGATCTGAATGAATACTCTGTTAATGAGAAGAACATCCCTTATCATCTGATAAATATACTCGAACCTACAGAAGAGTATAATCTCTTTCAATTTCAAAAGACTTTTTACAAAGCTTTGGGAAAAGTATTCTCTAACGGAACTCAACCTTTTCTCGTCGGAGGAACCGGTTTGTATATCCACTCTCTGTTAAAGAAATATGAAATGCATCAAATCGATTTCGA